>CAZPEP010000057.1:0-37113 GCA_964585685.1 uncultured Eubacteriales bacterium | reverse complement strand
AGGATGAGCGCCGAGGTCTCCGCATCGAACATCCGCGACAGGGCGGCGTTGTCGAGGGCGCCGCTCGCGTCGTACGGGACCTCTTCGGCCCGGATGCCGAGGTTCTTGATGTAGGTCCTGACGACGCTCTTGTACTGGGGGTGGAGCGTCGCCGCGATGAGCACCTTGGGCTTGTTCTTCAGCCGGTGCGCCATGAGGACGGCCTCGGCCGCCCCCGTGGCCCCGTCGTAGAGGGACGCGTTGGCGATGTCCATGCCGGTCAGCTGGCAGATCAGAGTCTGATACTCGAAGATGCCCTGAAGGGTTCCCTGGCTCACTTCGGGCTGGTAAGGCGTGTACGGGGTGACGAACTCGCCCCGGGCGCTGAGGCTGTCCACGACGGACGGGATGAAATGGTCGTACGCCCCGCCGCCGAGGAAGGACAGGTACTTCGGGTAGCTGTTCTCCCCGGCGATCGCCTCCATGTGCCGGACGAGCGCCGATTCGGGCATCGCGTCGGGAAGCGCGAGCTTCCCCTTGAGGCGGACGCCCTCGGGGATACAGCAGAACAGATCGTCCGTCGAGGCGACGCCGATCCGTTCGAGCATCTCCCGGCGGTCCTTGTCGCTCAAAGAAACATAGCTCATGAAAATCCTCTCGCTGGTGCCCGAAGGGAGCGTGGCGCTCAGGCTTCGAGTCCCTCCAGGTATTTCTCATAATCGGACACGGTCATCAGGGCCTCGGCAGCGGCCTTGTCCGCGAGGCGGAGCCGGACGATCCACCCCTTTCCGTGGGGGTCCTTGTTGACGAGGTCGGCGGCCTGGCCGAGCTCGCCGTTGACGGCGACGACTTCCCCCGCGACCGGGGCAAAGACGTCGGAGACGGATTTCACCGACTCGATGGTGCCGATGGATTCGTGGGCACCGAGCGTCCGGCCGACCTCGGGGAGCTCGATAAAGATGATGTCGCCCAACTGTTTCTGAGCAAAATCGGTGATGCCGACGACGGCCTCGCCGCCTTCGACCTTGACCCATTCATGTTCCTTGGTGTAGCGGAATTCGTTCGGATACATATCGACCTCCTGCTTACTTCTTCTCTCTCTTGTAGAACGGCGTCGGAACGACCCTCGCCTGGACCACCTTGTCCCGGATGCCGATCCCGATCTCGGTCCCCACCACGGTGTGCTCGACCGGAAGATAGGCCAGGCCGATCGACTTCTTCAGGAACGGGGCGAACGTCCCCGAGCAGACCTCGGAGACTTTCGTCCCGCCGACGAAGACCGGGTAGTGCGGCCGGGCGATGCCCCGGTCCGTGATCTCGAAGCCGGCGATCCTCCGCCGGACACCCTCGGCGAATTGTTTCTCAAGGACCGTCTTGCCCAGGAAATCCCCCTTTTGGAACTTGCATATCCACTTCAGGTCGGCCTCTAGGACCGTGGTCTTATCACTGATGTCGTTGCCGTAGAGCATGAGCTTGGCCTCGAGCCGCAAGGTGTCCCGGGCGCCGAGCCCGATGGGTTGGACGCCGGCGTCCTTGCCGCGCTCGAGGATGGCCTCCCAGATGACGCCCGGGTTAGGGTCGAAGGTATAGATCTCGAACCCGTCCTCCCCTGTGTATCCGGTCCGGGAAACGAGCGCGTCGATCCCGGACACCTTGCCGAACGCGAAGTGATAGGATTTCATGCCGGCGAGGTCGAGGTCGGTGAGCTTCTGGAGGGTGGATACGGCCTCGGGCCCCTGGAGGGCAAGCTGGGAGTAGGCGTCGCTCCGATTCTCGGTCGTCACGGAGAAGCCCTTGACGTGATCGACGATCCAGGCATAGTCCTTGTCGGCATTCGAGGCGTTGACGACCAGGAAATACTCCTCGGGCCCGATGCCGTAGACCAGCATGTCGTCGACGAAAGTCCCCTCTGGAGTCGTCAAGGCCGTATACTGGACCTGGCCCGGAGCGAGCCGCCCCGCGTCGTTGGGCGTTAGGTGCTGGACGAAGGCCAGGGCGTCCCTGCCGCGGACGATGACCTCGCCCATGTGGCTGACGTCAAATAGCCCTGCCCTCGTCCGGACCGCCAAATGTTCATCGATGATCCCCTTGTATTCGACGGGCATCTCCCACCCGAAGAACTCGATCATCCGGGCGTTCCATTTCTTATGGAATCCGTACAATCGGGTCTTTTTCATGAAGGCGTCCTTTTAAGAATGATGAAATCATCTAGTACCACATTTCGCCGCCCTTCGCAAGTCCGCGCGGGCACTCTTCCGGCTCCCGCGCCAATTGTGATAAAATCGTAGGAGCATGGATACCATGAACGCGAAGTCAAGTACGCTCGTCGCCGTTACGTTTCTTGTCCTGGCAACATTATCCGCCTGCGGCCGGAAAGATTCTCCCGCCGACCTCCCGGCGACATGGGTCTGGGACCAAGATCAGGCGTTCAGCGCGCCTGCCAGGGCTTCCCGGAACGCCTGGAATGGCTGGGCCGTCAAGGGCGGGTTCCTCGAGTCAGAATCCAGAGTCCCCCGGCTCGTCCTCTGGGTCCGGAACGTCGCCGAGTCGATCCTCCGCGTCACGTACATTCTCGACGGAGGGCCCGCCGAGCTCATCGTGAACAATCGATTCCATCGGCCAATCGCCCTCGAACCGGCGCCCGCTTCGCGGCAGGCCTCGTTCAAAGCCCCGCTCCGCGCGGGTATGAACTTCCTGGAATTCCGCCTCGGAGAGAAAAGCCGCATTCGCGTCAGCCACGTTTCGGTCGGCCGTTCAGCTCCCGCGGCGTCGAGACACCTCCGCAAAGGGGATTCGGTGACGCTCTTCCTGACCGCCGGGCGCGGCCGTATCGAATGGCGCGGGTCGGGAAAGCTCACGGCGCGGATCCAAGAGGGTTCCGCCGGCCGGCTCGAAACACGGACGAAGGCCTTTCACGCCGGCCTTTTTTCAAGGAAAATCCGCCAGGAAGTTGAGCTCGCGCGTCCCGGCATCCTGACCGTCACCGCGGACTCAGGGAGCTTCGACATCGTCCTCTACGATTTCAAGGGTGCGGAAGAACCGCCGGCCCCGGTCCTTCGGCGCCTCGTGGCAAAGGACCCGCCCATCATCATCCTGCTCGCGGACGGATGTCAGGCCAAGCACCTGAGCGTCTACGGCTACGCCCGGCCCACGTCCCCGAACCTCGAACGTTTCGCCCGGGACGCCGTGGTCTTCGAAAACGCCTACGCGAACGCCGTCTACACGAGGTCCAGCGTCCTCTCGTTTCTATCCGGCCAATATCCCGAGAAGTACGGCGCCGGCGATCTTTCCGCCCTTACGGAAAGCTCTTCGCCGACGGTCCCGGAATACCTGAAGTCCAAAGGCTATCGGACCTCCTTGTTCACCTCGACGGTCATCGTCTCTCCAAAGTTCGGGTTCACCAAGGGCTTCGATGAGTATTTCCAATATTCGGGGCCCGCCGACAAGACCCGGGAGAGAAAGATCGACCTCGATCGGTTCGGAGTCTGGCTCCAAGGCCCCGGGCCGGCCTTTGCCTATGTCCATTTCATCGAACCCCACCTGCCCATCGTCGCTCCCTCGCCCTTCCGGAACATATTCGCCCCGCCGCAAGAGCGGCAGGAACGGGACGGGCGCGAACGCCCAATGGCTAGGCTCGAATACCCGACGTCCCCGAAGAACAAGTTCACCCGGGCGGAGGTCGCGGAGGTCCTGGACGACTACGACGCGACCATCGCGTACGTGGATTCGGAGATCGGCAGGGCGCTCGAACAGGTGAAAAAGGCCGGCCTCTACGAGGACGCGCTGATCATCGTCCTTTCGGACCACGGGGAAGCGATGAACGAACACGAGGCTTGGGGCCACGGCCGGAACGTCTTCGAAGAGACCACGCGCATCCCCTTCCTGGTCAAGTTCCCCTCCTCCCTGGGCCTCAAGGGAAGGGTCCGGAAGCTCGTCCAGGGGATCGACCTCTTCCCCACTGTCATGGCTCTGTTCGGTGAATCAGGAGACCTCCCCGGCACGAGCCTCCTCGAGGCCGTCCGGCACGGCGACAAGGATGACACCTTCGCCGTCTCTCAGTCGATCTCCGAGGTCGCCCAGTTCGCCGCCCGATGGGACCGGTGGTACTACATCTTAAGCCTGAATACCGGGCGCGAACACCTGTACGACCTGGACCTTGACCCGTTGAACGAAGCGGATTCCAGTACGGAGGCCGTCAAGCTCTATATGAGAGCGCGGCTCCTCGACTGGATGAAACGCACCGCGCGGGATACGGGCCCGTCGAAGGCTATCGACCTTAAGAAACTGACTCCCGCGGAGATCGAGAGCCTGAGGACCTTGGGATATCTTTAGGCCTGCGGCCAACGACGATCCGGTCAGCCCTTCTTCTTTCTGATGTCGTCCAGGACTACCTTGGCCTCGGGGGCGTTCTTTAGGAAAGCGGCTAGTTTTTCGCAGGGATAATCTCCGCAATAGGCGCAATTCTTCACGCCCTTTTCCTGAGCGCATTTCCTGATCTCGCACTGGCCGCAGTAATTGAACAGCTTCGTCGAACTCGAGGGGCAGCCGTCGCAGTTGATGTCGGCGGGCTTGATGTCCGAATGGAACATCTCGGACCACTTTTTTGCGGTCTCCTCGCGCATCTTGTCGTCGTTCTTCTGCGTCGCGATGAACGTCGGGCAGTCCGAACAAACAAGGCCGCAGCAGGCGATCATTTTCTCCCCTTCGGGGGGGGTGGTTTGAACGGGTCCCTCCCCCCGGAGCCAAGCGGGCAGATGGAAAGCCGAGAACGCCACGAGCGGGCACATCTTCAGGAATTCTTTTCGGGACAATTGTTTCATCGTACGACCCTCCCTTTGGTCTCAAGCGGGATTCTAGATCGTGCCGCCGGGGGTGTCAACTCCTCGACTTCCCGGTCCCGGCAAGGCCGGGACAGGGGCCGGGCTTCCCAGCCCCGGTCCGGGCAAGGCCCGGACCGGGGCTTGTTCGGGGCTAACCCTGAGCCTCGCTTCGCGCTTCGCGTCCCCGCCATGAAAGGCGGAGTAGTGTCGGCGAACGGGGACCTTGTTCCACGGCGCGCATTTGTTATAATAGGGGGCCGAAAATGATCGAACTCAAAATCAGGCTCAAAAGGGACATCTTCGAAAGGGTGCGGGAGCAATTCCCGCTCGCGCTTTCCGACATCGAACTCGCGCCGACGCCGAACCAGGCGATGGGAGACCTCGCTCTGGCCTTTCCGCTCCAGCTGGCGAAGAAAGCCAAAGCCAATCCCCGGACGATCGCCCAGGAGGTCCTCGACCTCGTCGGGCCGCTGGAAGGCGTGACGAAGGCCGAGATCGCGGGGGCTGGGTTCATCAATCTGTTCCTCGACCGAAAAGCCTTCTTCCGGGAAAGGGCCCAGTTCGCGGGACCGGCGGTCCTCTTGCCCGAAGAGGCGAAGATCATCATCGAGCACACGAACATCAACCCCAACAAGGCCGCACACATCGGCCATCTCCGGAACGCCGTTCTGGGCGATACGCTGGCTCGCTGTCTGCGGTTCAAAGGCGAGACTGTCGAGGTCCAGAACTACATCGACGACACAGGCGTCCAGGTGGTCGACGTCGTCTACGGCATCCTGGAGCTCGAGAAGAAGGGCATCCCCGACCTCGAGGCGCTCGAGGGCCGGTTCGATTATTACTGCTGGGACCTCTACGCCGGAGTCTCCGCCTACCTCGCCGGCCACCCCGAGGCGGGCGCCCGGAAGGCCGAGATCATGAAGGGGATCGAGCACGGAGAGGACGCCGCGGCCCGAATGGCCCGTTATGTCTCCCGGCGGATCGTGAGGGCGCACCTCGCGACCATGGGCCGCATCGGTATCGGATACGACGTCCTGCCCTGCGAGAGCAGCATCCTCCACATGAAATTCTGGGACCGGGCCTTCGCCCTCCTCAAGGAGAGGGAGGCCATCCAGCTCTCGGACGAAGGCGTCAACAAGGGCTGTTGGGTCATGAAGCTCGAAGAGGACGAGGATCGGGAAAAGATCATCGTCCGCTCCGACGGGACCGTAACCTACGTCGGGAAGGATATCGCCTATCAACTCTGGAAATTCGGGCTCCTCGAGAAGGATTTCTATTACGAGCCCTTCCTCGAGGAAGGCGGCAAGACCCTTTGGATCTCGACGGCCGAGCCCCGGCTTGGCTCGCCCCATTTCGGCGGGGGGACGAAGGTCTTCAATGTCATCGACACGCGCCAGGCCTACCTCCAGAAGATCGTCGCCCAAGGGCTCAGGGCTCTCAAGTTCGACGCCCAAGCCGCGAAGTCCGTCCACTTCTCCTATGAGATGGTGGCCCTGTCCCCCAAGAGCCTCGAGGAGCTCGGCTACAAGGCCACCGAAGGGGAAAAAGGCCGGGCGTTCCTCGAGGTCTCCGGCCGGAAGGGCCTCGGGGTCAAGGCCGACGACCTCCTCGACAGGCTCGAGGAGAAGGCCCTGGCCGAGGTCGAAAAGCGGAACGCCGGGCTCGACGGGGATGTGAAAAAGGCCATCTCCCGCGATATCGCCTCCGGGGCCCTTCGCTATTTCATGCTCAAGTTCGCGAAGAACTCCCTCATCGTCTTCGATTTCGAGGAGGCCCTGAGCTTCGAAGGGGAGACGGGGCCATACCTCCAATATACCTGTGTCCGCCTCCGGAGCATCTTCCGGAAGCTCGAGGAGCGGACGGGGACGACCGAGGCCGCGGTCCGGGCGTACGCCGCATCCCGGGAGGCGCCGCTCGAGCTCCTCGGGAAGCGGGAGGCCGCCGATCTCTGGGACCTTGTCCTTTATGCCGCGGGGTTCGAGGAGGAGGTTCTGCGTACAGCTACCCTGCTCGAATCCTCTCATCTGGCCAAGTTCACCTTCAACCTCTGCCAGAGGATCAACACTTATTACCATCACTACCCCGTCCTGGCCGAGGAGGACCACGACCTCAGGGCGATCAGGGCCCTGACCCTGTCCATAACCCGGAATACGCTGGAGAAAGCCCTCTCTCTCATGGGCATTCCGCTACCCGAGAGGATGTGAACGGTCTTCCCGCCCGGGACGAACCTTGAAACGCCGCGGGCGGGACCGGAGTTATCAATTATAATGGAGGCGCTATGATCGAAGTCGCGGATCTCGTTAAAAAATACGGGGACTTTTCGGCCGTCAAGGGCATCAGTTTCAAGGTCGAGGAGGGACGCATCTGGGGCCTCCTCGGCCCGAACGCCTCCGGCAAGACGACGACCATGAGGATCCTGACCGGCTATATTCCCGCCACGGACGGGAAGGCCTTCATCGCAGGCTACGACGTCTTCGAGCGGCCGAACGAGATCAAAAGGGCCATCGGCTACCTGCCGGAAACCCTTCCCCTCTACCCCGAAATGACGGTCTCATCCTACCTCGGCTTCGTGGCCGAGATCAAGGGCGTCCCAGCGGCCCGGAAAAAGGAGGCCGTGGCCCGGGCCATCGACGCGACGGGTCTGGGTTCCGTCCGGTCGCGGCTCATCAAGAACATATCGCGGGGCTTCAAACAGCGGGTAGGGATCGCCCAGGCCCTCATCCATAACCCCAAGGTCCTCATCCTCGACGAGCCCACGGTCGGGCTCGATCCGGCCCAGATCGTCGAGATCCGGGAGCTCATCAAGTCACTCCGCGGCGAGCACACGATCATGCTCTCGACGCACATCCTCGCCGAGGTCACCCAGACCTGCGACGGGGTGGTCATCATCAACGAGGGCCGGCTCATGGCCTCGGGATCCCTCGAGGACCTGACGGCCTCCTACAGCCGCCTGGACGGCGTTTTTCTCCGCCTCCGGGACGGCGGCGAGGAAGCGGCTGCGCTCATCCGGACCCTGCCCGGAGTCGCTTTGGCTGTCGCCGGCGATGGTGGCGTCCGGGTCGAGTGGGAACGAGGCCGCGACTGCCGCGACGATGTCGCCCGCCTCGTCGTCGACAAGGGGCTGGGGCTCCGGGAGATGAGGTCCCTGGCCATGGACATCGAGGACCTCTACCTCAAGATCGTCTCGGGAGGGCTCAACTCATGAAGAACGTCCGGTCCATCACCAAGAAAGAGTTGAAGGCGTACTTCTCTTCCCCCATCGCCTATACCGTCATCGCGGTGTTCATGCTCCTCGTCGGGTTCTTCTTCTACAGCCTCGTCTCATGGTTCAATTCCCAGTCCATGCAGATGGCCCAGAACCCTTACTACGCCCAGCAGGTCAACATTAACCAGATGGTCTACTCCCCCCTGTTCCACAACATTTCCATCATCCTGCTCCTGATGCTCCCTCTCCTGACGATGCGCCTCTTCGCCGAGGAGAAGAGGATCGGAACCGAGGAGCTCCTCTTCACCTCCCCGGTCTCCGTGAGCCAGATCATCCTCGGCAAATACCTGGCCTCGCTCGTCATCCTCGCCGTCATGCTCCTGCTGACCGGCTTTCTGTCGCTCTTCGCGTTCGCCTACGGGAACCCGGAGATAGCGTCCTTGCTCGTCGGCTACCTGGGGCTGTTCCTGATGGGGGCGGCCTTCATCTCCATCGGCATCTTCTTCTCGTCTCTCACCGAGAACCAGATCGTTGCGGCTATCCTGACCTTCGGCACCCTGCTCCTATTCTGGATCCTGAGCTGGGCGGCCTCATCGGCCGGAGGGATGTGGAAGGCGATCCTAAACTATCTGTCCTTCTTCCAGCATTTCGACGGCATGACCCGTGGCATCCTGGATACCGCGGACCTCGTCTATTACTTGAGCTTCTCGTTCTTCGGGCTCTTCTTGACGCATGCGGTGATCCAGTCCAGGCGGTGGAGGTAATACGATGAACAGGCTCAAGACCCGTCTCAATACCGTCGGTTTAGCTCTTCTTTTCGCAGGCCTGGCCGCCTGGCGCATCTGGCCCTACCGGAAGGCCGCTCCCCTCGTCCTCGCCGGCCTTGGGCTCGCCGCCATCGCCGTTTACGTCGCCCTCAACTTATCCTCGCTGAAAAAAGGATTCACGCGGAAGTCCTTCCTGTACTCGGGGAACATGCTCCTCGTCGTCGTCCTCGTCCTGGGCATCCTCGTCCTCGTCAACTATTTCCTGTCGAAGAACCACGTCCGGGCGGACTTCACCGCGGCCAAGCTCCATTCTCTGTCGGACCAGTCGGTCAAGGTTCTCAAGGCCCTCAAGAAAGACATTTCCCTCAAGGCTTTCTTCCGGAATGGAAATTACAGCCGGGGGGCGCTCGAGAACCTGCTGAAGATCTACGCCTACGAATCGCCGAGGATAAAGTTCGAGTTCATCGACCCCGACAAGAACCCCGGTCTGGTCAAGCGCTACGAGGTCACCCAGGACGGCACGACCGTCTTCGAGTCGGGGGACAAGGACGGCCGCATCACGACCTCGTCCGAGGAGGACGTGACCAACGCCATCATCAAGCTCACCCGGGAGAAGAAGAAGGTCATCTGCTTCCTCGAGGGCCACGGCGAGGCCTCCATCGAAGAAAGCGGCGACGGCGGCTATTCCTCCGTCAAGGGCGACCTCGAGAAGCTTGGCTACGAGGTTAAGAAACAGGCCCTCGCCCTCTCCGAAGGATTCCCGGCGGATTGCGCCCTGCTCGTCGTCCCCGGCCCGAAGAAGGCCCTCCTCCCGAACGAGATCGAAACGATCGGGAAATATATCGACCGGGGCGGTCGCGTCCTCTTCATGATCGATCCGGAGACCGATCCGGGCCTCTCCCCGCTCCTCGCAAGTTACGGCGTCAGGCTCCGGGACGACCTCATCGTGGACACGGTCTCCCGCCTCCTCGGCGGGGACTATTTCATGCCGGTGGTCAGCGAATACGAGTCCCATGAGATCACCAAGGGCTTCCGATACGCGACGTTCTTCCCCTACGCCAGGTCCGTGGAAGCCTCGGAGACGAAGCCCGAGGGCACAACCCTGACCGTCATCGCCAAAACGAGTCCCAATTCCTGGTCAGAGCGCCAGCTCGACCAGAAGCAGACCAAGTTCGACAAGGACGTTGATGGACCCGGACCGATCTCGCTGGCCCTGGTCGCAACGCTGAAGGCGAAGGCCGAAGAGAAGAGCGCGGAGACGGCGGAGGCGGACAAGGACGCCGCTGGGGCCAAGGCCGAAACGCCCGAGGCCCGGCTGGCCGTGATCGGCGACTCGGACTTCGCCGCCAACAGGTACTTGGGCCTTTCAGGGAACGCGAACTTCTTCCTCAACACGGTCAACTGGCTGACCGAGGAAGCTGACCTCATCTCCATCCAGCCCAGGACCTCGGCCCCCCGGACGATCCAGCTGAACCCGGCCCAGGGCAGGCTCCTGTTCTTCGTCTCGGTCCTCCTCCTGCCGCTGGCCATCCTCGTATTGGGGGTCGCGGTCTGGCTGAGAAGGAGGGCGCTGTGAAGTTAGGGAGGACGCTTGCCCTGCTCGGGGTGTTTCTGGTCCTCCTGGCAGCCATCCTTTTCTTCAACGCGCACGGCAAGAAGCGGGCGGCGGGAAAGGAGAAGGAGGGCATGCTCGTGGACCTGGCCTCCTCCGACCTCGCGAAAATGACGCTCAAAGCCGGGGACGACGTCCTCACGTTCGAGCGGGACGACAAGGGCGAATGGAAGATCACCGAGCCGCTTCTGACCGGGGCCGACGCGACCGAGGTCGGCAGCCTGGCCGACGGCTTTTCGGGCTTGAGAATCGAACGCGTCGTCGAGACCGCGGCGGCCGACGTCTCGGCCTACGGGA
This sequence comes from uncultured Eubacteriales bacterium, assembly GCA_964585685.1. GTDB lineage: Bacteria > Acidobacteriota > Aminicenantia > Aminicenantales > Saccharicenantaceae > JALHVH01. The sequence goes on along the minus strand of CAZPEP010000057.1, from coordinate 26,436 downwards.
TCCCGGACAAGGAGCTTTCGCTCTGGGTCAAAGGCAAGGACAAGCCCGTTCGCATCCTCGTCGGCATGGAGAACCCCATCGACAAAACGCTGTTCGCCAAGCGCGACGACGATCCGAGGGTCGTCCTCATCGCGAGCCCTCTCAAGACGACCCTCGATAAGAAGCTCTTCGACTTCAGGCGCAAGGACGTCTTCGCGTTCGAGAAGGCAAGTGTATCGGCCGTCAAGGTCCGGACCGGCATCGTATCCTGGGAGGCTTCAAAGAAGGATGGCGACTGGGTCCTCGAGTCCCCGATCGCGGCGCTGGCCGAAAAGGGCCGCGTCGAAACCCTGATCGATTCGCTCGCGGGCCTCAGGGCCAAGGAATTCGTATCCGAGAAGAGGACGGACGAGGACGTCCGCAAGAGTGGCCTGGACAAGCCCGAATACGCGGTCGTCCTCTCCATGCCGACCGCGAACAGGGAGGCCACGATAGCGCTCCACAAGGACGGAGACAGGATCTCCGCTGTAAGTTCGCTCACCGACCAGATCGTCCTCGTCGAGAGCGCCATCCTCGCCGAACTGGATAAAAAGCCCGATGAATACCGGGAAAAGAAGGTCGCGGTCTTCGACAGCTGGGAGGCGGACAGGGTTTCCTTGGCCGCCGGAGGGCTCGCCTTGGCGGCAGTTAAGGAAAAGGCCGGGGAAGCCGATAAATGGCTCCTGGAATCCGAAAGCAAGACCGAAGCCGACGGCTCGAAGATCGAGATGTTCATACGGAAGATCGGAGGCCTCGAGGCTGCCGGGTTCATCGACGCCCCCAAGAGCCTTGCCGATTACGGACTGGACAAGCCGCAGGCCGAAGTGAGGATCCGGACTAAAGACTATGAGGGCAAGGTCCGGGAATCGATCGTTCTCGTGGGGCTTGAGGATAAGGATAAGAAGCAGGTCGTCGTCAAGAACGCCGCGTTCCCCTATCTCTTCCGCGTGGACGCTTCGTTCCTTCAGGACCTCCCCCAGGCCGTCAAGGATTGGATAGCCGTGCCGGAAACGAAGCCGGGCGACGCAAAGAAAGCGCCCTAGGATATTGCGAAAGGCGGAAGAGGCGCATCGTTCGCCGGCTTCCCTGCAAAAGCCGGTTTTTTTCGGGTCGGGCGGGCCGGCCGGCGGGGCTAAGCAACAAAACGACATCCACGCAACGCCCGATAAACGGGGCGATACGGGTTCCAAAAGCATCCGGACCTCAGCCTTCGCCAGGGATCTCCTTCGTTGGTACGCAAGATATCGGAGGGACCTGCCGTGGCGGCGAACGACCGATCCCTATGCGATCTGGATCTCGGAGATCATGCTCCAGCAAACCACGGTCAACGCCGTCATCCCCTATTACGAGCGGTGGCTCAAGGCTTTTCCTGACGTCCGTTACCTCGCCCGAGCACGTTCTCAAACGGTCCTCAAAGCGTGGCAGGGGCTCGGATACTACGCGCGGGCCAGGAACCTCCAAGCGGCAGCGAAGATTGTCGTCGCGGAATTTGAAGGCCGCCTCCCGCGCAACCGGGAGAAGGTTCGCAAGCTTCCCGGTTTCGGCCCGTATACCACGGCCGCCGTGCTTAGCCTGGCGTTCGGCGAGCCCCTACCCGTCATCGACGCCAACGTCCGCCGGGTCGTCATGAGACTGGCCCTCATTCGCGGTAAATCCGGTTCGGACAAGGACGCCGCGATCATGGCGTATGTCCTCGCCGTTTTCCCTCCCAACAAGCCCGGGGCCTTCAATCAGGCCATGATGGAACTGGGCGCGCTCGTCTGCAAGCCGAAGTCTCCGCAGTGTCTCATCTGTCCCGTCTCCGCTTTCTGCAAGGCTTATGAGGCCGGAGAGCAAGAGATCATTCCCACCGCGTCGAAGCGCTGCAGTCGGAAGATCGAGGCCGTCGTCGCCGTCATCGAAAGGAACGGAAAATACCTCATCCAGAAAAGGCCCTCATCGGGGCTCCTCGCCGGCTTGTGGGAATTCCCCGGCGGGAAGAGAGCGCCGGGAGAAACTCTGGAAGAAGCCTTGGCCCGAGAGGTCCGCGAGGAGCTCGGGGTCGAGGTCCGGGAGGTGCGTCCCCTGGTCACCGTCCGGCACGCCTATACGGAATATCGGGTCACGTTACACGCGTTCGCCTGCGATATTGTCGGCGAGCCAAAGGCCGACCCGAAACGCCTGCGCTGGGTCGCCCCGAAAGACATGCGCCGTTACCCTTTCCCCTCCGGCACCGCCCGCATTTTGGGGACACAATGCCAATTTCCGATTTAAATATTTTTTCATCATTGCCAGAGGGAATTCCCAGAATACGGAATTTGGTATTGTGTCCCCGATTTTGCCGCGCGGACAGCGGCCGGACGCTTACCGGAGCCCGAGGCTTTGGTGCTTCTCGGCGATCTTATCGGCCAGGGCGTCCAGGGCTTTGAATTCGGCGGCTTCGGGTAACCCCTTGGCCAGGACAGGTGCCAGCACCTCGACCTTGAGGTTCGGGATGAGGCCTGCGATCGTCTCGACGATCTTGTTCGCCCAGCCATAGGAACCGATGACCGAGGCGAAACGGGCTTTCGGTCTCAACGCGTTGGCCAGGAAGACCGCGTTGACCGCGGCCGGGTGGGGCCCGACGTGGACGGCCGGGCATCCGACAACGATGGTCGCCGCGTCGACGAGGCTCATGGCCAGCTTCCCGATGTCCGTCACGGGCAGGTTGAACGGCACGACGGTTATCCCCTTCCGGACGAGCGCCGCGGTCAGATGTTCGACCATGAGGGCCGTGGACCCGTGCATGGAGACATAGGGGATGACCACAACGTTCTTCGGCATATCCGAGGCCCATTCCTTGTAGGCCGATATGATGAATTCCGGCCGCGGATAGAGCGGCCCGTGGCTCGGCGCAATGATGTCGATCGGGAGGTCCTTGATCTTGTCCAGGTTCTTCCGGATGATCGCCCGGAAGGGCAGCATGATCTCGGCGAAATATCTTTTCGCAGGCTCGTAAACACGGGATTCATCGCCGACGAACAGTTCCGAGGTCGCGAGGTGGGAGCCGAACCAGTCGCAACTGAACAGAACCCTCTCCTCCTCGAGGTAGGTCACCATCGTCTCCGGCCAGTGGACCCAGGGCGCGTGGATGAATCGGAGCGTCCTGTCGCCCAGCGAGAGCCTCTCTCCGTCCACGACGGTCCGGAACCGGTCCTCCGTAATTCCCAAGTGGTCGATGAGCATCCCCTTCGCCAGCGGCGTGCAAACGACCTTGGCGTCCGGGTACTTTCCCAGGACGTAGGGAATCCCGCCGGAATGGTCCTGTTCGGCATGATGGGCTACGAGGTAATCGATCTTCCCGACGTCGGCAAGATGACCCTCGAGTTCGCCGAGCTTCGCTGGGTCGACCGCATCGAGCAGGACCGTGGCTTCACTCCCGTGGACGATATAGGCGTTGTAGCTTGTCCCGTCCGGCAATGGGATCAGGGAATCGAAAAGCCTCCGGTCCCAATCGACGGACCCGACCCAGAAAACGCCTTTCCTGAAATCTTGCTTCGTCATCGATCACGCTCCAGCGATCATTGACTACTAATTTTATAGTATTTTCGCCGGGGATTCAAGCCCAGCGCGCCCGGTCAGGAATTCGGAGTCCTCTTCTTCACGAAATAATGGATATCGGGCTTTCGCTCGTAGCCGAGATGCGAGAAGAACTCCATGGAAGCCTCATTTCCCTCCTCGATGAGGCAGGCCAGGACGTCCATCCCTGAGGCCTCCAGCCGGCTCTCCGCCTCCCGGACCAGCCGCTTCCCAAGCCCCCGCCCGCGCATGTTCTCGCGCACGGCGAGCCGATTGATCCAGCCCTTCCGGCCGTCGTGCGTGGCGACGACGGTCCCGGCGATGGCGCCCCCCGCCTCGGCGACAAGGAAAATGACATTGGGCTCGACGAGCTGGGCTTCGATACGACCGCGGGCGTCCCGGCCCGAGGGTTTGAGGGGAAGGCCCGCCCCTTCCCAGAGGGACATGACGTCATCGTAATCGGCGATCCGGGCGGGCCTTATCATAATGTCCATGGTCGATCCGTCATCTTAGCAGGGATACGATTCGAATCTCAATCATTTTATCTCAAGCGGGCAGGCGATATAAGTGAAAGGCCGGCGCGTTACGATGTCATCGGCAAAAAAGTAGAGAGAATATTTTCCCGGCGTCAGGTTCTCGGTTCGTAATTCCAAAGAATATACGATGACGTCCTCGCCTTCTTGCTGTTGGCTAAGAACCGACAGAGGAAGCACTCTCCGTTCTCCCGAGGAGAGATCGACCAGATAGACGGAAAGACTCATATTGGGTTTATTGAAACCAATTATTGAAGATGGGAGCAGGATCAGAAGACGGTTGGTATCCTGGCTTAATGCGTGCACCAGAGGTTTGTATTCTCCCGAGTTAAAAGAGTAAAAGTCTGGAAGAGTGTATGGCTTGTCCCGGCCTTTCTCAGTGGGAGAACCGTTCAGATAGGCGCCTTTTCCCCCGGGGACAAGTACGAGGGGGGAATACAACTTAAGGCCTTCCTCAAACCTCTTGAGAACGATTATCGAGGACGAAGCGACAGCTCCTTTTCCTGACTTACGATTCCTCATGACGACACGGCCTTCATACGCGCCTGGGGGCAGGCTGAAGACCGAATAAAAGTAAATCTTGTCCTGGAGGAGGCTTGATGGCTCTACTTCGGTTCTCTGCTGCGAAACGATATTTTGCTTTTCATCAAAGACAAGCGTGAATATCTCCAGCTTCTCTTTAGAGACTTCCTGGGTGATTTCAACGGGGATTTCAGCAATGAGAGTTACGTTCGACCTCCGTTTCATCGGACTGGATAGGGCTTTCAACGGAAATCGGACCGGATCTCCTAAATAAGGCCTTTCGGCCAAAGCCAGGTCGATAAGATGGAGTTCCTTTTCTAGACTGGAATACTTGGCAAACGGTTTGGGATTAAAATAGCCTTTTTGAAAATGGACATCGTACCCAGGCCGCTGAACGTTGACTTTTATTCCATGGTATCTACCGTCCCATTTTTCATCGATCTTGTATCCCAGGACATAATAGGAGCGCGTGAGGCTCTGAATGTTTTCCGCGATCTTCTTATAGTCATTGGTGCCGCCGAAATATTTCCCTCCACTAACCCTGGCCATTTCCCGTAAGGAAATATCGCGACGCTGCGTTCGGTCCATGAACTCGGGCGTATGTCCTGTTATGAATTCCAGCTCTTTGAAACCCGAGTCTATTCCTGCGACATTCACGGCCAACACAGGACTGTTTGATGCCATCAATTCCCGGGTATGAGCACCTGCACCCGGCGGCAATCCCATTGAAAAGAAGATTATGTACTTATAACCTGGGATATATCGAAGGGCTTTGGCAAAGTTCTTAAGCGCCAAAGAAAAATCCATGCTCTCAAATTGGCCTTGTATTTCAGCTAAATCTTCAAAACCCCCTAAGGCTCTTCTAAAAGAAGCTCGATTACCAGGTCCGTGTTTTATGCCTTTTATATCTTCCAAGAATTGTCCGGCTCTTCCAAGGATCTCCTTAGAGCCGATTTGGCTAATGACTTCACGGATTTTTTCGCGGTCCGTGGTCAAATATTCATAAAGAAAGAGCCCCTTGGTCAAGGAATAAGAAATAACCCCGACTTCATCCGTCGGAACAACCTGAGTGTTGATAAAATGCAGGGATGTCTTCTTGGCCATGTCTATGCCCGCCAAGTTGGTGAAAGCAAAGTCAAAGAAAAGGAAAAACTTCCGGTTCATGATCTCTGTTGTACCGGAACCCGGGGATGAAGGCGTCAACTGCGGTTCGATCTTTCCCGAGTTAGAGGGGATGACATGTCTCTCAAATTCGGTTATTGGCTGGGCTTTATCATCGTCAAGAAGCGCAAAGTCCGACTTCTCCAAGTCCATCACCGCTTTGCCATGGTCATCGGTCACATAAACCTGGATTAATTTAAGGGTAACTTGGACTTCATGCCGCAATATTCGCTGTTCTTGTTTGTTCTGAAAGCAAGCGGCCTTTGGGTTCGCTGGACCGGCCAGGGAAAGCAGAGAAAGGAGTAAAAAAATATTTTTGCTTAGGTTCGTTGAATAAAGGGCCCTCATCGTTGCCCCCCCCAAGATCTGATTATTGTCAACTGCAATAGTTGTGCCAATAATATGCAGTTCAATCGAGCTCATTGTTCCGGTGATCTGTGCTCTTTTTTAGACAGGTGTCGCTTATCCGGAACAGTCGGATCGATGGGTCCTGGGGACGCCGGCTCACCTCAAGAAGATCACGACCGGCCCGACGGACAGGGCTTCCGCCAGGACCCCCAGGAACAGGGCGGCGGGCCACTTGACCTTCTGCGATACGGAGGCGGCCAGGCAGGCGAGAAGGAAGGACCAGGCGAGCGCCGCGCCGAAAACGGCGAGGAACACGGTCTGGGCGGTCGAGGGGGCCGACAGGATATCGACCATTTCCTGTTGCCCCATCCCCAGGACGTAAAAGACGGCGATAACGGTCTGGACGGTCCAGACGAGGAGGAGGGGCGCCGCCTGAGCGAAGCCGAACACGCCTAGGGTTTTCTTCAACGACCCTCCCCTCTTCCTTCCCCCGCCCAGGATGTGGACGATCATCGACGTCACGATCCACACCGTGATGAGCATGGGCAAGGTGAAGAGCATCTGCCAGAAATAATAATTCTCCGTCCGCAGGGGGAGGAAGATGGGGGCCATCGGGACGGCGCCCGTAACGGCGAGCGCGGCCGCCGTGAAGGAGCACAGGACTCCCGCAACGGTCACGGTCCTAAATCCCCGCCCGAACGGGCGGGCGTCGTCCATCAGGCGCCGAAACGCCCGGACCGGAACAAAAATAGTCCCGAAGAAATGCCGGAAGGAAGAGCTCATGATGTCACCCCATAAAAAGGCTTTTGCTCGCGAACTCGGGGTCGCTGGTCAGGTTGATCCCAAACCGCTTCATCCCCGCCTCGTCGCCCGGCGTAGGGATGTGCGTCATGTGGACCTCGCATCCCTGCAGATCCTTCAGCTTCTCGAGGGCCATCTCGGCGGCCGGGTTGGTCGGGGCGTTGATGCTCAGGCAGATGAGGACCTCTGAGAGATCGAGACTGACGGACTTCGCGCCCAAGACGTCCTCTTTGAGGCGGGCCACCGAGCCTATGACCGAGGATGAAAGGAGCGGGATCTGGTCGGGGATGCCGGCCAGCACCTTCACAGCGTTCAGGATGAGGCTCGAGGCCGCATGCATCAGGGGCGAGTTCTTGCCGGTAATAATGGTCCCGTCCCGTAGCTCGATGGCCGCACCGACGAAGATCCCCCGGTTGCCTTTCCCCTTGACGACGGCCTCTCGGGCCGCCTCTCGGGCCGGGGCGACGACGCACCGGTCCTCCGGCTTGAGCCCGAGCTCTTTCATCAGGAGCTCCGCCCTTTGGACGGTCTCCCGCTCGGCGAATCCTATGACGTATTCGCAGGAGTAGCGGAAATAGCGTCGGATGAGCTCCTGCTTCGCGGCGTCCCGACAGACCTCGTCGTCGATGATCCCGAATCCGGCGGCGTTGCATCCCATGTCCGTGGGCGACTTATAGACGGCCGCCATCCCCGTGATCTTCTCCAGGATCCTCTCGAGGACCGGGAAGACCTCGACATCCCGGTTGTAGTTGACGGCGCTCTTGGCGTAAGCCTCCAGGTGGAAGGGGTCGATGAGGTTGAAGTCCCCGATGTCGGCCGTGGCCGCCTCGTAGGCGATGTTGATCGGGTGTTTAAGGGGCAGGTTCCAGATGGGGAACGTCTCGAACTTGGCGTATCCGGATTCGCGGCCGCGCACGTGGTCGTGATAGAGCTGGGACAGGCATGTGGCGAGCTTCCCGCTGCCCGGCCCCGGCCCGGTCACGATAACCAGGGGGTGCTCCGTCTCGACGTACTCGTTGGCACCGTACCCCTCGTCGCTGACGATCGTCTCGACGTCCGTCGGATATCCCTTAGTGAACCTATGGGTGTAGACCTTGAGGTTCCTGCGCTCAAGCTTGTTTTTGAAGATCCGGGCGGAGGGCTGATTCTCGAAGCGCGTGATGACGACGGCCCGGACCTCGATCCCCCAGTCCCTGAGGTCGTCGATGAGCTTGAGGGCGTCGGCGTCGTACGTGATGCCGAAATCCGCCCGGACCTTGCGCCGCTCAATGTCCCCGGCGTAGATGCAGAGGATGATGTCCGCCTGTCCCTTGAGGTCCCGAAGCAGCTTCATCTTGACATTGGGGTCGTAGCCCGGCAGGACACGGGCCGCGTGATAGTCGAAGAGGAGCTTTCCCCCGAACTCGAGGTAGAGCTTGTCGTGGGTCCTCTTGACCCGTTCGAGGATGGCCGAGGTCTGTTCCGCAAGGTACTTGGCGTTGTCGAAACCGATCTTTCCGTTCATGCAGAGGTCCTTTTCTCGTTCCTGTCGCTCGAAATGTATTTGACGCAATACGAAATGTCAAGGCAGCCGGGCGAGGTCATCCGGAAGCCGGATCTTTCATGATATAGAAGACATAGCCGTACCAGGCGGAAAACCGGCGATAGAGCGAGATCTCGAGGGTTTCCGCGTCGAGAAGCTCAAGAGCTTCCGGGCAGGCGTCATACGTCCGCCGGAGGTGGGCGATCCGTTCCTCGAGAGGCCGGTAGTAATGGTCCCACCAGGCGCTCTCGGGAAGCACGAAATGCCCGATGGGCTCCAAACCGCATTCTCGAATCGCTTGAAGATTGCCTGCGATGTCCTGGATGGCCGGATATCCGGCTTCCCAGAATTCCCGGAGCTCGGAGGGCGGGTCCGGTTTCAGCCATGAGATCTCGGTCACAGCGATATGGCCGCCGGGTTTCAGATGCCGCCGCCAGGTGCCGAGCCCTTTTGCGAACCCCATGATATAGATCGATCCTTCGGCCCAGATAAGGTCAAAGGCCGCGGCACGAAAGCACAGGTCGGTCATGGAGCCCCCGACGCACAGGATGCGGTTCGAAAGCCCCACCGCAGCGGCGCTTTCCTTCAAGCGGAGGAGGAAAGGAAGATGGAAGTCCAGCCCGATGACGTGTCTCCCACTTAAGCGGGCCAGCTCCCTCGTCTGCATGCCCGGGCCGCAGCCGATATCGAGGATCTTGGGGCTCGCCGGCGGGGCGGGAACCAGGGAAAAGGCTTTCCGCGTCGAAGCATCGCCCCCCGGGCCTTCGCGCGGCAGGCCCGAATGGATCTCGAAAAAAAGCTCCATATTCATGGCCGTCCTCGCAGGGCCCGGTTCGGCGGCTCTTGAATTGGCGGAGAGGGCGGGATTCGAACCCGCGGTCCCGGCGTTCACCGAGACAATCGCTTAGCAGGCGATCCTGATCGACCACTCCAGCACCTCTCCGCGAAGCCTCAGAATGGCGCGGCTATTCTAACATGATTCATCCGGAGCGGCAAACTTCGCGGCCCGGATCCATTCAAATCATCGTCGGCCGGCTGTTGAATCCTACAAAGCGACCTTGTAGACTTCGTTAGGCTCTCTTGTCCCCTCCCATTCATTGATCAAGAATCCTATAGCGCATCGATTAAATCCATCGCTCGCTTCTTCATGCGGCATGTGACCGACATTCTCCATAACGCAGACTTCCGCTTTTGACAGTCTGCGCCTCATTCCTTCCATCATCCAAAGGGGCAGGTGTAGCCAGGATCTTGTCCAGAAGAGACATTTTATGCGGCAACCCGCAGGGAGAAGACATGACAAGCTTATTGACTTTGTCCGGATATTGAAGCGCAAAATGATATACGTGACCGCCACCCCATGAACTGGCGATGAACGAGGCCCTTTTTATGCCGTAGTGTTCCATTAGATTGTAAATAAACCGCGCGAAGAAAGCAGGAGAATAATCTGCGTTTGGCTTATCGGTAAAACCACATCCGACCATATCAAATGCATACACCCTAAAATATTTTGAAAAGAAATCCATGTTATATCGCCAATCATAAACATTCATTTGGCTGCCGTGCACGAATATCAAGGGTTCTCCACGGCCCTTAATAATCACGTGAGTCGAAATGCCGTCGATGTCAACGAGGCCATCCGGATTAAACCAAGATAAATCTATTTTTTGAGGGTGTCGTTTTTGAATTAAACAATTAATTATCCCGCCAAGGATCAACAAAATGAGCAGATAGATTAATACTTTAAATGCAATTAATAAACCGGTAATCTTCTGTGCTCAACTGTATGGAAGTGGAGGGCTTTGTCCTGGTCGTCGACGTAGACGCTGGCCCGTTTGATCTTCATGGAATCATCGTATCCGGTGGTATTAAGAAAAACAAGAGCGGAATTCTGAAGAGAAGATCTCCATGTGGCCGTTCCGGCTGGGCATCCAGGCCCCGATGCTGGGCGGCCAATAGACTCCGGCGGCGGCCCGCCGCGTTGCTCTGAACGTTATGATCCAGATACACGTCAAAATTCAAGTCTGGTTGACTTCACCCCGGGCCTATGCTAATAATGCACGCCGAAACGGCGGTCATTATACAAGGAGAGCTGTTGTTGCCTCAGGATATGGAGGAGCTTCTGCTCGTCGACGTCGAGGGGCGTGTCCTCGGCCGTGAAACAAGGCGAGCCTGTCATCAGGGCGATGGGCTGCTGCACGCAGCCTTTCTGGTCCTCGCCCTCGATAAGGCCGGGTCGCTCCTCCTGGCCCGGCGCAGCCCCGAGAAGAGTCTTTGGCCGGGTTTTTGGGACGGGACCGTGGCCAGCCACTACCTCCCGTCCCCTGACCGGCCGACCCGGATCAGAGACAAGATCCGCCAGGAGCTCGGAATCGAGACTGCAGACCCGGAATTCCGGTTCAGGTTCCAGTACCAGGCTTCTTATCAAGACCGCGGCTCGGAGTGCGAGTTGTGCGATGTTTACGTTTTGAAGGGGGTCTCGCCGATCAGCCTCCGGGTCACCCCTGCCGAGATCTCGGAATTCCGGACCGTGGACCGGGGCGACCTGAAAAGCGAGATCGCCGCCGACCCCGGGCTTTTCACGCCCTGGTTCCTGATCGCTTTCCAGCGCCTCTTCGGGCTAGACGCCCGACAGCAGAACCCGATATCCGGAAGCTGACATGGCGAAAGGAAGCGACCGGGTTCTCGAGCTTAAGGCGGCGTCCAACCAGATCCTGCGCCTTGGGCGTGCGATCCCGGGAAGGCGAAGCGGACTGGTCCTCGCCCGGTTTCTAGTCTACCTGTTCCGGAAATATGTCCTCCGCCAGCCCGTCCCATATTACTTAAGCCTCGAGATCACGAGGCGCTGTCAGGCGCGATGCGCTCATTGCTGCGCCGAATCTTCGCCCGAGGACGAGCGTCCCGAGCTGACGACGGAGGAGGTCAGGTCCCTCATCCTCGGAGCCCGGTCGATCGGCGCCTGTTTGATGATCTTCAATGGCGGCGAGCCCCTTCTGCGCCCCGACCTGGTCGAATTGGTCCGTTTTGCCGCCGATAACGGCTTCCTGACGCGCTTGAACACGAACGCCCTTCTTCTGGACCGGGCACAGGTAGCCGCCCTGAAGAAAGCTGGGCTCCGGCAGTGCGCCGTATCACTCGACAGCGCCGACCCCGAAACGCATGACTCGATGCGCGGCGTCCCCGGCACTCAGGCCAAGGTCCTGGAAAGCCTAAAGCTCCTCCGGGAGGCCCGGCTGGATTCGGTCGTTTACACTTTTGTCTCCAAGCGTAACACCCCGGCGGACCTGAGGGCCACGATCGCCCTCGCCCGGCGCGCGGGGGCACGCAGCCTCTACCTGACGCCTCTCATCGCCGCAGGACGGCTGAGCGCGGAGTTCGGCCTGACCCTAGACGCTCAGGAGGTGGAATCGATCAGGCGGCTCCAGGATTCTCGCATAGTCCATATGGAATTTCCCTCGAGATTAAGCAACTGCAACGCTTACCGCCGGTTTGTGATCCATGTCATGGCCCAGGGCGACGCAACGCCCTGCCCGTTCACCCCTTTCGTTCTGGCCGACGTGCGCCGGGTCCCTCTCCCGGTGATCTGGGACCGCTTCCAGGCAGGGCTCAAGTTCCATTCCAGGGGCACCTGCCCTTTGAACGACCGGCCAAACCGCCGGGAGTTCGAAAGCTACGTGGGAGACGTAGCCCGCAGGTTGAGGTCCGAGGCGGAAGTCTAGATGAGAACCGAGTCGGCCGTGACCCGGGAATGGCTCGAAATGGCCGTGAGCCGGCTCGCGGCCGAGGCCCCGGAGAACCGCCTGCCTGGATTTCCCGGCATGACGGTCTTTGGCCCTCCGCTCATCGGTTTCGCGGACGGCGACGACCCTCTTTTTCGCGCCTTCTCCAAGGCTGTCGATGCCCGCCACCTCCAGCCCCGCGCTTTCCTCCGTTCCGTATTCCCCCGGAAGCCCGAGGCCGAGCGCCTGAGCGTCATCGCCTGGGCCCTGCCGTTCAGTCCCGGGGTCCGGGAGTCGAACCGCGAAGGGGAATGGCCGTCTCCGCTTTATTCCCTGGCGCGGAACCGAGGTCAGGCTGTGATCAACCGGACGAGCCGGCGCCTGGTTTCGCTCCTTCGGTCCCGGGGTGTGGCCGCCATTGCCCCGTCCCTGTCCTCGGCCTATGATATTTTCCATTCTCCCGATTTCATCTACAGCTCGACCTGGTCGGAGCGCCACGTCGCTTACGCTGCGGGCCTGGGACGGTTCGGCTTGAATGGATCGCTGATCACGCCCCGCGGCTCTCACGTCCGGCTGGGGAGCATCATTGCGGGCCTGGCCCTAGAGGAGCTCCCTGCGGCAGGGCCGGAGAGTTTCCGGGCGCCGTGCTTCGAAAGCCGCGGGGCCCTGTGCCATCGCTGTATCGATCGCTGTCCTGTCGGAGCCCTGACGCCGGAAGGCCTGAACAAGAAGACCTGCAACGCCCGGAGAAAGGTTATTCGCGAAAGGAACTTGTCTTTATTGCGAAAGACCCATCCGCTGATTCGATTCCGACTTCCCAGCGACGGGACACGGCGCTGGTCGTATCCGCTCGGCTGCGCGCTGTGTCAGTGCGGTGTCCCCTGCGAGGGACGCGAGCCGTTTCCCGCGACTCCGAAATAACATGCTGGACGTCAAGTTCAAGATCAGCCCCGGCCACGCCAGCGAGCGCTCCTGGATGGAACCGTCCCGTCTCAAGACTCTTTTCTGGAACATCACCTACGCCTGCAACTATCGCTGTTCCATCTGCTTCACCGATTCCGGGGCGTTCGGTCCGAATGAGCTGACCGCTTCGGAGGCCCTGGCGGTCGCGGACAAGATCGGCGCGGCCGGTGTCGGGGATGTCCTTATCTCCGGCGGCGAGCCGTTCATGAGGAAGGACCTGATCGAGGTCCTCGCCCGACTGGCCCGCTTCGGGATCACGGCCCGGATCGCCTCGAACGGGAGTCTGGTGAACCGCGGCATCCTGGCACGGCTCCGGGATGAAACCATGGTCAAATCCTTCCAGATCAGCCTGGACACGCTGGACTCCGGGCTCTACACTCGACTCCACGCCTGCCCGCCCGGTCGACTGTCGGATGTCGTCGCCAAGGCCAGGCTCGTCCATGAGCTCGGGTTTCATACCACGGTTTCCGTTCGTCTGACGCCTGAGACCCTGGGCGGAATCCCAGCGCTCCTTGACCTGGCGGCGAGGGAAGGCTGGCCGACCGTGACCGTGCATCTTCCCCTTCACACCCGCCGGGTCCAGGGGACCTATCCTCAGGACACCGACCTGCTTGCCCTTCTTGACCCGGTCTTCCGGCATTTTTCCGGACTCCCGCGGCTATGGCTGGTCGAAACCTATGTTCCCTGGGCTGAATACCATCCGGTCATCCAGCGCTGGTCGAAAAGCTTGAAGATCATCCACCGGGGCTGCCGGGCCGGCCGGGACCGTCTGACCATCAATCCCGACGGGCATCTGTCGCCTTGCGTTTGCATGGACAGGCCCGAAGCCTACGTCGGCCACGCCCTCGAGGACGACCTCGTCGCGGTCTTCCGCGATTCCTTCGCCTGCCGGCTGCTCCGTAACCCGCGCGAGCACGGTTTGTGCCCGGATTGCGAAAAACTCGATTCCTGCGGCGGTGGCTGCCGGGCAGCGGCCCTGGCCCTGACCGGACGGTTGGACGGCGATGACCTCTCTTGTCCCATCCGGGCGCGGCGAGGGCATCGGAACCCCAACCGCAGGACAGCATTATGACCCTCCGCCGACAGGACGCCCTTTGGATGCACGCCCTCGAGGATTCTCTACTTGGCAACAGGGGATTGGTCAAGGCCAACATGATGCTCCTTCCCTGGGCGGTCATGCTCGCCCAAGGAAGCGGGTTCCTGCGTACGGGGACTATCTTGACCTTCTTCCTTTTGCTCCTTGTTGTTTTGGCCTGGCTCATGACCTGCATCCTGGTCAACGATCTCGCCGACAGCCGGGACGACCGAGCCGCCGGTAAGCGGCGTTGGATCAACCGCCTCCCGCCTCCGGCGCGGGTCGCTGTCACAGCGGTACTTGTATGCCTTGGGCCCGGGGTTCTGTTCCTCTCCAACGCTCCGGGCCGGGTCCTGTGGACTTATGCCGGCTCAGCTGCCCTGGGGCTGGCCTACAGCCTGAAACCCCTTCGCCTTAAGGGCCGGGGCTTATGGGGCGTCCTTGGATACAGCGTGTCCTGCGCTTTGGCCTATGTTTTTATCCCCGGGGCCTGGCTGGGTACAAGCTGGAGGGTCCTGGCCGTGTTCGGGGGCGCCGTCTTCCTGGACAAGTGGGTCAACCTCCACTTCCACCAGGTCATCGATCTCGCGGGCGACAGAGCCCAGGGCATCGAAACCCATGCGGTCCGGGCGGGCGCGGCCCGGGCCAGGCAATACCTTCAATACTGGGCCTGGTCAGCGACGCTTTGGTACGCGTTCGTCCTTGTTGAGGCCACCGCCACCGAGCCGAAGGGATGGAAGGTCGCGGGCCTGGCAATCGTCGCCGGCGCCTCCATCATGGGCGTTCTATCAGTTGCCTGCCTTTCAGGGAAAATGCGGCCGGGCTCGTCCCTGGTCCGCGAGCTGCCCCCGGCCTACCTGGCCTCGGCTTTTGCCGTCTTCAGGCTCCTGCCCCTGATCCTGATCCTGCGGTTCTGCCTGGAGGCGCCGGCTCTCTGGCCTGCTGGGGGAACCGCATTTCTGCTTGTGGGCGTCGAATCCCTGATGCTTATTCGCTATCCGTCCTGCCCATGCGGGGCTGTACCTCCGGCCGGGCCGCAATGTCAATGATCGCGAATACCGCACCGGAAGGTCCGACCGGGACAGGAAATCCCTCCGCCGCGGCAGAAAGACAACAAGCTTTCGCTCCCCCCTATATTTGGGGAAGCCCGTTTGACTTCGTTTGGCTTCTAAGATACGCAAAGGCGCTTCCAAGAGCTTGTCTATAATTCCCCCCTTATCCCCCCTTACATCAAGGGGGGAACCTGGAGATGGACGGCGTCTTTGGAGGAGCGGAGGGAGAGGGATTCGAACCCCCGATCCGGGGACCGGATAGCGGTTTTCAAGACCGCCGCCTTAAACCACTCGGCCATCCCTCCGCGTATGTTATGAGATCTTGTCGAGCCCGTCCATGAAGGGCCGCAGGGACTCGGGTATGATCACCGAGCCGTCGGCCTGCTGGTAGTTCTCAAGGACGGCGCTGACGGTCCGCCCGACGGCGAGGCCGGAACCGTTGAGCGTGTGGACGAATTCTGGTTTCGACTTCGGCTCCCGGCGGAAGCGGATGTTGGCCCGGCGCGCCTGGAAGTCCATGCAGTTGGAGCAGGAGGAGATCTCCATGTAGTCTTTCCGGCTGGGCATCCAGACCTCGAGGTCGTAAGTCTTGGCGCTGGCGAAGCCCAAGTCACCCGTCGAAAGGAGGATAACCCTGTATGGCAACCCCAGCCTCTTTAGGACCTCCTCGGCATCCGAGGTCATCTTCTCGTGCTCCTTGAATGAATCCTCGGGCATCGCAAAGATCATCATCTCGACTTTGTTGAACTGGTGCTGGCGGACGAGGCCGCGGATATCCTTGCCGTAGGAGCCCGCTTCGCTCCGGAAGCACGGCGTGTAGGCCGCGAATCGCCGCGGCAGGATTGCCGACTCGAGGATCTCCCCCCGGTAGAAGTTCGTCAGCGGGACCTCGGCCGTGGGGATGAGGTACCAGGGGAAACCCTCCAGCTTGAAGAGGTCCTCGGCGAACTTTGGGAGGTTCCCCGTCCCGGTGAGGCTCTCCGCGTTGGCGATGAAGGGCGGGATGACCTCGGTGTATCCGCGCTCGCGGGTGTGAAGGTCCAGCATAAAGTTTATCAGGGCCCGTTCGAGCCTGGCCCCGGCCCCCAGGTAGACCGCGAACCTCGACCCCGCGATTTTGGCGGCACGGTCGAAGTCCAGGACTCCCAACCGCTTCCCGATATCCCAATGCGCCTCGGGTGTAAAGGCGAACTCCGCGGGCTTTCCCAAGCGGCGGACCTCGGCGTTCTCCGCCGCCGAAGAGCCGACCGGGACCGATTCGTGCGGGAGGTTCGGGATGCTCAGAAGGAAGTCGTTCAGGCGCCCTTCGACGTCCTTGAGCCCGGCTTCGAGGCGGGAGATCTCCTCCCCTACCTTGCGCATGGCCAGGATGACGGGGGCGGCGTCCTTGCCCTCCTTCTTCATCCTGGGGATCTCTTCCGAGACCCGGTTCCTCTCGGAACGAAGGTCCTCGACCTTTCTCAGGACCTCTTTCCATTCGGCGGACAGTTCGACGAGGGGGGCGAGGTCGAACGCGCGGCCGCGCGTCCCAAGCCTTTCACGGACCGATTCCAGGTTTTCCAGGACGAATTTCAAGTCCAGCATGCCCGTGATTATATCACAATCGGCCCTCGCCGGGCCTCCAAGTTGACTTGGCCTGACCGTTCCCCTATAGTTCGCCGTAGAGGCCATGCCTGAAAAATTTAAGGGCTTCATCCAGGTCTACACGGGCGCGGGCAAGGGCAAAACGACCGCGGCCCTGGGACTCGCCCTGCGCGCGGCCGGCCGGGGCCTGCGGACCTATTTCGGCCAATTTCTCAAGGGGCGGACGGCCGGAGAGGCCCTCGCCGCCGCAAAGCTCGCTCCCCTGCTTGTCATCGAGGCGTTCGGACACAAAGGGTTCGTGGTCGTCACGGACGCGGACGGGCCAGCGGACCAGGACGTCGCCCTCGCCGAAAACGGCCTGGCAACATGCCGAAAGGCGATGCTTTCAGGAAATTATGACATCATCGTCCTGGACGAGGTCTGCGTCGCCGTCGACCTGAAGGTCCTTCCCGAGGCCAAGGTCCTCGAATTCCTTGACGCGAAGCCCGCCGGGGTCGAGGTCGTTCTAACGGGGCGGGGCGCTACGTCCGCCCTCCTCGAGCGGGCCAACCTCGTCACCGAGATGGCAGAACGGAAGCGCTATTTCCCGAAGGGCATCCGGGCGCGGGACGGAATCGAAAAATAGGATAACCGGGAGCAGTCATGGAAAAGGAGAAGTTCGAGGCGCTTGTCGATGAGGCCCTCGCCGACATCCCTGCGAATTTCAAGGAGCTCCTCAAGAACGTCGTTATCATGGTCGAGTCGCGGCCCCCCCGCGGGCGGAGGCTCCTCGGGCTTTACCACGGCGTCCCCTACAAGTACCGGGGCCCCGAATACGGCAACGTCGCACCCGACGTCATCGTCATTTACCAATGGCCCATCGAGCGGATGTGTTCGAGCGACGATGAGGTCCGGGACGAGGTGCGGAGGACCGTCCTCCATGAAGTGGGGCACTACTTCGGCCTCGAAGAAGGCACGCTCCGGGAGATCGAGGACGAGCTCCGCAGCAGACGCGATTAGGAAGGAGACGGAATCATGGCAGCCCTGCTCGAAGGCGTTTTCGTAGCATTGACGACCCCGTTCGTCGATGACGAGGTCTCGATCCCCAGGTTCGAAGAGAACATCCGGAAGTTCAACAGAACCAGGCTCGCCGGCTATGTAGTCCTCGGCTCCACGGGCGAATGCGTATCCCTCTCCGACGCGGAGTCGGAATCCCTCGTTCGGACGGCCCGGGCGATCGCGGCGCCCGGGAAGGCGGTCATCGCCGGAACGGCCAGGGAATCGACGCGCCTCACCATCGATCTCACCAACCGCATGGCCGACGCCGGGATTAGCGCCGCCCTCGTTCGTTCCCCGTCCTACTACAAGTCCCGAATGACGAAGGACGCGCTCAAGGCGCACTTCCTGGCTGTGGCCGATAAAGCGCGGGTCCCGGTCCTCGTCTATAACATCCCCGCAAATACCGGCATATCTCTCGAAGTCTCTCTCGTCGTTGAGCTCTCCGCGCACCCCAACATCGTCGGGCTGAAGGAGAGCTCGGGGAATATCGCCTATCTCGGAGAGGTCGTGCACCGCGTGCCGGCCGATTTTCGCTATTTCCTCGGGTCGGGAAGCATGTTTCTGCCGGGCCTCGAACTCGGCGCTTGCGGGGCCATCCTCGCCCTAGCCAACGTCGCCCCTGAGCTCTGTTCGGAGATTTACCGCTTGTTCCGCGAGGGAAAGCTCGAGGAGGCGCGGAAGCTCCAGCTCGACCTCATCCCGTTGAATAAGGCGATCATGGAAGGGCCAGGCATCGCCGGCCTCAAGCACGCCCTCGACCTCCGCGGCTATTACGGCGGCCCGGTCCGCCTTCCCCTGCTCCCGCCGGGCGAAACGGCGAAGGCCGAGATCACCGCCCTGATGAAAGGGCTGGGGCTCGTTTAGGCTATTTTTTTACGATCTCGACCCTTCGGTTCTTCGCCCGGCCTTCCTCGGAACGGTTATCGGCGATGGGCTTTTCCTGCCCCCATCCCAGGGCGGAGAGACGGGCCGCGTCGACGCCCGCGGCCACGACGGCCGCGCCGACGGCCTTGGCCCTCTGTTCCGAGAGCGTCTTGTTGGCTTGGGGGGTGCCGACGTTGTCGGTATGGCCTTCGACGCTCAGCTTGAGATCGGGATTGTCCTTGAGGAGGGCCGCGATCTGGTCGACGACGGGCTGCGATTCGGGCTTGATTTCGAACTTCCCGGTATCGAAGTTTATGTAAAGGGCCATGAACCCGTCCCTGTTGAGCGCGTCGAGCATCTGGTTGGCCGTGACTTCCTGCTCCATCGCCTGGACTTCAACGATCGTCAGGGTATAGGCCCACCCATCGTTGAACGCCTCGACGGCCACCCAGATCTCTTTCGCGTTCTTGACGAGCTTAAAACTCGCGTACCGCGACTCGTCGTAAATGATGGTCCCGCCCAGGGACTTCATCGCATTGCCATAGTTGCGGCGGATCTGGAGGTAGCTCGGGGAGGGCGCGCCCTCGTTGAGGGAGTAGCCGATGACCGTCTTCTGCCCTTCGACGGTCACGGTATTGCTCTCCGCCGTATAGATATCCACGGCGTCGAAATTGCTCTCGCAGCTGGAAATGAAAAAGCCTTTCATCCGCGAGAGCAGCGGATAGTCTTTGCAGCCCTCGGCGTCCACTTCCTGGGCGACGGCAAAGCCGGCGAAGGAAGAAACGGCCAAAAACAGGCCGACAACGGGAATGATCCAAGTTCTCTTTTGCACGATAGCCTCCTGCGATCCTCGATATCCGATCCCGGCCTTCGCTCCAAAGAGCACGCCCCGTCAATCGACGGAGGCCCTGAGACCGACGACCAAAATGGATCAGGGACCGTGCACCCCGCTTCGAACGGTCTTTCCCCGCGTTATCCCCGAGGCCGGCTCAGGCGAGGCTGGCCGCAGCACAAGAAACCCTCCCGTTGCCGCTGCTACCTTCCGGTCCTGACGGGATTCACGGGTGGCTCTTCGCGCGGGGCCCCGACCCTCAACGCCGTCTTCTGAGACACGGGCCGGACAAAGGCCGCCCTCGGCGGGGGATTCGACCCCACTGGAGCGGATTGTGGGCAACAAGGCACCGCTAACTCCCCGTCTAGCACGGTCCGGCGGGTATTGTACTTGATTCCGCCCGAAAATACGATATCATGGAATTGGAGGGACCAACGATGTTCTATTGGGATTACACGATGTTCCTGATCCTGCCGGCCCTTGCCCTGGCCCTGTTCGCCCAGGCGAAGGTCCGGGGAACTTATGCCAAATACGGGAAGGTCTTCGCCTCGTCGCGCCTTACGGGGGCCGAGGCGGCTCACCGCATCCTGCAGACCGGGGGCGCCGGCGGGGTGGCCATCGAGAAAGTTGCCGGCCAGCTCACCGACCATTACGACCCCCGCAAGAAGGTCCTCCGGCTTTCGGAGGGCGTCTACGACAACACGTCGATCGCCGCCCTCGGCATCGCGGCCCACGAAGCGGGCCATGCCCTTCAGCACTCGACGGGCTTCGTGCCCCTCGCTGTCCGGAACTCGATCTACCCGGTGGCCAGTCTGGGCTCGACCCTCGCCTTTCCCCTCTTCTTCATCGGCTTCCTCATGAGCTCCCACGGCCCGAGCGTGCTGATGGACATAGGCATCCTGCTCTTCGCCGGGGCCGTCGTCTTCTCCGTCGTCACCCTGCCGGTCGAGTTCGACGCGTCCAAGCGAGCCGTGGCCCTGCTCGGCGAGCGCGGCTTCCTCGTCGGGGACGAGCTCGATGGGGCCCGCAAGGTCCTCTCGGCCGCCGCCCTGACCTACGTGGCATCCACGGCCATGGCCGTCATGCAGCTCGTCCGCATGTTCCTCATGAGAAGCTCGCGGGACTAACGAGACCCGCGAGACTCGTTTCCTTGACAATCTCCTCCGGCGAATGATAGAAAATGGGAACGTTCGCTTTGTAGGAGGTTTAGATGTCGCTTCTCGCCCCATCCCGGAAACTCGCGGCCGCCGCGATCATTGCGGCCCTGACCTGTCTCACGGCCGCCGCCCAGACGTCCCCCGAAGCCTTCCTCGGTCACAAGGTCGGCGCCGACCGCAAGGTCGCCGACTACTGGCAGATCAAGGCCTATTTCGAGAAGCTCGACGCCGAATCGCCCAAACTCCAGCTCCTGACCATCGGAGAATCCACGCTCAAGAAGCCGATGATCATGGCCGTCATCACTTCCGAAGCGAACATGGGCCGCCTCGACCGCTACAAGGAGATCACCCGGCGGCTGAAGGACCCGAGGACGCTCTCTCTTGAGGACGCCGCGAAGCTGGCCAGGGAAGGCAAGGCTATCCTCCTCATCACGTGCGGCCTCCACGCCTCCGAGATCGCCGCTTCACAAATGTCCATGGAATTCGCCTATGACCTCGTCACCGGAAAGACGCCTTTCGACGCCGACAAGGTCCTCGAGGACGTCATCGTGCTCCTTGTCCCGACGTCGAACCCCGACGGGCATCAGATGGAGTGCGAATGGTACGCGAAGAACCTCGGGACGAAGTACGAGGGCACCGAAATGCCCTGGCTCTACCATCCCTACGCAGGCCACGACAACAACCGCGACTGGTTCATGTTCAATCTGCCCGAAACGAGGGCCGTCACCAAGGTCCTCTACCACGAGTGGTTCCCCCAGGTCCACATGGACGAGCACCAGATGGGGAGCGACGACGCCCGGATGTTCGTCCCGCCCTTCATGAACCCGCCCGTCCCCAACGTCCAGCCGCTCGTCTGGCGGGGGGTCAACCTCTGCGGGGCGAACATGGCCTACGACCTCCAGAAGAATGGCTACCGGGGCGTCGTCAACGGACGGAGCTTCACCGGATGGTGGATCGGCGCCTGCGACGACACGGGTTGGCTCCACAATACGATCGGCCTCCTCAGCGAAGCGGCCTCGGTCAACCTCGCGACCCCCATCTTCATCGAGCCTACGGAGATCCCCAAGGACTACGTCCAGAAGCGCATTGAGTTTCCCGACCCGTGGCCCGGGGGCTGGTGGAGGCTGAGGGACCTCGTGGACTACGAACTGACGCTGTCCATGAGCCTCGTCCGGACGGCGTCTTTCTACAAAGAGGACCTTCTGCTCAATTTCTACAAAATGAACAAGAACTCCATCGAGACCAGGGACAAGGGCCAGCCTTTCGCCTTCGTCATCCCGGCCGCGCAGAATGACGTCCCGACCACGCTGAAGATGATCGAGATTCTGATGTACGGAGGGGTCGAAATCCAGAGGGCCGCGGCGGAATTCGTGGCCGGCGGGCGGCTTTATCCCGCAGGCTCGTACGTCGTCCTCATGGCCCAGCCGTACAAGCCCTATGCCTGGGCCCTCCTCGAAAAACAGAAATATCCCGACCTTCGTGAATTCCCCGGCGGCCCGCCCATCCCGCCGTACGATAATGCCGGCTGGACCCTGCCCCTGCAGATGGGCGTCGCCTGCGACGAGGTCGACGCGCCGTT
The DNA here is from genome assembly GCA_964585685.1 of uncultured Eubacteriales bacterium. Classification (GTDB taxonomy): domain Bacteria; phylum Acidobacteriota; class Aminicenantia; order Aminicenantales; family Saccharicenantaceae; genus JALHVH01. Next base: position 4,134 of record CAZPEP010000057.1, on the reverse strand, counting down.
CGAGGCCCGTCTCGAGAAGCTCGACAAGGTCCCCTCTCCCGTCCTTCCCGCCGGGCAGGGGCTCGGCGTGTACGTCGCCCTCAGCTCGAAAGTCAACGCCTCTTACGCCGCCGTGTTCGCCCTCCTCAAGGACAAAGCCGAGGTCTTCCGGACGAAGGCCGCGGTCACGTTCAAGGGAGCGGAGCTCCCGGCCGGGAGCTTCGTGGTCAAGGGGACGCCCGAAGTGAAAAAGGCCCTCCCCGGTCTCCTGGCCAGGCTGGGCGTAACCGCGATCGACCTCGACGATGTCGCGAACATTCCCCTGGCCGCCCTCAAGACCCCCCGGATCGGACTTTACCGGTCCTGGTGGTCGAACATGGACGAGGGCTGGACGCGCTATGTCTTCGACGACCTCGGAGTTCCGTATGTCACCCTCCGCAACGCCGACTTCAAGCCGGCAAAGAAAGAAAAGCTGAACCTTAAATCAAAATACGACGTCATCGTCTTCCCGAGCGAGAACGTCGATATCATCAAGACCGGAAAGATCGACCCCTCCTCCCCATGGGCCCGGAGGTTCCCTCCGAATCCCCCCGAGTACGCGGGCGGCATCGAGAAGGAAGGCGTCGAGGCCCTAAAGGCGTTCGTCGAGGAGGGCGGGATTCTCGTCACGCTCAATGAAACCTGCGGGCTGGCCTTCAAGGACCTCGAAGTGCCCGCCATGAACGCCCTGGAGAAGCTCGACCGGACGAAGTTCTTCTGCCCGACCTCCATCCTGAAGCTCAAGGTCGACCCCGCCTCCCCGATCGGCTATGGCCTGCCGGAGGAGACGCCGGCCGTGTTCTCGGACAGCGTGGCTATGGCGACTTGGGTTCCGACCTCGACCGAATGGGACCGGAGGGTTGTCGCGAGCTACGCCGAGGAAGGCGTCCTGCTCAGCGGGTGGCTCCTCGGCGAGGACATGATCGCCAGGAAAGCGGCCGTCGTCGACGCCCGCCACAAGAAAGGGCACATCATCCTCATCGGCGTCGCCAGCCAGATGCGGGCGCAGTCGCACGGGACCTATAAATTCCTGCTCAACGCGCTGTTGTACCCCGAGGGCATTTAGCGCGGATTTTTTTGAGCCGAGCCGGAGTTTTCGCGGGAACGACCGGTCCGCATTGCTGAAACGGGAGGGTTAACTCGGGACAGGGCCGACTTCAGCTCGCCAATCCGGATGGGGGAGAAGGGGAACATGCATGACGACCTAACCCGACTGGGCGATATCTGTCGCATCTTTCTCCGTCCCCGCCTATCCCGGGAAACCGTCCTGCGTTATCAGGAGCGGAAGCTCCGCGGTATCGTCGGGCACGCCTATCGCCGGGTCCCGTATTATCGTTCGCTGTTCGAAAACGCCGGGATCTCGCCCCGGGACATCCGGACCGTCTCCGATCTCGCCAAGATCCCCATGACGTCGAAAAAGGAGTTTAAGAATGCCGCGCCCGACTCGTGCCTTTCGGACGACGCCCGGCCGGCCCGCCTGAAGGCCTTCAGGACGACGGGTTCGACCGGGGTGCCCCTGGTCGTGAAGCGCTCGGGCATCGAGGATTTCCTATTTCATCTCTTCCGGATGAGGGCCATCAGGTATTACGGCCTCCGGGGCGGGGACCGAGTTGTTCGCCTCCGGAGCGGTTACGGTTACGTTCCTCCCTCCTGGCGACTGTCCAGGGCCCTCGGATTCTTCCGGCAGTCGATCGTGGATACCGGGGACCCGCCGCGAAAGAACGCCGCAGACCTGCTGGCCCTCCGCCCCGATGTGCTGACGGGTTACAACAGCTCCTTGGCCCGGATCGCACGGATCATCGTTTCGGACCTCGGGACGACCCTCCCCCTGCGCTTCGCCGTGGGCGGGGCCGACATGCTGACCCCGCTCCTCCGCAAGCAGATCGGGAACGCGTTCCATGCCCCGATCTACGATACCTACGAGTGCCAGGAAGTCGGATTCATGGGCTGGGAGTGCCGGGAAACGGGTCTCTACCACATCTGTGACGACAATCTCATCATCGAGGTCCTGAAGGACGGCGTTCCCGCCCGCGAGGGCGAACAGGGCGAGGTCGTGGTGACGAGCCTCCATCTGAGGGCCATGCCCTTCATCCGCTATCGCCTGGAGGACATCGTCACGGTCGGTCCTCCGGCCTGCCCCTGCGGCCTCCCCTATTCCACGCTCCGGACCATCGAGGCCAAAAAGCAGGACTATTTCCGCCTGCCTGGAGGCCGGGAGTTCTATCCGTGGGCCATAGCCCTCCTCCTCATCGACAACGCGCCCTGGATCATACAGTTCGAGCTGGTTCAGGAACGGCTGGACCGGATCGTCATGCGGGCCGAAGCTCGTCCCCGGCCATCACCCGGAGAGCTCGTCCTTCTCGTGGAACAGGTCCGGCCCCTTCTTGGCCCGGGAGTCGATTTCGATATCGAGATCGTACCGGAGCTCGGGACGCGTCCGGGAGGGAAATTCTGGGTGCACCGCTCCCTGGTCTCGTCGATTTACGACGAGGAGTCCGGTTCTTCGTCATAGAGGGGGCTGGGTCAACGCCCGGACAAGACCTCTTCAGCCGCCCAGAACCTGGATCGCCCGCTCGATGTTCGAGACGTCCATGATGACGGAGATCGCGCCTCCCTTGCGGGCCAGCGTCCCGTAGCAGTACTCGATGTTGATGCCCTCATCTCCAAGCTTCATGGTCAATTCGGCCAGGGCGCCGGGCCTGTTCTCGAGATCGATCCTCAGGACGTCGCGCAGCTCGGTCGTGTAGTTCAGCTTGGCCAGGAGCTTCACGGCCTTGTTGAGCTGCTGGACGACGAGCTTGGCCGTGTCATGGAAGACGCCGATGGCGTCGACGTTGATCTCGTTCTCGGCCAGGAAACTGCATAGGTCTCCCAGCTGGGACGGTTTGTTCTCCAGGATGACGTAGATCTCGGTGATCCGTTCGACCATATGCGACCTCCTCCTGTCGATTCAGGATCTCATCGCCCCGATTGCCCTATTCATAGCACGATTCCCCCTCCCCGCGCAAATTTTCTAGTCGAAGATCTTGCCGGGATTCATGACGCCGTGCGGGTCGAAGACGCGCTTGATGCCCCGCATGATCTCGATCTGGCGCTCGTCCAGGACGATGGAGAGATAGGGCTTCTTGACCAGGCCGATGCCGTGCTCGCCCGAGATGACGCCGCCGCGCGCCTTGCAGTCGCGGAAGAGCTCCTCGCGGACCGGGTCGGCCTTGGGCCGCCACTCGCTCTCGGGGACGGGCACCATGGCGCCGTTCTCGTAGCGGACCTTCATGATATGCGTATGGACATTGCCGTCGGCGGCGTGCCCGAAGGTCGGAAGCCAGATGCCGTAGCGGGCCGCCACCTCGCGGACCTTGCGGACGTGGCCGGCCACTTCGGCCCGGGGCACGGAGATGTCCAGGATCTCGACCGTCCCGGACTTGATGGCGTCGTAGATCTTGGAGCGGATGGCCAGGACCTCGTCCTGCTTGCTGGGCGTATCGGCGATGAAGACGTCGATGGCCCCCTTCTCGCAGCAGATCTCGGCCACGGCCTGGGACAGACGGTCCATCTCCTCGTCCGACGGGGCGTCGAGGATGACCAGCAGATGGGTCCGGCCCAGCTTGGTCGGCCACTTCTTGCGGATGTGCTCCTCGGTCAGGACGATGGGCTCGATCTCGAGGAATTCGACGGCCAGCGGCACGATCCCTCGCTTCATGATGAGGGGGACGGTCTCGAGGGCCGGCTCCAGCTCCTCGAAGGGCACGATGAGCGAGCGCATCAGGCCTGGCCGGGCCTTGAGGTGGAGGATGATCTTGGTGACGACGCCGAGGGTGCCCTCGGAGCCGATGACCAGGTGCATCAGATTGTAGCCCGTGCTCGATTTCTCGAGCTTGCCGCCCAGCATGAGGACCTCGCCGGACGGGGTGACGAGCTCGAGCCCGCGGACGTAGGTGCGGATCGTCCCGTACTTGACGGCCCGGCTGCCGCCGGCGTTGGTCGCGACGAGGCCCCCCATCATGGCGCTCTCGTCGCCGGGATGCGGCGGGAAATAGAGACCGCCCTCCTCGACCGCCTTGGTGAAATCGGAGAGCCGGACGCCGGCTTCGGTCACGGCCATCTGGTTGTCGGCAT
>CAZPEP010000056.1:0-31511 GCA_964585685.1 uncultured Eubacteriales bacterium | reverse complement strand
CCGGTTCTTCCACCGGTAGAAGGTCTGGGGGCTTATCCCGAAGTACCGGCAGGTCAGCCGGGCGTTACCATGCTCCGCATAATGGTCCATCCACCGGAGCCTCTTGGCGGCTTCCTTGGAGACGGTCCCCTGGCGGACCAGGGACCGGATGTACTCGGACCCCGGGATCAGGGCCCCATAACTCTGGGCTGCGTGTGGATACATAATGCCTCATAGCTTATCCCAAGGTGTCACTAATGTATCTGACCCTGCACACACTTGACTTCCCGGTCCTGGCAAGGCCGGGACCGGGGCTCGTTCGGGGCTAACCCTGAGCCTCGCTTCGCGCTTCTCGTCCCCGCTCGGTTGTATCCCCCCGCCGATTCACCTATAATCGGCGTATCCCCGAAGAAAGGAGAGGCGCTATGGAGAACGTCCGGGAGGAATTGATAATTCCGCACAGGACGGTGTCGGTCATCGGCATCGCCATCATCGCCAGCCTCTTCATCTATCTCGTCATCGTCGAGGTCCTGAGGGCGTGGATGCGCCCGTTCCACGGCCTCGTCCAGCTTACCGGGATCAATATGCTCCGCTACGTCTTCTACGGTATCGCAGTGATTGAGGTCCTCGCGACAAGGTTCCTCCAAGGCCTCCTCCTCCGGCGGGCTCCCGGGGACGACGTCAAGACCACGGGCCTGAAGCTCGCCCGGACTGCCATCGTGACGCTCTGCCTGAGTGAGGTCCCGGCCCTCCTCGGACTGGTCCTCTTCCTCATCGGCGGCTTGAACAAGGATTTCTACGCCCTGCTTGCGGTCTCCCTCGTCCTTGTCTTCATGTATTTCCCGCGTTTCGGGAGCTGGGAGGACTGGATCGAGAGGAAAGTCTGAGCGTCATGCGGCTGAGATTCCTGGGCGCGGCCCGTCAGGTCACGGGCTCCTGCTATGCCGTCGAGGCCGATGGAACCACGGTCCTCGTCGACTGCGGCCTCTACCAGGAGCGGTCGTTCCTCGGCCGGAACTGGGAGCCCTTCCCGATCCCGCCCGACCGGATCGACCTCGTCCTCCTGACACACGCCCACCTCGACCATTGCGGACTTATCCCGAGGCTCGTCCAGAAGGGCTTCGCCGGGCCGATCGTGACGACGCCGGCCACAGCCGACCTCCTTCCGATCGTTCTAGGAGACTCCGCCCGGATCCAGGAAGAGGACGCGGCGTTCAAGAAGAAACGCCACCAGCGGGAGGGAAGGCGCGGGCCATACGACGAGATCCCGCTGTACACGACGGCCGACGTCGAAAGGACCCTGTCCCTGATCGAAACGGTCCCGTACGGCCAGACCCGGGAGATTGGCGACGGCCTCTCCGTCACGTTCCACGACGCGGGCCACATCCTAGGATCGTCTATGATCAAGGTGCGGGCCGGGAGCGGGGACCGGGCCCGGACACTCGTCTTTTCCGGGGACATCGGCCAGTGGGATAAGCCGCTCGTCCAAGACCCCTCGGTCATCCAAAAAGCCGATTACGTCGTCATGGAGACGACCTACGGCGACCGGAACCATGACGACCCGAAGGACGTGGAGAGCCTGCTCTGCGACATCGTCGGGAAGACCGTCGCCGCCGGGGGCAATGTCATCATCCCCACCTTCGCCATCGAACGGGCCCAGGAACTGATGTTCCACTTCAGCCGGCTCAGCCGCGAAAAGTGCATTCCCCCCGTCCTCGTGTTCCTGGACAGCCCGATGGCCGTGGACGTGACGGAGGTCTTCGAGCGCCATCTGGAGATCCTGGACGAGGAAACCCGGCGCCTCTTCAAGGAAGGGAAGAGGCCCTTCGCCTTCCCGGGGCTGAAGCTCATCCGAACGCGGGAGGAATCCAAGGCCATCAATTCCATCCGGGGATCGTGCATCATCATGGCCGGCTCTGGGATGTGCACGGGGGGCCGCATCAAACAGCACCTCGTCCGGAACATCTCGCGGACCGATTCCACGGTCCTATTCGTCGGCTTCCAGGCGAAAGAGACGCTCGGGCGCCAGATCCTCGACGGGACCCCGGCAGTCCGCATCCTAGGCCAGACCTGGCCTGTCCGGGCCCGCGTCGCCAAGATCCTCGGCTTCTCCGCCCACGCCGACCGTAAGGCGCTCTTCCGTTGGCTGGACGCTTTCGAGGAGCCTCCGCGGCGACTCTTCCTAACCCACGGCGAAAAGGAGATCCCTCTCGCCCTCGCCGATGAACTGCGCCGGGACCGCGGCTGGGAGGTCTCCGTGCCGGAATACCTGGAAGTGTTCGAACTTCCGTAGCCTCTAAGCTCGAGCCTCGACCGCCCCTTTATGCCCTTCAAATGCCCTTTCGGGTCATCAGCGTCCTATCCTTATAGTAATTGACCCGGAACGAGAAAGATTTTCGGGGCGTCATCATGCATGATTCGGAAAGGGTTACCCCGATCGTTGCCGCGGGGACGGACGTGAAGACGAACTGTTGGCCGGAGATATCCCATCCTCTGGTGCCCGGGGTGAACCTCTTGCCTGGCCACAGCCCCAGGGCCAGCCCTTCCCGGGCCAGCCACGCGTCGGCCTGCCTGGAAACACCCGCGACCGCCTCGGACCCCAGCCAATCCAGGACGAGCCCGCGGAGCAGGTCTCCCACGGCCATAAGCTGCGACGCCGTCTCTTCGAGCTCGAGACCTATTGTACAGACGCACAGGGCCGCCTTTTCGGCGCCTCGGAAAACGGGCAGGTCGGGAAGCTCCGCCCTCTCGAGAAGGGCCGCGGCGACGCGCGGCCGGACGAGCCCCCGAGCCCGGAAAGTTTCCTCGCGAACGAGGTCCCGGACCGCTGGGTCGACGTCCGCGGCGCGCTTCCTGTAACCGAGGTGGAGGAGGATCCTCCTCTCCTCGAAAGCGACGGGGAGAAGGGGAGGGCTTTCGATCAGCCGGGACACCTCACCCGATCTCCGGGAGGGACGTGACGCCGCTTGCGGAGGCGTAGTTCTCCATGATCTTTTTCAGGTGTCCGGCCTTCTCCGCTTCCAGCAGGGCCGCCGGGCCCCTCCCCAGCCTGCGTTCGACCTCTCCGGCTGCCCGATCGTCCATCGATTTCCGGCCCAGCGAGACCCAGGCCTCGTACGTGTCCCTGTCGATGATCCCGGGTAAGCTGTGCTCTTTCCGGTACCACTGCCGCGTATGCGCAAGCGAAAGGAACTGCGCCCCGGCCGAGATGCCCTCGAACTTGTCAAGGGCAAGGATCTCGTCCCTCTGCTCGACACCTCGGACGAGGCGTTTGGCCATGCCGCAGATCTCGTCGTCTATAACGAGCTTTTCAAGGCTCTGGGTGCTCTCGAAATTGAGCATGCCCGGCCCGGAGATGACGTTGATCCCAGACAGGGCAGCGAGGACCGCACCGATCCCGGACTCGAGCCCGGCCTGCGCGTCGTTGACCTTGGCGTCGGAGAGCCCCATGTAGGCGTGAGTGGGAAGGCGGAGCGTTTTGGCGATTTGGGCGTAGGCGGAGTCGATCATCATCGTCTCCATCGCGCCCATCGGCGTCGTCCCCTTGCGCATGTCGAAGCTCGCCGGGGAGCCGCCGAAAATGACCGGCGCGCCGGCCTTGGCCAGCTGGCAGATGACAACCCCGCAGAGGTTCTCGGCGACATGTTGGACGAGCGTCCCGGCGATCGTCACGAGCGAGGTGGCCCCGGTGAGCCCCATGGAGATGAGCTCGCTCGGAATCCCGGCCCGGGCCGCGTCGACGAGGCTTTGAGTCGTGAGGTTGCTCCACTTGAGAGGAGGGGAAGGGCAGGCGTCGAAGATCGCGAGCGGCCTGGCCGCGAGTTCGGCGGCGCCTCCCCGGACCGCGACGAGCATATCGCACATGGGCTTGAACGATTCGACGCGGAACAGTCCGGTGACGAAAGGCTTGGACGAGCGGAGGAGCCCCAGGTAGAGCCTGTAGGCATCCGCGACCGCGAGGGGGACGTCAGAGCTGATGAGGGCCGTGCTCTGGAAATCCAGGTTCCCGAGGGTCTCGACGAGGTCGTAGAGGCGGACGAGGTCCCGGGTCACGGCTTTCCGCTCGGCCCCCGTGGCGTGGTCCAGCATGGATACGGCGGCGGAGCCGGGATCGAAGTGGATCTCGTCCCCCCCGACGACGTATTCCTTCTCGCCCGAGCGGTCGTAGAGCTTGATGGCCGGGGGCGTCGTCGCCAGGCAGTCCTCGACGAGCTTCCGGGTAAGATGGGCCCGCGCGGCCGAGGCGTCGACCTTCATGCCCGCCGACGCGAGAAGGTCCATGGCCTCCGCGTTCTCGACAAAGATGCCGTGACGTTCGAGGAGGAGATAGGCTTCCTCGACGATCTTGGCGATGAATTCGGGACTGAGAAGCTCGAGCTTCGGTCGTTTCGTTGCGATCATCATCATCTCCCCACTAGGGCCTTGGCCTCTTTGACGGCCATCGCCGCGTTCTCGGCGTACCCCTGGGCCCCGATGTCTGCGGCCCATTTCCGCGTGGCGGGGGCCCCGCCCACGAGGACCTTGTATTTCCCGGAGAGCCCCCGGGTCCCGAGAAGCTCGATGAACCTCTTCTGGTTGAGCATGGTCGTTGTCAGGAGGGCCGAGAGGCAGATGAGATCGGCCCCCTCGGCCTCGGCCTTTTCGATGAAGCGCTCGAGCTTAACGTCGGCCCCGAGATCGAAAACCTCGAATCCGTTGGCCTGGAGCATCGAGGCCACCAGGTTCTTTCCGATATCGTGGATGTCGCCTTCGATGGTCCCTATCACGACCTTGCCCAGGGAGCGGGATTTGATATTGGCCTTGGTCATTTCAGGCTGGAGGACGTCCATGGCCGCCTTCATGCATTCCGCGCTGGTGATGAGTTCGGGCAGGAAATATTCGCCCTTTTCCCACAGGTCGCCGACCTCCTGGATACCCGGGACGTACCCCCGGTCGATGACTTCGTTGAGGTCCAACTCCAGTCGGAGGGCGTCCAGGGCCAACTGCCGTGCCGCGGGCTTGTCCCCGTCGACGATGGCTTTCCTGATGCTCCGATACAATTCTTCCTTGGTCACGTGTCTCTCCTTTCGCCGATATTCCTTTTATGAACGAGTTCCGACATTTTTCTGATGTGGTCGGGACCGGTCCCGCAACAGCCGCCGACGATGTTCGCCCCGGCTTCGAGGATGGCGGGGACGAACCCGACGTATTCCTCCAGGCTCTGAGCATATGAAACCCCGCCGTCGGCCGTGAGGGCAGGTTTGCCGGCGTTGGCCTGAGCGACGATCGGAAGGCGCGTCGTCTGCCGGAAAGCACGCACCAGCCCGACCATTTCCCGGCTGTCGAGCGTACAGTTGGCTCCCATGGCAGAAGCCCCTTCCTTTTCCAGGGCCTCGACGGCGGCGGCCACGGTGTTCCCCATGAGCGTGAAATAGCCGCGCGGATACGCGTTGAAGGTCAAAGTGACGAACACGGGCAGGGACGGGGCCGCAGCCCTGGCCCCTCTCAGGGCCGCCAAAGCTTCCCGAAGGTCGTACTGGGTCTCGACGATCAGGAAATCCGCCCCTCCTGCGGCGAGCGCCCCGGCCTGCTCGGCGAAGGCCGCTTCGAACTCGGCCTCGGTAAACTCACCCTGGGGCTGGAGGAACTTGCCGGTCGGACCAATGCTCCCGGCGACGAAACGACCGGCCGGGGCTACCTCCCGGGCGATGCGGGCCGCCGCGGCGTTGAGTTCCGCCGCGCGGGCCTCGAGCCCATGGGCAGCAAGCTTGATGCGGCTCCCGCCGAAACTGTTGGTCGATACGGCATCGGCTCCGGCGTCGAAATAGCTCGCGTGGACGGCCCCGACCATCTCCGGCCGCTCCGTGTTCCAGGTCTCGGGGCACGCCCCCTGCGGCAGGCCGCGCCGGATGAGCTCCGTGCCCATGCCGCCATCGAGGAGCACGGGCCGCTCGTTGACAAGATCGAGGATGGTTCGGTTCATATGGGTCCTCACTTATAGGGCTCGAACTTTAGGGCCTTGACGAATTCCTTTTGAAAGCCCGGGCAGGAAGCCAGGGACACGTGCCGGACCCTCCGGGCGAACGCTTCGGTCTTCCCGCGTTCCGGACGGGACAGAAGGAGCTTCCGGGCGCCGGCCAGCGACGAATTGCCGACAAAGGCGACCATGGACACGGAGATCGAGGGGAGGAGCCCGATGGACATAGCGTTCCGGACGTTGAGCGAGGCGCCGAACGCCCCGGCGACGAAGACCCCGTCAAGGTCGGCAACAACAATCCCCGCTTCCGCGAGCATCAGCAGGACTCCCGTCCTGATCGCCGCGACGGCGAGCTGAAGATGCCGGACGTCCTTTTGGGTCAGGGAGATCCCGTCGGCGACCGGGATCGATCGCGATGCGGCCCGGATCTTTCCATCGGCGGAAACGAGCCCGTGCCGGAGCCCGACGGCAAGGATGTCGACGAGCCCGGTACCGCACACGCCGAGGGCAGGGGCGCCGCCGATCGTCCGGACCGCCAAGCCGTTCTCCCAGCGGGCGGCGCCAACGGCGCCGGGAACAGCCAACATCCCGCAGCCGATGGCCATGCCCTCGAACGCGGGGCCCGCGGCGGTCGAGGTCGTCGTCGTCCGCAGTCCTTTCTTCAGGACGATCTCGCCGTTGGTTCCCAGGTCGATGAACAGGATGTTTCCCGGCCGGGCCGCCAGGTCCAGGGCGGAGGTCCCGGCTGCGATGTCTCCCCCGACGAAGCTCTTGAGGTTAGGCGCGACATGGACCCGGCACCGGGGATTCACCGAAAGCCCGAGGTCCGCCGCTCGGACCGAAGGCGCCTTCGCGAACGCCGCGTGATAAGGCGCCGCGGCGAGCGTCGTCACGGGGACTCCGAGGAAAATATGGTTCATGGCCGTGTTCCCGGCCGCGACGATCTCGTATATATGCCCGGGGGCGACGGCCCGTTCGCGGGCGAGGCCGGCGATCATGCCGTCGATCTGCCGGCGGACGATGTCGGCGAGGCGCTCAACGTTCCCCGCGGCCGCGCCGCCGTATGTGATCCTCGAAACGACGTCGGCGCCGTACGGGACCTGGGCGTTTACGGCGGCCACCCGCCCGAGTTTCCTCGCCGAAACCAGGTCGACGAGTTCGATCGCGATCGTGCTCGTGCCGATATCGACGGCAACACCAAAACAACGGCTCGACGTATTCCCGGATTCGACGTCCAGGAGTTCGTCGTCGTCGAGAAGCGTTACGGTGACGCGTCCGCCGTCGCGGCCGACCACGGCCGCGGCCCGGGCGGCCGCACCCGCCGAGTATTTCAAGCGTTTCCCGAGCTTCCTTTCGATCGCCTCGACGGCCGATACCGGGTCGGACAGGCAGGGCCCGTGAACGGCGAAGGAAAGCTTGCGGACGGCGGGATCGGGGCGGAGCGGGGCCTCGAGGCCCGTGTCCAGGACCGCCACGTCCTTGAGGAGCGATGCGCCGGGAACATTGACGGCAAGGTCTCCGCGAACCCGCGTAAGACAGGCTAGGCGGGACCCGGGACCGGGCCTTTTCCCGCGAAGGAATTCGACCTCCCTTTCCGACGGAGGGGAACCTTCGCCCCGGACGATCTCGACGACGCACTTGCCGCAGATCCCCCGCCCCCCGCAATAGAGGCTCATCGGGATTCCCGCCGCCCGAAGGACGTCGGCAAGGAGATCTCCGTCCGAGGCCGTGCTGATGATCTTCTGCGGGGCGAGGATCTCGATCGTGAATTTTTTGGGCATTGCGTCTCTCGAAAGGACTATTCTAATTCATTTGGGCCGGTCCCGGGAACTGTTTTTTCGCCGGCCGCCGCCTTCTTCTTTTTTCAGCACCGGTAAGCCGATATGTCGGCAGCCAGGATGATGGGGGCCGTGCGTCAAGGAGGGTCATCCCCCTAAGGAGCGGGGGCCGTTCGTGGCTCGAACGCCACAGCAAACAAGGACGATGGCCTAGGGGCGATTCGTCACAGGTCAAACAACTAGGGTCCGGAGTCACCGCGTCTTCGGCCGCGACGTCAATACGTGCTGCCTCGAGAATTGTCTTGACAATATAAGCTTGGCTCCTGTATTAATAATATCGTAATAGAATTATGAATATCATAATTACTTTTTCATTTGATCGTTTCTGTATCGAAATTTTTTCCAAATCCTCTTCCCCCAATATCCCCCGGAATGACATGAACTGCGCCCGGACCCGGGCCCGACAGCTATCTCAATCTAAGCGCGCCTCAATTTCTGACGGACCGGGGGACCGCTTGAGCGCAGGAGGACCGAAGTGAGCCGAATCGCTGGAGCATTCATCATCGCCATGGGGGTCACTCTTTGCTTGTCACCGGCCGCCGGCGCGGGGCCGCAGGAGCGTCCCGTCGTCATCCAGGGCGGAAAAATCTTCACCGTGACACACGGAACCATCGAGAACGGGGTCCTCATCATCCTGAACGGAAGGATCGAGGCGGTAGGGAAGGACCTGGCCGTACCACCCGACGCAAGGATCATCGACGCATCCGGGAAATACATTTTCCCCGGGTTCATCGACGCGGGGACGGACCTCGGGACCTTCGAATACGCGAGTATCGAAAGGGACAATGATGAAGCCTCCCAGCCGATGACCCCCCAGCTGAATGTCACCGACGCCTTCGATCCAGCGAACCGTTTCGTCGCCGCGGCGGCGCGCCGGGCCATCACGTCGGCCCTCGTCGTCCCAGGGAGGGGGAATGTCCTTTCCGGCCGGAGTGCCCTCATCCGACTGGAAGGTGGGGATGTCGCGGAGATGGTCGTCAGGTCCCCTGCCGCAGTCCACGGGACGCTCGGTGAAGTGCTCAAGCCAAGATCCAAGCAAAACAGCGCGTACCCGTACACCCGCATGGGGACGGCCGCACTCCTCAGGCAAACCCTGTCCGATGCTCAGGACCACCTGCGGCGGCTCGGCGACGCCGAACGCAAACGGTCCGCGGCCAAGGGCGGGGCGATGGTGCCCACGCTCCCGCAGGCGTCTCCGGTCGTCCAGGCCCTACTGCCGGTCATCAAGGGTGATCTGCCTCTGATCCTTACGGCCAACCGGTACGACGATATCCTGACCGCGCTCCGGATTGCCGACGAATTCAAGATCCGGCTCATCATCGACGAAGGGGCAGAAGCATGCCGGGCTAAAGATGAACTGGCCACGGGGAGAGTCCCCGTGATACTCAGGACGAGCGAAGCCCTGCGCCGGACGGTCGAAACGGCGGGCGCCGTCTTCGAGAACGCCGCCCTGCTCCGTAAGGCAGGCATCATGATCGCTTTCAAGTCCGGTCCGTCCCTGGACGGAGAGGACCTTCTCGACCAGGTCCGGACCGCCATGCGCCACGGGTTGGCGCCGGAAGACGCCTTGCGCGCCCTGACCGCGGACGCCGCAGCGATCCTCGGAGCCGGCGACGTCGCCGGGTCCTTGGAAGCGGGAAGGTCGGCGGATATCGTCATCTTCCCGGCAGACCCCTTCGCCTCCGCGATCGGACCGGAAACGGTCATTATCGGAGGCGTGGTCATCGAGATCGAATAGAAAGGATAGAACCCCATGAACCCATCGAACACCGACCGCCCAACCGGCGCGATGAGAGCCGACCCGCACCCCTGGGTGAAGGAATTTCCGGGGAGGCTCACGGTCTGCGACAAGAATGGTATCATCATCGATATGACCGACCGGGCCGCCAAGGCGTTCGCCGAGGGCGGAAATCCCGACCTCGTCGGAGCCCCGGTCTATGACTGCCATCCCGAAGCAGCCAAGGTCAAGCTGAAAGCCCTGATGGACGGCCGCCGGCCGAACGTCTACACGTTCACGAAGAACGGCCGGAAGAAGTTCGTCTTCCAGGCGCCCTGGTTCATCGACGGCGAATACGCGGGATATCTGGACCTCACGCTTGAGATCCCCGAGGACATGCCGCACTTCGACCGCGACGCGAAATGACCGCCAGGACACCGTTCCCCGGCCGGGACCCGCAGGCCGGACATTTCAAGAGGAGTTCGCCAATGACCAAAAGATCCCTTGCCATATTCCTGGGCCTGGCCGTCCTCGCGACGAACGCACCCGCCACCCCCGTGGCCGCGCCGACGGACCTCGTCCTCGTCGGAGGCCGGATCCGGACCATGGATCCAGCCCGGCCCTGGGCCGAAGCGATCCTGATCAGTCAGGGCATGATCGCTCGCGTGGGCACGAACGCCGAGGTCTCCGCGGGCGCGCCCAAGGGAGCCGCCGTGATCGACCTCAACGACGCTTTCGTCCTGCCGGGATTCATCGACGGCCACACCCACTTCCTGCAAGGGGGATACGCTCTGGCGAGCATCCAATTAAAGGATGCGCGGTCCCGAGAGGAGTTCGCTTCCCGCTTTGAGACTAGGGTCGCCGAAATGGAGAAGGGGGCGTGGATCCTTAACGGGACCTGGGACGAGGAGCGGTTCGACCCGCCGGCTTTGCCGGCTAAAGAGTGGATCGACCCGCAGACGCCCAACAACCCCGTGTTCGTCCGGCGCTACGACCTGCACATCGGTCTGGCCAACAGCCTGGCCCTGAAGATCGCCGGTATCACGAAGGACACGCCGTCCCCGGCGGGCGGCGAGATCCTCAAGGACCCTGTGACCGGGGAGCCAACGGGAATCCTCAAAGAATCGGCCATGGGGCTGGTGACCGGCCTGATTCCGCCCCCGTCCCCCAAGGACGACCTCCGGGCGGCCGAGGCCGCCCTCGCCCACGCTGCTGAATACGGCGTGACCTCCGTCCACGAGATGGCCTACCCCGACAGCTTCACCCCGGCCTTCGAAGCTTACCAGGAGCTCTACCGGGCCGGGAAGCTGACAACCCGCATTTACTTGTACGTCCCTATCACCCGCATCGACCTCCTCGAGGGCCTTAAGTTGAGGTCGCCGTTCGGTAACGACTTCTTGAGGATCGCGGGACTGAAGGCCTTCTGCGACGGAGGCCTCGGCGCACGGACGGCGCAGTTCTTCGAGCCATACACGGACGACTTCGGGAACACGGGCCTCTTCCATCCCCAGATGTCGCCGGATGGCGTTATGGAAAAGCGGATCCTGGAGGCCGACCGCGCGGGGATCCAGGTGGCCGTCCATGCCATAGGGGACAAGGCCAACGACATCATTCTCGACATCTTCGAGAAGGGCGTCGCGATGAACGGGCCCAGGGAGCGCCGCTGGAGGATCGAACACGCCCAACACCTGCGTCCGGAGGACATCCCGCGCTTCGGCAGGCTCGGGGTCATCGCCTCGGTCCAGCCCTATCACGCGATCGACGACGGCCGCTGGGCCGAAAAGAGGATCGGCATGGAACGGTGCCGGACGACCTACGCCTTCAAATCACTCCTCGCGGGCGGCGCGAAGCTGGCCCTGGGCTCGGATTGGATGGTCGCCCCGCTCGATCCGCTCCAGGGGATCTACGCGGCCGTCACCCGAGCGACCCTCGACGGCAAGCACCCGGGAGGCTGGATCCCGGAACAGCGGATCTCCCTGGAGGAAGCCATTCGGGGCTACACCCTCGACGCCGCGTACGCCGAGTTCTCGGAGAAGGAAAAGGGCTCCATCGAAACGGGCAAGATAGCCGACCTCGTCGTCCTCGATCACGACCTGTTCGCCATCGCGCCGGAAAGGATCAAGGACGTCAAGGTGACGATGACGCTCATCGGCGGCAGGATCGTGTACCGCCGGCCGGCGGGAGGCGTTCGCTAGGCGGATCGGCCGAAGAGCCCTATGAAAGGGAACAGGCATGAGTAGGTTGCTTTTCAAGCACGGATCCGTGTGGACAGCCGACCCATCACGTCCCCGTGCTGAAGCTGTCCTGACGGACGGCGATCGGATCCTGCGGGTCGGCCGTGGGGCCGACCTCGAAGGGCTCGCGACGGCGGACACCCGAACTGTCGACCTCGGCGGCGCCCTCGTCCTCCCCGGATTCATCGATTGCCACACTCATTTCCTGAAGGGTGGCACCGCCTTGTCCCGCATCCGGCTCCGCGACGTCACCGGCCGGGAGCAATTCGCCGAACGGGTCGCGGCCAAGGTCGCAGAGCTCGAAAAAGGGGCGTGGATCCTCGACGGATATTGGGACCACGAACAGTTCTCCCCCCCGCATCTCCCCGACAGAACGTGGATCGACCGGGCCTCTCCCAAGAACCCCGTCTGCCTGCATCGCTACGACCTTCACAGCGTCCTTGTCAACAGCCTGGCGCTCCGGATCGGCGGGATCACGAAGGACACCGTCTCTCCGGAAGGAGGGGAGATCCAGAAGGACCCGAGGACGGGTGAGCCGACCGGGATCCTACGGGACGCCGCCGTGGACCTGGTGATGCGCCATATCCGAAGACCCTCCCGGAAGGCCGATCTGGCCGCGGCCGCGGCCGCGCTCCGCCACGCCGCCAAGCTCGGGGTCACGTCCGTCCACGACATGTCGGACACGTCGAGTGTGACCACATACCGGGAGCTCCTCGCCGCCGGCCAGCTCACGACCCGCATCTCCATCTACCTCCCGATCGGGGAGATGGACGCCTTCGACCCGGCGACGATCCGGACCCCCATCGACGGCAACATGGTCCGGATCGCCGGGATGAAGGGCTTCGCCGACGGCGGTCTGGGCTCCCACAGCGCTTATTTCTTCGAACCCTACGCCGATGACCCGGACACTCGCGGATACCTGTCGTCCGAAATGTTCCCGGAAGGCGTCATGGAAGAACGGATCCAGAAAGCCGACGCCGCCGGGCTCCAGGTGGCCGTCCACGCGATCGGTGACATGGCCAACGCCCTCGTGCTCGACATCTACGGCCGGGTCCTCGGCCGGAACGGAGCGCGGGATCGCCGATGGAGGATCGAACACGCCCAACACCTGAGGCCCGGGGAGATCGCGCGCATCGCCGAGCTCGGCGTGATTCCGTCGGTCCAGCCGTATCACGCCATCGCCGAAGCCCATTGGCTCGAAAAAAGGGTGGGGAAGGACCGCGCCCGGACAACATACGCCTTTCGTTCCCTCCTCGACGGCGGCGGGAGACTGGCCTTCGGGTCGGATTGGCCGGTCGCGCCGCTCGACCCCCTGGTCGGGATCCACGCGGCCGTCACCCGGCAGACCGCCGACGGCGCAAACCCCCTAGGCTGGCACCCGGACCAGAAGATCCCGCTGGAGGAGGCCCTCTTGGCGTTTACACGGAACGGCGCCCGAGCGGAGTTCATGGAACACGCCAAGGGGTCGATCGAAGCGGGGAAACTGGCAGATCTCGTCGTCTTGGACAGGGACATCTTCTCCGTGGAGCCCGAGCGGATCAAGGACGCCCGGGTGGTAATGACCGTCGTCGGCGGGCGCGTCGTCCACGACGCTT
This sequence comes from uncultured Eubacteriales bacterium, assembly GCA_964585685.1. Classification (GTDB taxonomy): domain Bacteria; phylum Acidobacteriota; class Aminicenantia; order Aminicenantales; family Saccharicenantaceae; genus JALHVH01. The sequence goes on along the minus strand of CAZPEP010000056.1, from coordinate 18,192 downwards.
TGTCGCGATCATAGGGGCTTCGACGCCCGCTCCCATTCTTCAAGGACCCGGAGCGCTTCCTTCCGCCGCGGCGTCTCGTCCCGGGATTGCGCGCCCGCCGATCAAAGGGATATGGACTCCGAGGGGCAATAAAGTTATACTGCTCCCGATTCTTGTCCGATGAATACCTAATTAAAGAAACGGGGTGAAACATGACCTTGCCACGCTCTTTCGTCACGGACATCCCCAGGCGCAAGTTCCTGAAACTCGGCCTAAAGGGAGGGGTCGCCGTCGTGGCGGCGCCGTCGCTCCTCGAAGGCCTTCTGTCCGGGGCTCCCTTGCCGCGGCCGGACGCGACGGCTTCCGATCCTGCCCTCCTGGACAGGGTCATCCGCAAGGCCCTGGCCCGGGGCGGGGAGTTCGCCGAGGTCTACGTCGAGCACCGGACCTCGCGGAACATCCTGATGGAGGAATCCAGGTTCAAGAACGCCGTCTTCGGCGTTAGCCGCGGCGCGGGCGTCCGGGTCATCTCAGGCGATAAAACGGGATACGCATATACGGACGAGATCTCCGAGGCCACGCTGATGCGCGCGGCCGAGGTCGCCTCCTATGTCGCGCGCGGGACGAAGGCGGCGGTACCCGTCGACGTCCGCGTCGGAAAGAGGCCTTCGTACATCACCGTCAAAGTCCCCCTCCGGTCCGTGGCCGACGAGAAGCGCATCGAGATCATCCGCCGGGCTCATGACGCCGCCCTCGCCTACGACGCGAAGATCAAAATGGCCTCGATCGACTATTCCGACGAAATTCGCGGCCGGACCATCGCCAACAGCGAAGGGCTCCTCCTCGAGGACGAACTGCCCCTGATCTTCTTCATCGTCCAAACCCTCGGCGTCGGGAACGGGACGTCCCACATGAGCCGCGAACGGCTCAGCCGGCATGCCGGGCTGGAGCTCTTCGACGAGGTCCGGCCCGAGGACGTGGCCCGGACCTCCGCCCGCGAATCCGTCGCCATGCTCGAGGCGAAGGACGCCCCGGCCGGGAAGATGGACGTTGTCATGGAGAACGGTTGGGGCGGCGTCCTCGTCCACGAAGCCGTCGGCCATCCGCTCGAGGCCGATAACATCTCCCGGGAGACGGGCGTCTTCGTCGGCAAACTGGGCCAGAAGGTCGCGAGCGACGTCTTCACGATGGTCGACGACGGATCTCTCCCGAACCACCGCGGGACGACGAATTTCGACGACGAGGGAACGCCCATGAAAAGGAACGTCCTCATCCAGGACGGCGTCCTCCTCAAGTACATGACGGATATTCTATCCGCGAAGCAGATCAAGATGGAACGGACGGGGAACGGCCGGCGGGAGAGCTTCCGTTACATCCCCATCCCGCGCATGACCAACACGTTCATCGAAAGGGGTCGCGACAACCCGGCCGATATCCTGGCCTCGACGAAGAGCGGGATCTACGTCCAGAGCCTGAGCGGGGGGAGCGTCAACCCGACCACGGGCGTCTTCAATTTCACCTGCCGCGAGGCCTATCTTATCGAGGACGGGAAGAAGACCGAGCCGGTCAAGGGCGCGACCCTGATCGGGAACTGCTTGGACATCATCCGCGGGATCGACGCGGTCGGCGACAACCTGGCCTTCGGCCCCGGGATCTGCGGCAAGGGCCAGGCGGCCGAGGTCGACGCGGGCCAGCCGACCGTCCGCATCCGCGGCATCAACGTCGGCGGGACGAGGGCGAAGGGCTGAGGCGGAAGAAGACCAAGGAGACGATCATGACGGACTATAAAGCGCTGGCGGAACGGCTCGTAAAGATATGCCTGAAAAAGGGCGCCGACGGGGCCGAGGTCTACCTGGAAACCGGCCGTAACCTGAGCATCGAGGTGCGCAACGGCGAGATCGAGACCATCCAGGAAGCGTCCGGCTTTGGCGCCGGCTTCCGGGTCTTCGTCAAAGGCCGGATGGCCTTCTCGAGCTCCAACGATCTCGGCGAGAAAGCCCTGGACGACGCCGTCGCCCGGGCCGTCGATTTCGCCCGGATCTCGACGGCGGACGAGGCGAACGTCCTCCCCGAGAACAAGGAGATGACCGTCGTCGAGGGGCTTTACGACCCCGCGATCGCCGGGATCCCGATGGACGCAAAGATCGAGTTGGCCAAGAAGGTCGAGAAGCTCGCCCTGACGGATCCGCGGATCACGAAAAGCGCCGGCGCCGGCTACGGGGAAGGAGAGGGGGAGATCGTCCTGGCTAACTCGCACGGCCTCATCAAAAACGCCAGGTCTTCGTCCTGTTCCTTCGGCGTTTCCGTCGTCGCGGAAAAGGGCGAGCAGAAGTCCTCGGGCAGCGAGTTTTGCGGTCGCCGTTTTTACGCCGACCTCAAATCGGCCGAAGAGATCGCCGCCGTGGCCGCCCGGAAAGCGGTCGAGATGCTCGATCCGCGGCCCGTAAAGACTCAGAAGGCGGCTGTGATCTTCGATACGGACGTCGCCTATGCCGTCCTCGGCGGGATCCTGAGGGCCGTCAACGGCGAATCCGTGCTTCAGGGAGCGAGCTTCCTGGGCAAGTGCCTTGGTCAGAAGATCGCGTCCGAACTCGTGACTCTCGTCGACGACGGCACGCGTCCGAAGGGCCCGGCCAGCAAGCCGTTTGATGGGGAAGGCGTCCCCACGGAAAAAAGGATCATCGTGGACAAGGGCGTCCTCGCGGGATTCATGTACAACACCATCGTCGCAAAGCGAGCGGGCGTGCGCAGCACGGGGAACGCGTCCCGCGCCGGATTCACAAGCCTGCCCGGGATCGGCCCCCACAATTTCACTATGGCCGCCGGGACGGCGAAGCGCGAGGACCTCATCAAGGCCACGGCTCGCGGCCTCCTGCTCACCGAGGTCACGGGCTACGGCATCAACCCCGTTAACGGGAACTTCAGCGGCGGCGCCGAGGGCTTCTGGATCGAGGACGGAAAGGTCGCCTTCCCGGTCAAGGGGCTAACCATTGCGGCCGCCGCCCAAGAGATGCTCAATGGCATCGATATGATCGCCGACGACCTTGATCTCGACAGGGCCCTGACAGCGCCGACCTTCCGTGTCAGCCTGATGCAAATCGGCGGGGACTGACCGGGACCTGTCGATCCGCCCGGATCGTCTGTACGCCCTGTCCGCCCTTCCGCTTCCTCCAGAACTGGTTTTTTCCGGAAGACGTGTCATATAATGACATGATCGGTTCGTGCAAAAGAAACGAGGGAGGAGGTTTTCCATGTTCTCTTCGAGACCCACCGTGTCCTTTCGCTCGGCGCTTGCGCTCCTGTTTGCAACCGGGGTGTCCTTTGCCGCGGCCGTCCCGGCGGCGGGCCAGAGTGCGGACAGGACTGCGGGGCTGTTCGACAAGTTCCTCTGGCGACCTCTGGGACCCGCGATCATGGGGGGGCGGACGGTGGATATCGACGTCCCCGAAATCCAGCCCGGCACCATTTATGCGGCCGTCGGGCCGAGCGGGGTCTGGAAATCCGAGAATCATGGCACGACCTGGTCGCCCGTCTTCTTCAAGGAATCAACCGTCTCCGTCGGGGACGTCACCGTCGCCCCGTCCGACCCGTCCATCGTCTGGGTCGGGACGGGGGAGGCCACCTGCCGCAACAGCGTCACGATCGGCGACGGGGTCTACAAGTCGACCGACGCGGGGAAGACCTGGACGAACATGGGGCTCCGGGAAACGCGGCACGTCGCCCGCATCCTCGTCAACAAGGGAGACCCCAACACCGTCCTCGTCGCCGCCATGGGCCACCTCTGGGGGCCTAATCCGGAACGGGGCGTCTTCCGGACCGTCGACGGCGGCAAAAGCTGGACGAAAACATTGTATGTCAATGATAATACAGGAATTGCGGATATCGCCCAAGATCCCTCGAATTCGCTTGTTGTTTACGCGGCAGCCTACGAGCACCGTCGACTGCCCTACCTCTATACGGGGGGCGGGCCGGGAAGCGGGATCTACCGTTCCCGGGACGGCGGGGTGACCTGGGAGCGCCTAACGAAGGACCTGCCCGTGGGGATCATTGGCCGTATCGGGCTAGCCGTGGCCCGGAGCAAGCCGGGCGTCGTCTATGCCCTCATCGAGCACGCCGACGGCGGGATCTGGCGGTCGGAGGACTTCGGGGACTCCTGGAAACGAGCTTGTGACGCCCCCACGTTCCGGCGGGTCAACTCGCGGCCGTTCTATTACAGCCAAATCCACGTGGACCCCACGGACGACAAAACCGTCTATGTCCTTTCGACGGGCCTCTTCGTGTCGAACGACGGCGGCCAGAAGTTCCGGCCCATCGGGACGGGCACCCACCCGGACCACCACGGATTCTGGATCGACCCGTCGGACCCGGCCCACCTCATCGACGGCAACGACGGCGGGATCGACATCTCCCGCGACGGGGGGAAGACGTGGCAGGCGGTCCAGAGCATCGACGCCGCCGAGGTCTACCAGGTGGGCTTCGACATGGACACGCCTTACCGCGTCTACTGTGGCCTCCAAGACAACGGGACCTGGGGCGGCCCGAGTGCCTCCCTCGACCCGAGAGGGATCACCAACGAGGACTGGGTCATGGTCGGCGGGGGAGACGGCTTCTTTGTCCGGCCCGACCCCAACGATCCCGCCACCCTTTATTCGAATTCCCAGATGAACGGCTTGCAGCGGTACGACGGGAGGATCGGGCGTGGGAAGACCATCCGGCCTTCCGCAGCCATGAAAGACCGGCCCTACAGGTTCAACTGGAGTTCGCCGGTCCTCGTCTCTGCCCACGACCCGAAGACCATCTATTGCGGCGGGAATTTCCTCTTCAGATCCGTGGACAAAGGGGATTCCTGGGAGACCGTCGGCCCCGACCTGACGACCGACGATCCAGAGAAGCAGAAAGACTCCGGCGGGCCCATCTCCCGGGAGAACAGCGGCGCCGAGGTCCATTGTACGATCGTCACGATCTCCGAGTCGCCGGTCGACGGGTCCGTCCTCTGGTGCGGCACCGACGACGGGAACCTCCAAGTGACCCGCGACGGCGGAAGGACGTGGAGAAACGTGGCCCCGGCGATCCAGGGACTGCCGAAGCACACCTGGTGCTCACGGGTGGAAGCCTCCCATTTCGATGCCGGAACGGCCTTCGCGTCCTTCGACGGTCACCGGACCGACGATAACCGGACCTATATCTACGGGACGACGGATTTCGGGAAGACCTGGAGGTCTCTCGCGAACGGCTTGCCCTTCGGTTGGGTCCATGTCATCAGGGAGGACCCCGGGAACCGGAACCTGCTCTTTGCGGGGACCGAGTTCGGCGTCCACGCGTCGCTCGACGGAGGTCGAAGCTGGTTCTCCCTCAGGAATAACCTACCCACGGTCGCGGTCCATGACATCGCCATCCACCCCAGGGAGCGCGACCTCATCATCGGGACCCACGGCCGGGGGATCTGGGTTCTGGACGATATCTCCTTCCTCCGGGAGATGTCGGAGGACGTGCTGCTCTCGGACTTCCACCTCTTCAGCGCACGGCCGGCGGTATTCCTCTGGACGTCCCTCAGGGGCGAACCTTTCATCAAGCCCGGATTCCTGGGGAAGAACCCCGCGGTCGGGGCGCATGTTACGGCCTGGATCAAGGCTGAACTCAAGGAAAAGCTCCGTGTCACCGTCAAGGATGCCTCGGGCAAGACCTTCACCGAACTGGAGATGGACCCCAAGGCCGGCCTCCAAAGGGCTGTCTGGAATCTCCAGTTCGTTCCCGAAGCGTCGGACGGGAAGAAATACTCGGCCTTTTTTGGGGCCATGCCCATCGCCCCCCCCGGGAAGTACACGGCGGAGATCTCCGTGGGAGGAACGGTCCATAGGAGCGATTTCGAGGTTGCCCACGACCTGCGCGCCGGAGCACTTTCCACGGACGCCTGGGCAGCCCATTACAGGGCCGTCGGGGACGTCCTCAAAGCTTCCAGGAAGCTGGGACTAGCCATTACCGCCGCCAAAAACGTTCGTAGGCATATCGATTCCATCCTGCCCGAGCTCGCTAAGATGGGGGGGGAGAGGGCCGTCCCCTTGCGCACGGCTCTCGCACCCTTCCTCGAGATCCTTTCCCGTATCGAGAACCGCATCGTGCCGGGCGATTTTTTGCCTACGCAGGGCTCCCTCGATTCCGCCCTTCGCGGCGGCTCGGTCTCCATACGATTGACGACCCTCGGCACCGGGATTTCCGGCTTTCCTTCCGTTCCTTCGACGACCGATATCGCTGAGATCGCCGATCTTAGCCGCGTCCTCGACGATTCCGTCGGCGAGCTCAACGCCCTCATCGCCACCGAGGTCCCGAAGCTCAACAAGGTCTTCGTCGAATTGGGCCTGAAACCTTTCCCATCTATCGCCGCAATCGCTCTCTGATGGGCTTCAGATTAGGTCCATGTTCCGCACGTCGGCTAAGAATGGCAACGCTCAGGCGTATGCCTAAACATCTATAGTGTTTATTTTCAACTACTTATAATATTTTATATCTTGTTTATTTTCTATTATTTAGCTCTCTTATCGTTGGCTTGGATTGCATCATCTTGTTGGATAACGTCTTTACGAGAAGCTCGCCCCATTTTCATCTCCGCTATCACAACCGTGTTTATGGTCTCATTAAGATCTATTTATGTTATTTGTTATCTATAACATATAAAAAATGTCGGCACGCCGACATTTTCATCAAACAACAAATAATATCGATTGATTTTTTGCGATTCTTCCTATATAAAAGAACCATCGATCTATGAATACAAAGCGCACCGGGAGGAGTCCGTTGATTATTGCCATTACCAATCAGAAAGGCGGGGTCGGGAAGACGACGACGTCCGTCAATGTGACCGCAGCTTTGGCCTTGATGGGGAAGAAGGTCCTACTCGTCGATACCGATCCCCAAGCCCACAGCACGATCTCCGTGACCTCCGGAACCTCCAAATACGAGAAGTCGCTTTACGACGTCCTGATGAACCGCAACGAGAAGATCGATGACATCATCGTCCGATCCAACGTCCCCGGGCTCGACGTGGCCATCGCCAAGATCTCCATGGCCAAGCTGGAGCCTTCGCTCCTGGGCGAGTTCGACGGCCACTATCGTTTAAAGGATGTCCTGGAGCCGGTCAAATCCAAGTACGATTTCATTTTCATCGACACGCCCCCAACGCTCGGCCTGACAACCTTGAACGCCCTTGTCGCCGCGTCCCATATCCTGATCCCCATCCAATCCTCGTATCTCTGCCTCGAGGGGACCGACGACCTTCTGGAGACGATCGATAAGGTCCGCAAGATAGCCAACCCCGGTCTCCAGATCATTGGGGTTCTCATCACACTCCACGACAAGCGGACCAACCTGGCTAAGGACGTCGTCGAGAGGATCCAAAAGGTCTTCGGGGACAAGATGTTCGAGACTTATATATCTAAGAGCGTCAAGCTCGAAGAAAGCCCCGCCTACAAGGAATCGATCTTCACCTACGCGCCGGATTCCGTGGGTGCCGTCCAATATAAAAAAGTCGCCGAGGAGATTATCGAACGTGCAAAAAATTAAGCGTTCAGGGCTCCCTGAAACCATAGGCATGAGGCATGACGACCATTTTGTGGATCTGATCTCCTCGCGTACGCTAGGGCCGCGGATCCGGATGATCCCGATCGAGAAGATCGACCCGAATCGCCATCAGGCACGGAGCGAACTGGGGAACATCCAAGAGCTCATGGACTCGATCCGGAGTAAGGGCGTCCTCGAGCCCATCCTCGTCCGATCCTTGGGCAACCGCTTTGAGATCATCGCCGGCGAGCGGCGATTTATCGCCTCAAAGAACGTGGGCTTGAAGGAACTCCCGTGCATTGAGTTCGACGTCTCCGAGAACGAGGCCATGGAGATCGCTCTGATCGAGAACCTCCAGCGCAAGGACCTCGATGCCTTCGAGGAAGCCGACGGGCTGAACGCCCTGATCGATCTCTATAACTTCAACCATCAGGAGGTATCTGAGAAGATCGGGAAGGCCCGCTCGACGATCACCGAGATCCTATCCTTATCCAAGATCCCGGACGCCGTCCGGCAGATCATCAAGGCTTCTGGTGTCTTCAGCCGGAGCACGATCATAGAAATCGCCCGCCAGAAGACCGAGGACGACATGATGACGTTCGCCCAGAAGATCGTCGAGCGACGGCTGACTCGGGAGGATACTCGGGACCTGTCCAAGCTCCTCAAGGGCAAGATCAAGAAACAAAAGTATTATGTCTATAATTATGTCCCCGAAGGGAACGACAAGTTCCGCATGCGGCTCGAATTCAAGAAGCAGATGGTCGGCCGCCAGGAAATCATCGACACCCTCGAGGACATACTGAAGAAGCTCAGGGAACAGTTGTTCGTAAAAAGCTAACGGAAATCCATTATTTATTTAATTCATTCTATATCAACTGGTTAGCATACTCTTAGCGGGTACTGGCCCGTATTTGCCGGGCTCCATAACTTTTTCATTGCTAGTTGACATAATAATACTTATGCGACGCCATTTGGATTTCTCTCCTAATCCTTTTATCATCAATATGTTCTCGTTTTTCACGCTTTGTGGATTTCTACGCCGCACAAATCTTGGGCATCTGTTGATATCGCCATAATAATAAAAAAATCCCTTGCCCCTTTCGGGAACAAGGGCTCGTCGGGAACTCGTCGGACGGGGCCTAAGCCCCCGGGGGGATCACAGCCCCTTGCTCATGGCGTTGAGGAAGTCCTGGTTGGTTTTCATCTTGCCCAGCTTATCGATAAGCAGCTCCATGGCCTCGACTTCGCCGAGCTGGCTGAGGACCTTGCGCAGGATCCAGATCCGGTTGAGGTCGGTGTCCTCGATGAGAAGCTCCTCCTTACGGGTCCCGGATCGGGAGATGTCGATAGCCGGGAAGAGGCGCTTGTCGACCAGGCGGCGGTCGAGGTTGATCTCCATGTTGCCCGTTCCCTTGAACTCTTCAAAGATGACCTCGTCCATCCGGCTCCCCGTATCGACGAGGGCCGTCGCCATGATGGTCAGGCTGCCGCCTTCCTCGATCTTTCGGGCGGCGCCGAAGAATTTCTTCGGCTTGTTGAGGGCGTTGGCGTCGATTCCGCCCGACAGGACTTTGCCCGAAGGCGGGATGATGGCGTTGTGGGCGCGGGCCAGCCTCGTTATGGAATCCAGGAGTATGACGACGTCCCGTTTGATCTCGACCAGCCTCTTGGCTTTCTCAAGGACGATATTGGCGACCTGGGCGTTCCGGGACGGCGGCTCGTCGAACGTGGATGCGACGACCTCGCCGGAACAACTCCGCCGGAAGTCCGTGACCTCTTCGGGCCGCTCGGCAACGAGCAGGACGATGAGGAAGACCTCGGGGTGGTTCTTCTCGATGGACTTGGCGATCGTCTTGAGCAGGGTCGTTTTCCCGGCCCGGGGCGGCGAGACGATGAGCCCGCGCTGGCCCTTGCCGATGGGGGTCAGGAGTTCCATGATCCGGGCGTTCATGTTCTTCTGGTTCCCGTCCTGGAGCTTGATCATCTCGAACGGGTAGAGCGGGGTCAGGGCGTCGAAGTGGACGTTGTGCCGGGCCTCGATGATGACGTCGGGATGGAGGAAGTTGATGGCCTCGATCTTGATCAGGGCGAAATATTTCTCACCGTTCTTCGGGGGCCGGACGACGCCCGATATCGTGTCGCCCGTCCGGAGCTGGAACTTTCGGATCTGGGAGGGTGAGACGTAGATGTCGTCCTGGCTCGGCAGGTAGCTGAACTCGGGGGCCCGGAGGAACCCGAAGCCGTCCTCGAGGCATTCCAGGACGCCCTCCGAGAACAGGAGCCCCTGCTTCTTGGCCTGGGCCTCCAGGACCTTGAAGATGAGGTTGTGCTTGGTGGATCCCTCTATCTCCTCTTCGGCGAGCTCCATGCCCGCAGCGATCTTCTTGAGGGCCGGGAGATCCTTTTCCTCCAGGTCGACAAGGTTATACTCTTTCATGCTTTCACCTCTCTCGCGGTTTTATCGAATCTTATCTATCGGATTTCGAATCAGGGTCTCAGTTCGTCAGGGGAGGCTGTTCCTTCGGCGGCGTCTCCCCTCCCCCGCCCCCTCCGGGAAGTCCGGCCGGCGCGGCGATAACCGCCTCCGGCCGTTCCTTCTCCGACGCCTGCTTCTGGGGCAGGGGCCTGGTCAGGGCGGTCTTCATGACCTCTCCCATGGATTCGACGAGGATGAGCCTCATATTCTGCCGGATGATCTTCGGCAAGTCCTTGAGGTCAGGTCGGTTGTCCAGCGGCAGGATCGCCGTCCGCAGGCCCTCCCTATAGGCGGCCAGGAGCTTCTCCTTGATACCCCCGACGGCCAGGACCTTGCCCTTCAGGGTGATCTCCCCGGTCATGGCCACTTTCTTGTTCACCGGGATGTCGGTGAGCAGGGAGATGATAGCCGTGGCGATCGTGATGCCGGCCGAAGGCCCTTCCTTGGGCATCGCCCCCTCCGGGACGTGGACGTGGATGTCGAAGTTCCGGTGGAGGTCGGGGACGATGTTGAGGTCGTAGATCATGCCGCGGACGAAGCTGAAGGCGGTCTGGGCCGACTCCTGCATGATCTCGCCGAGTTGGCCGGTCAGGGTGAAGTTCCCCTTGCCGTGGATCTTGGTCGCCTCGAAGGTCAACATCTCGCCGCCGAACTCCGTCCAGGCCATGCCGAGGGCGACGCCGACCTCGTCCTTGGTGTCGATCTCCGAGCGGCGGAACTTGGGGACGCCGAGGTAGGCCTCAAGGTTCTTCGGCGTGACTTTTTCCTTGTGATCGCGGCCCTCGAGGACGACCTTCTTGACGACCTTCCGACAGACCGTCGTGAGCTCCCGCTCCAGGTTTCGGACGCCCGCCTCCCGAGTGTACTCGCGAATGAGCTTGAGTAGGGCCGGGTCCGTGATCTTGAGGTTCTCGGCGGCCGCGAGGCCGTGGGATTTCATCTGCTTGGGTAGGAGAAACCGCTTGCCGATCTCGAGCTTCTCCTCCTCGGTGTAGCCGGGGATGCGGATGATCTCCATCCGGTCGATGAGGGGCTTCGGGATCTGGTCCAGCATGTTGGCCGTCACGATGAACATGACCTGCGAGAGGTCGAAATCGGTGTCGATATAGTGATCGAGGAACGTACTGTTCTGCTCGGGGTCGAGGACCTCCATCAGGGCCGAGGCGGGATCGCCGCGGAAGTCCATGCTCATCTTGTCGACCTCGTCGAGGAGGAAGACGGGGTTTTTCGTCCCGCCCCTCTTGATCATCTGGACGATCCGCCCGGGATAGGCCCCGATATAGGTCCTGCGGTGGCCCCGGATCTCGGCCTCGTCGCGGACGCCCCCCAGGGATAGGCGGACGAACTTTCGGCCCGTCGCCCGGGCAATGGACTTGCCCAGCGAGCTCTTGCCCACGCCGGGCGGCCCAAGGAAACCGAGGATGACACCCTTCGGATTCTTGACCAGCTGGCGGATCGACAGGTATTCGAGGATCCTCTCCTTGACCTTTTCCAGGCCGAAGTGGTCCTCGTTGAGGATGGTCTCGGCTTCCTTGAGGTCCCTTTTTTCCCGGGTCTTCTTGTTCCAGGGCAGGGAGAGAAGCCAATCGAGGTAATTCCTGCTGACCGTCGCCTCGGCGGACATGGGCGGCATGGCTTCCAGTCGCTCGATCTCCTTATAGGCCTTCTCCTCGGCGTCCTGGGGCATCTTGGCCTTGGCGACCTTTTGCCTCAATTCCTCGACCTCGTTGGGCTGGTCCTCCTTGCGGGCGCCGCCCGCGCCGGGCGGTAAGCCCTTCTGGGCGCCGGCGTCCTTGAGGGGCGGCCGGCGGCGGCCCTGCTTCTGGGCGTCGCGCTGGAAGGCTGAATGGATCTTGAGGATCTCATTCTCGAGGACATAGTTCAGGCGCCGCAGGCGCTCCAGGCTGTTGGTCGTCTCGAGGAGGTTCTGCTTTTCGTCCAGGGGCAGATACAGGTGGGAGGAGATGATGTCGGCGATCCGGTCGGCCGTGTTCTCCCGGAGGGCCGGAATTATGGAGTCGAGGTTGGCATTCTGGTTGAGCTTCAGATACTCCTCGAAGAGCGACAGGACTCTCTTGAGGAGATCCTTGGCGTCCGGGGTGCGGTCCTCGGCTTCCTTGAGGACCTTGGCCAGGATCTGGTAATACGGATAGGTGCTGAGGTATTCGACTACCCGGGCCCGGCTTTTGCCCTCGACGATGACCTTCATGTTCTTCTCGTCGGTCTTGACCGTCCGGATGATCTTGGCCGTAACCCCCATCGAATAAATGTCCTTGGGGCTCGGGTTGTCGATCGAGGCGTCCATCTGGGCGGCCAGGAAGATCATCTTGTCCTTCTCGGCGGCCTTTTCCAGGGCCTGGATGGACGAGGGCCGGCCCACAATGAACGGGACGAGGGTCGCCGGGAAGACGACCAGGTCCCGAAGGGGAATCAGCGGGATGTTGCGGATGACTTCGCTGTTCTCAGGGTCTTGCATGGGTCACGCTCCAATCGCCGGGATAAGTTTTTCCGCGGACGGGTCGTTCGCTTCGACCGCCTCCCGGGTGATCTCGATCGCCCCGGCTTTTCCGGCCGAGGGTAGGTTATACATGAGGTCCAACATCAGGTCCTCGATAGTCGCCCGCAGGCCCCGGGCGCCCAAGCCCCGGGCCATGGACCGCCGGGCGATGGCTTCGAGGGCGTCGTCCGTGAACGTCAGGCGGACGCCCTCCATCTCGAACAGCTTCTGGAATTGCCTGGTGATGGCGTTCCTGGGCTTGGTCAGGATATCCACAAGCTCCTTGAGCCCGAGTTCAGAAAAGATCGCGGTGACGGGAATGCGCCCGACGAGCTCGGGGATGAGGCCGTACTTGATGAGGTCCTGGGGGATGAGCTGCCGGAGGAGCGCATCAGGCATGCCCGCCTCGCGGGACCGCATCCCGGCGGACTTGAACCCCACAGCGGACCTCCCCAGCCTCTGGGCGATGATCCGGTCCAGCCCGATGAACGCACCGCCGCAGATGAACAGGATGTTCGTCGTGTCGACGGGGATGAACTCCTGTTGGGGATGCTTCCGCCCGCCCCTGGGAGGCACGTTGGCGACCGTCCCCTCGATGATCTTAAGCAGGGCCTGCTGGACGCCCTCTCCTGAGACATCCCTGGTGATGGACGGGTTCTCGCTCTTGCGGCCGATCTTATCAAGCTCGTCGATGTAGATGATGCCCTTCTCCGCCCGGGAGAGGTTCCCCCCGGCCGCCTGGAAGAGCTTGAGGACCACGTTCTCGACGTCCTCGCCGACGTAGCCGGCCTCTGTCAGGGTGGTCGCGTCGGCAATGGCAAAAGGCACGGACAGGAGCCGGGCCAGGCTTTGGGCCATCAGGGTCTTGCCGGTACCGGTGGGCCCGAGGAGGAGAATGTTGCTTTTGGCGATCTCGACGTCCCCGTCGGCGGAGGCAGGCAGCGAGATCCGCTTATAGTGGTTGTGGACGGCGACCGCGATCTTCTTCTTGGCCAGTTCCTGGCCGATAATATGCTCGTCCAGGGACTTCTTGATCTCCCGAGGCGTCGGGAACGGGGCCGCGACCGCCGGGCCTTCGGGCTCCACGGGCCTGTCCGCATCGATAAGGACGTGGGCCGCGTCGACGCACCGGTCGCAGATATGGATGCCTCCCGGCCCGGCGACGAACTTCCTCGCCTGGGCCTGGGAGCGCCCGCAGAAACCGCAGCGAATGGCCGCGTTCTGTGAGCCCTTTCTGTTCTCTGTCATGTGTCTGAACCTGAACTCTCGTTGAAAGATTGGCGCGGCCCCTCTCGTTTCGGGGCCCGCGCTTATGTCCGCGTCCGGGGGCGGGACTCGATGACCTGGTCGATCAGCCCGTATTCGACCGCTTGCCCCGCAGTCATGATGAAATCCCTTTCCAGATCCCGCTCGATCCTCTCGGCCGCCTGGCCGGTGTGCCGGATCAGGATCCGGTTGATCGCTTCCCGGATCCTCAGGATCTCCCGGGCCTGGATGGCGACGTCGGACGCCTGCCCCTGGAATCCCCCAAAGGGCTGGTGCAGAACGACCCTCGAATTGGGCAGGGCATGCCTTTTCCCGCCCGTCCCCGCCGCCAGAAGGACGGCGGCCATGCTCGCGGCCTGGCCCACGACGATCGTCGCGATATCGGAGCTTACGAACTGCATCGTATCGTATATGGCTAGGCCTGCCGTAACGGAGCCCCCCGGGGAGTTGATGTAAAGGGAGATCTCCTTTTCCGGGTTCTCAGCCTCCAGGAAGAGCAGCTGGGCTATGACCGCGTTGGCGACCTCGTCGTTGATCTCAGACCCGATGAAGATGATCCTATCCTTCAAAAGCCGGGAATAGATGTCGTAGGCACGCTCGCTCCGGCCATCCTGTTCGACGACGAAGGGGATCAGAGTCATTATGTAAACGTCTTATTCTATTATAGCTTGGCCCAATAAAAAGTCAATGGTCTTGCCGAAGAGGAGGGTTTCCTCGATGTCCCCCCTCCGTCCCTCCCTGTTCACCGTTTCGACCACCCTGGCTAAGGGCACTTGATTGGCCTCGGCCATCCTCTTCATCTCCTCTTCGACCTCGGACTCCGTGACCGCGATCCCCTCCTTTTCGGCGATCCGGCTCAGGACGAGGTTGTTCCGGATGTTCCGCTCCGCCTGCTTCCGGCCCTCGGCCGCTAGGCCGCGGGCCTGTTCCTCGCCGAGCCTGGCCTGGGGATAGGCGCTCAGGATGCGCTTGAGGACGGCCCGGGTCTCCTCTTCGACCAGGCTCTCGGGGAGTTCGACTTCGACCCCGGGAGAGATCTTGACCAGGAGGTCTGAGGCCATCCGGTTCCGTTCCGAAGCCCGCTTGGAGGCGAGGAGCCGCTCCCGGAGCTTGTCCTTCAGGGCGTCGAGGGTCGGGAAATCCCCCAGGGTCTTGGCCAGGTCGTCGTCGAGCGGAGCGAGCTTCTTTTCCTTGACTGACCGGACCTTGAGCCGGTATTCGACGTTCTTTCCCGCCAGCTTCTTGTTGGCGTGATTGGCTGGGTGGGTCACCGTGACGACCTTCTCCTCTCCCGGCTTCAATCCCGGAAGATTCTCGTTTAAGAAAGCTTCGTTCCCGGAGTGCCCCGCGAGAACGACTGCCTTTTCGAGCGGAAAGGCCTTCTTCGTCTTCAGGTCGCGGCCTTGGACTTCGACGACGACGTAGTCCCCGTCGGCCGCTCCCCTTCCCTCGGCTGGAACGTACTCGGCGGCCCGCTGGCGAAGGTCCTCGAGCGCGGCTTCGATCTCCGTGTCCTCGACAGCCGGTTCCCGGCGCTCCAGGCGGATCCCGGTATAGGCCGAGAGGGCGAATTCCGGCACGACCTCGAAAACCACGACGGCATGGAGCGTCCCGTCGTCCTCGTAATGGGCGTCCCGGATCACAGGGACGCTCGCCGGCCGCAGACCGGCGGCTTTGATCTCCTCTTCGAAGGCCTTGGGAACGAGGGCATCCGCGGCGTCCTTGCGGATCTCGTCCAGGAACATCCCCCGGACAAGGTCCCGTGGGGCCTTGCCCTTCCGGAAACCGGCCAGCTTGGCTTTCGCCGCGTATTCCGCGAGGACCGTCTCCATTTCGCCCCCGACGACTGCCGGAGGGATCACGAGGTCGATCTCCCGCCGGCTCGGGCTAATGGTCCTGATCCTATCGGCGCCTGATTCGTGATTCATGGACATATCCCTTCTTTCACCGGTCCCTAGAGCGGAGCCTGGGCAGAGCGGGGTTCGAACCCGCACTCCTTCGTCAGGAACTAGGTCCTAAGCCTAGCGCGTCTGCCAATTCCGCCACCTGCCCGTGTCTTCGATCCGTTCGAAAAATTGCCTGAAAGAGGGATCTTTGAGGCCGTCCCCTTTCCGGCAAGGAGCATGGAGTCAAGGAGGAGGCTGTGAACTGGAAATCAGAATATAAAATTATCATAAACAGCCCATCCTGTCAATGAACGGCTTACCGCAGGAGTTTCTTCAGCTTTTCGGCATATTCGGGATTGAGGTTGAGCAGGGTCTTGTAGACCTCCCGGGCGCTGAAATTGTCCTTGAGGTTGAGGTAGACGATGGCCAGGTTGTAGTGGGCCACGGCGTTGTCGGGATTGAGCTCGATGCACTTCCTCAGGGGCTCTAGCGCCGCCTCGAAGCTCTTGAGCATCATGAAACCGACACCGACGTTAAGGTACCCCAGCGGGTCGTCGGGGGCAAGCTCGACGTATTTCTGGAAGCCCGCGACGGACTCCTTCCAGCGCTCGGCCAGCGAATAGCTGTAGCCGATATTGTACTGGGCGGAGGCGTAATCAGGCTTGAGGGCCAGGGCATTCCGGAAGGCCTGGACGGCTTCGTCGGAGCGCTGAAGCTTGAGGAACATGATGCCGAGGTTGAACACGGCGAGTTCGTTCTTCGGGTTCATCTCGATGATCTTCCGGGCGGCCTCGATGGCCTTTTCATACTGGCCCGCTTCGTCGTATATCTGGATGATCTTACCGTAATATGTCGTGGCGCCCTCGGGGTTGAGGCCGACGAGCGTCTTATAGGTCGCCTCGGCCTTGTCCAGGTTCTTCGTCCGGATGTAGGCGTCGGCCAGGCTGAAGTTGGTCTTCACGTCGTTGGGCTGGAGCTTCAGGGCTTCGGATAGGGCGGCCACGGCGGCCTCCGGCTGATTGAGCTCCAGACGGCAAATCCCCAGGCGCAGATGACCGGTCCAGGGGTTTTCGGGTTTCAAGGCGACGTATTGTTCATAGGCCTCGGCGGCCCGGGGGTAATCCCTGGATTCCTCGTAAGCCGTTCCGAGGTCGAGGAAGGCATCCGCCCGGCCCGGATCCAGGGAGACGGCCTTCTGGAGGGCGGTGGCGGCGTCGCCGAAGCGCTGCATGCGTATATAAAGGGACCCGAGGCTGTGCTGCGCGGAGACCCGTCCCGGATCGAGGGCGATGACCTTCCCGAAGGCCTCGGCGGCGGCGGCGAGGTCTCTTTGCCCCGAATAGATGGAGGCCAGGAGGGCGTGCGCCTCGACGAGCGACGGGTCCAGGCTGACGGCCTTTTCCAGATACATCCGGGCGGCCATCGTATCGTCCATCATGGCGGCGAGCCGGCCGGCCAGATAAGCCCCCTCGAGCCCCGCGAAGTAATCCTCATGGACCGCGTCCTTGAGAGGGGTCGCCCGGGCCGCGCCGGAGAGCCCCGAGAAGGCGCTGGCCGGGACGACGCTCTTCAGCCTTTCGAGAGCCAGGACGATGCCGATCACCCGGCCGTCGATATCGACGACGGGACTTCCCGAGAACGACGCCGGAACGGCCAGGGAGACATCCAGGCATCTCCGGCCGGGCTCGATATCGAGAAATCCCCGGATCGTCCCCTCGGACACGACGATCTGACCCGTCTCGTTGGCGCCCACGGCGAAGATGCGGGCTCCGACGGCCGGGGCCTCCCCCGCCGAGGCCGCAGCGAGCGGCGCGAGCTTGCCCTTGAGCTTGAGGAGGGCGACGTCGCAGGATTTCGAGAGCGCCACGACCCCTTCGACCTTGAGCTTTTTCCCCTTGGCGTTGGTCGCCTCGGCGTCGAGGGCCCGGCTAACCAGGTGATAGCTCGTGACGACCACGTCCTCGGAAATGGCGAATGCCGTCCCCCTGGCGATCTCCTGTTTGTTCTCCCCGAGGAACAGGATCGACACGGCGCCCGGTGAGCACTGGTCAAGGAGCTTCATGGCCTCGGCCGTCTGGGAGGCAGCCGGCGCCGGGAACGCCGCCGCCAGCGCCGTCAAGAACAGGATCCCCAAACCCTTACAGGACTTCATCGCCACCTCCTTCTCGCGCACAAAGGAAAGCCGAGAAATCTTGCTTGACCTCAATCTACACGCGACCGGGGGGCAAAGTCAACAACGCGAGAGCCGCCCTCCGGCCGCCCGATTGACAAATCCCCCGCTGTCGGCTAGGTTGAAAAGGCCCATGGGAAAGAACCGCCTGCCTCTCGCCATTCTCCTTGCCGCGATCGCCCTCTGCGCCGGCCTCTTCCTCCTGCGCGGGCGCCGGGGCATGGTGGACTTCGAAGTGAACTACGAGGCCGGGAAGCGGATCCGGGCAGGAGAGTCCCTCTATCGCGGCGAGGACGGCCATTATCAATTCAAGTACCCGCCCTTCTCCGCCCTTCTCTACGTCCCCGTATCCCTTCTGCCTTCG
>CAZPEP010000055.1:0-98586 GCA_964585685.1 uncultured Eubacteriales bacterium | reverse complement strand
AGATCGAGGAGTGGGAGCACACCTACAACTACATCCGCCCCCACGAAACACTGGACTATCTGACCCCTAACGAATATTATCGCCGATGGAAGAAAATCCAAAAGTCCCAAGTGTCACTAATGTTATGACCCCATTCAAGGGCTTGACAGCAAGCAATAAGAAAGGTATTACTAATTAGTGTGAAAATATCACAGGAGAATGAAGATGAAAAATAGAGGCTCAAGCCATAAGAAATTGGTCAAAGGGGGGAATAATTCTTTTCTCGGTTGCCTTTTTCCTATTGTGGATTGCATCGCCGATCTTTTTGGCCCGCACTGCGAGGTTGCTCTGCATGATATCGAGGCCCCCGAGCATTCGATCATCAAGATTCGAAATGGACATATCACCGGACGCGAGGCCGGGGATCCTATGACGGATGTCGGATTTGAAATGATTAAAAGTGCCGGGGAAGGAATGGAGATCCTTGGGAATTATAATCATAATTCCAGAAGCGGCCAGCTGCTCAAATCGAATGCGATCAATATCCGCGATTTGAATAACAAGCATGTCGGAATTCTTTGCATTAATCTGGAAGTCAGCCATTTTAAGCAGATGGAACAGCTGCTTCAGCAGGTTTCTCAGGGAATCAACGCTTTGTATTCTGTGAAGGAGAATCAAGCGACGAAACTCAAAGAAGAGCACTTTGATTCGGACATCTGGTCCATCACGGAGAAAGTGATCGGAGACGCCATCAAGCAACAAGGGAAGCCCGCAGAAACGTTCTCAAAGGAGGATAGGCTGGCGTTGATCAAAGATCTTGAAAACAAGGGCATCTTTTATGCCAGGGGGGCTATTCACCAAGTCGGCAAAGCCCTCGGGCTTTCAAAACCTTCTATATATCGTTATTTGGAAGAATTGCACATGATGAATAGAAAAGAAGCCTCGGAAAACCACAGCCGATGAGGAAATGGGGTTAGGAACATGAACGAGAGCGAAACGATTCTGATCAAGCCCCCGGTCTGATCTTCTCCATGAGCTGTTTGATGTTGGGTTGGTCCGGGTTAATTTTGAGAGATCTTTCGAGGTATTTTAGGGCGTTCGGGGCGTCATCCAATTTAAAATAGCCGTAGCCGAGGAGGTTGAGAAGTTCGACAATCTCCCCACCCGTGGTCAGCGCTTTTATAAAAATATCAACGGCTTTATCATAATTCAAGGCCTCCAGATACGACCTTCCCAGGAGTATGAGAATTTCCAGGTCCTGAGATTCTTTGAGAGAGTCCAAGATCGCAATGGTTTTTAGATAATCCTTATTGTTGAAATAAGCTTTACCAAGAACCAAGGCGAAATCCTTATGAGGCTTCAACGGGACATAAAACTTCTCAAGTTCTTTGATGACCTGATCATTTTGCCCCAGACCAAGATACTGGATCGCCCTGATGTATGAAAAATAAGGATGATCGAGGGGCGGATAAGTCCTGTTAAAAATCCAGGGTCTGGGGATGCCGGCGATAGCGGCGATCATAAAATCACTCTCTGAGGTCAGCATTTCTTTCTCTTCGACGTCGACCAGGGACACTCGAAACTTGTAGTATCCCGCCTTGAAGTCTTTAAGCGGGAATCTTTTCAAAAAAGATGTTTCGCTTCCGACGCTTTCCGTTTGAGTGCTTAAGATTTTCTCATCCTGAATGATAGCGTAAGAGAAATGACAGCCGCTGAGTTCCGATGACGGATTATAGATTTCGAAATAGACGAGAAGATTCTCGTTAGCGGTGTAATCCTTATGGGTGTTCGGATAGAGCTGATGGCCCGAGATCAGGAAAGGGATCGTTTGCCCGGAGCCGGGGATTTCTTTTTCTCTATAGAGAAGGAGAAGAGGGCTGAGAGAGGGCTTGCCGGCCGCAGAAGGCAAAAAGATTTTCTCTTCAAGGCTTGAAAATTCCTTGGATTCGAGATTCCTCAAGAGCAGACGCAAGGAAAAAGTCCCTTCGACGGTGGGAATGACATCGCCTATGGCCGATAATCTGTGTTGAATATTGTTGAAATCTTCAGGGCTTACTTCGATCTGAACATTTTTTTCTTCTTGATGGATCATCTTGCCGGAGCTGTCTGAAATAGCCACATTGAGCATGAGCGGAGCAACGACCTTTTGCTCAACCTGACTGAGACTCAGCCTGCGGGGCTCGATAATGGCGTGGATATAATATTTGCCGTTCTCTTGGTGGGTAAAAAGAACTGAGTCAGAGGAGACATAGTTGACGGAGTAATCCGTCGTGATGACTTCCTTGGCTCTGGCGAATGCATCGGCCCATTCCGTCCGAACTCTTTTAGCGGGCAGGTTCTGGATGTTGGAGATGAGAATATCCGAGGAAAGGGAAGAGGTGGACGAGTAAGGATCTTCTCCGGATCCCGGGATATAGCTCAGCGAGGCATCGGCGAGCTCTGCAGAGACCTCTTTAATCTGTTGGTAAGCCTGGCTGCGCTCAGATGTTGTTGCTTGAAAAGACTGCTGGGTGAGGCGCTGTGGCCCGTCAAATGACGGGCTGTAGAGTTTGTATTCGCTCGAGCCCCTCT
Source organism: uncultured Eubacteriales bacterium (assembly GCA_964585685.1). Classification (GTDB taxonomy): domain Bacteria; phylum Acidobacteriota; class Aminicenantia; order Aminicenantales; family Saccharicenantaceae; genus JALHVH01. The sequence continues at coordinate 96,036 of CAZPEP010000055.1, read as the reverse complement.
CCTGATAAAAAATGATATAGAAAAAGGGGGGTAAGCCTAAAGACGTATCCCCTTGGTACTGCCAGAGCTCACAGGTGACAAGGTTCTGAGAGGTCTCCATATATCTCTGGATATCCACAGGGGCCCCAAGAATGATATAAAATCTTCCGCGGTCGGTCTGCCAGCCTGGTCTAACGCTTCCTCTTCCCAAGATAGTCTGGGCATACGTGAGCCTTCGATAATGCTCATCTTTGAATTCGTTTTTTTCCGTACCGAAGGTGGGGTCCCTTTGAATCCAAAAAGCTCTTTTAAAAACATCCCTTTCTCTATTCGATTTTAGTGATAAAAAGACCTTTCTTTCCTTGGGAGTGATAATATAGACGACTTCCTCTTCCAGCCATTGCTTCCCTTCCAAGGGCAATTCCTGGGCTAAGCCGGCCTGCATACAATAAATTAGGCTCAAAAGAAGGATTGAAAACCGAACCATTTTTCCCATAGGTATTTTCTCTTTATGCAGTGAAATAAAAGGTGAAAATATTATAGCACAGGAGTGTCCGAGATAGGCATTGAAAAAACTCAACGACATATTCCCCGAACTTGCGCGGCGAACTGGCCGCCTATCGAACCCAACGCCCTGCCTTTGTCGGCATAAATTTATGTGCCGATCAGGAAGCACCAGGCCCATCGGCTCTTCAAGGGCCTCGTACTTTATGGCTCCGTTTAAACGGCGCGTATGCAGATGATTTTCATTGTTCTCCTGCACTTGGGGTGAGACCAAGCCTTCGCACGACCGAATAACGATTTCACTTTTTCCCCATGAGTTCGTCGGCAAGCGGTTTGGCGTCATAAACCTTGAGCAGGGCCTCGAGGATTCCTCTTGAATGGACCAAAATGGACCGCGCCTTCGTATCATCATAAATGAAGCGGTTGGCCAGCGCCGGAGGGTTGATATCAAAAAGAATCCCGATAAACTCGCCTCTCTTATTGATGCAGGGAGACCCTGAATTCCCTCCGATGGCATCGGCGGTCGTCACGAAATTGAGGCCGACATTGGGATCGATCGAAGCCTTCCTTTGGACAAACCGCGAGGGAAGCTCGTAGGGAGGCTTGTTCCCATATTTCATAGCTTTCTCATAAAGACTCCGGTAATCCATGCAATAAGGAATCTTCCGGCCCTTATCCATAAAACCTTTAACGACCCCGAAGGAAAGCCGAAGAAAACCGTTTGCGTCGGGCGGGCGCAAGGCATCTCCTTTGAACTTAAACCAGGCCTTGAGGATGAGTTCGCTGTTCCTGTTCTCAACGGAACGGATTTCGTCCGCAACCTTAGCTCGCAATCCTTTAGCGAGGGGTTCGACAAGGAGGGCCAGTTTGATTATCGGATCATTGGAAAGAGCCGGGGCATCCGGCCCGCCCTGGACGAGCGCCCGGACGAATTCGGGATCCTTCAGTTTTGTGCCGGAGACGAGATCTTTCGCCAATTCCTCGGTCGAACGGTCGCCGACGAGCCACCGGACTTCAACCATGTCGCCGCATTCCTTTTTCAGAAGTTCCAAGGAATTGGCCAAGGTCATCGTTTCAAGAACATCGTCGAAAGGTTTGGGGAGCTCAAGCGCCCGAGGATCAGCCTTGGTCTCTCCGGACGCTTGGCGGATGATCGCGCGTGCCAAGCGAAAATAGGCCGTATCGAATCCGCGACCATCCGCAATAAGAGCGTTCTTCCTGTAGAAAGACGCGTATTGTGTTTGGGCTGCGCCGATTTCATTCCAAGCGCCTCCCGCTTCTTTCTCAAGTTCAGGATCTTGTTTGATCCATTCCCGGATCGCGTTCTCCTCTTCGGCCTTCCTTCTCATCAAGTCGGCATCCTGCAGCCCGGAGAAGTAGCCCCTCATGGCCTTAAGACCGTTTTCAAGCCCCGAGACTTTGATTGACGCCAGCCGAGCTTCCTCAGGTCCCATTTTTCCATAAGCATGAATGACCTCGCGCTTTTTTTGCCGGATAGCGATCTCGAAGGGAAAGCTAATATCCCTGAGAAACTCGAGCTGGGAACATGTGAGGAATCGGGACGTTCCTCCGGGGGTTCCGGACAGAAAAATTAGCTCGCCCTCTTTGGGGCCGATCGGACTCCATTTCAGATAATGGGAGGATTCGAGCGGTTTCCCGTCTTCCCAGACGCGGAAAAGACAGATATCCAGGCACTGCCGGGGATAATCGAAATTGTCCGGATCCCCTCCGAAGGAAGCGATGGTTTCTTCAGGAGAAAAGACAAGGCGGATATCCGAATACACCCTATATTTATAGAGATGAAAAGTGTTGTCGGCATAAAAACTGACCACGCGGCAGCGAAGGCCTGTTTTTTCCGAGGCCGTCTTTTCAATCTCGGTGATCTTCTCCCCTCTGACTTTGACGACATCGGAATAGGATATCCCCGCCTGGCCGACCTCAAGGATCTGTGCGGTGACGTCCTCGATCCCCTTGAGGACGAGGAGCTCCATTCCGGGGCACTTGAGTTCCTCCTCGAGGGTTCTTGCATAGAAGCCCGATTTCAGAAGGTCACGGTCTTTCGTGCTGAGTTCGATAAGAACAGACGCGCCGTGGTGAACAGAGAGGACCAACCCATGCGGAGATACGAAGGCTGATGACCCATCCAGGTTTGTCGACGCCAGCTGAAAATGATTCATCCATTCGGGAGTGATGGTGAAACGATATTTCTGACGGACGATCTCGATCGGCGGCTTATTGAAGAGCCACAGTCCTTCATCGGCGGCCAAATAACTTGAGAAAACCGATAAGCACAAGACGAAGAACGCTCGAAATCTTGATTTATTCATAAGCTCTCCTATACTGAACGAAATAAGCTTATCTCTATTGAAAGTGCAAAGCAACCGGGTCATTTTATTGACCCGTTCGCCGACGCTACCCCGCCATGAAAGGCGGGGCCTAAGATGGGCGTCCCGCTTTTCATGGCGGGGACGCGAAGCGCGAAGCGGGGCTCAGGGTTAACCCCCGAACAAGCCCCGGCCTTGGCCTTGCCAGGACCGGGAAGTCGAGGGGTTGACTGAACAAACTGCCTATCGATGTCCTTACGGCTGTCGTTTAAGCCCGAGGGCGGGCGCATTCCTTGACTTTTGGGGGGTCGGACGATACATTGAGGCCAAATGCGCATCGGTGTGGATGTCCGCCCTTTCCTCAGCCGCGAGACCGGGGTCGGCACGTATCTCCGCCACCTCCTCTTCGAGCTCGCCCTTATCGATATGAGCAACGAGTATTGCCTGTTCAGTTCCTCATGGAAGCAGCGTTTTCCGCCGGAGAAGATCCCGCCGTTCGCGCGGCTGCGGTTCCGGGACCTCCGGGTTCCGGTCCGAGCTGTGAACTTCCTCTGGTACCGCATGTCCTGGCCTCCGTTTGAACGGTACTTCGGCGGGCGGCTCGACCTAACCCATTCCCCGACGCCCATGCCCCTGCCGGGCCGCTCGCGGAAGATCGTCACGGTCTATGACTTGTTCTTCCTCGACGACCCAGGACGGTCCGTCCGGGAGGCCCGGCGCGTTTTCGCGGGGAAGGTAGGCGCTTCCCTCGGTGCGGCCGACGGCATTCTGGCCATTTCCGAGTTCACCAGACGGTCCATCCTCGAACGGTTCCCGGTGCCCGAGGAGAAGATCGCGGTCGCGCCGCTCGGTCTGAACCCCCTGTTCGCCGAAAACGTCCCGGCCGTGGCCTTGGAAGAGACGCGTCGCAGGCACCGCCTCCCGAAACGCTTCATCCTGTTCGTGGGGGCCATCGAAAAACGAAAGAACCTCGTGAATCTCCTCGAGGCCCTGGCCCGGGTCCGGCGGGCAGGAGAACCGGTCGATCTCGTCCTCGCCGGAAGGGAAGGGGAGGCTTCGGCCGAGGTCGGCGCGGCCGCGGAGAGGCTCGGCCTCGGGCCCGCGGTCCGAAACCTCGGCTATCTCCCGGACACCGAGGTCCGCGATCTCTACCGACTCGCCTGGCTCTTCGCATTTCCGTCCCTGTGCGAAGGGTTCGGACTCCCGCTCCTCGAAGCCATGGCCTCGGGTCTGCCGGCGGCGGTCTCCCGGACCGGCGCGCTTCCTGAAGTCGGGGGGGACGCCGCGGCCTATTTCGAGCCCGAAGATCCTGCGGACATTGCCCGGGTCATCCTTGAGCTCATGGAAGACGAACCGAGGCGGCGCGAGCTCGCGGAAAGAGGCAAGCGGCGGGCCTCGCTCTTCGGCTGGCCGGAGACCGCCCGCCAGACGCTGGCGTTCTACGAAAAGACGGCGGGGGGGCGATGAAGATCATCCTGTTCGTGTCCCATACGTCCGAGCTCAACGGCGCCGAGCGGATGCTCCTAGACACGATCCGGGGGCTTGACCGCCGGGAGTTTTCCCCGCTCCTCGCCGTGCCGCGTCCCGGACGCCTCACCGAGGCTGCCGCCGGAGCCGGGATAGAATGCTTGGTCCTGCCGATGAAGTGGACTCTGACCGAAGCGACCAAGGTTTGGAAACAGCCGTTTTCCGGTCTCTGGAATATCCGTGGAACGCGAGCGGCGGCGCGGCTCATCCGAAGCCGCAGGATCGGCCTCGTCGTCACGAACACGTCGGCCGTCTGGACAGGCGCCTATGCCGCCCGGCGGACGGGCGTTCCCCATATTTGGTTTATCCATGAGATCCTGGACGGAAAAACGCCGCTCCTCAAGTACGTCTTTGGGCGCAAGGCTCTCGTCCGGCGCATGGTCCGGCTCTCGGACCGCATCGTCGCCAACTCCGAGGCTTCGGCCCAGGCCTTCGCGGGGTCCGGCAAGGCCGTCGTCATCGGGAACGGCATCGCCATCCGGAACGGCCCAGCGCCTGACACGTCCGCCCTCAGGAGCTCTCTGGGCATCAAGCCGGGGGTCCCGGTCGTCGGCGTCGTCGGCAAGATCTACCCCGGCAAAGGGCAGATGGAGGCCGTGCTCGCGGCGGACATCCTCCGGCGGGCACGCCCGGGTCTCAGGCTCCTCGTGGTCGGAGCCGTGGACGACGCCGGATATTACGAAAGGATCCGCGAGACCGTCGGGAGGCTCAGGCTGGAGCGGAACGTCCTGGTGCTCGGCTATCGGGACGACCTGGAGGGGATCCTTGGCCTGCTTGACGTCCTTGTCGTCGCATCCTCGGTGGATTCGTTGGGCCGCATTGCGCTCGAAGCCATGGCGACCGGAACGCCCGTCATAGCCGCGGCGAAGGGAGGCCTTCCGGAAGTGATCAAGGACGGCGAGACCGGGCTCCTCATGGAGTCGCCCGAGCCCGGGCTCCTTGCGGCCGGGATCGCCCGCCTGCTCGACGACCCCGTGCTCTCACGAAGGCTTGGCGAGGGCGGCCGGAGGTTCGTCGCCGCAAACTATTCGCTGGCAGGCCAGGTCCGGAAGATCGAGCGCGTCCTGGAGGATTGCCTTGAAGGCTGAGACTGGTCCCGCGCCCGCCCTGTCGATCGTCCTCGTGAACTTCAACGACGCCGCCCATCTTCCGGAATGCCTGTCCGCGATCGAGGTGAATGCCGGCAACGTCGACCGCGAGGTCCTCGTCGTCGACAATGCCTCGACCGACGGGAGCGTCGCTCTCGTCGCGGAGCGATTTCCCCGGATCAGGCTCATCCGGAACGAAAAGAACGAGGGCTTCGGCCGGGCGAACAACCGGGCCGTCCGGGAAAGCCGGGGCGAATTCCTCCTCTTCATGAATACGGACGTCGTCCTTCACTCGGGAGCGCTCGATCTCCTCATGGAGGAGATGCGGACGCATCCTGAAACGGGCGTCGTCGGTCCCGCCCTCCTTACGCCGGCTGGTTCGTTCCAGGCTTCGTTCGGCGGCCGGACGAGCTTCTTTGCCGAGTTCGCGAAGAAGGGTCTGCTGAACCACCTGAGGACGTGGTCTCTTCGAAAGGACAGGAGCCGGCGCGAGGTCCGCTGGGTGAGCGGGGCCTTCCTCCTGGCTCGGCGTCAGGCGTTCCTGGAGGCTGGAGGATTCGACGAGGGGTTCTTCCTCTACTTCGAGGACCTCGACCTCTGCGAGCGGATCCTCGACAAGGGATGGAGGGTGATATTCCTGCCCGACGCCGCATCCTTGCATCATGGCGGCGCCTCAACCTCGGCCCGGTGGCTCCGGAGCCGCGTGGAATACCGGAAAAGCCAGCTCCGTTTCTATCGGAAACACGGCTCGGCGGCTTCGCTTTTTCTCCTCAAGGCCTACCTGAGGTTCTCCCTGGCCGGGCTTTCCCTGAGCCGTGCGTTCGGGCGGGACCCGGACGGAGCGGCGCTCCGGAGCGAATTCCGGGAAGCCCTTCGGGGGGCGAAGGGAGGGGGGCCGTGACACGAGTCCGGGTCCTCGAAATGATAGACAGGCCGTTCCTCGGCGGGGGGCAGGTCACCGTCCTGACGCTGGCCCGGGGCCTGGACAAGGAGAAATTCGAGATCCTCGTCGCGTCCGAGGAAGGGGGCCCGCTCGTCGACGAGCTCAAGAGGATAGGGATTCGACACGTTCCCATCCGGCTTGGAAAATTCTCGGGCATCTCGACGGCCGGCGTGCTCGCCACGGTCCTTCGAGAAAACGCCGTCGACGTCCTCCATACCCACGGGGGCATCGCCGGGCTCTACGGGCGCCTTGCGGCTCGAAAGGCCGGGACTCCGGCCGTCGTCCATACGGTCCACGGCATCCACTACCTCCACTACCGAAATCCGGCGGCGAAACGGGCATTCATCGTCCTGGAGCGCCGGCTTTCCCGGTCCACGGACGCGGTGGTTTTTGTCTCAGTCGCGGACATGGAGCGTGCCGCGCGCCTGAGGCTCGCCCTGCCGCCCAAGGCCAGGCTCATCAGGAACGGCGTCCCTCCGATCCCACCGGGGCGCCTCCGCGATCCGGCGGCGGTGCGGGCCGAGTTAGGGGCCGTCGGGAGACCGCTTGTCGTAGCCGTCTCCAGGCTCCACAGGCAGAAGGGCGTGACCTATCTCCTCAGGGCCGTTTCTCTGGTCCGAGCCGAAATTCCGGATGTCCAAGTCGTGGTCGCGGGAGGCGGGCCGCTCGCGGACCGGCTCGCAGTCGAGGTCAAGGCGCTCCGGATTGGGGACAACGCCGCCCTCCTTGGGGAGAGAACGGATGCGTTGGATATCCTGGCAGCCGCGGATCTGTTTGTTCTTCCTTCCCTCTGGGAAGGCCTGCCATATGTCCTCGTCGAGGCCGCCGCCCTTGGGAAGCCCATCGTCGCGACCGACATCGACGGCGTCCGGGAGATTATCAGAAGCGGGGCGACCGGGATCCTTGTGCCGCCTGGGGACCCTGGCGCTCTGGCCGCGGCCATCATACTCCTCCTCAAGGACCGGGAGTTTGCCCATCAGCTCGGCGATGCCGCTCGGACCGAGATCCCGCCGCGGTTCTCCGTCGAGCGCATGATCAGCGAAACGGAATCGCTCTACATCGAGGTCCTGTCCATGAAGGCTCGCGGCTCATAGCCTTCCTTGGACTCGCCCCACGAAGGATGGAGGGATGTCCCCGAGCCCTTCGAACGCGATTCCCAACGAAGGACCCGCCTTCCAATACATCCGGTCCTTGGGTTATAATGGCCCCGATGGAAAACGCGAAGGTCGCCCTTGTCCACGACTGGCTGACAGGGCAGAGGGGAGGCGAAAAGGTCCTCGAAGTCCTGGCCGAGATCTTCCCCAAGGCCCCCATATATACGCTGTTCCACGTCAAGAGCAGTCAGCATCCGGATATTGAAAAGCGCGTCATCCGAACGAGCTTCCTCCAGCGCATGCCGTTCCTCGAGAAGAAATATAGGTCGTACCTGCCGCTATTCCCCATGGCCATCGAGATGTTCGACCTCCAGGAGTACGACCTTGTTGTATCGACGTCCCACTGCGTAGCAAAAGGGGCCATCCCGGCCCCGGACGCCCTGCACGTTTGTTATATCCATTCCCCGATGCGCTACGCCTGGAACCTGTATTTCTCCTACTTTGCGCCGGAGCGATTGTCCCCGTTCTCGCGCTGGCTCATCCCGCCCATCATCCATCGCCTGCGGACCTGGGATGCCGTCTCAGCCGCGCGGGTCGACCGTTTCGTGGCCAACTCGGCCAACGTCGCGCGCCGGGTCGGGAAGTACTATCGGCGCGAGGCCGGCGTCATCCCGCCTCCGGTGGATACGGAATTCTACAAGCCGGACGGTTCTGTCCCCCGCGGGGATTACCATCTGGTCGTATCGGCCCTGGTCCCCTATAAGAGAATTGACCTCGCGATCGAAGCTTTCAACCGGACGGGCGAACCGCTGAAGATCGTCGGCGTCGGCCCTGAATACCCGGCCCTCCGGAAGGGAGCTCGCGCGAACGTCGAATTCCTCGGCGCCGTGGAGGCCGGGGACCTCAGGCGCCTCTATCAGGGAGCGGCCGCCTTCCTTCTTCCAGGCGAAGAGGATTTCGGCATCGCCACACTAGAGGCCCAGGCCTGCGGGACGCCGGTCATCGCCTACGGGCGCGGCGGCTCCCTGGAGACGGTCGTCCCCGCGGAGACGGGGCTCCTCTTCGAAGAACCGACCGTCGTCGGCCTCCTGGGCGCACTTGACAAGTTCCGGACCTTTGCGTGTAATAGGGAGACGATCAGGTCGAACGCCATGCGATTCTCCCGGGAAATGTTCAAGGAAGGGATTTCTTCGTACATCCGGAAGGCGTGGTCGGAGCGCGGAGCCCGGGCGTGATCAGGGAAAAGCGCCTCCGGCTGATCGGACTGTTCGTCCTAGCCGACAGCCTGGCCATCCTATTCTCCTACTTCTATTCCTACCTCTTCCGCTTCTACGCTTACATCATCCCCGTCGATCCCGCCCGGGGCATCCCGCCGCTCCGGTCCTACGTCGTGGCCTTTCCCCTGTTCCTCGCCGTGCATCTCGGCATCTTCTACCTGCAAGGCTTTTACAAGACAAGGCTCCGGCGCGCCCGGATCGACGACTTCCTATATGCTTCCATCAACGGCATTCTAACCATTCTCGTGGTTTTTTCCGTCCTGAACTATCTATACAACTACAGCCAGGGGCAGGCGCCCATCTACCGGATGACCTTCAAGCTCTCCCACGGCTTCCTGGCCGTCTATTTCGTGACCGTGATCTTCGTCATCCTCATCTTCCGGAACCAGGTCTACTTCTTTATGAAGCGCCGCTACGGCCGGGGGCTGAACCTGACCAACGTCCTCATCGTTGGCGCGGGCGACATGGGTAAGACCGTCGCCCAGAAACTGGCCGGCTTCCGGGACCTGGGGTTCCGGGTCCTGGGTTTCGTGGACGATGGGCTTGCCAAAGGGACGGAGATCGGGGTCGACGGCGGCGGGTTCAAGGTCTTGGGCCCGCTCGCCGAGCTCGGGCCCGTCATCGAGGAATACGGCGTTTCCGAGGTTTATGTAGCCTTGGACTTCTACAACTATGCCAAGATCGTCGAGGCCTTCCGGATCATCGACAAGTATCCCGTCCACGTCCGCCTCATCCCGGACCTCTTCCAGCTCCTGACCCTCAAGGCCAATATCCAGGACCTCGACGGATTTCCGGTCATTACGATCGACGACGTCCCGCTCAAGGGGGTGCCTGAGCTCGTCAAGCGGGCGACCGACATGCTCGTCTCGGCCTTGCTCCTGGTCATCCTCGCGCCGTTCATGCTGATCGTCGCGGTCCTGGTCAAGCTGGCCTCCCGGGGGCCGGTCTTCTACCATCAGGAGCGGATCAGCCTGGACGGACGGCGCTTCGTCATCCACAAGTTCCGGACGATGATTTGCGACGCCGAGAAGGTGACGGGCCCCGTCATGTCGGACCGGGACGATCCCCGCATCACCCGGTTGGGGCGGTTCCTCCGCAAGTACAGCATCGACGAGGTCCCCCAGTTCGTCAACGTCCTCAAGGGGGAGATGAGTCTCATCGGGCCGCGCCCGGAGCGGCCGGCCTTCGTCCAGGAGTTTCGGGAGAAGATCCCCAAGTACATGCTGCGTCACAGGGTCCAGCCCGGCATCACCGGCTGGGCCCAGGTCCACAACCTCCGCCAGGACACCTCGATCGAGAAGCGGTTGGAATACGATTTCTACTATATCCAGAACTGGTCCTTCACCCTGGACATCAAGATCTTGTGGATGACCCTCCGGAAGGGGTTCATCGACAGGAATATGTAAAAATAGCCTTCACCGGCCCAGGCGAGGCGGCCGCCGCCAAGAGTGCGCTCGTCCTGGTTTTCATACTATCCCCCAATTTCCATGGCGCATTGAATTCCCGCCCTTGGCGCTGGATTTCCCAGAACCATGCTGCCGCTGTATTACCGGCCGCGCAGCGCCGTCAACAGCCGGAAATCGGCGCCGGAAGAACCGGTGGGGGGAAAAACCCCTCTCCCGTACCGTCTTTCGGAGCGACTGAGATGCCGGGGAGAGCGGGGCCTAGCGTGCTGTGATAGACGGTCGACGTCTCAGAGCTTGATGAGCCAGGTACGGCCGATGACGGTGCTCAAGAACGATATGACCCCGCCCAGGACCGTGCCCCAAACGAGGTCAACCACGGTCACGATCAAAGGCCAGCCCTTGATCGTGGCCAGATTGCTCAGATCGTAGGTTGCGTAACAGATCAGTCCGAACAAAGCCCCGAAGAGCAGGGCTTCGAGCGGCGCGCCGCGCAGCACAGCCGGGCGGACGACGAAGACAAGCAGGCCGACGATAAAAAGCAGGTAAAAGAGGATAGCCGCGCCCCAACGGACATTGGGGCTGAGGAAGGCGCCCAAGTGCCGCCGGTAGAAGCCCTTGGCCACCAGTCCGAGCCAGATCATATCGATCAGGAAAAAGACCGCGAGGGTGATCCCGTATAGGACCAACGTTTCTTTGAACGTCATGAGATCCTCCTTTGTCAGGTGCGAAAGACCGAAGCGGGCTCGATCTTGGCGATGCGGTGCATGGCGAAGGCCGCGCCGGCCAGGGCGATCAGGATCGTGATGACGAAGAACCCGATCTTGATCTCCAGGCTGTAATCGAAAAGGATTCCGGATTTGGCGATCCCGTTCCGGAAACCCTCGATGAAAAAGATGGCGATCCCGTAGCCGACGAGTCCAAAGACGAGCGCCTGGGCCATGATCAATTTCCGGATATACCGGTTATCGGCCCCGATGGCCTTGAGCGTTCCGTAATCCCGGATCCGGTCGACGGCCGCGGAATACATGGTCAGGCCGATGATGATCATCCCGGCGACGACCGCGAAGATGATCAAGGTCCCGATGGATAGCGCGATGCCGCTCGTCGCCAGGATCGTGGACACCGTGGCCCGCGAAAAATCCTTCTTGGTCCAGGCCCGAACCCCGAAAATGGAGGCGTTGATGTGATCCCGTATGGCTTGAAGATCGGACTCCGGCCGCGTTTCGACGAGGAAGGCGCTGATCTTGCTGGAGGGGATGCGGCCGAATTCCCGGGCCCGCGACACCGTCGTGAACATGAAAATTCCCCCGAATCCCCTGACGCCGCGGCTCTCCACAGCCACATGCGCCCGCCTGCCGTTGATCTCGAACGACGTTCCCATCCCGGCGTTGTTCAGATTTTTTCGGTCGAAGATATCGACGGAAACCGCCCCCTCGTCGAGAAGACCGGCCAGGTCGCCGTTGACGATCCGCCACGGACCGCCGCGGAAATACGGCGGTTGGGCGCCGATGATCTGAACCGGGGCGGATCGCCCCCCCAGGAACTTGGCTGTTCCTCCGGCTACGATGAACGGATAGGCTTTTCTGACTCCGGGAATGGATTCGAGCTGATATCCGATCCGGACGTCGATCGGACCGAGGGCGTTGACGTTGGTCGTCTTGTTATCGACAACCCAGAGATCGGTCCGGGTGTTGTCCACGATCGAGGCCATGGCCCCCGTCAGGAACAGGAATATCCCGGTCTGCTGGCCCACCAGAAACGTGGAGATGACGATGCCCAGGACGACGCCGATCGATTTGGCCTTGTCGTAGCTGATGAAGCGGAAGGCGAATCGCAGCATGGCGGGCCGTCAGGACTCCTTGAGGAGGATGACGCCCTCCACCCTGGTCCCGAACAGGATGCGGGATCCCGGATCCAGAGTGATCCAGATCTCGCGGACACGCCGGTCTTCCAGAGACCCGACATCGTCGGAAAACAGCGATTTTTTTCTCAGGGAGGGGCCGGCGAAGGTGACCCTGCCCTGGGCCAGCGACTCGGTCATCCCCGGCGCCCGGACGTAGGCTTTCTGTCCCGGCCGGATCAGGCCGGCGAACAACTCATCGATCTCGACGCGGGCGATGAGCGGGCTTTTCGGGGCGAATGTCCCGAAAGACTTTTCCGGCGAGATGAGCGAGCCGACCGTGATGTCCAGGGACAGGATCTGCCCGTCGGAGAGGGCTTTGATGAATCGCCGGTCGTATTCCGTCTGCGACAGCCGTCGATCGGCCTGGGCCTGCTTCAGGATGTCCTCGGCCGCGACGACGCCCGCCTCGAGCCGTTTGATGTCCTCCAGCAGCGATTCGTACTCGGCTTTGGCTGCGTCGAATATGGATTTGGCCTGGGCGCCCTGTTCGGTGAGGGTCTTGGCCCGGCTGAAGGAAAGCCGGGCATTTTCCGTCCTGGCCCGGGACGAGCCCAGAGAGGCCCGGGCCGCGTCGATCTGGGAACGCTGGGATTGAACCTGAGCCGCTTTCAACTCCAGTCCGGCTTTTTCGATGGCGCTCGATAGCTCCACGAGAGTCTGGCCCTTGGCCACGACCTCGCCGGCGCGGAAGAAGATTCCCACCACGATCCCGGACACCTCGCTCTGGAGGTCAAGGATCTTGAGCTCCGGTTCGATCCGTCCGAGCCCCACGACCTGGGTGGGGGACAGGTCCATCTTCGGATTGCTCTCCGGCGGGGAGTCCTTCTTCGGTTGGCATCCCGCCGTATACCAGACAGTCAGGGTCGCCAGGGCCCAGCTGAGAAACTTCATCCGTGATCTTTTCATGGTGTTCCATCTCCGTCATTTTTTTTGATGACGTTCCCGTTTTCCATGTAGATGATCTTGTCCGCGTATTTTTCGAGTCTGGGGTCGTGCGTGACGACCGCCACGGCTTTCCCCCGATCGGCCAGATGGCGGAGCTCCTCCATGACGGTTTCGAAGGAACCGGCATCCAGCGCCGCCGTGGGCTCGTCGCAGAGGATGATGGCGGGGTCGGAGACCAGGGCCCGGGCGATGGCCACCCTCTGCTGTTCGCCGCCGGACAGCTGTTTAGGCAGGGATTTTCTTCGATGGGTCAGCCCGACCAGTTCCTGGGCCCGCCGGACCTTTTCCCGGACGGCGTCTTTGGAAACCTTGTTCAGGAGGAGGGGCAGCATGATGTTCTCTTCTGAATTGAGGGGCGAGATCAGGTTGAAGTTTTGAAACACGAACCCGATGAGGCTCCGGCGGAGCTTGGCCAGCTGCCGGTCGTTGAGGTCCTTGGTGTTGACCCCTTGGATGCAGACGTAGCCTTCCGTGGGATAGAGGACACAGCCGAGGAGCGAAAGCAGCGTCGTCTTCCCGGACCCCGAGGGCCCCACGATCAGGAGCAGCTCGTTCCTGTTCAAGAGCAGGTCGGTTTTTTGGAGGGCGACGATCTCCTGACCGCCGGTCTTGAAGACCTTGGACGCTCCGATCAGCTCGGCGACGACCGAGGGATCGGTCTGAGGGCAGTGGTCCGGGGGCTTCGGTTCGGCCATGGAGGCTATAGTATAGCCAATAAAGGGCGAAAAATCAGCCTTCTTCATGCCGGCGGCGCAGAATCCCTTCTAGCGACCGCGACGGATATCTCACCGGACAAAAGAGGAAATACTCACGTTGCCTTGACATCGATTATTTTTCCTTGACATCCCCTTCAATAATGATTTATAGTTACCCGACGTGGGAGGATGAAATTATCGACACAAGGGCGCATGTTCTGCAGAATGAAACATTGTTCCTCTGATGGCTTTCTGTTCAGTTGTAATAATTCCCAGATAGAAAGGACATTGAGTCCCGAGGATGATGCCGACTACGGTTCGACGACAATGGTCACCTGGCCATATCTGTTTTGGCTTTGGGTTCAAGCCCAGCGGCTTGTTGCCTGGCCAAACAGGTCGCAGGTCAGGTTTCCAGAAAGATTCAATAAAGGAGGTTTTCTTGAAAAAAGTGCTTCTCGTAATCACGGCGGTGCTCTTTCTGGTGACGGCGAGCACGGTGCTCCGTGCCGAGGATGCCGCAGCTGGTCCGAAGATCACAGGCGGCGTCAATTTCTACCTGTACACGTTTTTCTGGAACAATACGGATTTCAACCAGAAGGACTATGAGTCCGGCGGCCAAACGGTCAAAGGGAATTCCGATTCTTACAATTACAATTATGGCCACGGCTCCTTTTATTTGAAGGCGGATTGGGGGAAGGCCACCCTCTTTACCAGATGGAGCGCCTGGGGGCAATTCGGAATGCATTCCGTTTTCGGTGCGCCCTCGGACCCGGCGACGCACCTGGTGGAAGGCTATGTGGAAATGAAGGATCTGATCGGTCCCTTTTCCTTGAAGGTCGGCAAGATCCACATGCTTTATGGCGAGGGACTGGCCTGTTTTGACGGCGGCGAGGAAGGGCAGACCGGTTTCCTGCTGTCCACCTCAAAGGACAAATTCTCCCTGGACCTGTTCTATCGCAAGACCCAGGACAATGGCGGCTGGGGCGAAATGGGCTTCTCCGGGTCCCGGAACCCCGCGGCTATCATAGACTGGAATTCCTGGGGCGCCTATGCCACGATCAATCTGGACAAGTTCACTGTGAGCCCTTACTTCTTCCACAGATCCTTTGGGAAGGACAAGCCGATGTGGGTGGGGGCGGATGTCCACGTCAAGCTGATCGATGGGCTGGCTATCAAGGCCGAGTTCGTCAAGATGTTCGGCGATAACGCGGGCATTGATTATACTGGCTCCGCGCTCGTCCTCAAGGGTGATTATACCGCGACGTCGGGACTGAATGTCGGCGCCGCCTACGGGCAGGAGTCCGGTGATAACTCGAGCGATGGCAAGAACAGCACCTACGAGAGCGTGATGTCGAATCCCTACACCAACGGATATTATAAGGGCTGGGTTGGTCTGGGACCGGCTCATTTGACCAGCACTCCTGCTGCCTTTTCTCTCCAGGCTCCCTTTGCGTACATGATGTCGAACATAACCTGGCTCAACGGGCATGTCGGCACCAAGATCAAGAACGTCTCCCTGCGCCTCGATTTCTTCAAGTACGGCAAGCAGAAAGTCGTCACCGGCTCCAAGGATCTGGGTTATGAAATCGCCGGCCTGCTCATGACCAACCTCAAGGGAATCAATTTTGGCGCCACGATGGGTATTTGGATGCCCGGGGATCACATCTCCAAGGTTCTTATGATGGGTGATGATTCCCGCTACGGCGGTTACATTTTCTTCGCCAAGAGTTTCGATTTCAAGCTCAATTAGTCCCTTATTGTTTGTAGACTTTGCCGGAAGACCCCGGGCTTGCGAGCCCAGGGGTCTTCCGGCAATCTGGACTTGAGCTCGGTTCGTTTTTAATCCGTACCGTGGATGGAGAGGGGGGGGACCGTCTTGGGCACAGGAGTCTTCGATGCATAGGAAAACTCGCTGGCAACTCGGCACCGTGAGCCGGCTGGGGTCAGTTCTCCTCGCGATGATCATGATCGTGTCGTGCCGGACGATGCCCGTGGGCGATAAGGCTGACGGAGCCATTTTCCGTTGGGACGGCTTGAATTTCGCCGGTCGTATGGAAAACGGCCGATTTGACAATGGCTTCGGCACCCTGACGGTAAGCCCAAGCGGACTCGAACATCGCGGTTTCCGAGTTCTGAATCTTCCCTGGGACCGGATCCGTTCGATCCGGCTGGACCAATTAGAGAACTTGATCACCCTTGACCTGCTGAAGGACAAGGAGCAAGGCGAGCTCACGACGTTAGTCGGTTATTCCCGATACCAGTTCGAAGTGATCCATGGGCACCTGGAGCGCCTCCATCGCCGTTTTGTCAAGAAGGCGCCATCCGCTGAGGCCAAGGGATCGGCGTAGAATTCCGTTTTGAAGGCTGAACGCGCTCGCGATAGGGCAGGCTCAAGATCCACTATCATGAAAAAAGATTCGTCTAAGATTATCGTTCTCGTCGAATTCAAAATCTTTCGGTTCACCGATTATCTCCAAATCGACCCTTGATCTTACAGTATTCAGAAATTCTTCAGAGACATCAATCTCATCAAGTCGAAGAGTATTCTTGATCCTAACGACCTTGCTTTCCTCTGGATGAACCATGCCGATTGTGTCGAAAACTGCGTTGAGAACTTTTTTATCGGTATCGAAATGTATGGGGATCCTTACTTTCTGGGGACCCATGGACGTGATGAAATTCATATAAGTGGGTTCCAGAGCGATCTTGTCAACGAGTCTTTTTGTTGTGAAATCCGCTAACCCAATACCTGCCGCATTCCCCATGGTATTGGGCGTAAGATCAAGAACGAAGATCCTAGTCACTTTGGGTGTTTCCGGGTCTTCTTCACCGGGTTGCATCATGCGACCAATGACTTTAGTATCCATGCCCGACCCGCTTACGTCTTTACCGATCTCGTCAACTATCAAGACGTCCATTAGGTCAAAAGGCAATCGGGCCGCTAATTTTTTTGCCTGTTCCTGTAGATGTTCCTCGGTCTCGATGAGTTTTTCCGGTGTTGTTGCATGAAGGATTGCGGTTTGATCGTAAGGATTCTCAACGATACCCAACCCGAATGCGATCTTGCCTGTTGCCAGGACAGTTTCCGCCACACCACGGAGAACTCTCTCGAAGCGATAATTTAGCGAAGCCTTGTGATAAGTTGAGGCACCATTACGCTTCCCGAGCCCAATAGCCATCATTTTCACAAGACCGCTTTCAATGTTCCCCGAAAAATCCGTGTGCTGTTTAACTCTATTGACGATAACGATTCGATCGGCTGAAAAGGCATGACGATCCATATTTACGGGTATCCCGTCATCTGTAAGCCCAATTTGTATTGTTTCCATGGAGGATACGATCGGACACCCCATCGTCTCTTCGGTGATGCTGTAATGCTCCAGCAACTCTCTTTGACCTTCAGCCGTAGCATTGCCGTGACTCCCCATTGCCGGGAAGATGAAAGGGTCGACTCCAACCTCTTTAAGTTTTTTCACCAGGGCTCCGACAATGCGATCCATATTAGCTATCCCTCGACTGCCGACCGTGATCGCGACAGTATCTCCGCGTTTGAGGTTAGACAGGATTCCTGGTCTGTCAAGCTGATCAATAATTTCTCTTTCTATATCTTCTATCCCCGGAATAGACTCAAACTTTTGTCTTATTCTGACCATTCTTGGATAAGGCATCAAGACCTCCTTGAATTGATCGAGTTTTTGTTGTTGTGCGGGCAGGCGTTGCACATATCCCGTCGATCTCCATTTGGGCAGTAGCCCATAAGCGTATCCTTTCGGACCCCTCCGGGTCCATGTTAGATGAGAAGATCCAATCTCCCGGAGGGCACGAGTCTTTTTGCTTGCCTGCAATCCGTCATTTGCGCGAAGTACAAACAATCAACTGCTGAAGCTCCACGGACATATGTCCGGGGAATCCCGCGAAGGGGATTGAAAATATTCGTTAAGGGTTATCTGGAAACCAACTGTTTATCGGGCGAGCCGTTCCGGAACTCCCCGCACTTACATACAGTACGCGGTCAGCCAATATCGTCTAAACCCGTTTGCCCCGCTTATAAATTATTGACCATCGGCCTAAGGAGGTATCGGCAATTGAGATTTCACTCATGGGGCGATCCGTCGATCATCAGTGACACAATCATATGATAACAAAGGGTAGAGGGAGCCAGGCTTTAAACATAAACCAATGTTGGGTCAGTTGATGATAATCGGATCGATCAGCGATCCGCTCGCACCCTTGATCTTCAGAGGGAGCGCGATGTAAACTCCTTCGTACTTACCGGCTTCGCAGATTTCTTCGAGGTTCATGACTTCGTTCATGAAGATCCCGTTCTGCATCATCCAGCGATGAACGGGATGTTCGCCGACGGCCATCCGTTCATAGGAGACGGTGTCGCTGCCGGTCACGCGGCCGCCCATGGACACCAGGAATTCCTCGGTCTTGAGGTCGGGACCGGGGTTCTCGCCGCCATAAACGCCGCTTCTGTTCTTGAAATACTTGAAGTGGCCGGACCGGAAAAGGAATGCCGTGGGAACATCGGGCTTGAATTCAAGGCCCTGGGCCTTCATGCAGCCCTTGACGTCGTCGATGGTGTACGTATAGGCGCGCTTGACCGTCTTTTCTCCGCCCGTATCTTCGGTGCCCAAATATTTGGCCATATCGAGGACCACGGCGCGGAGAACGATGGGATGGAACTGCGATGCGTCGCCCAAATTGCCTCCCCACCATTCCTTGGCCTTGTCGGAGGTCTTCCAAATGGAAGCCCCATTTTCCCACCCATAGACCCTGATGGTTCCGTCCTTCTGGATCTCCCCGATGTGGTTCAGAGAGTCTATATGGGATCCGGAATGGAAACAGCCCATAAAGAGCTCGTTGTAGAGCGTGGCGGGCGCTAGGACATCTCCGGTTTCACCATGCCACTTATAGGTGAGGACCCGGAACGCGGGATGTCCAGGCCAAAGCGGCATGTCCCAAGCGCGCGAGGAACCGATGTCCCATACATCGCCGGTGTTAATGAGGCCCTTCAGGTAGGGGGTCATTTTCGGCACGGGGAGTTTGCCGAAGGTTTTTGCTACGTTGCCGGCCGCAGCGAAACTCACCAGAGCGAAGAGGATCAGTACACTAAGAGCAATAGCCTTCTTCATGTGGTTACGTATCTCCTTCTTTGGATAGTTTTGGCTGAATAGCCAAACCGGCCATTCAGCAAGTATCGACAGCCTGTGCGTCCCTCTACCGCACGAGTTTCATTTATACTACAGGCAGGAAATTTGTCAAGCGCTAAAATACCAGGAGTTACCCCATTTTTATGATTTCACATGGAATCCCATGCATCGAATAGAAAAAAAAGAGGTTAAGCCGGATTCGCCCAAATCTATTGGGGGGAAGTCCTGGTTTTAGATTGCCTTGACATTTCCAATAATTTGATCGAAAATAGTGAAATCGTTTTTATTGAAGAAAAATTGGTATTATGGAAAAGATGCCTTCTGAATTTGACCTTTCGGGAAAGGTAGCCGTCGTCACGGGCGCCAGCAGGGGCATGGGGCGCGAGATCTCCCTGGCCCTGGCTAAGTACGGGGCCGACATCGTTGGCTGCGACATCCTTCTTTTGGAGCTGGAACAGGTCGGCAAAGAAATTGAAAGCCTGGGCCGAAGGGCATTGATCAGGAAAATGGACGTCACGAAGATCCCGGAGATCCAGGCCATGGTGGATTCCGCGGTGAACGCCTTTGGCCACATCGACATTCTGGTCAACAATGCCGGCATCAACATTCCCCAAAGTGCTGAGGATGTTACGGAAGAGGCCTGGGACCGGATCTTCAACATCAACCTCAAGGGCGCTTTTTTCTGCGCGCAGGCCGTCGGGAAGGTGATGATCCGGCAGAAAAAGGGGAAGATCATCAATGTTTCCTCCCAGGCCGGCTCCGTGGGGATTCCCCTGCGGTCGGCTTATTGTTCGACAAAAGGCGGGATCAACCAGCTGACGAAGGTCCTGGCCCTCGAATGGGCCAAGCATAACGTCCACGTGAACGCCATCGCGCCCACGTTCGTAGAAACGCCGTTCACGAAATCCATGTTCGAAAAACCCGGCTTTCGCGAATATTGCCTGGAGAATATCCCCCTGGGCCGACTGGGGCAAGCCGAGGATGTCGTCGGAGGCGTAATTTATCTGGCTTCCGAAGCGTCCAATCTCGTGACCGGCCATGTTCTCATGATCGACGGCGGATGGACCGCACAATGATCAGCGGGCCGCGGAGAGTCGGCATTCGGCAGAGATGTTTGAATCTTAAGTGAGGAGGAACATTATGGGAGGAGCGCAGATTCGAAACGTATCCAGAAGAGCTTTTCTTAAGAGCACGGCCGCCGGCATCGGGGTTTTAACCTTCCCCGGCACGTCCCGTCTCCTGAGGGGGGAGGATAAGCCCCTCAAGATCGGGGTGGTCAGTCCCGTCTCGGGCAACTACGCCGACCACGGCCTCCTGGAAAGGGTCGGCATGGAGATGGCGCTGGAGGATTACGGGCATAAGATCCTCGGACGGCCCGTGGAACTGGTCGTGGCTGATGATGAGACCAATCCCGATGTTGCCGCGCGAAGGGCGAGGCGTTTGATCGAGGTCGATGGGATCAAGTTCTTCATGGGAGGCGTTTCAACATCGACCGGGCTCTCCGTCGGGGCGGCGGCAGAAGAGAACAAGGTCCTCTTCATCGCCACCAACCAGAACGGAGACCAGCTCACCGGAGAAATGGGGCGCAAGCATGTCTTCCGGACGGCCTGCGATATGGCGTCCCTCGTCCGTGGAGGAGCGGACTACGTGGCGCAAAACATTGGGAAGAAATGGTTCTTCCTGACCCATGACTATTCCTGGGGACAATCCGGGACCGCCTGGGCCAGAAAGATGCTGGACAAGGTGGGAGGGAAGGAAATGGGAGAGGTCAAGGTCCCCCTCGGCACCCGGGATTTCAGTTCCCAGCTGTTGATGATCCGCAACTCGGGAGCCGAGGTCCTGGTCATCACCGTCGCGGGTTTCGACAATGTGGCCTTGCTCAACCAATTGTACGAGATGAGGCTCTATGACAAGATGAAGGTGTGGTACACCCTCATGGATGCGGTCGATCTGTTCGTGGTTCCGAAGGAGCATCGGCAAGCCTATGTGTGCATGGAGACCTACTACAAGTCTTCGCCCGAAATGGAAAAGCTCAACGACCGGTACTTCAAGAAGTACCCCAAGCTCGCCAGTCCCATCTTGGACAATACCACGTTTAACGGATGGCTCTCCGTGAAGATGCTCTTCGAAGGCATGAAGAAGGCGGGAACGACCGAAGATGTCGAGAAGATCATCTGTGCCATGGAAGACCTGACCATTAAGGACAATGCCCGGAAGACACCCTCCCTGGTCAGGTCGTGGGACCATCAGGTGCTCACGGAGGTCGTTTTTGGCAATCTCAAGCCGGTCGATGGGACCGATATCCTGGATATCAAGGTGCTCGTCTCTGCCGAAAAGGTCACTAGAACCCATGAGGAGAATCCCATAGATCTGAGCTGCAAGAATTAATACGAAAGGGGATATCCCCCCCGCCGATCTGGTTGAGGCAACGAGGGGATAAATAATTATCGCTGATCATCAGACGGTTTCTCTGCAGAGAGCCCCAGGAACTGACGAAATTGTCGGAGTTGCAGAGCACGTCTTCTGCCCGGCCGTCGCTATTGGATCCAGAATGTTTTTTGGGGGAGTCCTCCCCGTTTTTTTTCTTGACAATTCTCATCCTTGGATATATCCTGTTTACATATAAGTGCCGAATGGTAATTAATGAATCAGAATGAAAAGGCAACGGTGGGCTACAACGTGGCCCAAAGGGTTGGCATTTATTCTCATAATGAAAATCACCCGTCTTACACAGCCCTATGCCATCTAAAGAACCGGGTGATCATAATCGAAAAAATAATGGTCGAGAGAGAGGTTTGCCAGGAGATGACGGGATCTCGTGCTCGACCGGGAAAGGTTCCTGCGGGACATCTGCATAGGATCGCGCCCACAGGAGTTGTTTGGGATGCACTATTGACTGGGAATGAAGGTCGATCAGCGGTCTCTGACGACCCGGGTTTCCTGGAATCAATAGAATTTTTAAATTCAATGAAGGAGGTTTCTTGATGAAACCAAGGTCTTTGTCGTTCCTTGTCGCGTTGGTTTTCGTCTTTGGCGTCGTCTCTTTAGGCTGGTCGGCTGATGACAAATGGACTAAGGAGAACCGCTGGGACAAGTGGGGCAGGACTGATCAGGTGGGGACTCTTAACGACGTGACTCCGCAGATGATCTTGAAGGCGATCAGCCTGATCAAAGCGGGAAAGGTCTATGATCTGGAGACCCTGAGATTCAAGGGCATGCCGGTGTGGCCTGGCCATTCGGGCTGGGATGTCCTTCCTTATGGCTCTCCGAAGGGCCGGCAAAACATGCAAGCCTTTAGTGTGTATGACCCGAAGTACAATTGGTACGCCAAAGGCGGCTGGTTGGATGCCTCGGTCAACAAGTACAATGTCGGTCTCAATAGCGAGATATTGGTAGGCCCCTTGCATGTCGGCTCTCATATTGACAGTTTCTCCCATCTCACTGTAGGCGAGGACAATCATTGGTGGAATGGCTTCACCGAAGCGAAGTATTGGTCTAACTATGGACCCCTCATGGCTGATGCTTCCAATATTCCTCCGATCATCCTCAGGGGAGTGCTCCTGGATATTCCAGGCTATAAGAAGGTCGCTGCTTTAGCTCCGGGGTACGGTGTTACCGTCGAGGACATTAAGGGCTGTGCGAAGTGGGAAGGCGTGGAGATCAAGGCTGGAGATGCCCTGTTGATCAGAACTGGTCAGACCTGGCCGGTAATGAGTGAAGCTGGCGGCGCAGGGCCGACTTTGGACGCCGTCAAGTATCTGATCGGAGAAAAGAATGTATTCGTGATCGGCGATGACCAAGCCGCTTTTGAAAACTTTCCTCCCGGTCAGCTTTCTTCATTCCCTGAGCACGTTCATCCCGTCCATCACTACATGCTGATCCAGAACGGGGTCCATATCATGGAAATGGTGATGACCAACGAACTGGCCAAGGATAAGGTTTACGAATTCTGTTTTATGACTCTTCCAAACAAGATCAAAGGCGCTACCGGATCGATGATCCGGCCCATCGCTGTGATTTGACGAAGTAACGCGATTGTTGTCGATCTCCTCTCCCTCTCTCAAAGAGAGGGAGAGGAGATCCTTTTTAAAAACGAATATTGTCGCTGATTCAGGGATGTGAGGGCTCGAAATAAGGATCGTGTAACATCGAAATAAACGGCCTATAGAACATAGAAGAAGCGCTCTGGTCGGCTTTTTTGTTAGCCGCAACCGTTTTCTAGACTGAAAATCCACAGAGCAAGGAATAAGATATGCTCATATCCGTAATATCTCTTTTCTTGAACGGCATAGGCTTGGGCTTGGTGTATGCGGCAGTTGCCATAGGATTCAGCCTCGTCTTGGGGATCTCGGGAGTCATCAATTTCAGTCATGGGATCACGTATGCCCTCGGCGCCTATCTGTTCTGGATCCTCAATCCCCAGATCGGTTTCTGGCCCTCTTTGCTCGTGACCCCGATCCTCGTCGCCATCATAGGTTTTATCATCGAAAAACTCCTGGTACGCCGGGTTTATGGATCGGATCCGCTCTTCGGACTCCTCATCACCCTGGGCTTCGCCATGGCCCTGGAAGAGCTGATCCGCATCGTCTTCGGGCCCGCGGCCTATTCGGTCAGCGCCCCCAAGTTCGCCAACGGCATCATTGCGGTCGGGGATTTCATCTATCCCCAATATCGTCTGTTCATCGCGGTCCTGGCGGCCGTAATCCTGGCCTTGGTCTGGATCGTCTTCGACCGGACCAATTTCGGGGCCATCGTGAAAGCCGGGATGTTCAACAGCGAGATGGTCGGAGCCCTGGGCAACAACCTTTCCCGGTTGAGAATGGTCGTGTTTGTCCTGGGCGCGGCCCTGGCTGGATTCTCCGGGATCCTGGCCGCTCCGATCTGGGGCATCAAATCGCAGATGGGGACCCTGATCCTCATGCCCTCCTTTGTCATCGTCTTGATGGGCGGGCTGGGAAGCATCCCGGGAACGATCGTCGGCGGTCTCATCGTCGGCGTTTCCACGTCTCTGGCTATCCTGTTCATGCCTCGGTTCGTCGACATCATTCCCTACGTGCTCATGGCGATCGTTATCTATTTCAAGCCGCGGGGGCTCTTCGGGGAGCAGAACATTGCAGAATAGAACCCAACCCTACTCGCAGCGGAGGTCGGCTCGATGAAAAAGATCGTCAAGGATCCCTATCCGTGGATCTTTCTGTTCTTCCTTTTCTACCCGCTCTATCCCTACATCGGCAGATTCACGTCTCTCGGAACGGAATTGCTGATATGGTTCATCTTTACCTTGAGCTTCAATCTATGCCTGGGCTATACGGGACTGCCTTCGTTCGGCCATGGGGCCTTTTATGGTGTGGGCACGTACGCCGCGGCCTTGACGTTCCTCCACGTGATCAAGCAGAACGGATCGGTGGTCGTCCCCATCCTGATCGGCGGCCTGACCGGCGCGCTCTTCGCGGGGTTTTTGGGATATGCCATCCGGAAAAAGAAGGGTGTTTATTTCGCCCTGATCACCATCGCCTTCACCCAGGTGCTCTACTTCATCAGCTGGCGATGGGATGAGGTCACCGGAGGCGAGGCCGGCCTCAAAGGAATCATCCGGGACAACTTTCTGGGGATCGACATCAAGAATCCCATCGCGTACTATTACTTCGTCTTCGTCATCTTCATCCTGTGTGCCCTGGTCATCCGCCGCATCGCCCATTCCTCTTTCGGCAAGTCCCTCCAAGCGATCAAGCAGAACCCGATCCGGGCGGAATATATGGGATACAACATCGGGATGTACAAGTTCGCCGTCTATGCCATCTCCGGCCTGTTCGCCGGATTGGCCGGCGCCCTATACTGTTTTTTGACGCAATCCGCCTTCGCCTCCGTTCTGGACTGGACGAAATCCGGAGATGTCGTCATCGCCACCCTGTTGGGGGGAGGGAGCGTCAGCTTCTATGGCCCCATGGTCGGAAGTGTCATCTATGTCATGGCCCAGGAGCTCTTGAGCGGGTTCTGGTCGCATTGGGTCCTGCTTTACGGATTGTCGTTCGTCATCATCATTCTGGTCTTCCCCAACGGTCTCCTGGGGATCTTCAAACGGAAGTAGTCGTTCAAGGAAGGAGCTGACAAGAATGAACTTCATTTCGATCGAGGGGATCACCAAGCGGTTCGGCGATCTCATTGCGGTGGACGATGTCAGCCTGGAAATTGAAAGGGAAGGGATCCTTTCCATCATAGGACCCAACGGGGCCGGGAAGACGACGTTCTTCAATATCCTCACGGGATTTCACAAGCCCAACCAGGGGAAGATCCTTTTCAAGGGAAGGAACGTCACGGGGCTTCCGCCGCACAAGATCGTTCGGCAAGGGATATCACGGGCCTTTCAGGTGGCCAGCCTGTTCAATGAGATGACGGTCCTGGACAATATACGTCTGGGCGTCCAGAGCCACCTGGGCTACAAATCCAAGTTGTTTCAGGTCTTCGAGAAGAACGCTGTCGTCCGCGAAGAGGCTCTGCGGATCCTCGAACGGACCAAGCTCGTCGAGGTCCGGGACCGGGTCGCGAACGCCCTGTCCCACGGCGATCGGAAGATCTTGGATCTGGCCATGGCCTTGACGACGAAGCCCGAGGTCCTGCTCTTGGACGAGCCCACCAGTGGGCTGGCGGGTGAGGAACAGGGCAAAATGGTCCGCCTCCTGTCCGAGGAATTGCGGAAGGAGGTCAAACTGGTCATCGTCGAGCACCATCTGGATATCGTGTTCTCACTCTCGAACCACATCATGGTCCTCAACCAAGGGAAGAAGCTGGCTTACGGGACCCCGAAGGAGATCATGGACAACGACGAGGTCCAGGAGGCCTACATAGGAGGGGATCGATCCAATGCTTGAACTCAAGAACCTGAACAGCTTCTACGGGGATGCCCATATCCTGTTCGATGTGAACCTGCGCATAGAGGAGGGAGAGACCGCGGCCCTCTTCGGACGGAACGGGGTCGGCAAAACGACGACCTTCCGGAGCATCATGGGTTTGACCCCTCCCCGGTGTCAGGGGGAGGTCCTCTTCCGGCAGAAGAACATCCTCGGCCTGGCTCCCTACAAGATCGCCCGTCTGGGCGTCGGTTTCATCCCTGAAGACCGGCAGATCTTCCCCAACCTGACGGTTAAGCGCAACCTCATGGTCGGGAGAAAGAAACCCAAGGGCCGGGACAAGCGATGGGACTTGGAGGAGGTCTACGAGATCTTCCCGAAGCTTAAGACCCTCGAAAAGCACTTGGGGTGCCAGCTGAGCGGCGGGGAACAGCAGATGCTGACCATCGCCCGCACGCTCATGGGAGACCCCGACATCATCCTCCTCGACGAGCCCACGGAGGGGCTGGCCCCGTTGATCGTCAAGGACGTCTTCAACATGATCCTGAAGATCAAGAAGTCCCACAACATGAGCATTCTCATCGTGGAACAGTTCTCCCCCTACATCCTGGATTTTCTCGATAACTGCTACATCATGGAGAGCGGACAGATTTCTTACAGGGGAAGCCCTCAACCGATCAAGAACGATTTTGAATTCCAGAAGAAGCTCCTGGGCGTCGGGATATCGGAACCGGCGACGTCGAGCCCCTGAACGGATCGGGATCGACACCTCCCTGTCTCTTTAGGCGGGCGGGGCTTCGGAGAGCGGCTCGGCCTGCAGGATCAAGACCATAAAAGGAAGAGCGGACATGATGACAGAGATCAATAAGGTCCTTGTGGTTGGAGCGGGCATCATGGGTCACGGGATTGCCCAGACGTTCGCGATGAACGAGGTCCCGGTCTTTCTCGCAGACATCAATGATGAACTGCTCCAGCGGGCGAAGAGCTGGACGGTGGACAACCTGAACACCATGGTGGACCTGGGAGAGATCGAAAAGGACCGGGTCCAGACCATCCTGTCTCGTATCCGGTTCACCACCGACTCGAAAGCGGCCGCGATGGAGGCCGATTTCGTGCTGGAGGCGGTCAATGAGAACTTGGATCTCAAAAAGAAGCTTTTCCGGCAATTCGGCCAATGGACGCGACCGGACGCGGTCATCGCCACGAACTCCTCCTCGTTCGATATCAACGACCTGAGCCCGGTCACGGACCATCCCGAGCGGATCATCGGCGCCCACTGGTTTCATCCGCCGCATATCACGCCGTGCGTGGAGATCATCCCGGCCAAGACGACGAATCCGGAGACGATCGACGCCGCCAGCGGGCTGATGCGGCGCATCGGCAAGGTTCCGACGCTCTGCAAGAGCGCGCCGGGATTCGTGGCCAACCGGATCCAGTTCGCCATGGCCGCGGAAGCCCTGGCCCTCATCGAGGAAGGGCTGGCTACGCCCGAGGAGATCGACCGGATCATGGAAAGCTCCATCGGCTTTAGACTGGGCGCCTTCGGGCCAATCAAGATCATCGATCAGGCCGGACTGGATACCTATGTTTCGGTCTACCAATACCTCTACGAGAAGTTGAACAAGGAGCACTTCAAGCCCCCTCACATCCTGGAGAAGCTGGTCGCGGAGGGGCGTCTCGGCTTGAAGAGCCAAAGCGGATTCTACGAATACGGGCCTGGCGCCGTGGAAGCCATGAAGCGAGAGCGCGACCGGAGGCTATTCGGCAGGCTCCGCCTGTTCCGCGAAGAACGCAAGGGCGAAAAGATCTGACCGCGCGAACGGCCGGTCGAACACGCGCAACCTGTACTACCCGGGGAGCGGATCCTTTAGATGAAGTTGTTCCAAGGGCGCATTATACGCGCTTGACCCGTTCGCCGACGCTCCCCCGCCATGAAAGGCGGGGCCTAAAATCGTTCTATAGAAACCGTCTGATGATCAACGCTAATTATTTATCCCCTCGTTGCCTCAACCAGATCGGCGGGGGGGATATCCCCTTTCGCATTGATTCTAGCAGCTCAGATCTATGGGATTCTCCTCCCGGGTTCTCGTGACCTTTTCGGCGGGGATAAGCGCCTTGATATCCAGGATATCGGTCCCCTCGACCGGCTTGAGATTGCCGAAAACGACCTCCGTGAGCACCTGATGGTCTCACGACCTGACCAGAAAGGGTGTCTTCCGGGCATTGTCCTTGTTTTGCGCCACGTAGTCCGCTCCTCCACGGACGAGGGCGCCATATCGCAGGCCGTCCCGAAGACGTACTTGCGCTCCATTTCTCCGGTGAGCTGGTCTCCGTCATTTTCCTGATCATAGCTCTTCGGCCCTGGCTTTCGATTTCCTTGCCGACCTGTTCCAACTCCGAATAGAGGAAATGAGTTGGAAGAGGAAACCCTCTTGGCATAAGGTTGACACGCGGCTATCACCCTCACCCGCTTTGCTTCGAACCTACATGGATATCTAAGGATCTCCTCTTGTTGATTAGAATTTTCGCGTCCACTCTCGCGGCCAACGTTCGATCACGATCTTGGTTTGCGTGAAGAATTCAACGGCATGTTTTCCCTGTCCATGCAGGTCTCCAAAGAAGCTGTTCTTCCAGCCGCTAAACGGGAAGAACGCCATCGGGGCGGCCACGCCAATGTTGATACCGATATTGCCCGCGTCGGCCTCGTTGCGGAACTTGCGCGCCGCCGAGCCGTCACGGGTGAAGATGGAACCCATATTGCCATACACGCCGTCATTTAGAATCCTGATGGCATCTTCCACCGTCCTGCAATGCATGATTCCCAGCACCGGCCCGAAAACCTCCGTCGTGGCAATGATGCCATTGACCGGAGTATCGGTCAGAATGGTCGGCTTGATGAAATTGCCTTTCTCGTAACCGGGGATGACTGCGTTGCGACCATCCACCAGCATCTCTGCGCCTTCGTCCAAACCTTGCCGGATTAGATCCTCGATGCGGACTTTGTCTTGTGGAGTGATCACCGGTCCCATCTGGACCTCAGGCTTGATCCCGTGTCCCGTGACTCTATTTGAAGCCGCTTTGGCGAACGCCGGGATAAAGGTCTTGCCCGCATCACCAATCATGATGGCGATGGAAGCCGCCAGACAGCGTTGACCGGAACATCCAAAAGCGCTGTCCATCATAATGGCAGTGGTGGTTTCCACATCTGCATCCGGCAGAATAAGCACTGGGTTCTTGGCTCCGCCTGCCGCCGAGACACGTTTGCCATTTGCCGTTCCGCGGCTGTAAACGTGTTTGGCAACCTCTGTCGAACCGACGAAGCTGATTGACTTAATCAACGGGTGATCGAGCATGCCGTTCACAATATCCGCGCCGCCATTTACCATGTTAACCACACCGGCCGGGAAACCGGCTTCTTCCATGAGCCGAAACAATTTGACCATGGTCATCGGCACGCGGCTGGATGGTTTGACCACAACAGTGTTCCCGGTGGCAACTGCATACGGAATAAACCAGAAGCCTATCATGGCCGGGAAGTTGAAGGGCGAGATAATGCCGGCGACGCCCAGCGGCTGGCGGATCATGAACTCATCAATGCCGGGGGCCACATCTTCGAGCACATCGCCCATCATCAGGGTCGGGGTCCCGCAGGCGACCTCGACATTTTCAATTGCGCGACGCATCTCGCCGCGCGACTCATCCAATGTCTTACCATGTTCAAGGGTAATGCTGCGCGCTAAATCTTCGACGTTGGCTTCCAGCAATGTCTTCAAGGTAAAAAGATATTGGATGCGCTTCGTGACCGGAACCTTGCGCCAGTCCTGGAAAGACTTGTGCGCCAACTGGACAGCTTCATCCAGCTCTGCCGCTGAGGAGACAGGAACCATTGCCAGGATTTCCGCCGTTGCCGGGTCCGGTACATCCCGGAATTTCCCGGATGCGGAAGCCACCCATTTACCATTGACGTAATTTTTCAAAACGAGTTGTTCGCTCATGTTTTCTCCCAATTTATATACGATGCAATTCTTAAAAACGTTTTTGCTTTTCCCGGCACGCCACGAATTCCCGCTCCGACCGATGAATCTTCCCGCTTGATCACGTGGGCAATATACTTCCGGCCGCTCGGCGATGTCAACTTCCATCCCCTTCGCGGGATCCCCCGGACGTAAGGCCCTGGAGCTTCAGCAAGATTTGCGAAAAACGACGCCCGAAAGGCAGATGGGGACGGTAGAAATATTCTCCGCTTTCCTCGGCCTGTAGCCATGGAGATGTGTTGCGTCTCCATGAGGGCTGAGGCTTATCGGCCACAAACCCAAGCTTCAGGTAATCGACAAATAGGGGCGTTCGCATAGAGGTCGAAGCAAAGGAAATATCGTAACGACTCAGGCCGTTTTCTGAGAGGATTGAAAGGATGAACAGGAAATCGGCAAGGCGGTGGCTTGTTCAGATAAAGAGCATGATTCTCAGCGGAGAGGCGCGCCGCCATAGACTTGCTTCGGCCCTGCGCCAGTCGCAGAGCCGGCAAAAATCAGCCGTCCCGAGTCCGGCTGATAATATCTATATTATATCTCTTGCGTTTGCGGGGAGGGGGAGGATAAATTATAGTTCGTCAGGCAGGCCTCATGGTGATGTCTCCCTGAGAAGTTACAACGAATTAAGGAATTGGCATATGAAAACATCAAGGGTTTCCGGTTTCTATAAGCGGTCCGTAGATGAAAGGCTGCAGGTTGTTAAGGATTTTGCGGACCTTAGCAAAGATGAGATTAAGCTGATGAACGATATAAACAAGGCTGTCGGGATTGAAACGCTCGACAGGCTTGTCGAAAACGTCATCGGCTGCATGACGATTCCGCTTGGAATTGCGCCGAATTTTCTCATCAATGGCAAGGATTATATGATTCCTATGGCTATAGACGAGTCGAGCGTGATCGCCGGCGCGTCCAACGGTGCAAAGGTGATTCGCGATAGCGGCAGCATAATATCAATTGCAACAGAGCCTTTAATGTACGGCCAGATACAGGTTGTGAATGTCCCTGACCCGCATGCAGCAGCGATAAGAATATTGCAGCAGAAAAACGACCTGATTGAAAAGGGCAATCGCGTTGACCCTGTACTTGTTTCATTGGGAGGAGGGATAAAGGACATCCAGGCAAATGTTCTCGATACGGAAATAGGCAAAATGATAGAGGTCATGCTTATTATCGATGTGCGAGATGCCATGGGTGCAAATGCGATAAATACTATTGCAGAAAGTCTTGCGCCGCTGGTTGCCAATATTGCCGGAGGCAGGACATGCCTGCGTATCCTATCGAACCTTGCAGATAAAAGGCTTGTTCGGGCGACGGCCACGATTAAAAAGGAGCTTATCGGCGAGGATACGGTGCAGGGTTTTATCAACGCCCATAATTTCGGCGCTGCGACGCCATACAGGGCGGTGACGCACAATAAGGGAATAATGAACGGCGTTAGCGCTTTGGCACTGGCGACCGGCAATGATTTCAGGGCGATTGAAGCAGGCATCCATTCTTATGCCGCAAGGTCGGGCCGATATAAACCCGTTTCTGTGTGGGAAAGGGATGTCGAAGGCAATCTTGTCGGTTCGGTTGAATTTCCGACAGCGGTCGGTATTGTCGGCGGTATGTCGAAACTCCATCCGATTGCTCGAATATCACTAAAGATACTGAATGTAAAAAGCGCGGTCGAGCTGGCGGAGGTTTTTGGGGCTGTCGGCCTTGTTCAGAATTTTGCAGTACTGAGATCCCTTGTTACCGAAGGCCTACAGAGAGGCCATATGAGTTTGCACGCCAAGAATATTGCCATGATGGCGGGGGCCACGGGCGATAAAATAGAAATAATTGCCCGGAAAATGGTCGAAGAAAAAAAGATTCGAATGGATACCGCCCAGCGGCTTCTAAAAGAAATATCGTAACCGGATAAGGACGCTCTTGATAGATACTTTTGAAAATAAGGAGCCACTGATAAAAATAGATGAGATTCTTTTGCTGGATGACCCTCGCTTTGCTGCGAGCAATGTTTGCACGGCAAGCGGGGCAGAGAGCGGCATATGTCAAGACGCCTCTTGCAATAAAGCAGATTCCCGGCCAGACACAAGAAGATGTTATTATTGCCAGCAGCTCATCTGCATTGCTGATGACTGAAATCCAGGAAGCAATGAAGCATACGCAAAGGGGCATAATAGCACTCCCATTCAATCCCGCTCATCTTGTTCCACGGGTGGAGCTGGTAGGAGGCAGGCAGACAAGCGAAGAGACGGTAACAAGAATGTATGACTTTTTCAAGGCCTGCGGCAAAGTGCCGGTAACCATTAAAAGGAGATCCCTGGGTATCCGGCCAATCGATTGCGGGCTGCCGTCAGGCGGGAAGCGATTGCTATGGGGCTAAACGGCGTTGCCAGCGTTGCATATGTTGATAAGGCTCTATATGCCCCCCCCGGTATAAGATGGGCCTTGATGGGCCAGCACCTGTTTTATCACCTCGGAGGCGGCATCGAATATTTTATGGACCACATAGGAGAAAACAAAAAACGTCTTTGGGCGGATATGGCAAAATGGACATCCTTACCGTCCCAGACGAAAAAGATCGTCTCGCAGGGTATCCAGGATGAGATGGGGACAAGGACATTTAAGAAAAGCGAGCAGTCGCGAGATGATAAGCGTGTAAAGCTGCTCAAGGCAGTTTATTAACTAATCAGGAGATTTCGAATTGAATTATGATCGTTTGCCGGAGAGCGTATCAATATTCGAAGTTGGCCCGCGGGACGGGTTTCAGGATGAACCGGAATTCATAGCGACCGAAAAGAAGATTCAATTCATAAATATGCTTACAGAAGCCGGCTGTAAGAGAATTGAAATCGGTTCATTTGTTCATCCAAAATGGGTCCCGCAGCTTAAGGACATTAAAGAAGTCTTTGGGGGCATAGCAAAGAGACCTGGTGTTGCCTACAGCGCATTTATTCCTAATATGAAGGGGCTGGAAATAGCGATTGAGACCGGCCTGAAGGAGGTCGTTAATATTATCAGCGCCAGCGAGAGTCACAACAAAAGGAACCTGAACAGAACGGTTGCTGAATCGCTTGGCGAACTGGGCTTACTCGTTGAAACAACTAAAAAGAACGGAATGAAATTAAGGTCTTACATCGGCACGAGTTTCGGTTGTCCCATCGAAGGAAATGTGCCGATTGCCAATGTCGTTGAGATAGCAAAGGCTTTGGATAATGCCGGGGCGTATGAGATTTCGCTGGGGGATACCACAGGTATGAGCAATCCCGCTTTGACTTACAAGGTCGTAAGTGCCGTTGCAAATAATGTTGAAAGAGCGTCGGTGGCGTTGCACGTCCACAGTTACAAGGGAATAGAATTTGCGAATATCCTTGCAGGTCTTCAGGCAGGTGTTAGGGTATTCGATGGCGCAGCAGGAGGGCTGGGCGGCTGTCCCTACGCCCCAGGCGCTACAGGCAATATCGCAACTGAATGGCTGGTGGAAATATTAGAACAAATGGGTATTTCAACAGGGATCGATAGAGAAAAGATTAAAGACTGCGGCCTATATGCACAGGAAATCAGTGCATATTCGCAAGGCCGGAAATGTTCTGACAACGTTTTGTAAACGTCCGGTAAACCCACCTTCCAACTCCCAAGACTTAGTGAGACATGGACGTCAGGATGTGAGGGGCATCCCTGATTATTTCGCCTCCGACGGGGCGATTTGGCATTAAAGGCTGAAGGAAGGGACGTTCCAGGTTCCGTTCGCGGCGACGGGTCGACGGAAGTTTGCGGCCTGCGAGCCCCGCCTTTCATGGCGGGGACGCGGCGAAACGCGAAGTAAGGCTCCGGGTTGACCCCGAACAAGCCCCGGCCCCGGTCTTGCCAGGACCGGAACTGGGAAGCCCGGCCCCGGCATTCATGCTGGAGGGATTGACTCGCGGAGGCGGATATAATATAAATCCGTTCTCACTCCGAGACTCGGCTCGGAGGACTGGAGCGCCACGCGGACCGCGTGGTGGTCATGGGTTTGAGGAGGGCTCCTGTCAAGCTTAGAGAACATGATGGAAAAAGGAAAGTTACTCCGGATCGCCGAAGGGCTTGAGGAAACGGCAAAGCTCCGGTCCCTCCTCCGGAATGAGAACATCCGTTACCTGTCGACGGACGAGATAGAAGAACTTAGGAAATAGCGGATGCTCAAGTTCGCAGCCAACCTTTCCATGCTGTTTACGGAAGTCCCGTTTATGGAACGGTTCGAACGGGCAGCCAGGGCCGGCTTCAAAGGAGTGGAATGTTTGTTCCCCTACGCGTTCGCGCCGGACGATCTGGCCGCCCGGCTGGCCCGTCACGGCCTGGAGCAGGTGCTCT
Organism: uncultured Eubacteriales bacterium; assembly: GCA_964585685.1. Taxonomy (GTDB): domain Bacteria; phylum Acidobacteriota; class Aminicenantia; order Aminicenantales; family Saccharicenantaceae; genus JALHVH01. Next base: position 61,978 of record CAZPEP010000055.1, on the reverse strand, counting down.
TCAACATGCCGCCTGGGGACTGGGCTGCGGGAGAGAGGGGGATGGCGGCATTGCCCGAACGCGAGGCGGAGTTCCGGGACAGCGTGGCAACGGCGCTGGCCTATGCGCACGCTCTCAGCTGCAAGCGTGTCCACGCGATGTCTGGCATCCTCCCGAAGGGCGCCGACCGGGCCCTCTGCGAGCGGACCTTCCTGGAGAATATCCGGTATGCCGCCGATGCCGCCGTTCCTGACGGGATCACCATCCTGATCGAACCGCTGAACGACCGCGACAACCCGGGGTATTTCATCGGCCATCAACGAGAGGCTTTGGAGCTCGTCCGCCGCGTCGACCGGCCTAACGTGTCGATCCAGCTCGACTATTACCATGCCCAGATCATGGACGGCGATCTCACGAACCTGACCGAACGCATGGCGGGTGCCTTTGCCCACGTCCAGATCGCGTCCGTCCCCGGCCGGCACGAGCCTGACCGGGGAGAGATCAGGTACGAGCACATCTTCGAAACGCTGATGAAGATCGGTTATGCGGGATGGATAGGATGCGAGTACAATCCCGCCGGGGCTACGGAGGCCGGGCTGGGGTGGCTCCGCGCATTTACATGAAGACAAGGAGGAGATCATGCCTTTGGCTAAGCCTGAACGTCCCGTGAAAAAGGTTCTTGTCACCGGGGCGGGCGGATTCCTGGGCAGTCGCCTGGTCAAGAAGCTGCTTTCGGGACTCCCGGACCTCATACAGATCGTCGCCCTCGATATGTCCGCTTGCCTGGTCGAAGACCGCAGGGTCGACGTCCGTACCGGGACGATCACGAACACGGACTGCATTACGGGGGCCATCGCCGATGATATCGATGTCGTCTACCACATGGCCGCCGTGCTCAGCGGGCAGGCGGAGGCGGAATTCGATCTCGGCATGGAGGTCAATATCGACGCGAGTCGCGCGGTCCTCGAAGCCTGCCGCCGTCTGGACCACGCCCCGCGGTTCATATTCGCGAGTTCTCTGGCCGTCTTCGGCGGAGAAATGCCGGAGGTTGTTCCCGAGGATATGGTTCTGTTGCCCCGGTCCTCCTATGGGACAGAGAAGGCCGTTGTCGAACTGCTCGTATCCGATTACTCCCGGCGGGGTTTCATCGACGGGGTCATCTGCAGGCTTCCGACGGTCACGGTGCGGCCCGGCCGCCCGAACTCGGCGGCATCCTCGTTCGTCAGCGGCATCATCCGTGAACCCCTCGCCGGCGTGGAGAGCGTCTGCCCCGTTCCCCTGGCCACGCGGCTCTGGGTCAGCTCTCCTGCGACCGTCGTCGACAACCTCGTGCATGCCGCCACGCTCCCGGCGAAAGACGTCGGAGAGCGCCGGGCGATCAATCTTCCGGGCCTGACGGTGACCCCCGCCGAGATGCTCGACAGCCTCGAACGCCTCGGGGGGAAGGAAGCCCGTAAGCTTGTCCGCCACGAAGAGGACCCCAAGATCATGAAGATCGTCTGCAGCTGGCCCGGCGCCTTCGATGTCCGCCGGTCGCGGGCCCTCGGGTTCAAGGGGGACAAGGATTTCGACAGTTTCGTTCGCCAATATATGGCCGACCGGGCCTAATCATCTGATGGAAAGCTTCTGAAACAACCGAAGAGGAGGCCTGAAAATGACGGGAACCGCAGCTGTCAGTGGGTTTCAGTTGATTCTTGGACTTGTACTCGGCATCGCGGCTTTACTGTTCCTTGTTCTTCGAACCAGAAACCATGCCGTTCTCGCCCTCGTGGTCGCCGGGTCCATTGCCGGCCTTGTCGGCGGCATGAAACCGGAAGCTGTCATAAGCTCTCTGACCAAGGGGTTCGGCAGCACGCTCGCGACGATCGGACTCGTGATCGGATTCGGCGTCATGATGGGGCGCATCCTCGAGGTCTCGGGGGCCGCCGAGCGGATCGCCCTCAGCTTCGTCAAATGGCTCGGGGAGAAACGGGTGGAATGGGCGCTCGTGTTCACCGGTTACATCGTCTCGATCCCGATCTTCTGCGACTCCGGGTTCGTCATCCTGTCTCCTCTGGTCAAGGCGTTCGCTAAGACCACACGCAAGAGTGTGATCACCCTCGGCGTCTGCCTGGCCGGCGGCCTCGTGGTGACGCACCATTGTGTTCCTCCGACACCGGGTCCCCTGGGCGCGGCCGGGATCTTCGGCGTGGACATCGGCCTCATGATCCTATGGGGGATCATCATCACCCTGCCGACGACGGCCGTGATCGTCTGGTACGCCCGCAGATTAGGGCCGCGCATCGACGCTAGGATTCGCCGGGAAGAGCAAGAGCTGACCCCCGAACAGGCCTTCGACGCCTTCAAGGAGAAAGCGCTGGAGCGTGAAAAGGAACTCCCTTCATTGGCGATTTCTCTGGCCCCGATCCTCATACCCGTCTTCCTGATCTTTCTGAACACCGGTGCGGCGCTGTTTCCGGCGGCCAAAGGGACCTTGATCGTCGAGATTCTCTCATTCATCGGCAATCCGGTCATATCGGTGGGCTTGGGGGTGGCTCTGGCGGCTTACGCATTGGTTCCCAAGAGACCGCGGGCGCAGGTGATCGCGGACATGGAGAAGGGCGTGGAGAGCGCGGGGATCATCCTCCTGGTCACCGGGGCCGGCGGAGCCCTCGGCGGGGTCCTCCGGGACAGCGGCGCCGGCAATGTCATCGGGCAGTACGCCGCGAGCCTGCCGCTGCCTCCGATCATGATTCCGTTCATCATTGCGACGATCGTGCGCCTGATCCAGGGCAGCGGGACCGTGGCCATCATCACGGCCGCGTCGATCTCGGCCCCCATTCTCGCGCATATCCCGAATGTCAATATGGTCATGGCCGCCCAGGCGTGCTGCGTCGGTTCGATGGCCTTCGCCTATTTCAACGACAGTTACTTCTGGGTGGTCAACCGGATCCTCGGCGTCAAGGAAGCGAAGGATCAGATTCGAACCTGGTCCTTCACGACGACCTTGTGCTGGTTGAGCTCGATGATCGTGCTTCTCGTCGTGAACGCGATCTTCGGGTGAGGGACTCTCGCGGACGTCGGGAGGCGCGTCCGGCGCGCCGGGGCGGACAGGGCGCCGCCCCGGGCCTATAAACCCCGACTGATGGATCCGGAGCAGGTTTCCGAGGCCGGCCGCCCCACCAATCGTTAGACGATCTGATGCCAATCGCATATCATCGTCGCTGAAAGAATGTCCGCCAATCCCATAAAAGGCCCTGGCCCAATGAACGATCGACCGATCAAGCTCCCGATAGGGCCTGTTGTTCGAGAAAGAAGGGTTCCCTATTTTGCCGGAGCGACGCTACTGTTCTCACTGGCCTTCCTTTTCGTATCGAGGGCCTATGCCCTATTTTTAGCCCAGGACGCCGGTCCCTCGCCCGCGTCGGGGATCCCGACCGGGTTTCTCGAGGACAGCGCAATCGCAGCGTGCCTGGCTTTGTTGACGCTGCTGGCCTTTGCAGCCGGAAAGCGAGCCTATTTCACGATAGTTTTCCCGCTAAAGATCCTCGTCGTCCTAACCAGCTACGCCAATCTCCAGTACCTCAATTTCTACCGGGAGAACATCCGGTTGTTCGACCTCGAATACATCCAGAACATGGGATCCACCTGGAAGGAGACGCTCCGAGACCTTTGGGTCCGGCCGTATGAGCTACTGTTCCTCATTGTCCCCCTGGCCGCTCTCGCCATCGGGGGCCTGGCCGTGCACCGAGCCGTTATCCTGAGAACAGCGGGGAAAAAGCTAGTGGTCCTAGCCGTGGTCCTGGCGGCCATCACCGGCCTAGCCTTCCTCGGAGGGGTTGTCGGAAAGCGGGGGGCGGAGACCGGCGATCCCGGCCGGGACAACGTCTGGGTCGGCTTCATCAGGGATATCCCCAGGCTCGAGACATATTTTCGTACGGTCCGGGAGATACGAGCGAAGACGGCCGGATCGGAAATGAGCGCGCCCGCGTCTCATCCTTTCCCACTCTCAAGCGACGAGGTCTGGTATGGCGGAGGATATCCCTACATCAAGATCCCAAAAAGGGACGCTTCCCGAATGGGGATCGCCAACAGGGAAGGGCGCCCGTCCGGAACGGACCTGAAAAAGAGGACGCGGCCCATACGCAACGTCGTCTTCCTCATCCTCGAAAGCTTCCGCTGCCGGGAGATCGGCGCTTTCGGCGGGGCTTACAGCCTGACGCCCAATTTTGACGCCCTGGCCTCCCGTGGAACCTTGTTCACTGATTTCTACGGGCCCTGCGACAGGACGGCCGGGGCCCAGTTCTCCGCCCTGAACTCCTTCTACGATTGTTTCAAGGGAAAGACGGTCATGCGGGAGCACGACCGCATCTCCCTCTTTTCCCTCCCCGAGATCCTAAACCTGTTCGGCTATTCGAACATTTGGGTCAACTCCTGGCCGGCGAGTTTCGACAATTCCAGGGATTATTTCAAACGCCACGGGAATTTCGCGATCATCGATAAACCCTTTTTCCCCCCGACGGCCGCCAAGGCGGGATTTTCCTATGGGGACGAGGACATCGTAAAGATGGCCGTGAAAACCATGGACGAATCCAGGAAGCCGTTCTTCGCCATCGTCCTCACGGCGACCAACCATCTGCCCTGGGCCGTCCCCGATAAAAGATTCGAGCGCGACCTCGAGAGCGGCGTCTTCGGCCGGTATCTGAACACGTTCCATTATACGGATTTCGCCCTCGGCCGCTTTTTCGACATGGTCCGGGAAAAGGACTATTTCAATAACACGATCTTTTTCATATTCGCCGATACAGGCAACAACAGGACGAAGGGGGGGAGGGCTACGGAATTCGAGCTCTGCGAGAACGAATTCCATATTCCCCTGCTCATCTACGATCCTGCCGACGAGAAGGGGCGGGTCGTGAGTGAGATCGCCGGCCAGGTGGACATCGCTCCCACCGTCCTGGACATGCTGGATATCCATATCGCTAACCCCTTCATCGGCCGCAGCCTCCTGAAGAAGAGCGTCACCCCGTTCTATCTCGCCTATCGTGGCCGGAACAACCCCCAGGTCTGGTACTACGATGAGATCTCGTTTTGCGCCTACAATACCGCCGAGAACAAGCTGAGGGTCTATGACCGGAAGAACGGCCGGCCGATCGATCTCCCCCAGGACAGACGCAGGCAGATCGTCACGAACATCGAAACGACGCTCGACCTAGGAGATTGGGCCATCTATAACGACAGGATCTGGGACCCAAAGATCAACGATTTCTATAAGAGCCTTTTCGAAAAGGATTAAAATCCTCTTCAAAATCACGCGCTGATTTCTTAAGTTATGGACGCCGTTTCCCATGCAAAATTAGCTGACGCCGTCCCGGTTTTCGTCAATATCCAAGCGGACAGCAATTACTCAATAAGTTGTGGCAGGATTCGCTATTTGGCCGGGAGCAACTTCTTATAGCGAAACAGAAAGCCGCATATTCCGTTATGCCCGATCAGGCGAATGCCGCCCAAAAATGGCGTGCCTGATCCCTGATCTGCTGACGCTTGACCGACCTAGGTTGAATAGGAAACCGAATGGCCGATAAAGAAGCCACCGCCCTTGGCAATCGGGGGCAGAGCTCATTACCCTGTCAAGCCATTTTAAAACCTTACCGTAGAAGGTATCATCTTGCCATTTAATAATCTTACCCAAGCGGAGAGGGGTTGAGGAGTCATCGGCTGCTCGAAACGACGTGGGGATAGGAAAGTGTTCGCGAGAGCGAGCGGGAGATCTCCATGTCGGATACGCCCTTGGATTTTGCTTTTCTCTTCCCGGTGTGGCGCATCTCCCAGATCCGTTCGAGCTTCCGTCGGATGATCTTCGATAGAGCGAAAGGGTCCAGCCTGGAGCGGAGATGGAGGAGGTGTTCGACCTTTTAGCGGCTCGACGGTAGCGCTCAGACATGGAATCCATGAGGGCCCTCCGGCTGTGTAGATCCATACTCTGACCTCCTCAATGAGAAAAGGTAGAGTACGAAGACCCCCGTGTCCCTGTCCAGCCATGGTAAGATTTTTAAATGGCAAGACATATTGGCCTTCGGTAAGATTTTAGATGGCGCGATTCGGCTATTGACATATCCGCATCGGGCCGCTAAGTTATTAAGGCTCTATCTAACCGGAATGTCGTTTTGAGGGAGATTTATGCCACGAATCGCCTTGTATACTCATGACACACTGGGGCTCGGGCATACCCAGCGCGTTGCCAAGTTGGCCAGAGGCCTGACCCAGGCTTTTTCGGACGCGCGCTGTCTGATCTTGACCGGACTCGAAAAGCCCGGGATCATTCCACCCTCAAAGAGGATCGATTTCGTCCGAATGCCGGGAGTGACCAAGATAGGACCCGAGAAATACAAAGCGCGCCGCCTCGGCGTTCCCATGAGAATGCTGACCTCGATCCGCTCGAACGTCCTCGGTGCCGCCGTCGAGAGTTTCCGGCCGGACCTATTCATCGTGGACAACGTCCCTCGGGGCATGAACGGCGAGCTTCTGCCTCTCCTCGAACGGATCAGGGCGGAAAGAAGGCCTGTCAAGACCGTGCTCCTGCTCAGGGATGTTCTGGATTCACCCCGCCACATCAAGTCGACCTGGACTGGGCGGGGCGACTATGACGCCCTCTGCCGGCTCTACGACCGGATCCTTGTCTTCAGCCGGCCTGAGATATTCAACCCCGTGAAGGCCTATGACTTTCCGCCGGCCGCCGCTCGAAAAACCCGCTTCTGCGGATTTCTCGGCGCCTTCTCTTTCCGGCATACCAGCCCGTCCGATCCGAAATCTTACCCGCATGCCGGGACGCCGATCGTGACGGTGACCGTCGGGGGAGGCGAAGACGGATTCGCCTTGATCCGGAACTACCTCGAGGGCGTTGTTAATTGTCCGGAGCTTAAAGATACCCAGCATTTTATCCTCTTGGGCCCGTTCTTCCCCCAAGCCAAGAGAAACAAGATCGTGGCTTCCTTCGGCAATGTCCCGAACGTTTTTATTCATTACTATGTTTTCGATTTTGCGGACTGGCTCTGCGCTTCCGATCTTGTCGTAGCCATGGGAGGCTACAACACCGTGTATGAAACCCTTTCGCTAAAAAAGAAGCTTCTCGTCATACCCCGCGTCTTCCCACGGCGGGAGCAGCTTATCCGGGCAAAAGCTCTTGCGCGCCGCGGCCTGATCGAAATGATCCATCCCGGCCACATGACGCCGGAGCTGATCTGCCGGAAGGTCACGAGGATGCTTTCTACGCCTCCGCCGAGATCGCCCGCTCCCGGGCTGAGGTTCGACGGGGTCACAAACGCCGTTCACTATTTGGGAGAACTTCTGCGGAAGCCTCGATCCGATGATGCCGGAGTCGAGCCATGATCGCGAAAGCTAAAGGGATCCGCATCGGGTATGTCCTGAAGATGTTTCCCCGCTTCTCGGAGACCTTTGTCCTCAATGAGATCCTGGAGCTTGAACGGCAAGGCCTGGAAGTCGAAATATTTTCGATCCGTCCTCCTACGGAAGGCCGCTTCCACCCCCAATTGTCCAAGCTGCGGGCGGGCATTCGTTACCTCCCGAGTCCCAGCTATCCCGATTTCTGGAGCCGCCTGCGCAGGATTCTGGCGCGCGTCCAGCAGCACCGTAAGGGGTACGGCCAGGCCCTTTGGCATGCCCTGGCCTGCCCGACGGACGCCGGCCTCAAGTATTTCATGCGGGCGGCCTATATCGCCGAAACAAGCCTTGACCTCGGGCTGAACCACCTCCATGCTCATTTTGCCGACGAGCCGGCCCTGGTGACGATGTATGCCTCGATGATGACGGGGATTCCCTACAGTTTCACCGCGCATGCGAAGGACATCTATCATAAGGACGTGCATTTGGGGCTTCTCCGGGACATCGCGATGAACTCGGCTTTTCTGGTGACGGTCTCCCGCTCCAACCGGGACCATCTCCGCAAGAATCTCCCGCGGGCCAGCTGGCCCAAGATCGTCCGTCTCTACAATGGCGTCAACCTCGATATCTTCCTTCCGCCGAAAGCCCCGCGGAAGGATGCCGTCGTCCTTTCCGTGGGACGGCTCGTGGAGAAAAAGGGCTTTCGGTATCTCATCGAGGCCGTCGGCATCCTTCAAAGGCAGGGTTTTAGACTGGATTGCCGGATCATCGGCGATGGGGAGGAGAAAGGTGCCCTCAAGTCGCTCATTTCACAACTCAACCTCGGCCGAGCGGTCAGACTCCTGGGCGGTCTGCCCCAGGACGCGGTCCTTAAAAACATGGAGGAGGCCGCCATTTTTGTCCTCCCTGCCATCATCGCCGACGACGGAAATCGCGACGCTTTGCCCACCGTCCTGCTGGAAGCCATGGCTACAGGCCTCCCGGTGATCTCCACCGATGTCGTCGGAATTCCGGAGATCCTCGACAAGGGGAAATGCGGCCTTATCGTCGCGCAGAAGGACTCGGAAGCCCTGGCCAAGGCCATGGCGGGCCTGCTCCGCCATCCCCGGCAGCGCCGCCGTCTTTCTCGTCTCGGGCGTGAAAAGGTCGAGAAAGACTTCGACATCCGTCGGAACGTCCTCCGCCTGCATCGCCGCCTGGTCTCGTCCGCCCGAAATCATAAAGCATCAGGGCCTCCCGGACCCCGGAGGAAGGCATGACCCCCCGGCGTCGCCTCGTCTATATCTGCGCCGATCGGGGAATCCCGGTCGATGGCCACATGGGCTCCTCGGTTCATTTACGTCAGCTGGCGGCAGCCTTGGCCAGAGTCGGCATCGATACGACGCTCCTTGCTGCCCGGACCCGGGAGGAGGATAGCGTTCCCGGTGTATCCATCGAGTCGCTTCCTAAGGAATCCCTTGCTCAGAGGATAAGCCAGGTCATCCAGGCCAAGACCGGACTGGAAAAGGGCCGAGTTTTCTTGGACCTGGCCCGGAACGTAGAACTGAGCCGAAAGCTGGAGCGTCTCCATAAGGAAGCCCCGATCGACGCCGTCCTTGAGAGGATGAGCCTGTTCAGCTTCGCCGGACTTCAGTTCGCCCGCCGGAAAAAGATTCCTTACCTTCTCGAAGTCAATGCCCCCCTGACCGATGAGCACAAACAGCATCGTCAGATGGAGCTCGAAGATTTCGCCTCCGCCATAGAGTCGACCCTGTTGGCCGAAGCCGACCGGGTCATTGCCGTCTCGAGCGCGATCCGGAATTTTGCCGTTTCGTGCGGCACAAAGCCCGAGCGCGTTGCCGTCCTGCCCAATGCCGCCGACGAAATGTTCCATGCGATCTCCGTGGATTCTCCTCCCGCGGCCCAGCCCTTCGTCCTCGGCTTCGTGGGAAGCCTCAAACCGTGGCATGGCCTTCTCGACCTGCTGGAAGCTTTTCGGCTTCTGCTCAAGCACGTCCCGGATGCCCGGCTCCTCATCGTGGGGGACGGCCCCGAAAGGCCGGCTCTCGAGTCCAAAGCGCGTCGTTTGGGCTTCTCAGATAACGTCAATTGGGCGGGACCGGTCAAGCACGAGGACGTTCCGGCGTGGCTCTCCAAAATGCACGTTGCCGTCGCTCCCTACCCCGCCGTGGCCGAGTTCTATTTTTCTCCGCTCAAGATCGCGGAATACATGGCCTCCGGCCGGGCGATCGTCGCCAGCCGGGTTGGCCAGGTCGCCGAGGTCCTCAAGAACAGGAAGACGGCTCTCCTTTACAAGCCGGGAGACGTCCCGGCGCTGGCCAGGTGCTTCAGGCTGTTGCGTTCCGACCCGCGTCTGCGTCAAGAGCTGGGGGAGGCGGCTCGGGAGTCCTCAAAAAACATGACATGGGATCATAACGCCCGAGTCATCCAAGATCTTGTCCGGTCCGCGATGGAGGAACTGTCCCGGTGAAGGTCCAGCTCAGCCAGATGCTCCGGGAGGTCAAAAAGCACCGCCCGGGAAGCGTCTTCCGCTATTTCAAACCGTATCTCAAGAGCCAGAAGGGCCTTCTCATCCTGGGCCTGTTGAGCGCGGCAATCCAGTCCGCTTTCATTCTGGCCCAGCCATGGCCGCTGAAGATCATTTTTGACTACGTGTTGATCCGGCGCCCCCTGCCCAAGACCGGACTCCTGGCGAACCTGTTCGGCTCGGCCTCGCCCGAAACCATTCTGGGCGCCTCGATCGCCGCATACATCGCCGTCGTCGTCCTCGATGGTGTCTTCAGCTACCGATACACCGTCCTTGTCGCCACGGCCGGTCATCGCATCGTCTACAGCATCCGCCGGAAGCTTTTCGCCCACATCCAGCGCCTTTCCCTTCAGTTCCACGATAAAAAGCCCATCGGCGAACTCGTCACGAACATCACCAACGACATCAACATGCTCCGGGAGATGCTCGTGGAATCGATGATGACGTCGGTCAGCGAGGTCCTGGTCCTGGTCGGCATGCCCTTTGTCATGCTGGCCGTGGATCCCCTCCTCACGCTCGTTTCCTTGATCGTCCTCCCGGCGTTGGCCCTGGTCTCCTTCCATTTCAGCGGCAATATCCGTCAGGCGTCAAGGAAGAGCCGGGCCCACGAGGGCCGGATAGCCGCCACGGCCTCGGAAGCACTTCGCGCGATACGCGTCATCCAGGCCTACGCGAGGGCCGAGTATCATGACAACCGATTCGCTGATCAGAACAGCAAAAATATGAAATTCAGCCTCCGGACAAAAAGGCTGGAGGCCAACATGACCCGGTCGGTCGACCTCATCACGGCCGTGGGTATCTGCGGCGTCCTCGGCCTTGGCGCCTATCGGGCCAAGCTCGGGATCCTCAGCCCCGGCGACCTGCTGGTCTTCATGACCTACCTCCGTGGTTTCTATCGTCCCCTGCGCCGATTGGCCCGGGTCACGGCACGACTGTCCAGGGTCGCGGCCTGCAGCGAACGCGTGATGGAGGTTCTTTCCGTCAAGGAGGCGATTCAAAACAGGCCGGACGCGTTTGTCCCCGACCGGCTTCGGGGTGAGATCCATTTCTCCGAGGTCAGTTTTAGATATAGTGAAGGGCGGCCGGCCATCAAAGACCTCAGCTTCGAGGTGGATCCCGGCAAGCTGATCGGTATTGTCGGGCCGAGCGGGGCTGGAAAATCCACGCTGCTCAACCTTCTCCTGCGCATCTATGACCCGACGAAGGGGAAGATCCTGGTCGATGGCCGCGATATCAGGGACTATGATGTCGAAGCCTATCGCGAGCGGTTCGCTGTCGTCCTCCCCGAGCCCATCCTTTTCAAAACGACCGTGGCTGATAATATCGCCTATGGCAGGCCCGGGGCTACACCTGCGGAGATCGAAGAAGCGGCCAGGAGTGCCCATGCCCATGAGTTCATCATGGGCTTGCCGAAGGGGTATCAGACCGAGGTCAGCGAGACAGGCACGACGCTTTCCTCCGGCCAGCAGCAAAGGATCGCCATGGCCAGGGCGTTCGTTAAGGATTTCGATATCCTGCTCGTGGATGAGCTTTTTGCCAGGCTGGATGCGGTCAGCGTCGAAGACATCAAGCAGGCCCTGTTCCGGCTGCGGCGCAGGTGCACGACCCTTTTCGTCACCCATGACCTCCATGACCTCGCTGAGGCCGACAGGATATTCGTCCTCAATAAAGGCGGGCTGATCGCCCAGGGGACTCACCCCGAACTTCTGGAATCCTGCGCCTGGTTCCGAAAGGTCTATAATCTCCAGAAAGGCCGCAAGCGCGCAGCTGTTCCGACGCTGGAACCCCATGTTTGACCACGTCCCTTGCTCCCCACTCGCTCGGGCCTTCCGAGAGGCGGCTGATCCGGAAACGGCGCGCGACATCCTCGGCCGGCATCTCTGCCAGGGGCGCGAGATCCGCTCTGCTAAGATCCTGAAAGCCTGGCCCAAGCCCGGCAACATGTTCATTTTTCTCTATGAGATCACGGATGAAACGGGAACGGCCTGGGCCGTAGCCTTTCTCTTTCCGCCCGGGCGCCCCCGTCGGCCGTCCCCCCCTTCCCGAGCCAGCTATGTCCCTGAATGGAACGCCTATGTCCAGCGTTTCCCTTACGATTATCGAATGCCCTACCTGAGGATCGCAGCCTCCCCCTTTAAAGCCCGAAACTTCATCGGGCCCGTGCTCGACGGCGCCGAGACAGGATGGCGGGGTTTTCATCTGCGAGCCGTCCAGCCTCTCAGCTACTGGCCGAGCCGCAAATGTCTGCTCAGGTATAAAGGAAGCCTCGCGGAAAACGCGTCCGTGCATTTCTATGTCAAGATCTTCCTGGAAGACACCGCCACGAGCCTCCTGGATACCCACAGGGCTTTTCGGGCCGCCGGGCTTGACGGGCGCCGCGGGCTTGAAGTCCCCGCTCCTATCGGCTATTGCGGGGAGCTTCGGGCCGCCCTGATAGCCCCGGCTGCGGGCAAAACGGTTTTCGAGCTGCTGGATTCACCGAAGATCATGCGGTCCTCCGCCGAAGCGGGACGGCTTCTTTGCGCTTATCACAGGGCCTCGATCGGGATCCCCCTTCCCGTCCAGAGTCCGGACGAAGAGTTCGGCATCCTGCAAAGCTGGGCCTCGGCGATCGAGTTGATCGAGTTCCGGGGAATGCCCGCGGTCCGCAGCCTTCTCTGCAGGCTAGCCGAGAAGATGGACGCGGCCCGCCGACCGCATTATCCGGGCCACGGCGATTTTTATGATAAGCAGCTCCTCTTCGACAAAAGGATCATGACCGTCCTGGACCTGGACATGGCCTGCCTGGCGCCCGCCGAGCGCGACGCCGGGAACTTTTTAGCCCATCTCGAGCTCCGGGGCGTGGAGAACACCGGGAGGGCGGATCAATATGTCGGATTGGGCGGATCCTTCAAGGATGCCTATGAGGGTGGCGGAGGCGTCCTGGCCGCCCCGGCCCTTGCCTGGTATCGCGCTTCGGCCTTTTTGCGGCTGGCCTGCCGCGCCGTAATCCAGCCCGGGGAGACCGCGCGTTTTGAACCCTTGATCAGCCTGGCTGAGCGGGATATCGATCTTGTTTGAAAGGAGCGTGACATGAGACGCAACTCGGCAAAAATGAGATTCTTCGCGGCCGCGCTCATCGGCCTGGCCGTTCGATCCATCCCCCTGGAGGGCGCCGCGTTCCGTTTTCGGGAATTCCGCTTGAGCGCGGGGCTGGCCCGCGAGAGCAATATCTTCCAGGAATTGGGTGTGTCCAAGCCGGACTGGATCACGGGATTGGGCGGACAGGTCCAAGGCGATCTTCCGCTCGGTAAAAAGATAACCTTGATCCCCATGTTCAGCCTGCGATTGAATCGTTACCAAAATTACTCGGTCGCCACCTATGTGCAGGCCCTGGGCGGTCTGGAACTCCGCTCGGGCATCCATCGGTTCGGGGTCGAATGGTCCTCCGCCCCGGGCCGCCTGCTTTATGTGAGCCAGTCATCCGGCGATATCCTCTACGACAGCCGGGCTTTGAGCGCCATGTACAGGGTGAGCCTCTCGAAATCGCTCGCGTTGAGGCTCGAGGTCAAACGCGAGCGGCAGGATTATGGGCTGACCGCTCCCGGCCGCAATATGACCAGGAATACTTGGGCCACGGAAGTGCACTACAGGATCAGTCCCTCGCTGACGCCGCGGCTCGGATTCTCCTGGGGCCGCGAAAACGCCCGTGAGATCAATTATTCGTACAAAAAGCCCGAGGTCATGGCCGCGGCCAGCTATGCCAGACCCAGCGGCCTCAACCTGTTCGTCCGCTACCGGCTGGCCTGGAGACGCTATGTCACCGATATCGCAAACAACAGGAACTTCGGCCGGCACGACCGCCATCACAACTTTCTTCTGGAGATCAGGATCCCGCTTCAGAAACAACTCTTCCTGGTATTCCGGGAGAATTACAAGAAAAAGATCTCCACCCGGCCGGACATGAACATTTCGGATAACGTGATCGCTTCCGAGATCATGTTCATGTTCTGATAAGCATTGTTCGAGACAATCAGATAGAGAAAGGCAATGATGACCATCAATAGCCGACACCGCCTTCTTCTGCGCGTAAGCGCCATGGTTTCTGTCGTTGTGGGCGCAAAACTCGTCGTTCATTTCCTGGGGTGGGAAGCGCTCTCGATCAACCCGTTGTTCTCCGGGATCGTGGCCGCCAACGTCTTCCTGATGGGGTTTCTCCTGAGCGGCGTCCTGTCGGATTTCAAGGAAAGCGAGCGTCTTCCGGGCGAGTTGAGCGCATGCCTGGAGAACCTGGCGCAGGAAGTGTCCGGCATCAGAATGGCGAGACCCGAAGCCGAAGTCGGCCCGTGCCTGATCCTTATATCGCAATTGAGCAACGAAATCCTGGGCTGGTTCCATAAGAAGCACCGCACGGCGGAATTGCTGGAGCACGTGAACTCGCTGACTCCCCAGTTCGCCGTGATGGAAAAATGGACCCAAGGGACATTGTTGGCCCGACTGAAGCAGGAGCAGAGCAATCTCCGGCGCACCCTCATCCGCATTCACACTATTCGGGAAACGTCCTTCATTTCCGCGGGCTACATGCTGGCCGACATCATCACCGGCCTTCTCTGCATAGGGCTCATATTGGCCAGGATCGAACCATTTTACGAGTCGCTGTTTTTCGTAGGCGTCATCTCGTATCTGATGATCTTTCTCCTGATGCTCATCAGGGATCTCGACAATCCTTTTGGCTACTATGAGCGCTATTCCGGCGCAGATGTCTCCCTCAAGCCGCTCGAGGACTCGACGCGCCGGCTCGCCGAGATCGCCGGCGTCGAAGCGTCGGCACTCAAAGGGCGCGCCGAACGATAAACTACACGGGCCGCGGCTACGCTGCGCCCCAACGTCGGCCTGAGACCAGAAGAATAACCAGATGACAATGTGTTGACAATAGGCATGCATTCGTATATCTTGCCATTATGAAACACCTCCGATGGGATGAAAATAAAAACGAATGGCTAAAACGTGAGCAAGGCGTTTGTTTTGAACAGATTGTGGTTCTGTTTGAACAGGATAACGTGCTTGAAATTGTTGATAACCCTAATCAAACGAAATATCCTGGACAGAAAATAGCGATCATGGAAATCGATGGATATGCATTCTTAGTGCCTTACGAACAGCACGGCAACGAAATTGAGCTCAAAACCATCGTTCCAAGCCGGAAGGCAACAAAACAATATTTGGGAGACAAGACATGAAAAAGATGATTCTTGACCCGGAAGAGAAAAGGGTATTGGGATCCTATGAGCGTGGGGAGTGGAAGCCGATAAGAAACCGAGAAGAAGAAATAGCTAAGTTGCGGCAATATGCCCGCAATACTCTTCAGAAGAACAAAAGGATAAATATCCGATTGTCCGAACGGGATTTATTGGGGATTCAGGCTAAAGCGGTTGAAGAAGGTCTGCCGTATCAAACGCTTATCTCGAGCATCTTGCATAAATATCTTCGTGGGATACTGAGCGAAAGAAAGAATGCCTGACAAACCGCCTCGCTTTGCGGTTTTGCCACAAAGGGCAAAACCAAAGGTGATCCGCCGCCAACTCCGTATCGATCACTTTGAAGCACTCCGAAAGAAGACCATGCCTTTCGCGGAGGCAAGGGGATATCTGACCGACGATGATGTATTCCGCGAAGTTTCATGATAGTCCTCTTCGACACGAATGTGATCGAAAACACAGATGTCATGGTAACCGGCGATCGCAAGCTGCAAGACATCAAGCCCATGAGAAAAATACGAATCGTCTTCCCGAGAGCGTTCTAGGAAGAATTAAAGGCCCAGCGAGGTGTCGTGCCTGACGGTCGGCAGGCGGGTTCCGGTCCGAAGAAAGGGGTTCATGAGCGTGCCCGCAGGTGATCGCTGACGTTGGCTTCCCGGGATCGCACCCGGATCGAGATCAGGATGGATATTGAAGGCTAGGATCTCTTCCGCTTCGCAAGCAGCGGTAGAGACATGATGAAGTACTGGACGCCGGAAGCGACGGTGGCAACGACCGTCGCGTCATAGGCCCAGCTCAGGTGAGGGAACGCCGCCCCCCGGGCGTTCAGGACGAGCACCGCGAGGACCGTCAGGACCTGGGCGACCGTGCTGACCTTCCCTAGGAGGGTCGGGAAGAAGGCTTTCTGCCCCTTCCACAAAAGGAGCACGAAAGCGCCGATGGCGATGCAGACATCGCGCCCGATCACGATGGCGACAACCGTGAAGGGAATGGCGTTGGGGCGGCTGACGCCGGGGAGACCAAGGAGGACGAAGGCCGACGTCAGGAGGAGCTTGTCGGCGATCGGATCGAGCCAGAGCCCGAGCCTCGATTTCTGGTGCCAAAGCCTGGCCGCGAGGCCGTCGAGGCCGTCGGTTAGGCCCGCGAGGAGGAAGACGAGGAACGCTTCCCGCGGTCGGCCGGCGAGCATCATCCAGACGAACACAGGCACGAGCAGGACCCTGGACAGGGTCAGAAGATTGGGGGGGAGAGACAGTTCTTTCCAGAATCTCGCGCTCATGTTTATCTTGTCGTCATGTCCTATTTCATCAATCCCCGGATGATGTCCAGTGCCCCGATGGCCTCCTTGCCCCCGACGACGGCGTCCGGCCGGAAGGTCCTCTGCGGCCCCAGATCCATGATCTGGTAGGCGACGATCTGTACGATCGGCGCGTGGAAATAATTGTCCGGCGGGACGTCGGAGATCTGGACCCTGTCCGGGGTCATCTGGGGTGAGAACCGGTACCCCTTGTTCTTCAGGAAATTGACCAGCCTGACAAGCGTCTCGGCCAGCTCGGCCCGGTTGATGATCTTCCTGGGCTGGAACGTGTGGTTCTCGTAGGATTCCATGACGCCCAGGGACGTGACCTTCAGGATGAACCGGGAGGCCCAGGACGTCGCGATATCGACGAGGATGGTCGGCGGCGCCTCTCCTCCGTCAAAGACGCTCTTGAGCTTCACGGCGACCAGGGCGGCCAACTCCTCCCTCGAGATCGCTCCTGAGGCCGGGATGTCTTTGTAGAGGCTCGGAAGCTCATAGATCCCCAGCCTGTTCTTCAGGCTTTCGATCCGGTCCCGGACGGCCTTGTCCTTGGGATCCCCTTCGGCCAGGAGCTCATAGACGTCCAGGCTCCTGCCGTACTGTTCGGCCTCGGACAGGGTCTCGGCGTATTCCTTCAGGATGGTCCGGTCCTTGGGGGCGCCGGCATTCGCGGCCCTGTAATGGAGAGCGGCGCTCTGGGCGTTCTTCTCCTTCCTGTAGATCCTGGCGAGGTCGAGGTTGGCCTCGATGGATTCCGGGGAATAGAAGAGGGCCCTGAGATAGGCCCTCTTGCCGGCCTCGGGATCCCCGGCGGCGACGGCCCGTCTGGCCTCGGCCGTTAATTCCTCGGTCCTCTTCAACCGGAGGGCCTCAAGCCGAGGCTTTGCCCAGCTGTGGTCCGGTTCCCTCTTGAGGATCTCCCGATACTGGGAATAGGCCTGATCCTCGTCGCCTCGGGCCAGGGCGACCTGGGCCAATCCCATGTGGGCCAGGACGAGCCCGGGATCGCGCCCCAGCGCCTCCTTGAAGCTTTGCTCTGCGGTCTGGAGGTTCTGGGCCTGCAGGGCGAGGAAACCCCGGCCGAGCTGGGACACGGGGCTCCCCGGCCCGAGCTTGGCGAACGCCTTCCCGGCCCTGTCGCTCATCCCGGACCGCAAGTCCTGCCAGGCCTCTTCCGCGGCGATCCGCTGTTCGAGCGTCATCGCCGTCGTGAGGGATTGGGGGAGGTCTTCCACGTAGAAGGAGGGAGGAAGGGGCTTGAACGTGGCGCAGGACCAGGCCAGGGCAGCGAGACCGGCGACGAGGAGGATCTTCTTCACCATAGGTCTTCTCCTTGCCGGAGGTAGGGGAGATAGCTCGCAACGACCGCCGGGTCGGCTATGACTTTGAACTCCATGATGCCTTCCCGTTCCCGCCTCTTCAAGACCATGGAACGCTGGGGCAGGGACCGCGCCAGGTCCTCGCGGTCCGCCGGGATGCTGAACGTGAACGGCCGGTGGTCGCGGAAGAGGATCTCCCGGAGCCTTCCCATCAGGTCCCCGGTCCCTTCCCCCGACAGTGCCGAGAGGTAGAGGGTCCGGGCCTCCGGGGCCGTGTTCCGCCGGAGGAGGTCCGCCCGCTCGGTCTCGCCCATGAGGTCGATCTTATTGAAGATCCGGACCACCGGGACGTCCGTGACGCCGATCCGGTCCAGGACGCCGTCGACGGCCGCGGCCTGTTCTCTGGCGCGAGGGCTCGTCGCGTCGATGATGTGGCAGACGGCGTTGGCCTCGCGGACCTCGTCCAGGGTGGCCTGGAACGACGTCACCAGCTGGGTGGGGAGCTTCCGGATGAATCCCACCGTGTCCGAGAGGTAAAAATACAGGCCGTCCGGGTAGGAGACGCGGCGCAGGACCGGGTCGAGGGTCGCGAAGAGGTTCGGCGACGTGTACCGCCGCTCCCGGGCCAGCGTATTGAACAGGGTGGATTTTCCGGCGCTCGTGTACCCCACCAGGGAGACGGTGGGGACGGGGCTCTTCCGGCGGCTCTCCCGCTGGCCCGCCCGCCTCGTCTGGACGGCCAGGATGTCCTTCCGGACCTTCGCGATCCGATCGTTGATCCTCCGGCGTTCTTCTTCGAGCTTTTGTTCGCCGGGCCCCCTGGTCCGGATGCCGGCCCCGAGACGGGACATGGCGACGCCCTTGCCCGTGAGGCGGGGGAGGAGATAGGACAGCTGGGCCAGCTCGACTTGGAGCTTGCCTTCGTTCGTCCGCGCCCGCAGGCCGAAGATATCGAGGATGAGCTGGGTCCTATCGATGACGCGAACCCCGATCTCCTCCTCGAGGCTCCGCTGTTGGATTGGCGTCAGGTCGTGGTCGAAGATGACGAGGTCGGCGCCGAGTTGCTTCCTCAGTTCGTGGACATCCTCGACCTTGCCCGAGCCCAGGAAGCTCCGGACGCTCGCCCGGGGACGGTTCTGGAAGACGGTCCCGACCACCCGGGCCCCGCCGGCGGAGGCCAGCCCGGCGAGCTCGGCCATTGAGTCGCGGGCCTCCTGCTTCTCCTTCTTGGTCGTGGCCAGGTTGACGAGGATCGCTTTGTCCATGGGTCCCTATTGTACGTTTTTTTCCATGTGGTCCTCAAGGCCCGCTCGATCGCCGGGCGCGAACCAGGAAATCCCGGACATCTTCCGGAACCACGTCATCTGGCGCTTGGCGTAGCGCCGGGTCTCGCGCTTGACAATGTCCCGGGCTTCGTCCAGTCCGATCTCGTTCCGGAGGAAGAGCAGGACCTGCTTGTAGCCCAGGCCCTTGAAGGCCGGCGCGTCGGCCGGGACGCCCCGCGAGATGAGCCGTTCGACCTCTTCGACGAGCCCGGCCGCGAACATCCGGTCGACGCGCTCTTCGATCCGACGGACCAGCGCGGGCCGGTCGAGCTCGAGGCCGATCCGAACCTGGCGCAGGCCCTTGACAAAGGATTCTGTACCGCGGAAGTGCTCTGAGATGGGTTTCCCCGTCGTTTCGAAGACCTCGAGGGCCCGGACGATCCGGATCCGGTCCCGATGCCGGACCTTGAGGGCGTAAGCGGGATCGACCGTCTCCAGCCGCCTGAACAGGGTTTCGAGCCCTTCCGCCGCCGCCTCGGCCTCCAGCCGGCTCCGGACCTCCGGGTTCCTCCCCGGGCCGGAGAACAGGCCGTCCAGCAGGGCCTTGATATAGAGCCCCGTGCCCCCCACGATGAACGGGAGGCCGCCCCTCCCGTGGATACCGGTCATGGCCTCGAGGGCGCCGGCGACGAAATCGGCGGCCGTGAACTGGTCCCCGGGTTCGGCGACGTCCAAGAGGTGGTGGGGGACTGCTCTCCGCTCGGCCGGCGAGGGCTTGTCCGTGCCTATATCGAAGCCCCTGTAGACCTGCATGGAATCGGCGTTGACGATCTCGCCACGGAACTTCACGGCCAGGCCGAGGGCGACCCCGCTCTTCCCGACCCCCGTGGGCCCTAGGATAACGATGAGCGCCCGGGCTTCAGAGTCCAATGTTCCCCAGAAGCCAGAGCGCAAGGGCCGAGACGAAGAGGAGCAGGCCGGCGAGCTGTTTCCTGTTCACAGGAGATCTCCCATCCGTTCCAGTCCCTTGACCAGGGCGGATTCGTGCCCGTTCCCTAGGGTGCGCTTAACCGCCAGGACCTCCGCGGCCAGGATCTCGTCGAAGCTACGGAGCAGGCTTCGCTTACCGTCGTCGCTCGAGACGCCCAGGTTCTTCCGGAGGAGGGTTCGGAGCTCGATCCGCCCGTCCGGCTTCACTTCGCAGGTCTGGAAGGCCGGGTCGATCCGCCCACGAACCTCTTCCAGCGATTTTTCGATGACATGGAGGGCCACCGGACCGATCTCTTTCGAGATGTATTTGTAAATGAAGGAACACCGGTCGTTGAACGCCTCGAAGAGTCGATCCATATCGCCCAAGGAGTATTCGGCCGCGGGCCGGTTCCCCTTTTCCGTCCCAAGGAGCCCCAGGACGAGGAGCGAGAAGATGGTTTTCCCGGTCTCCTTCCCGCCCAAAGCACTCGTGCGGAGGATATCGCCGACGGTTTCGGCTCCGCTTGCCGCGGACAGGACATATTGTTCATGCGGCGCCAGCGCGACGGGCTCTCCGCCCCGGGGGACGAGGAGCCGGAGTCTCTCGTCCGGGCCCGGGAGGCCGGCTTCGATGATCGCGGAGTCGCCCATCCGGCGGACGCCGTCAAGGATGAGCCCCGGCAGGCCGATGCCCCGGACCCAGGGCGTCTCCGCCGGTGCGGGGGCCGGCGCGAATTCATAAGTTCCTTCGGTCCAGCCGAAAACCTCGCAGATCCTGTCCCTGGAGAAGGACTCGACGAGCTCCCAAGCCCGGGCGGCCGGGAGCAGCCCGTCCTCGATCAGGTCCCGCATCAGGACCCTGGCGTCCCCTCCGGAGCCGGCCTCGACAAGGGCGAGGTCGGCGGGCCGGGCAAGCCCGCGTGCCGCAAGACCCTTCAGGAAGCCGGGCGCGTCGAAGGTTTCGGGGCCGATCGACCACGTTCCCTCTTCGAACGCGAAGGTCCTCTCCTCCGGTCCCCTCCGGACGGAAAGGCGCCCGGATTTCCCCTCGCGCCAGATCGAGCCGAGGAGCTTGGGAAAACAGGTTTCGGCGAGGCCGCCGCGAAATGCGTTTTGATCCACGAATGTAATGTTCACTTCATATATGACATGCCGATGATGCCCAGGGCGACGTAGATGACGCTCTTCAGGAGCCAGAAGCCGTAAGAAATGAACAGCGACTTGCGGAGGTCGACCTTGAAGACGGCGGACAGCCCGACGGCCAGGACGCCGAACATCCAGATCTGGAAGAGGTCGAGCTGGCCGAGGATGATGTAGGCGGGCGAGGTCAGCTCGATCTTCGGGAAGAGCATGGCCAGGCTCGTCGACGTCTGCATGACGGACTTCCGCGTCACGATCAGGAACGCGCGCACGGCATTGCCGAGGAGCTTGTCGATGAAGCTGGCGTGGACCACGGCGGCTAGGACGCCGACATAGTTTCCTTGCGTAGAGACGAACCGCCCGAGCATCAGGAGGATGAGGCTCGAGAAGAGGAGCCCGATGACGCCCATCGCTGTGCCCAGGACGACGCCCTTCGCGACGGCGCCCGACGGGGAGGCGTTCTCGAGTCGGGCGATCATCTCGGTGTAGCGGGTCTCGCCCATCCGCTCCTTGAGCCTGGTGTTGTCCTGGAACATCCGGAGCTGGTCGCTCTGGGAGTAGGGTGCGACGACCGCGGCGAAAACGGCCAGGAGCAGGAGGAGGATGATGAGAGCGTCGACCCAGACCGGCTTTTCGGCCAGGGTCTGGAAAACGGGCCTGGGCCCGAAAAAGACCCCTTCCAAGCGCTTGAAGAATGACATGTCAGGCTCCTTTCCTTTCTTCCCGTTCGATCACTCCGTCCTTGAGGTGGATGATCCTCTGGGTCTGTTCGGCGACCTCGCGGTCATGGGTGACGATGATGATGGTGTTCCCCCGGGCGTGAATCTTGTGGAACAGGTTGAGGATCTCCTGCCCGGTCTTCGAATCGAGGTTCCCGGTCGGCTCGTCGGCCAGGAGGAGCGAAGGGTCGTTGACCAGGGCCCGGGCGATGGCCACCCGTTGGCGCTCACCGCCGGACAGCTCGGCCGGCCTGTGGCGCATGCGGTCCTTCATCTCCACCATCTCGAGAGCGCGGCGGGCCCTCTCTTCCCGTTCCGCTTTCCGGGAGCCTGCATAGATCATCGGGAGCTCGACGTTCCGGAAGGCGGTGGCCCGCGCGAGGAGGTTAAAAACCTGGAAGACGAACCCGATCTCCTTGTTCCGGACGTGGGCCAGCTCGTCCTCGTCCATGGAGCTGACCAGCTTCCCGTTGAGGTGGTAGGTCCCTTCGGACGGCGTGTCCAGACAGCCGATGAGGTTCATGAGGGTGGACTTCCCGGATCCGGACGGGCCCATGATGGCCACGAACTCGTTGCGCATGATGGCGAAGGAGACGCCGCAGAGCGCCCGGACCTCCTGACTTTCGAGCTGGTAGGTCTTCGAGAGGTTCTCGACCCGGATCACCGCGTCGTTCTCGGGGGCCATGTCACTTTGCCTTCTTCTCGTCGTTCTTGATCAGCGTCCCGTCCTTCAGTTCCCTCAGGGCGCTGTAGGGGCCGGTCACGATCTCCTGGCCTTCCTTGAGCCCGGAGACGATCTCCATGTTCATGCCGCCGGCGATGCCCTTTGTGACCGGCTGGAACTTCACCCGCCCGGCCTCGACCGTGTAGACGCCTTCCTCTTCCCCGGCCTCTTTCTTGTCCTTGCCCTCGCCCGCCTTGTCCCTCAGGACGAGCGCCGAGATGGGGACGGCCAGGACCCCCTTTTTTTCGGCGGTGATGATGTCCGCCGAAGCGGACAGGCCCGGCTTCAGCTTATGGGCCGGGTCGTCCAAGGTGACCACGACCTTGAAATCCTTGGATTCCTGGGTCGTCGCCGCGACCTTCTGCAGGGCGGAACTCCCGATCTCGGTCACTTTGCCCTTGAAGATCGTGTCGGGGTAGGCGTCGACGCGGACGTTGGCCGACTGGCCGAGCTCGACGCCGACGACGTCGGTCTCGTCCACCTCGACCTCGACCTCCATGACGGACAGGTCGGCGATCGTCAAGAGGACCGTACCCGGGTTGTTCATGGTCCCGATGATGGCCATCTCGCCCTCCTCTACTCGGAGGCTGGTGATCATGCCGTCGATGGGGGAGACGAACGTGGTCTTGTTCAGATTGTCCATGGTGCTCTTGAGGGAGGCCTCGGCCTGCTGGATCTGGGAGTTGATGGCCCGGACCTGGGCGGTCGAGATGTCGTATTGGAGCTTGGACGTCTCCAGCTGGTCGTTGGAGATAAGCTGTTCGTCGAAGAGCTTCTTCTGCCGCTCGTAGGCGTTCTTGTCCTTCCGGAACCGCGCCTCATCCTGGATGAGCTGAGCCTTGAAGGACCGGATGGCGGCCCGGTTCCCCTCGGCGACCGCCTCGTACTGGGTTGAGTCGAGCTTCAAAAGGAAGTTCCCCGCCTTGACGATGTCGCCCTCCTCGACGCCGATCTTGATGATCCGGCCGGGTACGAGGGCGCTGATTTCGACGTTCTTCTTCGGCTTGACCTCGCCGGAGGCGGAGATGATCGACGTCAGGTCGGTTGTCCCGACCTTGGCGACCGTCACCTTGACCGTCTTCTCCCGCTGGGCCCTCAGGTTGAACACGATGATGAGGGCGATGACGAGGACGACGCCCAGGACGATGAGCGTCCGTTTCCGTCTCCTCCAGAAGCTTCTGTTCTCGGCCATGGTCGGGGTCCTTCCAATCCGGAATTGCATGATTCAAGGAACATTGTATATTACGGGCCGCCAAGAGAAAAGTTTTTGCGGAGGCGCAGCGATGAAGGCTGGGAGGGGCCGGCACAGCCGTTGCCTCGACCCGGCGAAGCTGATAATATAATGCCCCATGGATTGTATTAATGTCTTCCTCGAGATTGCGAAAGCGGCCGCCCGCGAGTCCGGGCGCCTTCTCGGGGAGAATTACGGCAAGAGGGGCGAGATCATGTACAAGGGGACCGTCGACCTCGTAACCCGCTTCGACAGGGAATCACAGGACTTGATCTACCGGCGCCTCTCGACCGCGTTCCCGGACCACGGCTTCCTCGCCGAGGAGGGCCTTTCCCGGGTCGGCGCGACCGACTTCCGCTGGATCTTCGATCCCCTGGACGGGACTACGAATTTCGCCCACACGTTCCCCGTTTTTTGCGTCTCCATCGCCCTCAACCGGGCAGGTTCGACCCTCCTCGGCGTCGTCTACGACCCGACCCGGGACGAGCTTTTCGAGGCGGTCCGGGGGGAGGGCGCCCGGCTCAACGGGCGCCCCGTCAGGGTCTCGGGGGTCGCCGAACTGGGGAAGGCGCTCCTGGCCACCGGCTTTCCCTACGACGTCCGGACCAGCAGGGTGAACAACGTCAGGGAGTTCGGCGATTTCGTCGTCCGGGCTCAGGCCATCCGACGCTGCGGCTCCGCCGCCCTGGACCTCTGCTACCTCGCCTGCGGCCGGTTCGACGGGTTCTGGGAGCTCAAGCTCAAGCCCTGGGACGTGGCCGCCGGAGCGCTCATCGTCGCGGAAGCGGGCGGCACGGTCTCGGATTTCGACGGCGGGCCGTTCGATCCCTTTGCGGGGAGGGCCCTGGCCAGCAACGGCCTGATCCACGCCGAGATGATGGACGTCCTTCGGGGGAACGCCGGAAAAGAATGAAAATGCGATCGGACCCACGTTTTGCACGGAGGCGGCATATAACAATCCTCCTGTTTGCCCTGACTCCTCTTCTTGTCCTGGCGTACGCTCCCGGAACGATGGGCCGTCGGCCCCAGGATCTCAAGCCGGTCAAGGAGCTCGTCGTCCCGGGGAACGCAGGCTGGGTGGACACGGGCATCGACGTCGAAGAAGGCGAGGAGTTTCTCTTCCGGGGCGAGGGCGAGATTTCGCTCCAGAAGGGGAATCCCGAGGCTGCCTGCGGGCCCGACGGCGCCGACATCCAGGGGCTCCAACAGCCCGTGCCCGACCGGAACCTCGGCGGTCTGGCCGGGAAGGTCGCCCAAGTCCTGTCCGTCCGGACCGATGAGAAGACGGGCGAAGAGGTCCGGGACGAGCTCGTCCGGTATTTCTTCATCGGCCGGGAGCAGGCGGCGGCCATGCCCATCCGCGGCCGGCTCTACGTCGGGGTCAACGAAAACGTCGTCAAGGACAACGACGGGGAGTTCCGGGTCGCGATCCTCAAGAAATCGCCGTGAGGGCGCTTCAGAGGGCGGGCTTCATGACGGCAGGGAATCGTAGTCCCGCGGGTATGCCGGAGAAGAGGCCGGAACGCGCTTTGTGATACAATCCGCTTCATGCGCTGCCAAAAAGCGAGATCTTCCGCTCTGCCAGGGAAAGGAACAGGACTTTGGCTTGGGGATTCTAACAAATTCCTGACCTCCCTGCTTGCCGCGGTCTTGATCCTCGGCGCCTGTTCCTCGCCAAAAAGGGATCAAGAGGCGACGATCGCGGCGCCTTCCGTTGACGCGCTTGCCGCCCGTGTGACCTCGCTGGCCGATGAATACGTCCGGGATTACATCGCGGCTTTCCCCGAACAAGTGGCCGCCTTGGGCCTGCCTTCCGCCGCCAACGACAGGCTCTCGGACAACTCCCTGGACGGCCTCAGGGCCTGGCAGGTCAAGGAGGACGGCTGGGCGGGCGAACTCGGGAAGATCGACGGCGGCCTCCTTTGGGGCCGCCCGGAATGGCTGACCTATGGATTTCTTCGGGAGGCCCTAGAAAGCTCGCACGGTCTGCGAAGAGCCAGGGCCGAGCTCTGGCCGGTCAACCAGATGTCCGGCTGGCAGGCGGGCTTTGCTCAACTTGCCGCCATTCAGCCGGTCGGCACTCCCGAGCTCAGAACGCAGGCGCTGGCGCGCTGGCGCATGCTTCCAGCCTACCTGGACAACGAGCTCGCCAACCTCAAAGAGGGGCTTCGGCTCGGCTACACGACCCCGAAACGGAACGTCCAGCTCGTGATCGTCCAGCTGGACTCCATTCTCGCCGCTTCCCCATCGAACTCTCCCTTCTTTAGCCCGGCCCAGCGGGATCCGGAATCGGCGTTCCGCGCCGCCTGGGAACGTCTTTTATCCGGGGAGATCCACGCGGCTGTCCAAAAATACCGTGATTTCCTGAAGAATGAATATCTCCCTGAAGCCCGGGAGGCTATCGGAGTCTCGGCCCTTCCGGGCGGAGTTGAAAGCTACCGCGAGGCGCTCCGCTATTTCACGAGTCTCGACCGCTCCGCCGAAGAAACCTATCGCCTCGGAGAACAGTACGTGGCCAAGTATGAGGCTGAGGCGTCGGAGATCGGGCTCAGGCTCTTCGGGACGGCCGATCTCGCCGTCATTCGCGAACAGATGGCCAATGATCCCAGCAATCATTTTCGGAGCCGTGAAGAACTCCTGAATATTTCCCGGGACGCCGTGTTCCGGGCCCGTCGGGCGATGCCGGACTGGTTCAACGCGCTTCCAAAGGCGGACGTCGTCGTCGAACCCGTCCCCTCCTATCTCGAAAGAACCGCCTCCAGCGGGTATGAGTCTGGGTCTCTGGACGGCAGCCGGCCGGGAACCTATAGGATCAACCTCTATCAGGCCGAAAATCAGACCAGGGCGGGGGCGGAAATCACGGCATTTCACGAAACCTACCCCGGACATCACTTCCAGATTTCCATCGCCATGGAACTGCCGAAAGCCCACATGATCACCCTCCTCTCGGCGAACTCGGGCTATATCGAAGGCTGGGCCCGTTATTCCGAGGCGCTCGTTGAAGAGATGGGCCTCTATACGACGGAATTTGCCCGGATCAACCGCCGCCTCTGGCCCGCTCACGGTATGGTCGTCGACCCCGGCATCCACGTCATGGGCTGGACTCGAGATCAGGCCATCCGGTATGTCAGCGCGACGGGCCGTTTTTCTTCCCATGAAGCCGAATCCCTGGTGGACAGGATCGTGGCCTGGCCCGGGCAACTGACGGCCTACGACACCGGCGCGATAGAGATCTTCGCGCTCCGAGAAAAGGCCAAAAAAGAGCTGGGGGATCGATTCGACATCCGTGCCTTTCATGACCAGCTCCTCAAATATGGGTCCGTCACCCTGCCGATGCTTCGCGAGATCATCGACCGCTGGCTGGCGGATATCCGGAAAGGAGCGAGCCGATGAAGAAGCCTGTCCTGGGCATCTTCCTTGTCCTCGCTCTCGCCTTGTTTCCGCTCTCATCTTTGGCCCAGGAGAGGACCGATCCCCAGGGCCCGACCGACCCCGCCGAGCTGGAGGCCTTCCTCGACGGGATCATGGCGGTCCAGCTGGAGGCCAACAGAGTAGCGGGAGCCGTGATCGCCGTGGTCAAGGACGGAAAGCTCCTTTTCGCCAAAGGCTACGGTTATGCCGACGTTAAAAACAGGAAGCCGGTGATCGCGGACCGGACGATGTTCCGCGCCGGCTCCGTGTCGAAGCTCCTGACCTGGACCGCCGTGATGCAGCTTTACGAGCAGGGCCGGATCGACCTCGACGCCGACGTCAATGTCTATCTCAAGGATTTCAAGATTCCCGCGACCTATCCCCAGCCCATCACCATGAAGCACCTCCTGGCCCACACTCCCGGCTTCGAAGAAAGGGTGGCCGGAGCGCTGGCGAAAGACGCCGCGAGTCTCATGCCGTTGGGCAAGTTCCTGGCGGCCCATATGCCGTCCAGGGTCCGCCGTCCGGGGCTCTTCTCGTCTTACTCGAATTATGGGACCATGCTGGCCGGATACATCGTCGAGGTCGTCTCGGGGATCCCCTTCCCAACCTATATCGAGCGCAACATCTTCGAGCCCCTCGGCATGCGGAACAGCACCTTCCGGGAACCCTTGCCTGCCGGCTTCCTCCCCGATATGTCCTCAGGGTACACGTACGAAGACGGCGCGTTCCAAGCGCACGAATTCGAGCTTTCCAACGGCGGGTCGCCGGCCGGAGCGCTGAGCGCATCCGCCACGGATATGGCGAAATTCATGATCGCCCATCTCCAAAACGGGCGCTATGAAGACCGGCGGATCCTCAAAGAGGAAACGTCCGAATTCATGCACTCCCGGCTGTTCACCCATGATCCCCGAATTGCGGGAAACGCTCATGGCTTCTGGGAATCCGGCTTCAACAATATGCGCATCATCGAGCACGGGGGGGACACGATCCTATTCCATTCCCAGCTGGTGTTGATCCCCGAGAAGAACCTGGGCTGGTTCGTTTCCTATAACAGCCCGAACGGGAACACCCGGGAACAGCTCTTGGAGGCGTTGCTCAACCGATACTATCGGCCCAACGCTCCTCTCGCCGGAATCAGGCCTTCTCCGCAGATGAAGAGTTCCTGGAGACGGGTTGTCGGCACCTACAGCTCCGCCCGGCGCGGCTATAAGACATATGAAAAGCTCGCCATACTTTTGGCATCGACCACGATCTCGGCCGCAAAGGACGGCGTACTTCTGCTCAAAGACGATACGCTCGTGCTCCCCAGCTACGGGGGGACGGACGTCCGGCGATATGCAGAAGTGGAGCCGCTCGTTTTCCAAAGGATCGATGGGCAGGACAAGATCGTCTTCAAAGAGGACGAGCGGGGCGAGATCGCCTACGCCTTCATGGGAGAAGATCCGAGCACTTTCCTGATCAAGCTGAAATGGTACCAGGCGCCTCTTTTTCATCGATCGCTGATAAGCGTCTGTCTCTTCCTGTTTCTGACGGCCGTCCTGGGTTGGCCGCTCGCGGCCCTGTCCCGCAAAATATTCAAGCGCAAGATCGACGGGAGCCGCCCTCCCCGCGCCGCGCGCCGGCTGGCCGGAGGGATGAGCGCATTGTTGATTCTGACCGCCCTGGGGATAGCGAGCGCTTTAGGTCGCTATGAAGATCTGTTTCTTGGCGTTCCGCTGATTCTCAAGATATGCCAGATCCTGCCGATTCTGGCCGCGATCCTGGGCGCGGGAACCTTCGTTTTCGTCTTCAAAGCTTGGAAGGAAGATTACTGGACCCACTGTCAACGGCTGCACTACACACTCGTCGCCTTGGCATCGCTGGCCTTCTTCTGGTTCCTGAATTTTTGGAACCTCATCGGTTGGCGTTACTGATACACGCCATCGGCGACGGCCAGTTCCGGGTCGCGATCCTCAAGAAATCGCCGTGAGGGCGCTTCAGAGGGCGGTCTTTTTGGCGGCCAGGAACCGCTCCATGAACTGGGTGTCGTACTTCCCTTCGAGGAACTCGGTGTCGGCCAGGATCTGGAGGTGGAGAGGGAGGTTGGTCTTGATGCCGACGATGGTCGTCATCTCCAGGGCCGTCTGCATCTTCTTGATGGCCAGCGGCCGCGTCGGGGCGAAGGCGATGATCTTGGCCACGAGGGAATCGTAGTCCGGCGGGATCTGCCAGCCGCCGTAGGCCGCCGAATCCACCCGGATGCCCTCGCCGCCGGGGAGCACCAGGAAGTCGATCTTGCCGGGCGACGGGACGAACGTCACGGGGTCCTCGGCGTTGATCCGGCACTCGATGGCGTGACCCCGCATTTCAAGCTCGATCGGGAAATTGACCTTTTCCCCGGCCGCGACCCTGATTTGAGCCTTGACCAGGTTGATGCCGTAGACGATTTCGGTGATGGGGTGTTCGACTTGGACCCGGGCGTTGGCCTCCATGAAGTAGAAGCGCTTCTTGTCGTCGACCAGGAACTCAAAGGTCCCCAAGCTCCGGTAGCCGATCTCCGAGGCGGCGTCGACGACCGCGTTCATCATCCTTTTGCGAACCTTCTCGTCCACGAAGACCGACGGCGTCTCCTCGATGAGTTTCTGGTACTTCCGCTGGATGGAGCACTCCCGCTCGCCGAAGGCGATGACCTTGCCCTTCTTGTCGCCGATGATCTGGATTTCGATGTGGCGGGCCCCGGCGACGTACTTCTCGACATACAGGGACGGGTCGCCGAAGGCCGACCGGGCCTCGTTCTGGGCGATCGGAAACTGCTCCTCGAGATTGGAGGCGTTCCGGCAGATCCTCATGCCCTTGCCGCCGCCACCGGCCGAAGCCTTAATGATGACGGGATAACCGATCTTCTGGGCGATCTTTTTAGCCTCGGTCACGTCATCGAGGACCTTGTCGCTTCCGGGGAGGACGGGCAGGCCGGCCTTCTTCATGGCCTGGCGGGCCTTGTTCTTGTCCCCCATCAGTCGGATGATGGACGCCGGGGGACCGATGAAGGTGATCCCCGACGTCTCGCAGATCTCGGCGAAACGGGAGTTCTCGGCCAGGAATCCGTAGCCGGGGTGGATGGCGTCGGCTTTGGTGATTTCCGCGGCGCTGAGGAGATTGGGGATGTTGAGGTAGCTTTCGGAGGCCTTAGCCGGCCCGATGCAGACCTTCTCGTGGGCCAGGAGGGTGTGGAGGGAATTCCTGTCGGGCTCGGAGTAGACGGCGACCGTCTTGATGCCCAGTTCCCGGGCCGACCGGATGACGCGGAGAGCGATCTCCCCTCGATTGGCGACCAGGATCTTGGATATCATGAATTCAAGCGGAGGTCCGGACGGAGAACAGCTTCTGTCCGTACTCGACGGGCTTCCCGTTCTCGACATGGATGGCAGTGACGACGCCGTCGGCGTCGGATTCGATCTCGTTCATCAGCTTCATGGCTTCGATGATGCAGAGGGTCTGGCCCTTCTTCACGGTCTCGCCGATCTCGACGAAGGGGTCGGCGTTCGGGGCGGGGGCCCTGTAGAAAGTCCCGACCATGGGGGACGTGACGTCCTGGATATCCTTGTCCGCCGCCGGCAGGGGGACCTGCTCCGGAGTGACGCGCGCTCCGGCGGCCGCCGGGGGGACCGGCGTCGGGGCGGCATGATGGAAAGCCTGCGCTCCGGGGACGTTCCGGCCGATCTTGATCTTGAAGCCCTCGACCTCGAGCTCGAAAAGGGTCAGGTCCTTCTCCTCGAGGAGTTCGATGAGCTTCAGGATCTCCGGGTAGTCGATCTTCGAACCCGCAGAGCCCTCTTCGGCCGTTTCCGGCGGTTTGATGATCTTATTCATGTGGCTGTACCGTTCCTCGAAAACGTAGTTCTACCTTAAACTGAAGAGGGGAAAAAGTCAAGCCGGTCGGGGGAAGAGGCGGTGTCCCCTATTTAGGGCCGCGGACGGTGGCCGGGAAGCTCTCCCGGCCGGATTCGTCAACCGAGGCGATCTGGTAGACGTATCCCGTGCCGCTTTTCAGCCCTCGGTCATCGTAGCCGGTCGAGGAGACGTCCACCTCGGCCAGAAAATCGAAGGCGAGGTGCGCGCTGTAGGTCATCTTCCTGTAGATCTTGTACCGGAGGATGCGGGAGAGATTGTCGGGATTTGGTTCCCAGGACAGGCGATTGATGTATTCCTTGAAGAAGATCAGGTCGTTGACCAGACGCTCGAGCTCGACCTTGGCCGGCGGGAAGACTCCGTAGGCAAGGGCGATCGTGTGGACCATGGTAACTCCCCAGGGGACCCCGGCCGCCGCCGGCCTGAATTCGTACCAGTGGAGTTCCGTGTCCCAGCCGGTGTAACAGCCGTAGTAATCGACACCTGCCTCCGAATTGACCCCGGCGACGGCGACAAACCGGTCCTCCGTGCCGTCGCCGTCCGTGTCCACCGCGAAAACGGGCGGTCGGCCGCTCGTGAGTTCGTTCCGGACCGTCGGCAAGGTAATCGATGAGACGGGGAAGGCCTCGGTGATGACGATGTACCGCTCCCCGGACTGGACGAAGGCCTCGATGCCGGGCCCCAGGTCAGCGTCCTTTGTCCAACCGTAATAGTTCCCGGAAAGGCTGCGAGAGGTCAAGAAATAATCGGCCAGGCAGTTGTCGGAATGCCGTTCCTCCGGTGCAAGCTCGGACTTGTCGGGGAGGAGGTCCGGCGGGGCATCCAGAGGGAGGGCATAGTCGTTATAGTGCTCCTCGGACGCGATGGCCAGATTGACCAGGTCGGTCTGGGCCGAGGCGTCCCCGGGGAGAAGATAGGGGAAGCCGTGACCGTCGTGATAGGCCAAGACCATAGCCGCGGCCGTCGGCCCGCTGCCGTGCCGCTCAAGATAGGAGGGCAGCCCGACGACCGTCGCTTCCAGGAGATCGACGGCGTCGAAAACCCGGCCCTTGCGGTTGATCCCGTCCGGCGGCCGCGGCCCGCGGAACGGCCCCCCGACTTGGCCGTCGGCGGGAGAGAACACGACGAACACGGTGCCGATGATTGCGGCAGCCAGAGTTGCCTTGGCGAAGCCTTTCATCGGCGGTATTATACAACTAATAAACGAGACTGGCGAGACTGGCGTGTCTCGCCTGGCACGGCACGTCGTGCTCATTTGACGCCTCCCAGATAATGCCCTAAGATGTTGAGGATGAACATGAAAGCGAGGGCCGCTACCGATGTTTGACCAGCTTTCGGGCCGCCTCGAGAAGATGATGAAGTTCCTCCGGGGCGAGGGGAAGGTCACCGAGAAGAACATGGGCGAGGCCCTGAAGATGCTCCGGCTGGCCTTCCTCGAGGCGGACGTCAACTACAAGGTCGTCCGGGATTTCGAAGCCCGGATCAAGGAGAAGGCCCTCGGCGAGGAGGTCCTCTCGAGCCTGAGCCCCGCTCAGCAGGTCATCAAGATCGTTCGGGACGAGCTCGCCGCCATCCTGGGAGGGACCGACAAGCCCCTGACCTTCGCGTCGGCGCCCCCGTCCATATTCATGCTCGTCGGGCTCCAGGGAAGCGGCAAGACGACGACTTGCGGTAAGCTGGGCCGTTGGGTCCATGGCATCGGCAGGAATCCTTTGCTGGTTTCCTTCGACCTCAAGCGGCCGGCTGCCCAGGAACAGCTGAAGACGATCGCGTTGTCGCTCGGCCTGCCGTTCTATGAGATGACGGCGGACCAGATGGCCGTCCCCGAAAAGGCCCTCAAGGAGCTCGTCGTGTACGCCAGGAACAGGGCATTCGACCCGCTCATCGTCGACACGGCCGGCAGGCTCCACGTGGACGATGAGCTCATGGACGAACTGAAGATCGTCCGGGACATCCTCGACCCCGTTGAGGTCATTTACATCGGCGACGCGATGACCGGCCAGGATGCCGTAAAAAGCGCCAAGGCGTTCGGCGAGAGGATAGGCATCACGTCGGTCATCCTGACCAAGCTCGACGGCGACGCCAGGGGCGGGGCGGCCCTGTCCATCGTTTCCGTCACCGGGAAGCCGATCAAGTTCGCCGGCGTCGGCGAGAAAATCGACAAGCTCGAGGTCTTCCACCCCGACCGGATGGCTTCCCGCATCCTGGGCATGGGCGACATCCTCAGCCTCATCGAAAAGGCCGAGGAGAAGGCCGATCTCGAGGATGCCGAGGAGACGGCCCGTAAACTGCGGCGCGAGGAGTTCACACTGGAGGACTTCCGGAAACAACTCGCCCAGATGAAAAAGATGGGTTCGCTCTCGAACATCCTGGGCCTGCTCCCCAAAGGGGGGATGATGAAGGGGCTCTCAAAGGTCCAGGTCGACGACCGCAAGGTCCTCCATTTCGAGGCCATCCTGAGCTCCATGACCCCCGCTGAGCGGGAGGCCCCGAAGATCCTCAATGGGAGCCGTCGTCTGCGGATCGCCAAGGGCAGCGGCCGCCCGGTCCACGAGGTCAACCAGCTCCTCAAACAGTACGCGGAAATGCGGAAGATGATGAAGGGCTCCATGTTTCGGGACATGCTCTCCCGAATGCGTTGACGGCGGGACCCATGGGAAGACCTGATCGAAGGAGGTTCGGGGGGAGGACGAGTGCCGTGCTCATCATGCTTCTCCTAATCCCTTCCTTCGGTGGGGCGGGAGATCGGAAGCCGAAGGGCGTGTTCGCGCTCTTTATCGAGAACGATGTTTTCGCCCTTTCCGATGGCGGCTACACGAGCGGCATCGAGATAGCCTGGCTTTCCCCGGCCCTCGGCCCAGGCCGAGGGCCGGTTCCCGGCTGGCTGGATGCCTGGAGCCGGAGGCTGACATTCTCTCCGGCCCCGGGCGCCCGCAGGTTCGTTTCCGTTTACGGCGGCCAAAGCATCTACACTCCCGAGGACATCACTCGAAAAGCCCTGGTCACGGACGACCGGCCTTACGCGGGGGTCTTCAAGGCGGGCCTGGGCATCCATCTCCGTCGCGGGAACTTCATGGATAGCTTCAGGTTCGAGGCCGGAATCGTCGGCCCGCTTTCCTTCGCCGGGGACATCCAGAGGTTCCTCCACCGGGCCTTCGGGTGGACCTACCCCGAAGGCTGGGAGCACCAGCTTAAGGACGAGCCTTTCCTTGCCGTCGCCTATGATCGCCGCTGGAAGGTCCGGGCCGCGGCCGCATCGGCAGGTTTGGACTGGGAGCTCATCGGTCATGCCGGCGGGGACTTCTCCAATCTTTTCACCGGGCTCGGCGGCGGACTCGAGGTCAGGGCGGGATGGAAACTGCCCTCGGATTTCGGGACGTCCCTGCTCGGCCCCGCGAGCGGCGCCGGGATCCTCTTCGAGGACAGGGCATGGCCGCGGTCCGGGCCGGGCCATGCGGGCTTCTATTTATTCGCGGGGATCGAGGCTCACGCCGTCGCCCGGGACCTTCTGCTCGACGGGAACACCTTCCGGAGCAGTCACCGGGTCGACAAGATCCCGTTCACGGCCGACATCACAACCGGTCTGGCCCTCCGACACAAGCGTCTCAAGGCCAGCATGCTCTACGCCTATCAGACCCGGCGTTTCAGGGGCCAGAGGCTCAAGCCCCTCATCGGCTCCCTCAACCTTGCTCTCCTCTTCTGATCAGGGACACAATACCAAGTTCCGAAATGTCCATGTTCCCAGGGGGAGATCCGCTTGAATCCGGAATTCGGAAATTGATATTGTGTCCCCGATGGTTCAATATGGAACCGGGCCGGATCGGCGACGTCAGAGATGGATCGAGCCGAGGATCCTGAGAACATAAATTCCCGCCGCTCCCAATAATATCGAGTATTTTGCCCAAGCCTTATTCTCGACCTTCCGGAAGACGTTGGCCAACGCGACCATCTCGAGGGGGATGGCCAGCAGGATCACGTATTGCATGTTCTTCATGAAATAGTAGGTCGAGCCCCACGAAAAGAAATAATAGGGGACATAATAGGCCAGGAAGCCGATGACCATGCCCAGAACGATCTGTAAGGCCCTTCGATCCTTCCCGCGCTTCAGGAGAAAATAGAGGCCGGCCAGAAGCAACAAGGCGTTGACGACCTGCATGCTGATGAACGGATCGATCTTGAACCAGGCCTTGAACCCCTGCCGGTGTTGAGACGCACCGCGCGCAAAATAAGCGAAGAAATAGACGAGGGCGGAGAAGATCGGGAGCGCAAAATAGAGAAGCGCTCGTCTCGCTTTCTGCCAGGCCGTTCGATGAGGCTCCTTGAGCCATTCCAGGGCCGCGAACAAAATGACCCCTGCGAAGAAAAGGGCGTAATAGGGATAAGAAATTACGGCACTGGCCAGGGATACCGACGACAGGACGAGATCTCGCTTCAGGATGAAATAGAGCGAAAGCAGAAAGAACAGAATGGCGACCATGGACGGAAATTGGTACGTTTGGAAGAACCGGCCATAGATGAACCGGAAATGCGAGAGAGCCAGCGCCAAAAAGAAATAAGCGTAAGGAATTCGCCCGAAGAGCTCCTGGCTCAGCAGATAGATCACGAAATAGATCAATATCGAGACCACGACCAGGAAAACGAGTAGTGTTTGTTGGAGGGGTAGGTCGAGGTGATCGGCCAGGCTGGCGATGAACGCATGGAGCCCCTGTGGATAGATGTCAAAATTATCGGAGCGCAGAATGTCACCGAAGTCCTGATAGCTCCGCATCATCCGCATATGATTCGGCAGATCGCTGTGCGCGTTTGGGGGAGGCAGGAACGAGCCTGATACGAAGAGGATCTGCAGGAACACGAAGACGACGATCAGGGCAAGAACGATGAGGGAGCGTCCGTCGCCGCGGGCCCCCCGTCCCTTATGGAAGAGAGACATCAGGAAAAGGCCCAGCGAGCCCGCGAGCCCCCCCAGGAGAAGAAGGAGACTGGGAACGCCGAGCTTTAAGGCATTGTCGAGGTAATAGGCCAAGGGACCGAAGACCAGGAAAAACGAAAGAGCCCTGAAAAGCCCATGGAAGATCCCTTTATCGTCAGGAACAAGCGGCTCGGTTTCGATGGGGAAAAAGACAAGACACATCCGGAACACCAAAAAAAAGAAGGCCAGGACGAAACTCACGAGTTTCAAGCGATCCAGAGCGGATAGCACCAAGGACAAAGGTCTCGAAAACGGCTGCTCCGGCATGACATAGCGATAAAAGGGAACCTCTTCAGAGAGCGAAAATGTCAGTCGGGGGATCTCGTCCCGGGG
Organism: uncultured Eubacteriales bacterium; assembly: GCA_964585685.1. GTDB lineage: Bacteria > Acidobacteriota > Aminicenantia > Aminicenantales > Saccharicenantaceae > JALHVH01. The sequence continues at coordinate 25,584 of CAZPEP010000055.1, read as the reverse complement.
GGGCTGATATCTTATCGTGATCCTGTTGTATCCCTTATCCAGCCTCAGGGAGAACAGGGACTGTGGCGCGGGGACGGGGACGGCGTCATTGACGACCAGCTCTAAGTCTCCATTCCCCGAAAGGGACGCTCTCAAGGACCGTTTTTTGGGACTGTAGACCCAGGCGTCCAGGATCAGTGGACTCCCGCGAAGGCGAGCGCTGAGCAGCTTTCGAACGGCGTCCTGGCTCACGTATTGGATCTTTCCGCAGGGATGGTCCTTCTCCTGCGGCAGGCAATACGTGAAGCCGAAGGGCAGGGGAAGGCGGTTGCGCTCGAACAACGCCCCGGACCCCGAAAAGAAGTAAACAAGCAGGGCCGAGAGGATCAACAGTCCCACGATCAGTTTCTTGATCCTCGGCTTGGAAATGTTCATCGGTCTTTTCCCGACATCATGCTCCCGGACCGATCGGCGTCGACCCTATCGGGATTCGCGATCTCTCGAGATGCTCCACTCTGTTCTTAAGTAATCCGACCTCCTGAACGAGCTTCTTGTTGCTGTCCGTCAATCTCGAGAGGACCATGGTGAAATGGATCCCGATGACCATGCCGAAAAAGATGGCGAGTATGAGCAGCAGGGAAGGGGCATAATAGATCCCGACCGCGCGGGCGGCGAGGTCCAGGAGTCCTCGGAACAGCGAAAAGACAAGGATGAGGACGCCCAGGGCCAGCCAGTTCAGGGCATACCGCTCCCGGATCCTTCTCTGGCGGGTCAAGCCGACGACGACGATGAGCAATATAACGCTTCCGATCGTCGAGATGATGGAGATCTTAGTCATGGGGACTCCTGAAGGCTTCGATGACCATGGAGACGACAACCTTATAGAGGTAGTAAACCGATTTCCACCCCGAGATGGAGGATCTCCCCGTCTGCCGGCTTCTCATGATCACGGGGACCTCGAGGATGCGAAATCCTCTCTTGAGCAGGGCGATGATCGCTTCGGGTTCGGGAAAATCAACGGCGTAGTTGTCCGCGAGAAAAGCGTTGGCCCTGGAATTGTAGGCGCGGAATCCGGAGGTGCAGTCGGTGATCGTGTGTCCCGAGAGGAGACGAATCAGGACCCGCAGGCCCCGGATCCCCATCCTCCGATGAAGGCTCGACTGAAACCCGGCCTTCCGGACGAAGCGCGAACCAATGACCACATCCGCCCGGTCCTCGAGGATCGGACGGACGAGGTCCTCGAGATAACGCGGGTCATGCTGTCCGTCCCCATCCAATTGGATGACGATATCATAATTGTTTTCAACGGCATACCGAAAGCCGGTCTGAACCGCCCCGCCGATCCCCAGATTGACGGGAAGAGAGATACAGGGGACTCCCGCCCTGCGAACGTTCTCCTCGGTGCCGTCGGTTGAAGCGTCGTCGATCACCAGGACGTCCGACGGGCCTCCCTTTTTCAGGTCCCGGATCAATTCCCCGATGCTGTCCGCCTCGTTGTACGCAGGAATGATGACAAGCATTCTGGATAGGCTCGCGCGCATTCTCACAATCCCCACACAAAAAAAGGCATTCGCATTTTTTATCTTATGTTTTTAAAAAGAATTGTCAATTAGTGCTTAAGTGCTTCCAAGATTTGGCGCGCGGCGCCGCCATAGAGGGTGACGTCCATGCCAACGCAGACCAACGAAAAGCCCTGTTCAAGGGCCGATCCGGCGGCCGTCTCGTCCGGGGCGAAGATGCCGGCGGGGATGCCGCGGGCTGCGCACGCCTTCCTGACGATGCCGATGGCCTCCTGTACGTCCGCGTCGCCGATACATCCGGGCTTGCCCATGCTGGCGGACAGGTCGAACGGGCCCACGAAGACAGCGTCCACGCCCGGCGTCCCCAGAATGGCTTCGATATTCCGGACGCCGTCGATATGCTCGACCTGGGAGACGAGGGTCGTATCGGCGTTCGCCTTTTCTACGTATTCCGCGAATCGCGCCCCGTAGCCTTGCGCCCGGCCGATGCCGACGCTCCGAACGCCTTCCGGAGGGTATTTCGCCTCGCGAACCGCCCGCGCAGCTTCCTCCGCGCTCTTGATGTTGGGGAAGATGAGTCCCGCCGCGCCGATGTCCATGGCCTTCTTGATCCAGACAGTCTCGTTCGCGGGGACGCGGATGAGACAGGGGCAGGCGCCGGCGGCTTGGGCCATCCTCTGGGCGGCGGCGATGTCCAATAGTCCGTGCTCCATATCGAGGAAGAGCCAGTCGAACCCCGCCCCGGCCGCGATATCAGCGAGTTCAGGCGCAGGGAGGGTCAGGATAGTGCCGACGAGCCTTGCCCCGCCGGCGAGTTTCGCTTTGAAGGACGCGTCCATGTCTCCTCCTTGAAACCTAGTAAGGACATTATATCGCATTCGTAGGGATTGCATAAATTCGGGCGGTTGTTATCATAAGGGCGGAGTCCAAATGAAGATCATGCTTATAATCAGCTGCGCCCGAGGGCGGGGGAAATAGGCGCCGGGGGATGAACGCCAAGCCCATGGCTGTCCGCAGGCTCTGCGTTTTTTGCGGCTCGAGCCCCGGGGCGAGGCCGGAATACGCGGCGGCCGCGCGGGAGCTTGGCCGGGAACTGCTCCGCCGCGGCGTCGGGCTCGTCTACGGAGGGGGGCGTGTCGGCCTGATGTATGAGGTTGCCCGCGTCATGCACGAGGGCGGGGGCGAGGTGATCGGCGTCATTCCAAGGGACATGGTCGAGAAGGAGCTGGCCTACACCGATATCCGGGATCTGCGCGTCGTCGAGACCATGCACGAGCGCAAGGCCCTGATGGCCGGGCTTGCCGACGGCTTCGTCGCCCTTCCGGGCGGACTGGGGACCATCGAGGAGATCTTCGAAGTCCTGACCTGGGCCCAGCTCGGCATGCATCGGAAGCCCTGTGGTTTCCTCGACGCGGCCGGATATTTCGACAGACTCCTGGAATTCCTCGACCAGGCCGTCAGCGAGCGGTTCATCCAGCCCGAACACCGGGCCATGATCCTCGTCGATGGGGACCCTGCGGCGCTCGTGGCGAAGTTCGAAGCCTACGAGCCGCCCCTGGCCGATATGGCCCGATGGGCGCTGGACATGACAAAAACTTGAGCGGCTGGATGGCCGATGGGGGGCGATCGGAACCCGCCGTTTGGGTCCCGAAACCTTCGTCGATTCCCGCGAACGCTGACCCGGCTCAGGTCTTGGGCAGATACGTCTTCGGGAACCGGGCGAGGACCGTGTAGTTGGGGTCGACGATCTGGGAGACCTGCGCCTTCCCGACCTGGGAAAGGAGCTGGTAGGCGTCCATCATGTCGAATCCGTAGTCCGCGACGAGCCAATCGACCATCCCCTTGTGGGCGATGCGGTAGGCGTCTTCGAGGGGCCGGTAACTGCCCATGGTCATAATCTCCGTGTCGCTCTCGATGCGTGGCCATGAGATCGACCGGCCCTTGATGACATCGACCTTCAGCCGGACGTCAAGCGCCGCCTCGACGGCCGTGCCGATGATCTCGCCGTCGCCCTGGACGAGGTGCCCGTCGCCTAAATAGAGGAGCGCGCCCTTGACGTTGACCGGGAAAGAGACCGTGTTGCCTTCGCAAACCTCCGGGCAATCCATGTTCCCTCCATAGGCCTCCGGCGTCACGGACCAACGGACCTCGCCTCTCGCCGGCGCTACGCCCAGACAGCCCAGGAACGGTCGCATCGGGATGTCTGCGGTCTGTATCCCCTTTAGCGCCCGGAACCTCACGGTTCCCTTGGCCTTGTCCACGTCGTACCACCACACCTTCTCCGGCAGGGCTTCGTGGAGCATGGCCGTGTAATCCGTTGCGTTCAGGGCGCCGAAATTGGGGAACGAACTGCTGATGCCGTAGGGGAGGGCCGGCTCGAGCTTCAGGATGCGGACGGCGAGGACGTCGCCCGGCTCCGCGCCCTCGATGTAGAACGGCCCCGTCTGCGGGTTGTCGTGGTTCGCCGGGATGATCTTCGAAGGGACATCTGTCGGACTCTTGACCACGCCGTCGTAGCAGTCCTCGGTCCAGGTTTCGACGATGGTCCCGGACTTGATGCTCATGACCGGCGCGTGCCCCCCGAACGTGTACTTCAGCTCGTCATGCTTCGGGATGTACCGGACCGTCTGCGCTCCCGCCGTATTTACCGTGATCGATATCATGACCAAAACGAAGATTGAAAGGTCTCGCCAAGCCTCGGTATTTTGCATGCTCCTCTCCTTCACGAATGCGAGTATAGATGAATCCCTGGCTCATCGCAATCGAGATCGCTGCACGAAGGACGGAGGGGATAGCCCGGATGAAGCCGTCGAGGGGCGGAGCGGGCACGGTTCCCCGTCCGCAGGACGGGGAGAGCGCAGCCCCGAAGCGGAGCGGATTTTCCACGCTGGGGAAAATCCGCGTCTTCAGGAGGGATGTCCCCGAGTCCTTCGAAGGCGATCCCTAAACGCCATTGGCTATTTGTGTTCTTGAACTGAGCCGGCGCCCTTCTTCCCGTTCCTGGTCTTGACCCTTTCCGCGATGACGTAAAACGCCGGGACGACGACCAAGCTAAGGGCCGTCGATAGGACCAGCCCGCCGATGACCGCGATGGCCATCGGGGTCCGGATCTCGGATCCCGAGCCGAGCCCCAGGGCCGGCGGGATGGCCGCCATCAGTGTCGCCGTGGCCGTCATGAGGATGGGCCTCAGCCTGATGGGCCCGGCCTTCTCCATCGATTCCCGGGGGCTGAATCCCTGGGCCTTGAAGGCGTTGGCGTAGTCGACGAGGATGATGGAGTTCTTCTTGACGATCCCCATCAGGAGCAGGAGGCCGATCATGCTGAAGATGTTCAGGCTCTGCCCGGTCATGACAAGGGCGAACGCGGCCCCGGCGACCGACAGAGGAAGGATCGTGATGATCGTGATGGGGTCCTTGAAGGAGTTGAACTGCGAGGCCAGGATCATGTAGGCGATGGCGATCCCCAGGAACATGGCGAAGAGAAGGCTCGACATGGACTCCCGGAAAGCGACGCTCGCCCCGCCGAGGACGATGCGGTTGCCGACCGCGATGTCCCGGCCCAAGCCCTCGACGTACTTGATGGCCTCGTTCTGGGAACGCCCGGGAGCGGCGTTCGCGAAGATCGTGATGGCCCGCTCCCGGTCGCGGCGGGTGATGGCCTGGAGGGCCGGCTGCTCCTTCGACGTCACGAGGGAGGACAACGGCACGAGGTCGCCTCCGCGCGTCCGCACTTGGAGCCGGCTGATGTCCTCGGGCCTCGACCTCTGGGAGGCCATGAGCTTCAAACGGACGTCGATGCGGCGTCCCCCCGTGCTGTATTTCCCCACCCGGATGCCGCCGACAAGCGCGTTGATCGTCGTGGCCAGGTCGTCGATCGAAACGCCGATGTCCGCCGCCATGGCCCGGTCGGGTTCGATCCGGAGCTCGGGCATTCCGAGCTGATAATCGGTGTCGAGGTCGACGACGAGGCCGCTCTCGCGGAGCTTTGCCATGACCCGCTGGCTCTCCGCGACGAGCTGGTCCCAGTTCGAGCCGCGGACCGAGAACTCGATCGGGAAACCGCGCTGGGCTGTGAAGCCCTGCTGGGAGAGGTCCTGGAGGACCGCCCGCAAACCGGGGATCGCGTTGAGTTCGCGGCGCAGAACGGCCGATAGCTCGGCCTGGCTGAGCTTCCTTTGCTTGGGGGGGACGATCGTCACGAACAGGTTGCCCTGGTTGACGCCGCCGCTGAACCCGCCGATGAAGCCGTAGAGCTGGGTGACTTCGGGCCGCTTGACGACGATGTCCTCGGCCTTCTGGATGAGCTTATCGGTCTCCGTCAGGTCGGACCCCACGGCCGTTTGCATCCGGATCGAAAGCCGGCTCAGGTCCTGGGACGGGACGAACTCGGCGCGCATCGTTATAAAGACGGCCAGGGCGGCCGCGAACAGCAGGAGCGCCCCGACGAGGATGAGACCTGGCCGCTTGAGGCTCCGGCGGAGGACGACGGCGTACTTCCGCTCGAGCCAGCGGAAGCTGTCGTCGACGACGCGCCCGAGGCGGGTCCGGCCTTCTCTCGTCGTCTTCAGGAACTGGGAACAGCGGGCCGGGGCCAGGGTGACCGCCTCGACGTAGGAGAGGAGCACGGCGAGGCAGAGGGTGATGCCGAACTGGAGGAAGAACCGGCCGATGATCCCCTTGATGAAAACGACCGGGACGAAGATGGCGACGACGGCCAGCGTCGCGGCCAGGGCCGCGAAGGCGATCTCGCGGGTCCCCTCCAGGGCGGCCGCGACGAGGCCCTTGCCGCTCTCCCGGTGGCGGAAGATGTTCTCCATGACCATGATGGCGTCGTCGACGACGATGCCCACGGCCAGGGCCAGGCCGAGGAGGGTGAAGGTGTTGAAAGTGAACCCGAGGAAATAGATGATGGCGATCGTCCCCATCAGGGACATCGGGATGGCCAGGATGACGTTGAGCGTGCTCGAGAGCGAGCCCAGGAACATCCAGCAGACGAGGGCCGTCAGGAGGACCGACAGGAAGAGCTCTAGCTGGATCTCCTTGATCGAATCCTCGATGAACGTCGTCGAGTCGAAGACCGTGTTAACGGTCAAGCCTTCGGGCAGGGTCTTGGCGTATTCGGCCATGGCCGCTTTGGCCGCCTTGGCCACGGCGACGGCGTTGGCGCCGCGCTGTTTCTTGATGCCGATGCCTTGGGCGGGCGTGCCGTTGATGCGGGCCATCCGCCGGACATCCTCGAACCCGTCCTCGACGAGGGCCACGTCGCTGAGGTAGAGGGGACTCCCGCCGATCTCCCGGATGACGATGTGACGGAGCGTTTCGAGGTCCACGGCCTCGCCGAGCACCCGGACGTTGACTTCCCGGCCGGGGGTCTCGAGCCGCCCGGCGGGGAGCTCGACGTGCTCGCGCTGGAGGGCCAGGATGACGTCGTTGACGGTCAAGCCCTTCTCGTCGAGCAGGGCGGCGTCGAGCCAGACGCGGATGTTGCGGTTCTGGACGCCCATCATCGAGATCTCGCCGACGCCCGGGATGGTCTGGAGCTTCTCCTTCAGGCCGTATTGGACGTAATCGCTGACGACGCGGGGCGGGAACGGGCCGCCCATCGAGACCATCAGGATGGGCTGGTCCTCGGGGTTGGACTTGGAGATGACGGGAGGGTCGATGTCCCGGGGCAGGTGGCGGGCGGCCTGGGAGACTTTCGTCTGGACGTCTTGGAGGGCGAGGTCGACGTTCCTGGAGAGGTCCAGCTCTATGGTGATGTTGGCCGAGCCCATGCGCGAGCTCGAGGTGATCGTCCGGAGGCCTTCGACCTGGACCAGGGCCTCTTCGAGCGTCTCGACGATGTCGTTCTCGATGACCTCGGGGGCCGCCCCCTCCCAGACCACGGAGACCGAGATCGTCGGGAAGTCGACGTCGGGGAACTGGCTGATGCCGATGCGCGTGGCCGCCACGAGTCCGAAGACCACGGTGGCCGCCATGAGCATCCAGGCCAAGACCGGCTTCTTTACGCATACTTCTGTCAGGTTCATGGCTCGTCTCCCGGGCTCTCCTGTCTAATCCTTCCCCGGAACCGGCCGGTCGGGGGAGGGCGCGGCCTCCGCGGCGGTCTCTTTGACAGGCGCGCCGTTGCGCAGGGCCTCGGCCCCGCGGATGACAAGCCGTTCGCCGGGCTTGAGCCCCGAGAGGACCTCGACCTGGCCGTCGGCGGTCCGCATCCCGAGCTGGAGGATCCGCTCCGCCGCCGCATCGTTCTCGATGACGTAGGCGATGAAGCCGCGGTCTGACGGCCGGATGGCCGTCTGCGGGATGACCGGGGCTGTCCGCTCGCTGCTCACCGGGACGACGATCTCGGCGAACGTGCCGGGCCGGAGGGCCTCGTCCCGGGTGTCGTCGACCTCGGCGGTGACCGCCACAAGCCGGGTGCTGTCGTCGGCGGATTCGGCGACGTGGACGATTTTCGACGAGAACTGCGCCTCCGTGTTCCGGACCCGGAAATCCGCCTTCATCCCGGCCCGGAGCCGGACGGCGTCGCGTTCGGGGACCTTAAACCGCAAGAGCAGGGGATCACGCCGGACGAGCGTGGCCAGGACGGTTCCGGTCTCGACGTACGCTCCGGTCTGGACCGTCCGGGTCTGGAGGATCCCGGAGAACGGTGCCCGGACGTAGGCGTCGTGGAGGTTGAGCTTGGCCTGGTTGAGAGCGGCCTTCGTCTGGGCCACGTCGGATTTGGCCACGGCCACCCGGGTCCGCCACGTCTCCACTTCTTCGCCGGGGATGAGGCCCGGGTTCTGGTCGATGACGGTCACCCGGCGCTTGAGTCCGGCTTCGGAGTCGGCCAGCGAGGCGACGGCCTTCTCGGTGGAAGCCTGGGCCGCCTCGACCGCCAGGCTATAGCGTTCCGGCTCGATCTCGACGAGGACCTGGTCGACCCGGGCGAGGCTCCCTTCCGAGAAGAGGACGCGGTCGACGACGCCCGCTACGCGAGCCGTGACCTGGACCTTTTCGAAGGCGTCGACCGAGCCGACGGCGTTTACGGTGTACACGAGCGACCGGAGCGCGACGGGTTGGGTCTCGACGGGGAACGTAATCTTGGACCTGTCGAAGGCCGCTTTCTTCCCGGCCGCCTTCCCCTTGGCCCCTTCGGGGCCCTTCTTGCAGGACGCAGCGGCAAGGGCGAGAGCGACCGTGATGATGACGGGTATGATGATCTTCTTCGTTTTCACAGCGTTGGCTCCTTGCCGAACGGATCGAGTCCCAATGCGGCTTCGAAATTCAGAAAGGCGATCCCCAGGCCGTAGCGTTCACGGACGAGCTCGACCTCCGCCTCGAACAATCGGACGTTGGCATCGGCAGCCTGAAGGGCGGTGCCGAGACCCTGCCTGTAGAGTTCGGCCGTCTCCGTGGCGTTCTTCCGGGCGACGTCCCGGGCGACCGCCGCCTGCTTCAGTGTGGCCCGCTGGTTGTCCAGGGAGACCAGGGTGTCCCGGACGTCGAGCTCGACCTTGCGCATGGCCGTCTTGACGTCGAGGTCGGCAAGCACGGCCAGAGCCTTGCGCTCCTTGTAGTCGGCGTTGCGGCTGAACCCGTCAAAGACGGCCCAGGTCAGGGTCAGTCCCAGGTTCCAGTTCGTCGGGCGTCCGGTCAGCCCCGACTCGTTCGTATACCGGTATTGTCCGCTGAAGCTCAAGGAGGGAAGCCAACGAAGCGTGGGCTCGATCATCAGGGCGCGCTGAGCCTTTGCGAGATAGCGCAGGGACCCCAGGTCGAGCCGGCGGTCCTGGGCCTCGGCGATCATCCTCTCGACGGCCGGCGGCCCGTCCTCGGCCTCCCGGAGCAGATACTCGGGAATGACGAGCTTTTTCCTGGCCGTTTCCGGGTCGTCGAGGAGGAAACCCAGCTCGAGATAGGTTGTCTCGACCTGCCCCTTGACCTGGATGACCCCCATCTCCGCCGTGGCGTACTCGAGCTCGGCCCGGGTCACGTCGTTGACCGAGACGAGGCCCGCGGCGTAGCGGGCCTTGGCAGCCTCCAGAGCCTGCCGGGCATATTCAAAGCGGTTCCGGGACGCCTCGAGGACTTGGTCCGTGCCCAGGCTGGCCAGGAACGCGTTGCTGACCTCGAAGGACAGCTGGCGGAGGCTCTCGGCCGAGGCGAAACGCTGGGCGTCCCGCTCGGAATTGGCCTGGAGGAGGGCCGGAAGGCTGCGGGCGTCGAACAGGGTCATATTGACCTGGGCCACCGCACCGAACGCGTTATAGCTTTGGATGACGATATCGGTGTCCCCGACCGTCCTCTTGACCTCGAACGGCCTGCGGGTATAGGTTCCGGTGGTGTTCAACGTCGGCATGAAATACGATCGCGCCCGCGTAACTCGGGCCTCGGCCGCCTTGATCCGGGCATCGGCGGCCAGTGCCCGTTCGTTCCGGGTCAGGGCCAGCCGGACGGCTGTTTCGAGGGTCAGGCCGGTATCCTCGGCGCGAGCGAACGACGGGGCCATGGCCAGGATGATTCCGACGACGGCTGCTGCCGGCCGGCAGCGCTTGGGCGAGAGACTGTTGTTATTCATCTTAGGGGCTCGTTCTGTTATTGATATGACTATCCATCTTATTTAAGACGTCGTTTCTTGTCAAAACTTCCGGACGGGGAAAAAACTTTGGGGGGGCGTCGGCCGCGGAACAGGACGGAGACGATGACCTGGGCGATGTCGATCAAGCGGCGCATCGAGACGCTTCTCATCACTTAGTTTAAGAAGGGAAGGATGATCAGGATTTCAGTTTGAATAGCTTTCCCTTGGCCCGAGCGATGGTTTCTCCGCGGGTGTCGAGGAGTTCGCTTTCTGCCAGGACGATCTTCCCCTTGTCCTCGAGGAAGCGTCCCCTCAGCTTATATGGGACGCCGGTCGAGGCCGGACTGACGAAGCGAACGGTCATTTCGCCCGTGATGCACTTAAGGCCTTTCGCCCCGGCGGCATAGATCAGGGCCTCGTCAAGGACCGTGGCCAAGAGCCCGCCATGGACGACCTTCGTCCAACCTTGGAAAGACTCCGGGAAGGTCACGTCCGCGGCCGATTCGCCGCGCTCCGCGTCTGTTTGGATGCGGAGTCTCAAGCCCGCCGGATTGTTTTCTCCGCAGACGAAGCATACCCGGTCATCCCGGAAATCGTTGTTCATGAACACTTTTCTCCCGACGTCGTTTGGCGTCTCCTCATGGCGATCGACGGATCGGAAAATTAACACGTTCCCCGGGGGATGTCAAAATCGCCGCCGGGATGCCCAAGCCAGCGAGGCTCAGGGTTAATCCCGTCCAAGCCCCGGCCCGGGCCTTGCCAGGACCGGGAAGTCGAGGGGTTGACAGGGACATTTCCCGGCGCTATATTCGCGCCATCCCGAGGAAAGGAGCCCGGCCATGGCATTGAAGGATAAGCGAGTCTCCCTCTGCGTCAAGCCGGATGAGAGGATCGTCGCGGAGATCCGGGGCCGGGTTCTGGACGGCACGCTTTCATGTGCCGAGGCCTTCGCCGTCGCGGGCCACACCGGCGTTGCCCCGCTCGACGTCGGGAGGACGGCGGACGTCCTCAAGATCAAGCTGAGCCACTGTCAGCTCGGCCTGTTCGGCTATCCCGGCGCGGGCAAGGGCCGGGACAGGTCCGGCGCGGGCATGGGGCCGGTCCCCGATGGTCTCGAGGCCGCCATCAAGCGCTGTTCAGGGCGAGAAGGCCAAGTGACATGCTCCGACCTCTGGGACTTGGCCGAGTTCTACGGCGTCCCCAAGATCCTCGCCGGCGACACCGCTGATCGCTTGGGCATTCGTATCGTAAACTGCCAGCTCGGTGCTTTCTGAAAATGTATGATCGCCGCACGAAGGACAGAGGGGATATCCCGGAGGCATGGCGATCCCACGTGGCCCTTGGAGCTAAGCAGAAGTCCGTGGGCTGGGGGCCCGGACGGGACGGACCGAGCGAACGTGGAGGCGACCAAGACACGTGAGGGCGCATGTCTACGTCCGGCAGACGAAAGGTGTGGTTCTCTCGGAGCACGGAAGGCAAGGGCATACCCGGAATTCAGGGCGTCTCATCCGGGTCTGTTATCCAGCCCACGGACCTTAGCCCAGGGCCTCGATCTCTTTGATTTTCAGCGCCAATCGTTTAGGGGAGATGGGGAAGACGGTCTTGACCTCGGGTGCGAAGAGGGACACACGGAACTCCTCGATCATGCTTCGCAATTCCTCGACGGCGACCTTCTTTTCCGGTGACGTGTCCTTGTCGAACCGCTTGATGATACGTCCCAGAGCGAGCCCATAGGGCTCGACCTGCTCCTCTTTCTTCCGGTCCTTTTCCGGGTCGTATTTAGCGCGCTCGGCGCGTATGCTGAGCGCTTCGAGCCGGCGGGGCAATTGACGCAATCCATCCATCGTTCGGGTCTCGATGAAATTCTCCGGGACGAGGCGGTCGAGTTCGGCCTTGATCGACCCCGATGTGCCGCCCGTGGCGGAGGCTCGTCCCAGGCCGCTGAACGACGAGGTCGAGGTCGGAGCCTTGGGTATGGCGCCACGTATTTTCTTGTAGGCTTCGAGGATCCTGACGACGAGGTCTTTGAGCTCGGATCCTTTGGCGAAAAGGTCCCGGACCGCACCCGTGGCCAGGGCATCGAATTCCTCCTTGGTTCGGACATTCTTCCGAAAGACCTCGTGCTTGAGGGCCTCGGCCATGGCCTTCATGACCGCGGCCTTCCCGCCGAAGAACAGCGCGGCGGCGTCGCATTCCTCGGGCAGGGCCAGGTATCGTTTCACGAATTCCAGGTCCTTGGCGAAGCGCGGCAGGAGGAGCGCCGCGACGCCCGCAGGATGGGCGGCGGCCGCTTCCTCCCGCGACCGGAAGAGCCGGAGGTTCACGCCCTTCTCGCCGGCTTCGAGCCCGGGAAACGCGGCCGTGTACGGTCCGGCGGCGACGGTTTCCGGCAGGGGACCGAAGTCCCATCCCGGGATTTCCGTCCTTTCCCATCGTTCTTTCGCGTTCTTCCAAGCAGGGGAGTCCTCCGGGACGCCGGTCGCGACGGCGGACTTGCGGAGGATATCGAGGTTCCGCGCGGCGGCGATCTCCCGGCCTTCGTGATCGGTGACGGCCACGCGCGTCCGGAGGTGGAGCGGAAGCTCGGACCTGGCCCATTCTGCGGTCGGGACGTCCACTTGGAAACGTTGCTTGACGAACCTGGACAGGGTCCTGAAAAGGGAAACGTCGGTCGGCTGCATTTCGAGGACGATGATCTCGGCCTTCTCGGCGAGGGGCATCAGGAGCTTGCGATATCTCTTCGGGAGGCCCTTGAGCAGGGCCGCGATCTTGTCCGCATATTGCCCCGGCACGCCCCACTCGAGAGGCTCGGCCGGCAGGCTCTTAACGAGGGAGGCGGGGACCCTGAGGGTCACCCCGTCGGATTCCTCGCCCGGCGCGAACCTGTAAACAGCGCGGAACGGGCGGCCGTCCACGTCCACGACATCGGGAAAGGCTGCGATCTTCTCTTCGTCCGGGTTGACGCGCATCAAATCCTTTTCGGTCATTCTCAGGAAAGCGTCCCCGCCTCGCTTCCGGATCTCCCTCTCGAGCGCCCTGAGATCGTGGATTCCGGGCAGTCGGGACGAATAGAAACGAGCGATGTCGTCCTCCGCGACGCAGATGTCCCGCCGCCGGAGCTTTTCTTCCAGTTCTGCGACCCTTGCCGCAATCGCGAGGTTATGTTTGAGGAAGGGCGGCGGGTCCTCGACGTCGCCCTCGACGAGCGCCGACCGAATGAAGATCTCGTAGGCCTCGTCCGGCGCTATCCGGGCATATGAAACGGGCCTCCCGGAGACGACCTCGAGCCCGAAGAGCGTGACTTTTTCTTTGGCCGTGACCTCGCCCCGCTCCTTGTCCCAGTGCGGGTCGGAATAAGAATAGCGGCAGAGGCTTCCGCCCAGCTCCTCAAGCCAATCGGGATCGATCTTGGCCGCCGTGCGCGCGTAGAGGCGGGAGGTTTGGACCATATCGGCGGCGACGATCCAGGGCCGCGCCTTTCCGAAGACGGTCGAGCCCGGAAAGGCCAGGACCTCCCGGCCTCTCGCTGCCGTGTACAGGCTCTTTTCCTTGCGCACGGCGATGTTGGACAGGAATCCGCTCAAGATGGAACGGTGGACGACCGCGTAGAGCCCCTCGGACATCTCGAGCTTGTCCCGGCGTCCCGGCGGGACCTTCTGTTCTTCGAGGATGGCGAGGACCTGGTCGTGGACAAAACCCCACTCCCGCATCCTCGGGTAGGACAGGAAGTTCTCCGCGCAGAATTTTTTGAGTTTGTTCTGCGAGCCGGTCTCCTTGTTGGCCAGCCGATAGGCCTCCCAAACGTTGAGGAGCGACAGGAAGTCCGAGTCCGGGTGCTTGAAAAGGCCGTGTTTCGCGTCGGCCGCGGCCGTCTGGTCGGGCGGGCGCTCGCGCGGGTCGCGGATACTCAGGGCCGAGGCGATGAGCGCGACTTCGCGCAGACAGCCCTCCTCCGCGGCCTTGAGGAGCATGCGGGAGATCCGGGGGTCGAGGGGCATCGGCGCCATGCGCCGGCCGAGCGGGGTCAGGACGAAATCGCGCCCCTTGCCCGAGATGGCGCCCAGTTCGAAAAGCGTGTCGAAACCGTCCTTGACCGCCCGGGGGTGGGGCATGTCCACGAACGGAAAGTCCAAGGGGTAGCCGAGCTTGAGATCGATCATCCGCAGGATGACCTCGGCCAGGTTCGAGCGCAGGATCTCCGGAGGCGTGAACTCCGGCCGGGATTCATAATCCTCTTTCGTGTACAGCCTGATGCAAGTCCCTTCTTGAACGCGGCCGCAGCGGCCTTTCCTCTGGTCGGCGCTTGCCCGGGAGATGTCGCTCACCGGTAGGCTGTTGATGCGCGTTCCCGGCTGGTACTGGGAGATGCGGGCGAGGCCGGTATCGATGACGAAGCGGATGCCCGGGATGGTCAACGAGGTCTCGGCGACGTTTGTGGCCACGACAATCTTGGCCCCATGGACGGAATAGACGCGGCCCTGCTGGGCGGCGGGAAGGCGGGCGTAGAGAGGGAGAATCGTCGTCCCGACGTAATGCTTGCCGCCGAGCTTTTCGCAGGTCTCGAGGATGTCCTGTTCGGTCGGCATGAAAACGAGGATGTCTCCCGAGCCGTGGCGGGCCTTGAGCCTATCCACAGCCTTGACGGCCCGCTCGACGTAATCGGTGTCCTCGGCCCGGCGGGCCGCGGCATCGTCGGGCTCGTATTCGACCTCGACCGGGAACATCCGTCCCCCGATGTGGATGACGGGCGCCCGGCCAAACGCCTTGCTGAACTTTTCCGTGTCGAGCGTCGCCGACGTGATGACAAGCTTGAGGTCGGGACGGGCGTCGAGGAGCGTCCTGGCGATCCCGAGCAGGAAATCGATGTTGAGGCTTCGCTCGTGGGCCTCGTCGACGATGATCGTATCGTATTCGTAGAGGCGGGGGTCGGCCTGCGTCTCGGCCAGGAGCATGCCGTCGGTCATGATCTTGATATAGGCGTCATGCGCAGTCCGGTCCTGGAACCGGATCTTGTAGCCGATCGACCGGCCCAGGGGTTCGCCGAGCTCTTGGGCGATGCGGTGGGCGATGGTGATGGCGGCGATGCGGCGGGGCTGGGTACAGCCGATTTTGCCGACCGCGCCGCGCCCCGCTTCGAGGCACATCTTCGGGATCTGGGTGCTCTTGCCGCAGCCGGTCTCGCCCGAGATAATGACGACCTGATGGTCCCGGATGGCCCGGACGATGTCTTGCCGCCGGGCGACGATGGGTAACTCGCGCGGATAGCGCAGGGCGGGACAGCGTGCGATCCGGCCCTCTTTTTCGCGGATGGAAGCCTCAAGCCGCTCTTCGAGTCCGTCCAAAGCTTCGAGGGCGGTCTTCGGGTCGCGGGCCCGGGGACTCTTGTCGACGAGCGCCTGGAGCTTCCGGCCGACATAGGCCCGGTCCCGAAGCATGGATTGTTGGAGGAGACCCCGCACCCTCCGGACCGCGGTCCCGATGTCCTGCCCGGCGACCCGCTCTTTGTCCATGCCCGGATTGTAACAGATATCCGCGCCCGGGCGCGAGGCGCTCCTTCCCTTTAGTACACCCGGGAGGTGTGCTCTCCGGGCTTGGCCTGGTAGACCAGCTTGCCGTCCATGAAGACGGCCTCGGGGATGGACATGGTCTTGAGGGGATGGCCCTTCAGGATAAGGATATCGGCGTCCTTCCCGGGCTCCAGGCTGCCGACCCTGTCGGCGATCCCGGCGATCCGGGCGGCGTCTATAGTCACGGCCCGGAGGGCCGCGTCCTCGGGCATCCCGTATCGGCAGGCGAACGCTGCGATCTCCAGGGGATCGCCCCCCGTCAGGCCGGCGGCGGGCCACTGCCAAAGACCTTCTTTGGAGCGGAATGCGATGGGAATGCCGGCCTGGGCGAGGACGGTCGGGTTAGAATTGCTGAAACCGGCATCCTCGACGTTGCCGACGCCGCGCATGATGTTCTCGAGGATGACCGGGACGTTCCATTTCTTGATCTCGTCGACGACCTTGTAAGCGTCTGTCGCCCCGTCCAAGATGATCTTCAGCTTGAATTCGTCGGCCAGCCGGAGCGCGGTCAGGATGTCGTCCTTCCTCTCGGCGTGGACGATGACCGACATCTCCCCGTTGACGACGGGAACGAGGGCTTCGAGGGACAAGTCTCTCTGCGGGGCCGGGCCCGTTTTCTTCTTGTCGTAGGCGGTCAGCGAATCACGGTACTCTCGGGCCTTGGTCAGCGTCTCCCGGATGAGAGCCGCGATGCCCATCCGCGTCGAGGGCATCTGCCCTTTCCTCCGAGCCTGGGCCCCCAGGCCGAAGACCATGACGGCATGGTCCTTGATGATCATCCGGTCCACGACGTCCCCCCGCGTCTTGAGCGCGAGGCCCTGCCCGCCGATGACGTTCATGTCTCCCGGCGTGACCAGCGCCGACGTGATGCCGAGCTGGTGGGCCAGGTAGAAATGCGTGTCCTGGGGCTCGACGCCGTGCTTGGCCTCGATCTCGGGGGTCACGGGCCGGGAGTTCTCGTCGATCGTCGAATGCATCCGCCAGTTCGAGCCGAGGCCGATGTGCGTCCGGGCCTGGACGAGCCCGGGCATGATGACGAAATTCCGGGCGTCGATAACCGGATAACCGTCGGGGATGGCGATATCCTGACCGACCTTTTCGATCTTTCCATCCTTGACCAGGACGACGCCGCCCTCGATCGGGGCGCCGGCCATCGTATAGACGGTCCCGCCCTTCAGGGCGAACCGGGCGGCGCCCTTCGCCGCCGCGAGGATGTCCAGCGGGCCGGAGGCCGCGAATGGGGACACCCTGACGGCGCTCGACGCCAGGGGATTCTGGTATTCGACCTTACCGTCGATGAGCACGACGCGCACGGACGTCAGGAATTCAAAGGGCGCGCCGTCGAGGAGGACAAGGTCCGCGTCCTTCCCGGGCTCGATGCTCCCGATCCTGTCGGCCAGGTCGACGGCCTCGGCCGCCCACATCGTGATGGCCCGGAGAGCGTCCTCCTCGGTCATGCCGTACCGGACGCACAACGAGGCGAACTGCCGCAGGTTCTGCTGTTCGGGTCCGGCGTCGGTCTGGAGGGAGACCTTGATGCCGGCCGCGGCCAGGATCGCCGGGACGTTGGCGAAGACGAGGGCGTTCTGGGGGTAGGTGTGGAACACGGCCGGCCCGATGTTGACATAGACGTCCTTCCTCTTGGCGAGCTCGTCGACGAGGAGGTAGGCCTTGTCGGAGTGGCCCAGGCTGAGCCGGAACCCGAACTCGTCGGCCAAGCGGATGGCGCTCATGATATGCGAAGGCGTGTAGACGTGGATATGAACCGGGATCTCACGCTTCAGGACGCGGACGAGAGTCTCCTTGCCGAGGTCTCTCCTGGGCGGGAGGACGTCCTTGCCGGCCTTCTTGTCGCTTTCGTAGGATTCCCAGCTCTTTTGATACTCCTGGGCTTCGATGAAAGCCTTGCGGGCGACGGAGTAGATGGCCATGACCGTGGAGGGCATCTGCTTCAGATTGGCGTAATAACCCGAGGGGTTGCCCTCATAGGCCATTTTGAGATCGCAGTCCTCCTTAAGGACCATCTCCGCCGGAGAGGCCTTCTTCATCTTGACGGCGACGCTCGTCCCGCAAATGACGTTCAGGCTGCCCGGGCGCGAGACGACGGTGGTCACGCCACCCGCCAGGGCCGCCGGGATGGCCGGATCGTCGAAATCGAAGGAATCGAGGGCTCGGACCTGGGATGTGACCGGGTTCGTCGCTTCGTTGCCGTCCAGGTTCTCTTCGACGACGGGGACGGGGTAGACGCCCAGATGGCCGTGGATGTCGATCATCCCCGGGATGACGACTTCGGCCTCGATCACCCGGGCGCCCGCGGGGACGGGCACGTCGCGCCCCACCTTCACGATCTTCCCGTTTTCGATAAGGATCGTCCCGTTCTCGATCGTCCCGTTCCCGGCCGTATAAATCCTTTTGGCCCGGATGACCAGCGTCTCCTGGGCCGAAAGGAGCGGGAGGGCTGCGGCCAATCCGAGACAGGCCGCCAGCCGGGATATCGTGCGAAGGGTTTTGATGAACATCGAGCCTCCTTATCGGGCGAGCCCGCGGCGGCCGGAATCGGCGCGGCTATGGAAGATATCGTACGATATCGAACCGCGGAGCGGAGGGGGCTCGTCTTGCGACGAGCCCCTTCCCCTGCGGTTCAAGAACAGGACAGAGAGGTTAGAACGTGAACTTCAGGCCGAGCCGGAAGACCCGGGGATCGACGACCATATAGGGGAGACCCATATCGGGGCTGTAGAACACGTTGTTGTAGGTGCCGTATTGGCCCCACGGGATAGCCTGGTTCAACATGTTGAACATGTCGAGCATGACCGAGAAGCGCATCGTCCGATAGGCGAAGGATTTCTCCAGCCTGAAGTCGAGGTTGTTATTGGCATCCATCCTGCTGGATCCCGAGGGCTCGAGCAGCAGATAGGGCTTCGTGGCCTGAGCAAGCTGGGTGAGCGTGGTCGTCTTGGTCCAGGTCCGGCCCGAGTTGTACATGTAGACAGCGCTGACGTTAATGTCCCACGGGAGGAGGTAGGAGGCCATAATCTTGAAGACGTGCGGGGGGCTGATGGATGACCGGCCGTAGAGGTTGATCTGGAGGTTCGGGTCCCAATAGTTCCCGGTTCCCCCCGTGCCGTAGGACCCGGTCGCCGTATGGGCGTTGGAATAGCTGCCCTCCTCCTTGCTGTAGGTATAGGAGGCGGACATTTGCCACCGGTCTGCGAACCTCTTGTTGAACGTGAACTGGATGCCGGTGTACTTCCGGGACGGGTCGATCATGACGATGTTGGGGTCGGCGGCGCCGATGTCCCTGCCGACCTTGGGATTGGTGATCAAATAGTGAGGCGTCGTTCCGGCGTTGGTCTGATTATAGACCGTCATGGTCTCGCCTGTGACCGGATTGGTGTAGGCCACCGGCTCGTACGTCGCATTGAGATTGACCGAGTCGACGAAATCGAGCCATTTCTTGTAGATCAAGGACACGCTTGCCGACAGGTTCTTGCCGAGAACCTGCTCGATGCCGAGGACGGCTTGGTTCATCGAGGGGCTCTTGACGCTCGGATCGACCGAATAGAGGTTCTGGCCGTATTGCGTGTACCAATAATTAAAGTTCCCGTTCGCGTCGGCCAGGTAGTACTCAACATTTCCCTGGGGCGTCAGGTTCCAGAAATTGTACGACCGCGTCCCTTCGTAATACTTGCCGACGTGCGCCTTGAGGACGGTCGTCTGGTTCTTGGAAATGTCCCAGACGATGCCGAGCCTGGGCTCGAGGCCCATATGGGGCTTCCAGACGACTTCATCGACGTTCGGAACCGTGCCCCGGGCGACGTTGTAGCGGAGGCCGGGATTGATGACGAGAGAGTCGCTGATCCGCCAATCATCCTGGATATACCCGGAGAACAGCCAGTTGTTGAAGCCCTGGTAGCCGTGCTCCTTAACACCCAAGTAGGGCACCCCGTTCAAAGGCAAGTAATAGATGTCGCCGGGGATGGTCATGTCCCAGTAGCCGCCGCTCCGCTCGGCCTCGATCCCAACCTTGAAGTCGTGGGAGCCGGCGAGATTGTCGACCCTCTGGGTGAAGGTCCCCCGCAGGCTGTACTTGTGGTCGGGTTGGTAGGACCACCAGTAGCAGGCATGTGTGCCGTTGACCAGGTCCCAGAACCCGGATTTGTTACGATCCTTGTGGGAGGGGTATCGGGCCCAGCTCCCCCAGTTGCCCCCGAACTTGAGCTCGAAAATGGAATCGGTCGAGAAGGTGTGGAGGTAGGATGCGTTGACGAGGTTCGAATCCCACTTGTCGTCCCAGTTGCCGTCGGCGGTGACGAGGGAGTCCATCTGGGTCCTGAGGGCCGTATATGTATGGGTCTCGAAGGACGCCTGGATGCGATCCTTCTGTGTGAGCTGGAGGGTCAGCTTCCCATACACCTTCGGAAGCGTCCTTGGGCTATTCTTACCGGTGGACTCCAGCTTGATCGTCGTCTTGTAGTATTCGAAGCCGCCGAAGAACCAGAGCTTGTCCTTGATGATGGGGCCGCCCACGTGGGTGCTGGCGCTGAAGTACTCGGTGGCCGGCGTCTCCCCCAGGAGTTTCCACTTCGCGTCGCCCTTCTTGATGTTCGAGCTCTGCCAGCTGTCGCCCCGATAGAGGAACTGGGCGTCGCCGTGGAACTCGTTGCCTCCCGACTTGGTGATGATGTTGACGGCCGAGCCCGTGAACCCGCCGTATTCGGCCGGGGCACCCAGGGCGATGACCTGCTGCTCCTCGACGATGTTGTAGTCGATGGGCGTCGAATACTGGCCGCCGCCGAACCAGGAGTTGCTGACTTCGGCGCCGTCGATGGTCCAGGAGTTTCCGGACTGGTCGCCGCCGCCGTAGGCGCTGAGCTGGGTGACGCCGGGGGCGAGGTTGAGGATGGCGTGCGTGTTCTGCGATGTGGGCAGGGCGGCCAGCAGGTCCTTGGAGATGTAGGTTCTGGCCAGAGAGGAGTTCGTGACGTCGACGATCGGGGCTGCCCCGACGACGTTGATCTCCGTTTCCAGCTTGGCCTGGGATAGGGTGAGGTCGATCGTGGCCGTCATCCCGGCGTGAATGGAAATGCCGGTGATCTTGGCCGGGGCGAAGCCGCTGAGCTCCGCGTTGACCTCGTAGATCCCGGTGGTCAGCGCCAGGATCCTGTAGCCTCCGTCACCCGCCGTGACGGCCGTGGGCTTGCCCATCATGTTGGGCGAAAGCACCCATACGGTGACTCCCGGCAGCGGGCCGCCGGAGGAGTCTTTGACCGTGCCTTGAATGACCGCGGTTTCTCTCGTTTGCGCGGTGAGGAAACCTGTGGCCAGGACCAGGAGCGCGAGGCTCAAGGCCCAGTACCGCGTTCGATTCGACATACTCTTCCCTCCTGATTGGATTTGAATATCGTGACCGAATCCTCGCCGGGCATGCCGAGAAAGGGATCCCTGAGAGGTCGGCTTTTTCACTTGACGACCGCCGTGATGTCCTTGGCCAGCTTGAGGAGGACGTCGAGGTACGCGGCTTTGATGCTCTCGAGCGTGTTCCCCATGATCGAGAAATCGAAGGAGACGGCCCCCAGCGGGCGACCCGTCTCCCGGTTGAAGAAGGGGGCCCCGATCACGATCTGGCCGAGGATGTATTCTTGGTCGTTGACCGCATACCCCAGGTGCCGGATGTTCTCCAGCTCGGCCAGGAACGCGTGCTTGTCCGTGATGGAACGGTCCGTCTTCTTGACGAAATCCAGCCTTCCGAGGATGTCCAGGCATTCCTTTTCCGGGAGGCTCGCCAGGATGGCCTTGCCGATGGACGAGCAATGGATCGCCGCGTTGACGATCGGCAGGGGATAGGTCAGGGCGTCCTTGGCCGCCCGATAATAGACTTGAACGAGGATGTCGGCTTCGAGGATCCCAACGTCGATCGTGATCCCGTGCTGTTTGTAGACCTCGTCGATGATCGGCACGATGACCTGCCGGAGGCTGAAGCCCTTGACGAGGTTCAGGCCCAGGCTGTAGGATTTCGGGCCGGGCGTGAGGAGCTTGGTCCGGGGGTCCTTATTCAGGTAATTGAGCTCGACGAGCGTGTTGCAGAACCGGAAGGCCGAGCTTGGATCTATGTTGAGCGTCTGGGCTATCTCCTTGAGGCTGAGGCTGTTGTGCTCGGGCAGGAACAGGCTGAGGATCCGCAATCCTTTGGAGAACGGGTTGGAGAAATAAGCGGTTGGACGCTTGGTTTCCTCAGTTTTCATTGGGTCCAGTCAATTGCAAAAAACATAATTGAATTACGATATTGATAATATGGAATCACGGGATAAAATGTCAAGCGGTTTTTTTAATTGTCGTCGTCGTCTAGATATGTAATGAACATGGCTCCGGATGGATTACGAAAAAAGGATCATGGAACGCATCTGGCCATAGACTCGGGCGGCGATGAAGGCCAGGTCCGGGATTCCAACTTGCTTGACGTCTCTGCGTCCGCGATGTTAGTTTAGATAAAGCGATGTCTATCAAAGATCTCATTGAACACGATCCTGGGCGACGCTCGTTTCTGAAGACGCTGGCCGCGGGAACGGCCGCCGCGGTCGCGGTCCGGAACCTGCCGGCGGTCGGACAGGAGCGCTCTGGTCAGGCCCCGATAATCCCGCCTGGAAAGATCCTCAAGGACGGCATGGTCTACCGCCGCCTCGGCCGCACGGGCCTGCATATTTCGGAGATCTCCCTCGGAGGGAGCCCGCTCCCGGATGAAAGACTCCTCTTCCGGCTCATCGAGCGCGGGATCAACTATCTCGACGTATCGGAGAGCTACGAGAACGGGAACGTCGAGCGCCTGGCGGGGAGGGCTTTCAAGGCCTTCAGCCGGGACCGGATCATGGTTGCCACGCGGTTCCACCTCAAGGAACGCACGACGGAAACGGACATCATAGCCTCGGTCGAGGGAAGCCTGCGGCGTCTCGAGACCGATCATATCGAGGTCCTGGGCATCCACGGCGTCGAGGACCCGAAAGACCTCACCGACGAGCGCGTTCTCGGGGCGTTCGAAAAGCTCAAGACGCAGGGCAAGTTCCTCTTCCACGGCGTGACCTGTCACATCAACCAGCACGCCGTCATTCCCGAAGCCGTGGCGTGCGGGCTCTATGATATGGTCCAGATCGGCTACAATGTCTTCGACATCCAGGAGACCGAAAAGGACGTCCGGGCCTACAGCGACTATCTCGGAGAGAGCGGCGTCCGAAGGCTCATCGATCTCGCGGCCGCGAAGGATGTCGGCGTCACGGCGATGAAGGTCCTCAAGATCGGAGGCCGCCGCCAGGACCTTGCCGGCTATGCGACGGGCGGCGCGACGCTCTTCCAGGCCATGCTGAAATGGGCCCTCGCCGACGACAGGGTCGCCGCCGTCGTAACCGAGATCCTGAACGAGTCACAAATGGAGGAGGACCTGGCTGTCGTCGGGCGGCCCCTGACGGCCACCGACCGCCGCATCCTTCATGACCACGTCGCAGCGAACGCGCGAGGAACATGCCATTTCTGCGGCCTGTGCCAGGCCGCGTGTCCGGTCGGCGTCCGGACCGTGGACATTTCGAGATGCTTGGCCTACGCCGAGAGTTACGGGAAGACGGAGCGCGCCCGCTCGGAGTTCCAGGGAATCCCCGCCGAGCGCGGCGCCCGGGCCTGCAGGGATTGCGGCGCCTGCGAGCGGGCCTGCCCTTACGGCCTCTCCGTGCGCGACAGGACGCGCCGCGCCTTTGGGCTTTTCGCCTGAGCGCCTGCCGGCGGCTCATGGGGAGCGGGGGCCCGGAAGCCCGCCGAATACCATTTGACTTGAGGCCCGAATTCCGATATGATTTCCAATCATTTTATCGGAAAGAGTGGAACTAACATGATCACAATGAGATTGATGCGTTTTGGTGCGAAGAAAAGACCTTCTTACCGTATTGTCGTGATGGATTCCGAACGACCTCGCCAGGGCCAGGCCTTGGATACCATCGGGACCTACAATCCCATGACGGAACCCTCGGAGATCAGGATCGATCAGGAAAAAGCGAAGTACTGGATCGGGAAAGGGGTTCAGCCATCCAAGACCGTCGAATCCCTCTTGCATAGAGTCTCAAAGAGCGCGAACGCCGCTCCAGATTCGAAATCTTAAAGGAGGTCACCGTGAAGGAACTTGTAGAGTTGATCGCCAAAGCGCTCGTTGACGCCCCGGACAGGGTGCAGGTTTCCCTAATCGAAGGTGAGCAGACCACCATTCTTGAGCTCAAAGTCGCGCCGGAGGATCTGGGCAAGGTCATTGGCAAACAGGGCCGGACGGCCCGCGCGATGCGCATCATCCTCGGCGCCGCCGGGATGAAGCTCAAGAGGAGATTCAA
The DNA here is from genome assembly GCA_964585685.1 of uncultured Eubacteriales bacterium. Taxonomy (GTDB): domain Bacteria; phylum Acidobacteriota; class Aminicenantia; order Aminicenantales; family Saccharicenantaceae; genus JALHVH01. The sequence goes on along the minus strand of CAZPEP010000055.1, from coordinate 1,589 downwards.
CCTCGAGATCATCGAGAAAGTCTGATTTGATCAGGATAGCGAAGGTCCTCAGGAGCCAGGGCAGGGACGGCGAGCTCAAGCTGAAGCTGTACCTGGGCGGCCCTCGGGGATCTTTTTTTTTTCGAAGATATGCGTCGATAAACGAGGGACCTACGAGCCGTACGAAGTCGAATCCCTGAGGATCGACCGGAATTCCCCCTTCCTGAAACTTCGGGGCATCGATTCCTTGGCCGCGGCCGACGGCCTCGCCGGGCTGGACGTTTGCGTCCCGGAGGAAGCCCTGGCCCCGCCCGGGGAGGGGAGCTATTACGACTTCCAGATCATCGGGAGTGAGGTCATCGCAAAGGATGGGGGGTTGATCGGGACCGTGAAAGGCCTGCTCCCGGTCGGGGACCGGAACCTCCTGGTCGTCGACCGCGAAGGCCGCGAGGTTCTCATCCCCTTTGTCGAGTCCCTCTGCCTCGAAGTGGACGCCGTGGCGAAGAGGATCCGGGTGGACCTTCCCGAAGGGCTTTTGGACTTGAATGATATTTGATATAATCACTATCTTCCCTGAAATGTTCGCGAGCGTCTTTTCAGGGGGCGTTATCCGGCGGGCCGTCGACAAGGGCCTGATGGAGATTCGCGTTCACGACCTGCGGGACTACACGCACGACAGGCACCGGCAGGTCGACGACAGGCCCTTCGGGGGCTTGGAAGGGATGGTTTTCAAGCCGGAGCCGGTCTTTCGGGCGGTGGAAACCGTCCGGAGCTCGTTCCCGGCGAGGGTCGTCCTGCTCTCGCCGCAGGGGAGGAAGCTCGATCCCCGGCTTGCCGAGGAGCTCGCGGGGTGTCCGCGGGTCATCCTTCTTTGCGGGCGGTACGAGGGAGTCGACGAGCGGATCGTCGAGTCCCTGGTCGACGAGGAGATATCGATCGGCGACTACGTCCTGACCGGAGGGGAGCCGGCGGCCGTCGTCGTCGTCGACGCCGTCTCCCGGTTCCTGCCCGGCGTCGTGGGCCGGGAAGAATCGGTCCGGCACGATTCGTTCGCCGAGGGGAGGCTGGATTTCCCGCAGTACACGCGGCCGCGGGACTTCCGGGGGATGAAGGTTCCGCAGGTCCTCTTCTCCGGCGATCACGCGAGGGTCGGGCGCTGGCGGATGAAAAAGGCCTTGGAAAAGACATTGGCCAGGAGACCCGATCTCCTGGACAGGATACTCTCTCCGGAGGAGCAAGAGATCCTCGAGGAAATACGGAAAGAAAGGAAAGAACAATGAGCCTGATCGACATGGTCGAAGACAAGCAGTTGAAGAAGGGACTGGAGCCTTTCAACGTCGGGGATACGGTCAAGGTCCACGTCATCATCAAGGAAGGGGACAAGGAACGCATCCAGGTCTTCCGGGGTGACGTCATCGGGAAGAAAGGCTCGGGCGTCCGCGAGGCCTTCATCGTCCGCAAGGTCTCTTTCGGCGTCGGCGTCGAGCGGTCCTTCCCCCTCCACTCGAAGATGATCAAGACGATCGAGGTCGTCCGCAAGGGCAAGGTCAAAAGGGCCAAGCTGTACTACCTCAGGGAACTTAAGGGTAAGGCGGCCCGGATCAAGGAAG
>CAZPEP010000054.1:0-9680 GCA_964585685.1 uncultured Eubacteriales bacterium | reverse complement strand
CCTTCGCGTCGATGGTCGGGCCGACGTGCTCTTCGAGCTTCTTCTTGAGCTCAGCTTCCTTCGCGCCTAATGCGGCGAGGACGGCCGGCTCGATCCTTGTGGGGCTCACGCTGACAATATCGAAGCCGGAGATCTCCATGGTCAGGGGCTCCAGCGCCATGGAGGACATGGTCGAGTTGTCGTTATACCGGACGGCGTTGAAATACTTTTTCAGAAGCCCTTCCTCAGGATTGGATGAACAGCTCTGGAGCGAGAAGGCGACGAGCACCAGGCCGATGACGATCAGACTCTTTCTTTTCATTATTCCTCCTCCCAAAAATTCGCGCTTAAAGGTGGCGTCTACGATTTTAGCGTTATTCGGGGCCGGAATGCAAGCCTTAAGATGGCCGGAGCGGGGCCTCCCTTAACACCCACTCTGTTTTATGATATAACAATCTGCTTGAATAGAGACGCGAGGTACCGAACATGGAAAGCGTGAAGAGCATCGTCGGCAGGCACGGGAAGGACCGGACCGAGTTCCTGGCCATGATCAGGGACGTCCAGGCCTCCCGGGGCCACGTCCCCCGGGAAGCCGTGGCCGAGCTGGCCGGGGCCCTGGGCCTCTCCGAGGCGGACGTCGAGGGGATGGTTTCCTTCTACCACTTCTTTTCCTTGGCGCCGGCCGGGACCTACGCCGTCCACCTCAACGATTCCGTCACGGCCCGGATGAACGGCCGGACGGCGGTCGCCCGGGCCTTTGCCGAGGCGGCGGGCTGCCGGTTCGGCGAGACCACGGCCGACGGGCTCATCGGGCTCCACGACACCTCCTGCATCGGGATGAACGACCAAGAGCCGGCCGCCGTCATCAACGGCGTCGTCTTCACCCGCCTGACCGAGGCCGCGGCCCGGGACCTCGTGGCCGCCATGAAGACGGGCACGCCCGTCAAGGATATGGTCAAGGCCTACGGCGACGGCGCCAACCAGTCCGAGCTCATCCGGGCGATGGTCGCGAACAACGTTGTTAAGAAGGGCCCCGTCCTCTTCGGCCCCTTCGCCTCCGGGTCGGCCGTACGGAAGGCGGCCGCCCTGAAGCCCGAGGGTGTCATCGACGAGATCAAGAAGGCGAACCTGCTCGGCCGGGGCGGCGCGGGCTTCCCCACGGGGCTCAAGTGGGAGTTCTGCCGCCGGGAAAAAGGCCCCGAGCGCTATGTTGTCTGCAACGCCGACGAGGGCGAACCCGGGACCTTCAAGGACCGGGTTATCCTGACCGAGCTGTCCCGCCTCGTCTTCGAGGGCATGGCCGTCGCCGGCTACGCCGTCGGGGCCGCGCAGGGCATCCTTTACCTCCGGGCCGAGTATGCCTACCTCAAGGCCCACCTCGAGAGCGTCCTCGAGGAGCTCCGCCGAGAGAAGGTCCTCGGCAAGTCGGTCGCCGGGGTCAAGGGCTTCGACTTCGACATCAAGATCAAGCTCGGCGCCGGCGCCTACATCTGCGGCGAGGAATCCGCCCTCATCGAGTCGGCCGAGGGCAAACGGGGCGATCCCAGGGACAGGCCGCCGTTCCCGGTCCAGACCGGGTACCTCGACAAGCCCACGACCGTCAACAACGTCGAGACGTTGGCGACGGCCGCCCAGATCGTTGCCCACGACGCGGCCTGGTTCAAGTCCATGGGCATCCCGACCTCGGCCGGCACCAAGCTCCTGAGCGTTTCGGGCGACTGCGCCCGGCCGGGCGTCTACGAAGTGGAGTTCGGCCTCTCCGTCCGGGAGCTCCTGGACATGGTTGGCTCCCACGACGCGCAGGCCGTCCAGGTCGGCGGGCCCTCCGGGAACTGCATCTCCCCGAAGGACTTCGAGAGGAAGATCTCGTTCACCGATTTGCCGACCGGCGGGTCGGTTATCGTCTTCGGCCCCGGGCGGGACCTGTTCGAGATCATCCACGGCTTCATGGAGTTTTTCGTCGAGGAATCCTGCGGCTGGTGCACCCCCTGCCGGGCGGGCAACGCCATCCTGCTCCGCAAGTTCGAGAAGATCGCCGGCGGCAAGGCCTCGCGACGGGACCTCGAGGAGATCGAGAGCTGGGGCAAGATGATCAAGGCCTCGAGCCGCTGCGGCCTCGGACAGACGTCCCCCAACCCCATCCTTACGACCCTCAAGAACTTCCCCGAGCTCTACGAGGCCCGGGTCCGGAAGGACGCCGACTTCGTCCCCGAGTTCGACCTGGCCGCGTCCATGGCGGTCGGGTGCGAGGCCGCCGGAAGGAAGCCCGCCTGCGAGGAGACCCATCATGAGTGAGATCAAGTTCACGATAGACGGCCGGGAGTGCAAGGGCCGCTCAGGTCAGACCATCGTCGAAGCCGCGAAGGAGAACGGCGTCTACATCCCCGTGCTCTGCAATTACGAGGGTCTCAAGCCCGCCGGGAGCTGCCGGGTCTGCACGGTCCGCATCGGCGGCCGGTACATGGCGGCCTGCACCCAGCCCCTCGCCGAGGGCATGGCCGTCGAGAACGAAGCCCCCGACCTCAAGGACATGCGACTGGCGATCATAGAAATGCTCTTCGTCGAGGGCAACCACATGTGCCCGACCTGCGAGAAGAGCGGAAACTGCGAGCTCCAGGCCCTGGCCTACCGTTTCAACATGGCGGTCCCGCGCTTCCCCTACCAATGGCCCGTCCGGGAGACCGAGGGCACGGCCCCGAAGATCGTCATGGACCATAACCGGTGCGTCCAGTGCCAGAGGTGCGTCCGGGCCATCCGGACCAAGGACGGGAAGAAGATCTTCGCCGTACAGAGCCGCTCCAGCCGGGTGAAGATCGGTCTGGACCGGCAGTTCGGCGCCAAACTCACCGAGAAGACGGCCCGGAAGGCCATGGACGTCTGCCCGACGGGCGCCATCCTGAGGAAAGAGGTTGGTTTCGCCGTCCCCGTAGGGAAACGAAAGTACGACAGGAAGCCCATCGGCAGCGACATCGAAGAGACCGTGCAGAGGTAGGACCATGAGCAAGCCCGTTATCGCCACCGCGTCCCTGGCCGGATGTTTCGGCTGTCATATGTCCATTCTGGACATCGACGACCGCATCCTTAAGCTCATCGAGCTCGTCGAGTTCAACAAGTCGCCGATCGATGACATCAAGACGTTCACCAAGCCCTGCGACATCGGCATCATTGAAGGCGGCTGCTGCAACAGCGAGAACGTCGAGAACCTTCGGCTCTTCCGGGCAAACTGCAAGGTCCTCATTTCCTGCGGCGAATGCGCCATCATGGGCGGGCTCCCGGCCCTCCGGAACGGCATCCCCCTCAAAGAATGCCTCGAGGAGGCCTATCTCAACAGCCCGACCGTGGACCCGGAGGATCGGCTTATCCCGAACGACGAGGAACTCCCGGTCATCCTGGACAAGGTCTACCCCTGCCATGAGATCGTCAAAATCGATTATTTCCTGCCGGGATGCCCGCCGTCGGCCGACCTCATCTGGGAGGCCCTGACGGCGCTCCTCGAGGGGCGACCGATCGCTCCGGCCTACGAGCTCATCAAATTCGACTGAAGGACAACGCCATGGCCAGAAAGATCACCATAGAACCCGTCACCCGCGTCGAGGGCCACGGGAAGGTCACTATCCAGCTCGACGACGATGGCAAGGTCGTCCGCACGCGCTTCCACATCGTCGAGTTCCGCGGCTTCGAGAGGTTCGTCCAGGGCCGCCCTTACTGGGAAGCTCCGGTCCTCGTCCAGAGGCTCTGCGGCATCTGCCCGGTGAGCCATCACCTGGCGGCCGCAAAGGCGATGGACGTCGTCGCGGGCGTCGGCCCCGAGGGGCTCACGCCGACGGCCGAGAAGATGCGGCGGCTTATGCACTACGGCCAAATGCTCCAGTCGCACGCCCTGCATTTCTTCCACCTCGTCTCGCCGGACCTCCTCTTCGGCATGGACGCCGACCCGGCCATCCGGAACATCGTCGGCGTCGCCCTCGAGCACCGGGATCTCGCGGTCCAGGGGGTCCTGCTCCGCAAGTTCGGGCAGGAGGTCATCCTGGCCACGGCCGGCAAGAAGATCCACGGCACCGGGGCCGTCCCCGGCGGCATCAACAAGAATCTGACCGTCGCCGAGCGTGACGTCCTCCTCAGGGCCCCCGCCCCGCTCAACGCCGACACGATGATCGAGTGGGCCCAGGGCGCCCTGGACTTCTTCAAGACCTTCCACAAGGCCAACACGGCCCTCATCGACGGGTTCGCCCCGTTCCCGAGCAACCACCTCAGCCTAGTCCGGAAGGATGGCGCTCTCGACTTCTACCACGGCGTCCTCCGGGCGGTGGACAGCGAGGGCCGGAAGGTCCTCGACGACGTCGACTACAAGGATTACCTCAAATACATCGGCGAAGAGGTCCGCTCCTGGAGCTACATGAAGTTCCCTTACCTGCGGTCCTTGGGCAAGACGGACGGCTGGTACAGGGTCGGGCCGCTCGCCCGGCTCAACACCTGCGACTTCATCCCGACGCCCCGGGCTCAGAAGGAGTTCGAGATCTACAAGGCCTACACCGACGGCAAGCCCAACAACATGAGCCTGCACACACACTGGGCCCGGCTCATCGAGCTCCTCCACGCGGCCGAGGTCATCCGGGACCTGCTCAACGACAAGGACCTGCAGGGCGAAAAGCTCGTCCGGAAGGGGAAAAAGCGCTCCGAGGGCGTCGGCCTGGTCGAGGCCCCGCGCGGGACTCTCTTCCACCACTACCGGGTCGATGAAAACGACCAGATCTCGATGGCCAACCTTATCGTCTCGACGACCAACAACAACGAGCCGATGAACCGGGCGGTCAACTGGGTGGCGATGAACATGATCTCAGGGAAACCCGAGATCACCGAGGGAATGCTCAACCGGGTCGAGGTCGCCATCCGCGCCTATGACCCCTGCCTGAGCTGCGCCACGCACGCGCTCGGCAGGATGCCGCTGTCGATCGAGCTCGTCGACGCCGCGGGAACGCTCGTCGACAAAAGAGCGAGATAGGCTGAAGAAGCGAGAAGGGCGAGGCGGGCGAGATAGGCAAGACGAACGAGACGGGCGAGGTATGCGGGACTGACAGGATGGACGAGAAGGACGGACTTCCCCCCTTTGGAAAAGGGGGGTTGGGGGGATTTGTCGCACGCACCCTGGTCATCGGCATCGGCAACCCGGGGCGCCACGACGACGGCCTGGGTCCCGCGCTCGTCGAGCTCCTGGAGGCCGCGCGGCTCGAAGGCGTCGCGTTCGATTCCAATTACCAGCTCAATGTCGAGGATGCCTTGGTCTGCTCGGAGCACGAAACGGTGATCTTCGCCGACGCGTCCGAAACGGCCGAAGCGCCGTTCTCCTTCGCGGAGCTCGAGCCCGCCCGCGAGATCGCTTTCACGACCCACGAGCTCTCCCCCGCCGCCGTCCTCGCCCTGTGCGAGGAACTCTACGGCAGGCGCCCCAAGGCATGGACGCTGGCCATCCGCGGCTACGAATGGCATATCGATGAGGGCCTTTCCCCCCGCGCCGAAATCAACCTCTCCTCGGCACTCGCCTTTCTTCTCGGCCGCCTCAAGGCATAGCCCAAATCCATCACTTAAGAGGATCGCCTTTTCAGGACTCGGGGACATCCCTCCTGAAGACGTGGATCGGCGACACGGACCTTCTCCGAATCCCCCTTGAAATCCCCGAGGGGGTTGGGGGAGTTAAGAAATACGATAATTCCGGGCGTGCCACCGTGAAAGCGGCGATCCAAATCGTCAGGCTGAGGGCACGGATGGGACGGATCGAGCGCATGTGGAGACGATCGAGGTCAAGGGTAGCCCGGGATCAAGGGCTCAGAGGATCGCCCCGAAGCCCCCATTGGGAGGGGGGCCCGTCGGCCTTGACGATGGGGGAACCTGTTGACAGGTTCCGGGGGTTTGGGGGACAAGGGGCGACCATCTGAGCCCGCTGAAGAATTAACCGAGAAAACGGCTTTAAGAACCCGACCGGGAGCGAGGCCGGCCCGTCCGGGTCCATTAGCCAGCCCGCGCAGCGTGAGATTATGTTATCATGGATTCCATGGAAAAGCGTGAGCTCCTCGTCCTAAAGGACATCCTCGGGACCAATAAGAGGATCGCCGGCGAGATCCGGGAGAAGCTCCGGGAGAAGGGCATCCTGACCGTCAACCTGATGAGCTCGCCGGGGTCGGGGAAGACGACCCTGCTCGAAGCCCTGGCCGGGCGGCTCAAGAGCCGGTTCCGGATGGCCGTCATCGAAGGCGACATCGAGACCGAGCGCGACGCCGAGCGGATCCGGGCCCATGGCATCCCCGCCTGGCAGATCACGACCGGCGGCGCCTGCCACCTCGAGGCAAAGATGATCGGCAAGGTCCTGGCCGAGGTTCCGGCCGACCTGGATTTCCTGTTCGTCGAGAACGTCGGGAACCTGGTCTGCCCGGCAAGCTACGACCTCGGCGAATCCCTGCGCTTCGTCCTCCTGTCCTCGCCCGAAGGGGACGACAAGCCGAAGAAATACCCCCAGGCGTTCCTGTCCTCTCACGTCCTCGTCCTGACCAAATCGGATCTCATCCCCCACCTTCCCTTCGAAGCCGCCCGGGCCCGCCGCGAGGCCCTGGAGATCAACCCTCGGCTCGAGGTCTTCGCCGTTTCGGCTCTGACCGGGGAGGGGATGGACGCCCTCGAAGCCTTCCTCGTCCGCGAGCGCGCGAAGCTCCGGTCCGTCCATGCATGAGCTGTCCGTCGTCGCCGGCCTGTTCGAGATCCTGGAGGAAAAGGCCCGGGAGGCCGACGCCGTCCGCGTGACGACCGTCATTATACGGGTCGGCCGGCTCTCGGGTGTCGTCCCCGACCTTCTCGAGTCGGCCTTCGACGCCTTCAAGAAGGGGACGATCGCCTCCGGAGCCTCGCTCCGGGTCGAAATGGCCCCGCTCCGTGTCCGGTGCCGTTCCTGCGGGAAGGAGGCGTCGACGGAGGAGCCGCTCTTCGCCTGCCCTTCCTGCGGGGCCCCCGGCCTCGAGATCCTCGAGGGGATGGATATCTTCCTGCAAAAGCTCGAGATAGAAACGTGACGCTGGGGCAAAGGGAGCCTAGCTGTTCCCTTTGCAAAATGGGGCGAGGGGAACCTTGGTACCCCCTATGTAAAAGGGGGGTTGGGGGGATTTATCCGCAGCCCTTCGGGTCGGCGAGGAAGCCCAGCCCCCTTTCGTTCTCGGCGTCCATGATCACGCAGAGCTCGCGGCCGCCGCTCACCGCCGGGACGTCGATGACCCGGACGACGCTCGACAGGTGCTCGTATTCAGGGAGCAGGTTCGACAGGGCGTTCGGTGAGTTCCTGAAGAAATCCTCCTTGAAGATCACCCCCTCCTCGTCCGGGTAGAGGGCCAGGTAGCGGATATCCGCCTCGACCAGGTCCTGGAAGAAATGGGTCCCGAACGATAGGTCGGGGACGTAGTTCCCCACCTTCCGGGCGATCTCGACGAGCATAGCGGAGTTGTTGATGTCGGAATAGGTCACCCGGACGCCGAGCCGGATGTCGCCGCGGCTCCCCCACCGCCCCGGTCCCATGAGGATGAAGGACCGCCTCGGGAGCATCGCGTTCAGTCGGCTGACGGCGTCGCCCACGGCAATCATATCCCCGAGGGAGGGCATCTCCGAATAACCTTGGGGGTCGACGTAGATGATGGTCCGGATACCGCTCACGTGGCCGTTGGTCAGGTAGCGGTTGGCCGAAAACAGTTTCTGCTTCTCCTGGACCCACTTCGGGACCAGGGCCGGCTCGTCCTCTTCGCGGAAGCTCTGAGGCCGGCACTGGAGAATGTGGAGGGCCTTCCCGTCGTGGGCGAATTCGACGTCCATCGGCATGTCGAACGTGTCGTGGAGGGCCCGCATGACGGCCTTCATCTGTTCGATGAAGCCAGTGTCCCGGATGAGCCCGCCGAAATCGACGATCATGCCGTCGGCCTCGGGGCGGTCCAGGGCCGCGTTCGCGTTGCGGACGATCGTCCCGTCCCAGACCGAGAAGATGCGGTCCCAAAAGGGAATCTCGGCGCCCGCCTCGCGGCGGACCTCATCGATCGAGCGCGTCTCGAAGCGCCCCGTCTCCATGTTGATGACGTCGATCGACCGCTGGGCGTAATGGACGACTTCCTCCGGCATGACGTTCACCCGGAGGCCCGGCTGGCCGGGGCTGACGAGGACGGGGTAGTCGTTCTCCACCCGGTCGACCGCCCGCGTCCCGAGCCCGGCGACCATGCGCAGGACGCCGTCCTCGCGCCGGAGGCGGGGCGACCAGCGGAAATCATTATTGCTGAAGGCCACGCCGGCGAAGGCCGGAAAGAAATAGCGGCCGACGGCCCGGCCGACGACCTTCTGGATGAGGATCCCCATTTCCTCGTGGTAGTCGAGGAGGCCCCTCTCGGCCCGGTACTGGATGGCGTCGGGGTTGAAGATCGAGGCATAAACCTCGGCCACGGCCTCGGCCAGGGCCGCCAGGCGTTCCTCCTTGGGGCCGGTGTTGGCCAGGAAGAGGCTCCGGTACTTTCCCGAGAAGGCCGTTCCCTTGCTGTCCTCGAGCAGGCTCGAGGAACGGACGATGAGCGGCCCCTCCCCCATGTCGTCCAGGATGAGCCGGAGCTGGTTGTGCATCTCGGGCGAGAAGTAGGAATGCTTGCAGACCTGCTGGAGGTAAGGGTAATTGTGCCGGATCTCCTGGATGCGCGAGAACTTGAAGCTCTGGAAGTCCTCCAGGAAATTGTAGTGGATGAAGTCGATGAGCCCGTCGGAGGCGATGAACCACGTGTCGGGGACCTCAAAATCGCCGATCGCCGGGTCCGTCTTCCGTCTCTCCTTGAGGATGCGCTCGGCGACCACCATGCCAGCCGCCTTGCCGCCGAGCTTTCCGGTGCCCTGGCTCGGCCCGGCGACCCGATCGAGGAGGCGGTCGAAATCGTGGATGGTCATGTGGTCCCGGGCGACGCGGATGAACGCCAGACGCTCGCTCAGGAACCTCCGAGTGAGGGCGACCCGCGCCTGGAGGTCGTCGGAAAGGGAGAGGGCCTGCTCCTCCTCGGAGGTGGATCGGCAGAACCGGTCGACGATCTCCTTGATGGCGACGAGCGATATGTCACGCTTCTCGGTCGCCACGATGAAGAAGCCCAGGCGGTCCTGGCGCATCCATTGCTTGATCAGCCGGGACATCTCCGCGTTGGGGACGGCGAGCGAGGCGATGGCCATCGCTTCCTCGAAGACCCCCTCGAGGGCGACGACATCGCGCCGGGGGACGAGCTGGTTGTCGTCCCGGACGTCCCCCGGCCAGCCGGCATAGAATCCCGGGGTCAGCTGGAGGAGGAGGCCGTGGATCCCGGGAACGCCCTGGCTGTGGAGGTGGTTCATCAGCCGGCGCAGGACGCGCTTGTAAAGGACCGGGTCGGTCTCCCTGAGGAGGTCCATGATCACGACCCATTCGGGCTTCTGCTTGCCGCCCTCCGCAACCCCCATGCCGGTCCGGGAGGCGCCCGCCCCGGCGTCCCAATCGTCGATGAGGCGGCCGAGGAGGTTCGCGGCGAGCTCGATGAGCTTTTTCTCCTCGAGGAGGAATGGATCTTCACGGCCTCCCGGCCCCTTCTCCAGGTAGCAGACCTCGACGGCGCCGACAGGCTCCCCGCGCGCCATGAGCGGGACCCTCTGGATCCAGGGCGTCTCTACGAAATCGG
>CAZPEP010000053.1:0-22364 GCA_964585685.1 uncultured Eubacteriales bacterium | reverse complement strand
CGATCCCCGTAACGGAACAGACGGCTCCAATTTCGCCGGCAAGGGCTTCCGTCTGGAAACCCAATGAGCCAGCCGGACAACTTTTGCGGCGAAGGCGCTCTTCTCCAACAGCCAACCCAGCCGCTGAGCGTAGGCAACGTTGCCGTCGAGCTTCGCCGCCGCCACCAACTTCACCGGGTTCAAAACTTCGCCGAGTTCCTGCAACACGGTCAGCACCTGGTCCAACCCGCCAACCCTACGGCTGTATCGAATCAGGTCAATCGCGGTTGCCTCCGGGGTCGAAACGGGGATGTAGCCGGTCACGCCTTTGAACTGCTGAACCGGGGTTTCCTTGAGCTTGCTCTTGACCAGGAAACGTATGCCGACACCCCGGCATGCGATGTCACGCAGAGGACGGTCAGTCACCACTTGATATCGCTGGGGACGCTGATGGGCGGCGCCGTGGTATTCCGCCGCGCTGAGCGCGCCAACGTAGAAAGGCCGCCCCAAGTGCTCCATAAGCTTCACGATGAACCAGTCAGCGGGCACCACTCCCACGGCGGCATACTCCAGCGGCACAACGATATAGAACTTGCCATGGATTCGAGCAATCTTCTTCCTGGAGGACAGCCGACCGGCCGACCGATTGAAGGCCTTTCGGTTCAGTCCGAAAGCCTTCATGGCCTCGTCCCGAGTGAACGAGTACCGCCCCTGGGAGGGCAACGCCTCAACCCAAGCCTTAAAAGCTCCATATTGCTTGCTTCCGGGCATTATCATTTAGTTAGCCTTCTAAGCATCTGTTTGCATCTGTATACATATATCGTATCCAATTGTAAATATCAACTTATTCGGCCGACTCCCCCGTCTCGACTTCGCCAGGGTGAACCGGAAGGTCGTGCCTTTGCCGGTGCCTTCCGATTCCACCCAGATCCGGACGCCGTGCACCTCCACGATCCGCTTGGCCAAAGCCAGACCGATGCCTGTGCCCTCCGAGCCGGGATCGAGCTTATGGAACAGGCCAAATAGCATCGGCTGTAACCGGGGATCGATCCCGATCCCGTTATCGCGGACGTGGAGCACCAGATCCTCGCCGTGGCTGGTCATGACCACAATGGGGAACAGGCCGGCTGGACGTCAACATTCATACCGGAGGCTTTGAGCGCCCGCCGAACGGCTTCGGAGTGCGCAGGGTCGTCATCTGCCAGCAGGATGAGGATGGGTTCGCCTTTGATCATGGCAGACTCTCCTTCACCATTAGGGCGTCGCACAGACGACGCGGTTTCGCCCTGCGGCCTTGGCTTGATAAAGCGCGGCGTCCGCCGCGGCGACGAGGGCATCCACGGTGCTTTGGCCCGTCCCAGGGGCCACTCCGATGCTGACCGTCAAGGATATCGATCCCGCGTTCGTCGCGATCTCGGCCCCGGCGATCCGGGCCCGCAGGCGTTCATAAAGGCTCTCGGCATCAGGTCCCGCGGCTCCCGAAGCGATCACGAGGAACTCCTCTCCGCCGTACCGGCCGACGGAATCGTATTCCCGCAGTCCGCCCTGGATGAGGCGCGTGAAGGCGACCAGCGCTTCGTCTCCAGCCTGGTGTCCGTGAGCATCGTTGATGTTCTTGAAATGGTCGATATCCAACATCCCAACGCTTAGGCTTTCCTTTTTCCGTCCTGCCCGCGAAATCTCCTCCCCGAGCCTTTCCAAGATGGCGCGGCGATTGTAAACGCCGGTCAGGAAATCGTGCATCGCCTGATACTTCAGTTTGTCCCGCGCTTCCAGCAGATTGGACTGCATCTCCAGCATGCGTTGCCCCACCCTGATCCTGGCCAGCAACTCCTCTGTGTCGTAGGGCTTGGCCACATAATCATTGGCTCCGGCCTCGAGCCCGACAACGATGTCGCTTTTTTTATCCCGGGCCGTCAGGAGAATGACGTAGGGAGGATCGGGAACGTTGTTATCCCTCAGGCGCCGGCAGATCTCCACGCCGTCCATCCCCGGCATGTTCCAATCGAGAAGAATGAGCCGGGGCGCGTCGGGCCGTTGGAGGAGGTTCCAGGCCGCGCCGCCGTCTTCCACGACGACGGCATCGAAGCCGCACTTTGTCAGGACCGCAGTCAGGATGCTGCGCGAGGTGAAGTCGTCGTCGGCGATCAGCATCTTCATGGCACCGGCTCCCTCATGCGGATTTTCAGGAGAGCGAACTGCCGCTCCATTTCAGGCACGAGGACGGCGAGTTCTTCCCGTCGACCGGCCTTACCGGCTTCCTCTATTTCAGAGGCTACGGCGCTCAGGGCCATGCCGCCCACGTTGGCCGCCGCGCCTTTGATGGCGTGCGCCTGACCTCCGGCCGATCCGGCGTCGCCCCGGTCGAGGTACCCCCTGAGCGCGAGGATCCGTTTGGGTATGTCTTCCAGGAAACCCGCGATGATCGTCCCGGCCAATTCCTCGTCACCCATCATCCGGGCTATGAGCGCCGGGCGGTCGAAAACAGGGAAGCCTGCGGAAGGTTCGGCCGCTCCTCTGGGCACGGTGACCGAGGGTGATCGTTCCTGGGGGGTCTCCGCCCATTTCTTGAGCGCCTCCGCCAGGGCCTGCGGCGCGATCGGCTTGGAGATATAATCGTCCATGCCCGCCTCGAGACAGCGCTCGCGGTCGCCTTTCATGGCATGGGCGGTCATAGCGATGATGGGAATTTTTGGATTGAGGACTCCGGTCTTTCCGGAACGAATGGCCCGGGTCGCCTCAAAACCATCCATCTCCGGCATCTGCACATCCATCAGCACGATGTCATAGGGAACCGTCTCCAGGGCTCGGACGGCCTCCCGGCCGTTGGCTACGATGTCGGCGCCAAAGCCCAGTTTCTCCAGAATGCCCAGGGCCACCTGCTGATTGGTGGGGTTGTCTTCGGCCAGCAGGATGCGAACCTTGCGCCGGCGCGCCTCATTGAGCGTATGGCGCGTGATGAAGGCGGTATCTTGAGTCTTGGCGGGCACAGCGCAGCCGCCGCCGAGGACCATGGCCAGGCAATCGTAGAGTTGGGATTGTTTGACCGGTTTTGTCAGATAAGCGGAGAAACCTATGGCCTTGAGTCGTTTGGCGTCGCCGCGTGTCCCCAAGGAGCTCATCATCACCAAGTGCGTATCGCGCAATTCGGGGTCCGCCTTGATAGCTTTGCCAAGGGATTCTCCGTCCGTTTCGGGCATCTGCATGTCCGTGATCATGATGCGGAAGGGGTCGCCATCGGCATGGGCGGCGCGCAGACGTTCGGTCGCCTTCACGGCGCTTTCGGCCTCTACGTGACGAACGCCCCAGGACTCCAACTGCTCGGCGAGGACTTGGCGATTCGTGGCGTTGTCATCCACGACCAGGACCCGCACGCCGCGGAGGTCGACCGGCGGGAGGCCTTCCCGTCGATCGCGGCGGGGTTGCTTGCCGAAGACGGCCGTGAACCAGAAGGTCGATCCCCGGCCTTCGTCGCTTTCGACTCCGACTTCCCCGCCCATGAGTTCGGCGAGGCGCTTGGAGATGGCTAAGCCAAGTCCCGTGCCGCCGAACCGTCGTGACGTCGAGGCGTCCATTTGCTGGAAGGCGGTGAATAAGAGTCCGATCCTGTCCCGGGGGATGCCGATTCCCGTGTCCCTCACCTCCACCCGGACCTTCAGCCGGGCGTCGGTCTCCGATTCCACCTTCGCCTCGATCACAACCTCTCCCCGGGACGTGAACTTGATGGCGTTCATCCCCAGGTTGATCAGGATCTGGCGCAGCCGTCCGGGATCGCCCTGCAGGAACGTGGGCACTTCGGGATCGATGCGGCAGATGAATTCGAGCCGCTTCTCGTGGGCGCGCGGAGCCAGCAGTTCCGCTGCATCCTCGAACGTCGCGCGCAGGTCGAAATCCAGCTCCTCCAGTTCGAGCTTGTCCGCCTCGACCTTCGAGAAGTCGAGGATGTCGTTGATGACGCTCAGCAGAGCCTCGGCGCTCGAGTTCGCCGTCTCGGCGTACCGGCGCTGTTCGTCGGACAGGCCGGTCGCGAGGAGCAACCCGGTCATGCCGATGACACCGTTCATGGGCGTGCGGATCTCGTGGCTCATGTTGGCCAGGAACTGGCTCTTGGCGATGTTGGCCGCTTGGGCTTCAAAGGCCAGCTGGTTGGCCCGTTCGGTGGCGGTTTCGAGCCGGCGATTGGTCTGTTCCATGTCTTCCATCGCCAGGCGCAAGCCCTCCTCGGCTGCAGCTTGCCGCACAACGAAAGCAACGGCGCTGCTCAACCCGTCCAGCATAGCGTCTTCCTCGGCCGAAATGGGGTGTTTGGCAAAGAGAGCCAGAACCCCCAGTGTTTCCGCGCCGGTAATTTTGAGCTGGTATCCCGCGAACGACACCAGTCCCAGTTCCCGCGCCCATTCGTGGTTGTGAACGCGGGGGTCGTTCACCACGTCGTTTGTAAGGAACTTGTGTTCCTGGTCCGACGCGACGCGGCCGATCTTGTAACAACCGAAGGGCACGCGGCGATGTGCTCTGCCATCCCTGTGTGTGTAGCGGCCCGAACTCGCCAGCAGATGCAGGCAGCGGTCCCGGTAAATACAGACATGCGGCCCTTCGCGTATCTCCGCGTGCACGCAGTCCCGCCCGCAAAGATCGCCCGGCCGAATGAGCCAGATCCGGCAGAAATCGGCGTCGAAGAGCTGAATGATGCCGTCGGTGATGAGCTTGAGCTTGACGTCAAGCGGGGCTGGCGCAAGAAGGGATTGTTGAAGCTGGTTGATGTCCTGTTGCCGGTGGAGGGTGCTCATCCGTTCCTCCTCCGCCCGCTTCTGCTCGGTGATGTCGCGCATAATGCTTACTGCATGCCAGCCGCTCTTGATCCGGACGGAGGACAGCGACAGAGCCACCGCGATCTCACGACCGTCTTTTCGGCGGGCGTGCAGTTCGAGAGTCTTGCCCACGGCCGCCCCCTGACCGGTACGAATAAACTCGGGGAAAGCGGCGTTGTGGGCTTCGTGATAGCGCTCCGGAGCGATCAAGTCATGCAGATTCCTTCCGAGCGCTTCGGTCGACGGGTAGCCGAGAACGCGTTCGGCCGCGGGGTTCCAATAGGTCAAGTTTCCTTCAGGGTCCATCATCAGGATGGCGTCCTGGGCCGAATCCGTAATGGCGCTAAAGCGGGATTCGCTCTCCCGGAGCGCTTCCGTCGCCTTATATTGGTCTCGAAAGAAGCGAGCCCCCTGTTGTCGCCAGATGAATCCCAGGGCCGCGCCCGTGCCCAGGAGCAGGAGGGCGGCCAAGATATTGATCTCCCGCAGTCGCTCCCTCATCGGCCCGAACACTTCCGAAGTGTCCACGCGGGCGACCAGGAACCAGGGGGAATCCGGGACAGGGCGCAGGGCGGCAATCACCGCCCCACCGCGATAGTCCCTCCCTTCCACGATCCCTTCCTGCCCCAAGACGGCTTTGACGGCCGGTACGTTCTCATTTTCGAGCGGGATGCGCAAGCGCAGGGCGGCGTTCTCTTGGAACTTAAGTTCGTTTAGGTACAGAACGTCGTTTCCATCCCTGCGGACGAGAAGGGTTTCGGCCGTCCGGCTGGAGGTCGGCCAGCGGCTGATAAAGGGATAGAGATAGGTCTCGGGATCAATGCGCAGGGCGAGGATCCCGATGATCTGGTCGCCATGGGCTTCGTCGAGGATGGGAACCAGGACCTTCAGATAGATCCGCCTGTTATGCTCATTCCAATAGAAATCCTCAAAGACGACCTTCCCCGACCGTAGGCCCTCGGAGGAGCTTGGGGAAACGAAGGACGTGCTTCGCTCCGATCCTTCGGGGATGCTCATCTTCTTGGCGTAAAGAGGGTCCAGCAGAAAGACCCGGTCATACTGGAAAGCCGACTGCATACGGCCCAGCCACGTCCGGAGCTGATCTCCTGCCTCCTGGTCCTCCGGGTGTTCAAAATGGCGCCTCACCAGGGCGGAGAAGGCGGCGTTCTTGTAGAAAACGGCGGCATCCCCCAGCCGCTCTTGTCTAAAGCGCATGAGTTCGTCTACCTTAAGCTCGGCGATGGCGCTCAGCTGGCGCTCCACCTCGACGCGAAAATTCCGCTCGTGGTTTCGGTAGTAATAGGCGCCGCCGGCGGCGATCCCCGCCGCCAAGAGCCCGAAGATCAGGATGAAAACATATCCCGCGGAACGCCCGCCTTTATTGCGCGTGGTCACTGCGGTCTCCTCACAAACCGGGGACGATCGCCCGTTCCCTCTCAAGCCAACGATCGATCGATCGTTTCTGGAAACGCCAGTGGCGGCCGACCTTGTTGGCCGGGACCTTCCCTTCCCGGGCGAGCTTGTAGAGCGTCGACTTCGGGATCTTAAGATAGGCCGACAGTTCCTCGATGGTCAGGATTTCGCTGATTAATCTCTTCATGATGGCAATACTTCTCCCGCATAATTGCTCAACACGTTTGCCTTCCCCCCCGGGGACCTGATCATAATTTGCGCTTATTGACAGTTGTTGTCAATAGTCAAAAGGGGGACAAAATGCCAGTTTCCGAATTCCAAGTATCTGCCCTGGGAAATACGTAAAAAATACAATTCGGAATTTGGTATTGTGTCCCCTATTTAATCGTGCCGCCGCCGAGGACCGTGCTCCGCCGATAGAAGACGACGGTCTGGCCCGGCGCCACGGCCCGTTGAGGGACCGAAAACGCGACTTGGGCGCCTGCCGCGCCGACGGGCGTAACGAGGGCCTCCGCTTCCCTGTGCCGGTAACGGATCTTCACCCGGGCCTTGAACGGGCCATCCGGCCGAACGCCAAAAACGTAGCTCACCCCGGACGCGAACAGTTTTGACGAACGCAGGGCCTCGTCCGGGCCGGCGACGACGGTGTTCGAGGCAGCGTCGACGGAGACGACATAAAGCCGCTTGGAGGCGGCGACGCCCATGCCCCGGCGCTGGCCGATCGTGAAATGGGCGGTCCCGTCGTGCTTTCCGATGACGCGTCCGTCCATGTCGACGATCGGACCCGGGCGGAAGGCTTCGGGGATCCTTCCCTTGAGAAAGCCGGGATAGTCGTCGTCGGGGACGAAGCAGATCTCCTGGCTTTCGGACTTGTCCGCGACGACTAACCCCAGCCTTTTCGCCAGCCGCCGGACCTCGGTCTTGGTGCGGCCGCCGAGCGGCAGGAGCACCCGGGCGAGCTGATCCTGGGTCATCGAATAAAGGAAATAGGACTGATCCTTGGCGGCGTCCAGACCTTTTTTCAGGAGGTACTCGCCCCGGCGGGCGTTCCTCCCGATCCGCGCATAATGGCCGGTGGCCAGGAGGTCCGCTCCGAGCTCCCGGGCCTTCCCCAGGAGGAGGTCGAATTTGATAAGGCGGTTGCAAAGGACGCAGGGATTGGGGGTCCGGCCCCGCCCATACTCCCGGCAGAAGTCCGCGACCACGAGCTTTTCGAAGGGGACCCTCATGTCGGCCACGTAATGGGGGATCTTCAGGTCTAGGGCTACTCTATGGGCGTCCTCGACGGCTCGGCGCCCGCAGCAGCTGCGCAGGCCTTCCGACCGGCAGACCTCCGCCGGGAGGTCTACGAGCCGCATCGTCACACCGGTGACGTCATAGCCCGCCCTCTTCAGCAGGGCCGCCGCGACGGACGAGTCCACCCCGCCGCTCATGGCCACGACCACCCGCCGCCGCTTCGCGTCCATCCGGAACAGGATACCACAAACCGGGGCAACGGGAATGTTCGCTTCGCTTGACTGTCGGGGCCTAACCGAGCTACTCTAACGTTATCCGCAAAGGGGATTATCGGGAATTGCGAATCTTTTCATAGGGCAAACGAAATGAACAAAAAAGTCCTGTCGGTCTTGGTGTTCGGTCTCGTCCTGGCCTGCGCCGTCCCGGCGTTCGCCCAGAGGTTCGAGTTCGGCATCGGGTGGAGCTTCTACAACCCAGCCCTCGACGCGAGCTACGTCCATCGTTACTCCCCGCTCTACCTCTCGGGCGGGACGTACGCCAGCCTGGCTGAACAGGCTCTCAACGTCAAGGCCAAGGCCGTCAGCGGGCTCTCGGTCCTCGTCAACTTCTTCCCCGTGTCCAATATCGGCATCCAATTCCTCACCGATTATTTCAAGGCGCCTCTCGAAGGGATCAACACGCCCTACTCTGCCTCGATCACCTACCAGCGCACGATACCCGGCCACACGATCCAGACCGTGACCTACGCGAGCGAAGCCGAGTGGCCGGCCACCGAAGGGGACATCCGCGAGATCGTCCTCAGCCTGAACGGGATCGTCCGGCTGCCCCTCACGCGGTCGCTTTCCCTGAGCCTTTCGGGAGGACCGAGCTACTTCTACTCGGAGGCCAAGGCCGGGTTCATCGGCTATACGAAGTTCCGGACCGGGGACGACCGGCTCCTCTACGTCCAGACTTTCCGGCTGGCCTACGAGTTCGGGCCCCAGTCCAGGCTCGGGTTCAATCTGGGAGCCGAGGCGGCCTTCCACCTCTCCGCCCTGATCTCGCTCGTCGGGGAATTCCGCTATTTCAGGAGCGCGGGAGCGGAAACGCCTCTGCTCTTAACGCCCGCCGATATCCTCACGGACCCGATCGAAGACGTGACGAGCACCATGGGCCTCGGATCCCTGAAGGTCGACCCGTCCTTCTCGCGATTCAGCGCGGGGGTCAAGTTCAACTTCTGAGCGGGATCGCTGCTTTCACGGTGACACGCCCGAATCGATTTTATATCTTGGCTCGCCCAATCCCCTCGATGATTTCAAGGGGGACTCGGAGAAGGTCCGTGTCACCGGCAGAGGTCGGCGGCTGTTTGCCCCACCTTTAGACTGCGCTTCGGCCAAGACGCAAGCGGAAGCTTGCGGCTACATGCAAATCCGCGTCTTCAGGAAGGATTTCCCTGAGACACGGTGAGGACGGCCGGTACTGGTTCCTGGGGAGAGCGGAGCGACCTTCATCGCCGCACGCCGAGTTCTTCTATTCTTTGACCTTCTCGTGTTCGGGGCAGGTCGCGGGCTCGCAGGCGGCCTTCATTTTGGCCAGGTGCTCCTGGATCATCTTGACGGCTTCGGGGTCCTTGGAAATGATCTTGACGACGACGCCGTCCTTAGTGTTCTCGACGGCGATCTCCGCCTTGCCGGCCATGCCGCCGCACATCGGGCAGCCGCCCGCCATCCCATGTCCCATCATGCCGGGCTTCATAGGCATTCGGTGCATCATTTTCATCCGCATGCCCCCATGTCCCATCATCGGGCAACCCGGCATCGGCGCATCCTTCATCATGGGGCATTCAGGCATCGCGGCGGCGGGGGCTCCGGGCACCGGGGGGACCGGCGGCGCGGGAGGGACACCGGGGGCCAGAGCCTGACCATGCATCATCTTCATCCCGGACATCTTGCAGCCGGCCTGGCAACAGGTCCCGGAACACTTATGTTCCGCCGGGGCGGAGGTTTCGGACACTTCCTTAAGGGCGAACTTGGCCGGCTCCTTGAGGAACGCTGTCTTGCAGTTCTCCGAACAGAAATAACAGGTCTTCCCGATATGTTCGGCCGTGTGGGCGGCGCCGGCGATCCTGACGCTCATCCCGCAGACCGGGTCCTTGGCCATGTCTTCGCCGGCCGGCCGGCCGACCGCATAGAGGCCGAGCAGGACGACGACGGCGAATATCGCCCATAGCCTGAAGTTCTTCTTCATGAGTTTCTCCTTACGTTTGGTCTTAATATTCTATCAGTTTCAACGCGGCCTTCCAAATCCTTATAACACCCGCCGCATCCTTTCCGTTTCATCCCACGTTCCTGTCTCGCAAGCCTTGCTTGTCTCGCCCGTTTCGCTCATATCTTCGCCCTCCTCAGCCTGAGCGAATTCGATACCACGGACACCGAGCTGAAGGCCATGGCGACCGAAGCGATGACCGGGTCGAGGAGCACACGGAAGAACGGGTAGAGGACCCCGGCCGCGATGGGGATGCCGACGACGTTATAGATGAACGCCCAGAACAGGTTCTGCCGGATCGTCCGAATGGTTCGGCGGCTGAGGGCGATGGCCGAGGCCACGCCGTCGAGGTCTCCCTTGATCAGGGTGATGTCCGAGGCTTCCATGGCCACGTCGGTGCCCGTCCCAATGGCGATCCCGACGTCGGCCAGGGCCAGGGCGGGCGCGTCGTTGATCCCGTCGCCCACCATGGCCACCGTCTTCCCTTCGGATCGAAGCCGCCGGATCTCGTCAGCCTTCTGGCACGGCAGGACCCCCGCGATGACCCTGTCGATTCCCGCCTCGCGGGCGATGGCTTCGGCGGTCCGCCGATCGTCCCCGGTCAGCATGACGACCTCCAAGCCGAGCTTCTTCAGCCGTTCCACAGCTTCCGCAGCGCCGTCCTTGAGCGTATCGGCGATCGCCAAGAGCCCGACGGCCCGGCCGTCGATCGCGACGAGGACGGCGGTCTTCCCCTCGGCGGCAAACGCGTCAGCCGTCGGGATAAGCTCTCCCGCATCAACGCCCTTCTCCGCCATCATCTTCGGGCTCCCGATGAGGACGTCGCGGCCCGCCACGCCGGCGGCGACACCCAACCCCTCGAGGGCCCGAAAGTCCGAGGGCTCCGCAAGCTCGAGTCCCTTCTCCCCGGCCCTCCGGACGACGGCCCCACCCAGAGGATGCTCGGAGCGTCTCTCTGCGCTCGCCGCGAATTTCAGGACGTCCTCTCCGGAAAAGGGCTCCAGAGCGACGATGTCCGTGACCTTCGGCTCGCCCCGGGTCAGGGTCCCCGTCTTGTCAAAGACGACGGTGTCCACTTTGTGGGCCGTCTCCAAACTTTCCCCACCCCTGATGAGGATCCCCCGCTCGGCGCCCCTCCCCGTCCCGACCATCACGGCGGTCGGGGTCGCCAGGCCCAGGGCGCAGGGACAGGCGATGATCAGCACGGCCACGAAATTGACGAGGGCGAAGGTCAGGCGGGGCGTCGGGCCGAAGGCGTACCAGACGGCGAACGTGACGACGGCGACAGCCATGACGGCCGGAACAAAATAGCCCGCAATAACGTCGGCCAGCCGCTGGATGGGCGCCTTCGACCCCTGGGCTTCCCGGACGAGCCGGATGATCTGGGCTAGGACCGTGTCCTTCCCGACCTTCGTCGCCCGGAAACGAAAGCTCCCGGACCGGTTGATCGTGGCTCCGATGATCTCCGAACCGGGTATCTTGCCCACAGGGAGGCTTTCCCCGGTGATCATGGACTCGTCCACGGCCGAGCTCCCGTCGAGGACGGTCCCGTCGACCGGGATCCTTTCGCCGGGCCGGACCAGGATGATATCGCCCGGCGCGACGTCCTCGACGGGGATATCGGCCTCTCCCCCGTCCCTGACGACCCGCGCGGTCCGGGGCGCCAGGCCGGCGAGCCGCCGGATGGCGTCCGAAGCCTTTCCCCTGGCCCGGGCCTCAAGCGTGCGGCCGAAGAGGATGAGGACAATGATCAGGGCGGAGGTGTCGAAATAGACCGCGGGCATGACCCCTGCCCGATGGAAGAGCGAAGGGAAGAGGGTCGCGATCGCGCTGTAGAGGTAGGCCGCGGATGTGCCGACGGCCACAAGCGTATTCATGTCGGCTGTCCGGTGTTTGAGAGCTCCCCAGGCCCCGCGGTAGAACTGGAGGCCGAGGACGATCTGGACGGGCGTCGCCAGGGCCCACAGGACGAAGGGGTTTCGGAGGAAGGCCGGGACCCAGGGGAACCAGTGCCCCATGGATCCCAGGAAGACGAGGAAGCCGAGGACGGCCCCGACGATGACTTTGGATTTGAGGGTCCGGTACTCCTTCTCGCGAAAGGCCCGTTCCGGGTCTCCCGGCGCGCCGGAGGTATCCGCCCCGACGACCTTATACCCAGCCGATTCCACGGCCTTATGGAGCCCAGGCAGTCCGATCATGTCGGGAAGATACTCCACGCGGGCGTGGTGAGTCGCCATGTTGACCGCAGCCCGGACCACCCCGGGCACGGTAAGGAAGGCTTTCTCGATGCGGGCCGCGCAGGACGCGCAGGAGATGCCTTCGATGGCCAGCTCGACCCTCTCGGCAGCCTTGCGGGCCTTGTTCTCCGTCATGATCTCCCTCCTTGCGTTCCCGATCATTATATCACAGAACGACTATTGATACACTATTCCTATATTATTTATAGATTTTAGGCCACCTCCTTGACAGCCGCCCCCTTGATATTGCATGGCCCGCAGGTTTGTGTTAGAATTCCGCCGTCATTCTTCAAGGAGAACACCATGTCTGGACATTCGAAGTGGTCTTCCATCAAGCATAAAAAGGCCGCGACCGACGCCAAACGGGGCAAGATCTTCACCAAGATCATCCGCGAGCTGACGATGGCCGCGCGCGGCGGCGGCGATCCCGACACCAACGCCCGCTTGAGAAAGGCCATCAACGACGCCAAGACCGTCAACATGCCCGCCGACAACATCAAGCGGGCCATCCAGAAGGGCACCGGCCAGCTCGAGGGCTCCCAGATCGAGGAGATCATCTACGAGGGATACGGGCCGGGCGGCGCCGCCATCTACATCACGGCGCTCTCGGACAACAAGAACCGCACGGTCTCGGAGGTCCGCCACATCTTCCTCAAGAACGGCGGCCGGATCGGCGAGCAAGGATGCGTCGCCTACCGGTTCAGGCGGCAGGGCTACATCGATGTCGAAAAGGCCAAGGCCGCCGAGGAAAAGCTCATGGACATCGCCCTGAACGCCGGGGCCGAGGACATCAAGGACGAGGACAAGATGTGGGAGATCACGACCTCGCCCGAGGCCTACGAGGCCGTCCTCGAGGCCGTCAAGGCGGCCGGGATCGAGGTCGCGGACTCCAACGTCGGGTACATACCGCAGGATTACACGAAGCTCGAAGGAAAACAGGCCCAGCAGGCCCTGAAGCTCGTCGACGAGCTGGAGGACCACGACGACGTCCAGACGGTCGCCGTCAACTTCGATATCGACGAAGAGGAGCTCGCGCGCCTCGAGCAGGCCTGAGGGCCGGACCGCATGAGGGTCCTGGGGATCGATCCGAGCCTTCGATCCACCGGGTTCGGGGTCGTCGAGCTGGTGAACAATTCCTACGTTCCGGTCGTCTACGGCATCATCAAGCCCTCCCCCAAGCTCCCTTTTCCCGACCGTCTGAACGAGATCCGGACCGAGCTCGAAAAGATCCTGGATAGGTTCGGGCCGGAGGAAGCCGTCATCGAGAACGCCTTCTTCGCCCAGAACGTCCGGACGGCCCTATCCCTGGGCCAGGTCCGGGGGGCGATCCTCGTGGCCCTGGCGTCGAAGGCCGTCGGGCTCTCCGAGTACTCGGCCCTCGAGATCAAGAAGGCCGTCACGGGCTACGGCCAAGCGGACAAGGACCAGGTCCGGACGATGGTCAAGACGCTCCTCAACCTCGATGACGACACCCTCTCCCTGGACGCCTCCGACGCCCTGGCCGCGGCCATCTGCCACCTCAACGTCCGGATCTTCCGGAATGCCGTCGAAGGCGCGTGAATCGGGTCCGCAGGGGGGTGAGCGAGAACCCGAGAACCCGCGCCCTTTGATTTTGGGGCGCTCTTATCTTAGAATGAAGACGATATGATCGCTTATCTCAAGGGAACGCTGATCCGGAAGCAGACCAACCAGGTCGTCGTCGACATCGGCGGCGTCGGCTACTCGGCCGCCATACCCCTGTCCACGTTCTTCAAGCTGGGCGAGATCGGTTCCGAGGTCGAACTGCTCATCCACACCCACATGACGGACAGCACCCTCGCCCTTTTCGGGTTCGCGACGTCCGCGGAGAAGGAAATATTCCTGAAGCTCATCGGGATCTCGGGCATCGGGCCGAAGCTCGCGACGAACATCCTGTCCGGGATCGAGCCGGCCGAGCTCGAGGACGCCGTCCGGCGGACCGACATCGCCCGGATCTCGCTCATCCCGGGGATCGGGAAGAAGACCGCCCTCCGGGTGGCCATGGAGCTCCAGGACAAGATCGAGAAGAAGGAGATGGTCCTCGCGACCAAAGGCTCGAAAGAGAAGGAGGACCTCGTCTCCGCCCTGACCAACCTCGGCTTCCGGCGGAAGGAGATCGAACCGACCGTGGACAAGGTCCTGGCAGCCGTCCCGGAAGAGGCCGGATTCGAAAGGATGCTTCGGGAATGCCTGAAAAACATGGCCAGAATCTGACGGGCCTCGGGGCGGCCGCGTCGTCCGCGGCCGGAGAGCCCTGCTGATGCCGGCGATCCTCAGCCCCGTCCGGACCAAGGAGGACGTCCTTTTCGAGGACAGCCTTCGGCCCAGGAGCTTTGACGAGTTCGTCGGCCAGGACACCATCAAGGCCAACCTGAAGATCTTCATCGAGGCCGCGAGGAAGCGGGGCGAGCACCTCGACCACGTCCTCCTCTACGGCCCCCCGGGACTGGGCAAGACGAGCCTGGCCTACCTTATCGCCAAGGAGATGGGAGTGGGCATCAAACCGACCTCTGGGCCGGTCATCGAGCGGACAGGGGACCTGTCGGCCATCCTGACCAACCTGCAGGAGAAAGAAGTCCTTTTCATCGATGAGATCCACCGGCTCCAGCCCTCGGTCGAGGAGATCCTCTATTCGGCCATGGAGGACTTCAGCCTGGACATTATCATCGGGCAGGGCCCGAGCGCCCGCAGTCACAAGCTCAAGATCAAGAAATACACCCTCATCGGAGCGACGACCCGGGCAGGGCGCATCACGGCCCCCCTCAGGGGGCGCTTCGGCATCGTCCACCGGCTCGATTACTACAAGGACGAAGACCTCAAAAAGGTTATCCGGAGGTCCGCGGCCCTGCTCAACGTCCAGATCGACGATGCCGGGGCTGGGGAGATCGCCTTGAGGTCGCGGGGGACGCCGCGCGTGGCCAACCGCCTCCTTCGGAGAGTCCGCGACTATGTCGACGTCAAGGGCGACGGCGTCATCACGGCCAAACAGGCCCGCCATGCCATGGACATGATGGAGGTCGACGCCGTGGGCCTCGACGACGTCGACCGGAAGATCCTGACGACCATCCTCGAGAACTTCGGCGGCGGGCCCGTCGGCATCGGCACGATCGCCGCGGCCATCGACGAGGAGAAGGACACCATCGAGTCCATCTACGAGCCCTTTCTGATGCGGATCGGCTTCCTCGAGCGGACGACGCGCGGCCGGATGCTCACGCCCCGGGCGTATGAGCACCTCGGCTTCGAGGACCCCCACGAGCACCGCCCGTCCCCGCAGAAGAAACTGTTCAACGGCAAGTCCTGAGCCCCGTCCATGTTCATCAAGGATTTTGACTATGACCTTCCGAAGGAGCTGATCGCCCAGCAACCACTGGCAAGGCGAGACGATTCGCGGATGATGGTCGTCCGGAGGCGCGAAGGGACGATCGAGCACGCCCGGTTCTCGGACTTCCCCGAGCGCATGAACGAGGGCGACCTCCTCGTCCTGAACGACACCAGGGTCATCCCGGCCAAAGCCTGGGGGAATAAGGACGGAACGGACATTGAGTTCCTGTTCCTCCGGGAACAGCGGCCCGGCGTGTGGGACGCGCTGTGCCGGCCCGCGAAGAAGGTCCGGACGGGAGACCGCATCCTCTTCGCGCCCGGCTTCGAAGCCTGGGTCGCCGGGGAAGGGCCCGAAGGGCGGCGGACGCTCCGATTCGGCGCGGCCGATGTCCTTGCCGGGTTGAGAAGGATCGGCTACGCTCCCCTGCCGCCGTACATCAAGCGCCGGAAAGGACAGGTCGAACAAAGGCCTCGGGACCTCGAGCGTTATCAAACGGTGTTCGCCAGGAAGGACGGCGCGATCGCGGCTCCGACGGCCGGTTTGCACTTTACCCCGCAGGTCCTGACCGCGGTCAGGCAAAGAGGGAACATAATCCGGGAGGTCACCCTCGAGGTCGGGGTCGCGACCTTCCAGCCCGTGAGGGTGGATCGGGTCGAAGAGCATCGGATGCTCGAGGAACGGTACGAGGTCCCCTCGGCGGCCGCCCGGGCGATCAACTCCGCGAAGAGCGAGGGTCGGTCGGTGACCGCCGTCGGCACGACCGTGGTCCGGACCCTCGAGAGCGCGTGCAGGGACGGCGAGGTCCGCGCCGAAAAAGGCTCCACGACCTTGTTCATCCACCCCGGATACGAATTCAAGGTCGTTGACCGGCTCCTGACCAACTTCCACCTGCCGAAGTCCACGCTCCTCATGCTCGTCTCCGCCTTCGCCGGCGCCGGCCTCATCCGGCAGGCCTACCGGGAAGCCGTGCGGGAACGCTACCGCTTCTTTTCCTACGGCGATTGCATGCTCATCGTGTGACGGCCCTCCCCTCCCCGTCGGCACCGGCCCGGTTTTCGCACTCAAGGTGTAACCTTTCGGGCCTCCCGAGCGGAGGAATGGATGTCTGTTCCTCTTTGGCGTCCTGGCTATCTTGGCTTCGGGCAGATATCCTTACCCCTACTTCTGCTGTAGGGTCTCGAGGGGTTTGTCCGCCCCGTCGAAGAACATCTTCTGGAGCTCGAGGGTCTTGGTGTCCGCCTTGACGGAGCGGATCATTTCGGCCAGGAGGTCGGAATCCAGGTTCATGGCCAGCTCGCCGAACGCCTTGTTCCCGGCGGCACCATATCCCCGGTAATGCTCCGGCTGGCTGGCGTACCACCAGATGCCCGTGTAGGCGTGCTTCAAGTGGGACAGCCGCTTCTGGTCCTCTCCGTTCTGATCCTCGGCCCGGTCCATATGGACGAGGTCGGGGCGATGGGCCAGCATCGTCGAGGTCTCCTCTTCCCCGGCATGGCCGTCGAGGGTCGTCTTGCGCAGTTTGGTCAGCTTCTCGTCCATCATCTTGTCGTCGGACGGGGCGTAAAGGAAGACGGCATAATCCTTCCTGCAGGAGAGCTGGACCTGGCAGAAATACTGGAGGAACTGGGTGTTCCCGCCGTGGCCATTGACCAGGAGGATCTTCTTGATCCCATTGCGGGCGAGCTCGTCGCACGTCTCCTGGAGGATCTGCTGCATGAGCGGAGTGCTGTAGGCGATCGTCCCAGGCTGATGTTTGGCCTCGAAGATCTGCCCGAAAAAATACTCGGAGAACACGATGGTGTATTCCTTATTCGCGGCGCGCAAGGCGAGCTCCCGGACATCGATGAGGTCCGTGCCCAGGGGCAGGTGCGGGCCGTGCTTTTCCAGGATCCCGATGGGAATGACGCATGTCGACGCAGATTTCGCGACGGCCTTGATGAAGTCCGGGGAGGTCAACTCCTCGTACTTCACAGGCAGGTCGGAAGCGGCGCCTCCGGCCGCCTGGGCGGCGGCCGACCCGGCGAACGAAAGGCACTCCCCCACAAGGAAGGCGACGATAATACGATCCTTTATGTTCATGGTGTTCCATACCTCCGTGTTCGACTTCCGATATCTCAGCAATATATATCTGAAAGGGACTCGGGTACAATGGGGCCCGGAGGCGAACGATGGCCAAGAACGATTGGGTCCGCGAATTCCCCGGGGCGGTGATTGTCTGCGACGAAACGGGGACGATCGTCGATATGAACAACCGGGCGGCCCGGAACTATAAGTCAGAAGGAGGGCGGACGCTTATCGGGAAGGATCTCCTCGCCTGTCACCCCGAGCCGGCGAGGACCAAGCTCGCCGCCCTGATGGCCGGGCGCAAGGCCAACGTATATACCATCGAAAAACGCGGCCTGAAAAAGCTGATATACCAGGCCCCGTGGTTCCGGGACGGCCGTTACGCCGGGTTCGTGGAGGTCGCCTTCGAGATACCCCCCGATATGCCCCACTTCGTTCGGACATGACCCGCCCCGCCCAGCGGTTCCCCTCGGGCCGCCGCGAGAGACCGATTGACCGGGCCGCGCGGGCGTGATATGTAAATCTTATGATCGGCCGGACGCTTAAGCATTACGTGATCGAGGAGGTCCTCGGCAACGGCGGCATGGGCGTTGTCTACAAGGCGCGAGACAAGCGCCTCGAGAGGCCGGTGGCCATCAAGTTCCTCAAGCCCGAGCTCGTCGCCGATCCCAGCCGCAAGACCCGCTTCCTCCGCGAGGCGCGGGCCGCCGCGGCTGTCGTCCATCCCGCCATCGCCCAGGTCTATGACATCGACGAGGATGCGGGGACGACGTTCATCGCCATGGAGTACGTCGACGGCCGCACCGTCGGCCGCCTCATCGCCGAGGGCGAGTTGGACCTCGTGGGCTCGGTCGAGATCGCCCTTCAGGTCGCCGAGGGCCTGGCCAAGGCCCACGAGGCCGGCATCATCCACCGGGACATCAAGTCCGACAACATCATGGTCACGCGGGAGGGCCATGCCAAGCTCCTGGACTTCGGAATCGCTAAGCTCCTGGATGCCGTGGCGGGCGACATGGAGGTGGACCTCGGCTCCCGTGCGGATGGATGGACCATGACCATGGAACAGGCCCGGACGATCGCCGGGGCGGTCATCGGGACGCTCGACTACATGAGCCCGGAACAGGCCCGCGGCCGGGATGCGGACCCCCGGAGCGATATCTTCTCCCTGGGGGTCGTCCTCTACGAGATGGTCACGGGCGAACTGCCGTTCAAGCGGGAAACTCCCCTGGACACGATGCACGCCATCGCGTTCGAAGAACCGCGACCGGTGATCGCCATCCGGCGGAACCTTCCGCCCCAACTTCATATGATCGTCTCCCGCTGTCTGCGCAAGAACCGCGAGGACCGGTACCCGGACGCCCGCGCCCTGGTGGCCGACCTCAAGCATCTGAAACACGACCTGGAGACCGGGACCAGCCTCTCTCTCCCGGTCGGGGCGCGCCTCCGCGGCCTGCTGGAACGTGTCAACGCCGCCCTCCCCTTCGGCCGCTACGGGAACTACATCCTGGCCGCAGCCGCCGTCGTCGCCGCCGCGCTCCTCTTCTCGAACGTCCGGTTGGGGAACCTGTTCAGCTTCGTCCTGATAGGCCTCTTCACTTACCGGCTCGTTCGCAACCGGAAGAGGCGCATCATCACCGCCGTGATGAAGAAGATCTCCGCCTTCCCCGAGGTCAAGGCCGTCGCCCTCAAAGGCGACCGGGTGACCGTGGTTATCGGGAAGGCTCCCGCCAAGACCTATATCCGGATCACGAGCCTCATCGATTCGGTCAACCGGAGGCTCTTCTTCGGCAAGGACGTCACGGGCGAGATCCGGGACGACGTCCCGGACAAAGATCTCCGAACCCTCCTCCGCCAGCCCGGAGTCACCTACGTCCGGGACGACTTCACACTCGATTAGTCCTGCTTGAACGAGCCCGGACTTTCGCCTAGAATCCCTGTAGGATGATAAAGCTCCACCGAGCGGCCGCGGTGTCGGCCGCGATCCTTTTCGCGTTTGCGGCGTCCTGTTCGCTCGCCGTGAAACGGGCTGGCCCTCCCCTGCCCCCGGGCTCCGCCTGGCTTCCGGTCGACCAGATCGTACAGCCCTCCGGCATCCAGATCGAGCTCCCCGGGCTGAGACCCCAGGTCCTCGCCCTGAGCCCCGACGGCCGCAGGCTCGTCACCTCCGGGAAGACGAGCGAGATCGTCGTCGTCGACCCGGCGACCGGGGCGCTCCTGGAAAGAGTGCCCTTCCCTGTCGACGCCAGAGAGGATGCGCCCGGAGCACCGTCCGAGAACATCATGCGCCCTGACCTGGAAGGCCAAGTCAGCTACACGGGCCTTCGGTTCTCCCCTGACGGCCGCCGCCTTTACCTCAGCGACGTCGAAGGAAGCCTCAGGGTCTTCGGGGCCGGGCCGGACGGGGCCTTGAAGGGTTTGTTCTCGATCTCCCTGCCGCCCTCCGGCGCCCCGCGCCGCGAGAAGGAGATCCCGGCCGGGATCGCCGTCTCGCCCGACGGGTGCCGCCTGTACGTGGCCCTGAACCTATCCAATCGCTTGGGCGAGTTCGAAGCGTCCGGCGGCCGGCTCCTCCGGCTCTTCGACGTCGGCGTGGCCCCTTACGATGTCGTCCTCGCCGGGCACAAAGCCTACGTCAGCAACTGGGGGGGACGGCGTCCCCTCCCTGGCGACGCGGTCGGCCCCGCCGGCCGGGGCACGACGGTCAGGATCGATCCGGCCTCGGGCATCGCCAACGACGGCTCGGTCAGCGTGATCGACCTCAGCTCCGGAAGGGCCGCAGCGGAGATCCAGGTCGGCCTCCATGCTTCAGCCCTAGCCCTCGCTCCCGGCGGCCGGTACGTCGTCTGCGCCAACGCGGCGAGCGACACCTTGAGCGTCATCGACACGGGGACCGACGCCGTCGTCGAGACCATTTGGATAAAGCCGAACCCGGCCGACCTCTTTGGGGCCTCACCGAACGCATTGGCCTTTGACCGCGGGGGGAAAGTCCTTTACGTCGCGAACGGGACCCAGAATGCCGTGGCCGTCGTCGAATTCAGACCGTCCCGCCGGGCCTCGAAGCTTTTCGGGCTCATTCCCGTCGGCTGGTTCCCCGGAGCAGTCGTCCTGCATCACGGCCTCGGAAAGTTGTGCGTCGCCAACATCAAGGGCCTGGAGACGACTCCGGGGACCGATGAGCTGACCGGCCTCACCGGCTTCAACTCCCACCAATATCACGGCTCGCTCTCCCTCGTTCCCGTCCCTCCTTCCTCAGAGCTTCCGCGCCTCACCGCGTCCGTCTGGGAGAATTATCATCGCGAGCGCGTCGCGCAGGCGCTCCTCCCGCCCCGGCCCGGCGTCCCCGCCGTGCCGGTCCCCGAGCGCATCGGCGAGCCCAGCCTCTTCAAGCACGTCGTCTACGTCATCAAGGAGAACCGGGCGTACGACCAGGTGCTGGGCGACATGCCGCAGGGCAACGGCGACCCTTCCCTCTGCGTCTTCGGCGAGCGGGTGACGCCGAACCAGCACAAGCTGGCCTCGGAGTTCGTCCTCCTCGACAACACTTACTGCTGCGGCATTCTAAGCGCCGACGGCCACCAGTGGTCGACGACGGCGTTCGGCACCGACTATCTCGAGCGGTCTTTCGCCGGGTGGCCGCGGAGCTATCCGGACGGCATGGGTGAGGACGAGGTTGACGCCCTGGCCTACGCCCCGAGCGGTTTCATCTGGGACAACGCCCTGCGGCACGGCAGGACCCTCCGGAATTACGGCGAGTTCGCCATCCCCGCGGTCAAGTGGTCGGATCCGGCAAGGCCGGGGGAACCCGACTGGGCAGCCTGTTGGCGCGAGACCAATGCACCGACGGGCGAGATCGTCTTTGCCAGCGAGCCGGCGATCGAGTCGTTGCGGCCCCACCTGGCTGCGAAGACCGTCGGATGGAACATGGCCGTCCCGGACGCCTTCCGGGCGAATTATTTCATCAAGGAGCTCGAGGAATTCGAGAAGAGCGGGACGTTTCCGGACCTGGTCCTGATCTGCCTGCCCAACGACCACACGAGCGGGACGAAGGAAGGTTCGCCGACGCCGGCGGCCTGCGTCGCGGATAATGACCTGGCCTTCGGCCGTATCGTCGAGGCCCTGAGCCGAAGCCGGTTCTGGAAGGAGACGGTCGTCTTCGGGATCGAGGACGACCCGCAGGACGGCTGGGACCACGTCAGCGGCTATAGGACCACGGCCTACGTCGCAAGCCCCTACACGAAACGCGGCCGGGTCGTCGGCACGCGGTACAACACGATCAGCATCCTGAGGACGATCGAACAGATCCTGGGTCTCCCGCCCATGAACCAGTTCGACGCGGCGGCCGAGCCGATGTTCGAATGCTTCACAGGAACCCCCGACTTCACGCCATTCGAGGCCGTGGCGAACCGTGTTCCGCTCGACGAGATGAATCCGCCGGTCAAGTCGATCGCCGATCCCCTGCTCCGGAAGCAGGCCGCGATCTCAGGGCGGCTCGATTTCGGGAGGGTGGACGCCTGCCCGGAGGACGTCCTCAACAGGATCCTCTGGCACGCCATGAAGGGGAGTTCGGTCCCCTTCCCGGAACGGGCGGCCGCGCCCGGACCGGACGCCGACGATTGACCTCCGCTCAGTCCTTCTTCGGGAGGGTTCCGTCGTCGCAGGGCTCGTCGTCCCGGTAGTTCCGGGCCTGTTCGGGGTCTGAAATGGCCGCCGGACAATACGGAAGGGGTTCCATCGGCAGCCCGCAGCAGACCTGGATCACGTCCCCTTCCTTGACTGTGGCCCGCCTGTTGCATTCCCGGCAATGATAGATAGAATCGCCCATGACGAATTCTCCCGTTCCCCGGATTTCCCTTACGCAAACCACCATAGCATCCCCGGAGCCCTTTATCAACTCGTTCGACTCCAGGACTTCCCCCAAAAAACAGGGCTGATTTAGCCTAAGTTTTGTTTTATCTATCAGATGCATGGGATTCCATGTGGAATCGTAAAAATGGGGGTACTTTCAAGTAAAATGGGGTCTCACACCATGCCAAGCCTGACCGC
>CAZPEP010000052.1:0-112473 GCA_964585685.1 uncultured Eubacteriales bacterium | reverse complement strand
TATCCTGCAGGCCGAGGCCCAGGTCAAAAACGCCGAGGACGAGATGAAGATGCTCCTCAACCTCTCCAAGGACGAGGACATGGCCACGGGGTCCATCGTCCCGAAGGACCGGCCGGTCGTCCTCGAGAACACGATCACCGTGGACGAGGCGCTGGCGACGGCGCTCGACAACAGGCCCGACCTGAGGGCTGCGCGGATCGGACTGAAGAACCGTGAGCTCAACGTGAGCTATGCGAAGAACCAGCTCCTGCCCGGGCTGAACCTGACCGCCTCTTATTGGAGCCCCGGCGTGTCGGGGACGCGTATCGTTTACCTCGACGACAATCCCCTCAGCGGCATCATTCTCCGGACCGTCCCCGGCGGGTCCAAGGATTCCCTGAAGGACGCGCTGGGTTTCAAGTACAACAACTGGTCCGTGGGCCTGACGCTCACTGTCCCCTTCAACAACATCCTATCCCGGGCTTCATACACTCAGGCCCGGCTCGATATGCAGCAGGCCCTTCTCGACCTGAAGAACAAGGAACAGCAGGTCTTCTTGGAGATCAAGACCGCCGTCAGGGCGGCCGAGACCAACTCCAAGAGGGTCCAGGCCTACAAGGTTGCCAGGGAGCTCGCCGAACAGAAGCTTGCCGGAGAAGAAGAAAAGCTCAAGGTCGGGCTGAGCACCAATTACATGGTCCTCCAGTTCCAACGGGACCTCTCCACCGCCCGAAGCACCGAGCTCAAGGCCGTCGTCGACTACAACGTCTCGCTCGCCGACCTGAACCGGGCGTTGGGCACGAGCCTCAAGAACCGGAACATGAGCGTCACGGACTTCGCCCGCACCGAGTAGCTCAGCGTTCGCTGTTTTGGATCGCCGGCTCAGGACTCAGGGACATCCCTCCGGAAGACGCGGAATTGCCCCAGCGCGTCAATTCCGCTCCCCTTCCGGTCCTCGCTCTCCCCGTCCTGCGGACGGGGAACCGTGCCCGCTCGGACCTCCAGAGGGCTTCCGTCAGGATATCCCCTCCGTCCTTCGCGTGGCGATCATCATGGTGATCATCTCGGACCTTGAGATATGCCTCGTCGCGGATCAAGACCGTTGGTTGGGGAAAGGAATGGAGCAGAAGAGGGACACAATACCATATTCCCGTCTTCTTCAGCCCACCCGGGGAACTTAGAAATAGGTATTGTGTCCCCGAACGTGCGCCCTTAGAACGGAGGCCTCAAACCGGCCTGTTTACACAACTCGTTCGCCGTGATCCGGTCCAGGGTCGTGTGCCTTTTAACAGGGATCGTCTTTTTTTCGTTCGTATATATTGAATGGTTCTTGCCCTCGCGGAAGCAGGCGGAAGCCGTGCTCTTCGAGATATCGAACCAGGTCACGTCGCTTGACGGACATTTACAATTGGACGGGGATTTGTTCCAGCAGGGCGCCGCCTAAAGGGATCTCTTTTTTCTGCTGTTTGTAGGCGAGGACCATCTCTTGAAGAGCGTCCAGCAGCATGGCCCTGCAGTTCTCCAAGGACTTTCCTTCGGTCACGACCTCGGGCCATTCGACAAGTTGTCCCATGTATCCGGATGCGACCTTCGTGTATTTAGCCATGTAGGTATGATACATACTACGCTCCCCTCAATGGTCATTATAGTCTTTCTGAGCCCGGGCCGCCAATCGCTTCTTTGCGGGGGGATTCCACCCAGGCGTAAAGCGCCGGCAGGACGAGAAGTGTCATCAGCGTCGAGGTGATGAGCCCCCCGACGACCACGACCGCCAGCGGCTTCTGGACCTCCGAGCCCGGGCCCGCGGCATAGAGCAAAGGTACGAGGCTGAAGATGGTGATCGTCGCGGTCATCAGCACCGGCCTGAGCCTGTTCGAGCACCCCTTTGTGATCGCTTCGGCGAGCGGCATCCCCCCCTCTCGCAGTTGCGTGATGTACGACAGGAGGACGATGCCGTTGAGCACGGCGATGCCGAAGAGGGCGATGAATCCCACCGATGCCGGGACCGATAGGTAGAGCCCAGACACATACAGCGAGAGGATGCCGCCGATGAGGGCGAACGGCAGGTTGGCGAGGACGAGCAGGGACAAGCGCAGGGAATCGAACGTCAGGAACAGGAGCAGGATGATGAGCCCGATGGTCGCGGGCAGGATGACTCCAAGCCGGCGCATGGCCCTCTGTTGGTTCTCGAACTGCCCCCCCCAGGCCAGGTAATAGCCCGGAGGGAGGGCGACGTCCCGCCGAACGAGGCGCCGGGCCTCGGCGACGAACCGCCCGAGGTCGCGGCCCGCGATATTGCACTCGATTCCGATGCGGCGCGCGCCCGATTCACGGCTGATCTGGGACGGGCCTTCTGACGTGGTGATCGAGGCAAGCTCCCTCAGCGGGACCTTCGTCCCGGACGGGGAGGCGACGAGGATGTTGCCGATGGCCTCAACGGAGTCCCTCCGTTCCTCCGGGAAGCGGAGCTTGACGGCAAAGTTCTTCTCCCCCTCATAGAAACGGGTTACTTCCCTGCCGCCGACGGCCGTCTCCACGAGCGCTTGGACGTCGTCGGCGTTGAGGCCGTGACGGGCGATCCGGTCCCGGTCGACCCGGACCGAGATATAGGGCTGGCCGGCGACGCTCTCGACCACGATATCGGTCGCGCCCCGGATGTTGGACAGGACCCGGCCGATCTCGTCGGCCTTGGCCTTGAGAACATCGAGGTCCTCGCCGAAGAGCTTGATGATGAGCTGGGCCCGCGTCCCGGCCACAAGTTCGTCGATGCGGCAGGCGATGGGCTGGCTGAAGGAGAAGGCCATTCCCGGGAAGGTCGAAGCGACCTCGCGCATCTTCGCGGTCAGCTCCTCCCGCGTCCGCGCCGACGTCCATTCCGACCTCGGCTTGAGCATGCCGACGTAGCCCGTCTTCTCGACGCCGCGGGCCTCGAGGGCGATGCCCGTCTGGCCGGTCCGGGAGACGATCGTCTCGAGCTCCGGGAAGGCCATGAGCTTCTCTTCGAGCTTCCGGCTCATTTCGAGGGATTCGGGGAGGGTGATCCCCGGCAGGAACTGCATGTCCATGTCGAACGCGCCCTCGTCCATGATGGGCATGAACTCCGTTCCCAGCCGCGGGACGAGGGCCAAAGACCCGGCGAGGAGGGCCAACGAGACGCCGAGCAGGAGGCCTTTGCGCTTCAGCCCCCAGCCAAGGGCGGGGAGGTAGGCTTTCCGGGCCGCCTCCACGACGACGCTCCTTTTTTCCTTTCGGGCCTTGAGCAGGAGGTGGCAGAACGCCGGGATCGCCGTGAGCGAAAGGACGAGCGAGGCGAACAGGGCGATGACGTGGGTGAACGCCAGCGGCAAGAACATCTTGCCCTCGATGCCCTGGAGGGCGAAGATGGGGATGAAGGTCAGGGCGATGATGAGTTCGCCGAAGATGCTCGGCTTCCGGACCTCGAGCACGGCCCGGCGGATCGTGGCCAGCTTCCCGGCCGCCGCCCCTTCCTCGCCCAGGTGCCGCTGGGCGTTTTCAACTTGGATGATGGTCGCGTCGATGATCATCCCGATGGAGATGGCGAGGCCGCCGAGCGACATGAGGTTCGCCGAGAGGCCGGCCAGGCGCATCATGATGAAGGTGAAGAGCGTCGACAGCGGGAGGGCGAGGATGACGATGAGGGCGCCCCGGAAGCTCCGGAGGAAGAGGAACAGGACGAAGACAACGAAGAGGGACCCGACAAGGAGCGCCTCGGTGACGGTGTGCACGCTTTTCGCGACGATGTCCGACCTCCGGTAGAAGGGTCGGATCCTCAGGCCTTTCGGGAGGACGCCGCCCGCGTTGATCTCGGCGACCCTGGCCTCGACGGTCCTGACGACCGCGCGGCTGTTGGCGCCGCGGAGCATCATGACGATGCCGCCGACGACCTCCTCCTTCCCGTCCTTGAAGGAGGCGCCCTGCCGGACGGCCTCGCCCTCGCGGACCTCGGCGACGTCCCGGAGGAGGAGCGGGACGCCGCGCTCGGCCCTCAGGACGATCCGCCGGATGTCCTCGACGGACTCGAGGAGGCCGATGCCTCGGACGAGGTACTGCTGGGAATCGCCCTGGAGGACGTTGCCGCCGACGTTCCGGTTGTTCTTCCGGACCGCCGCCTCGATCTCGGCGAGCGAAAGGCCGTACTTGAGCAGCTTGTCCGGGTCGGCGACGATCTGGACCTCCCGGATGTAGCCCCCGAAGGAGTTGATCTCGTTGACGCCAGGGATGGACTTGAGCATCGGAGAGAGCACCCAATCCTGGACCGTTCGCCGCTCGGTGAGCCGGCGGACGGGGTCCGGAGACTCCCCGACCCCCTGTCCCTCTAGGGTGTACTGGTAGATCTCCCCCATGGCCGTCGAAACCGGCCCCATGGCGATCTCGACGCCTTCAGGGACCTTCTCCCGGGCCTCGATCAGGCGTTCGAGGACAAGCTCGCGGGCAAAGTAGATGTCCACGCCTTCCTCGAAGACGACCGTGATGACGGAGAGCCCGAACTTGGAGACCGACCGAAGCCCAGCGAGCCGCGGTACTCCCCGGATGGTCATCTCGACCGGGTGCGCCACGAATTTTTCCACCTCGAGCGGGGAAAGACCCGGCGCGGTCGATAGGACCTCGACCTGGACGTTGGTGACGTCGGGGAAGGCGTCGATGGGGAGTCGGACGAACGACTGGACGCCCAGGGCGACGAGGACCACGACGCCGAAGAGGACGAGGACGCGTTTTTCGAGCGAAAGGGAGATGAGGCGGTCGATCATGGTCATTCCCCGGCGATGCTGTTCTTAAGGAGCTCTGACTTGATGAAGAAGCTCCCCGCGGCGGCGACGATCTCCTTTTCCTTCAGGCCGGAGACGATTTCGACCCGGCCGCCCGAGGCGGGCCCGGTCGAGACGTCCCGGAGGGTGAAGACGTTCTCCCCGGTCCGGACGAAGACGACCTTCCGGTCCCCGATCTCCAAGACGGCAGCCTCAGGCACGAAGACGGCATTCGGCCCGGCCGGGACGGCGATATCCGCCTCGAGGTAAAGGCCTTGCCGGAGCGCTCCGTCCGAATTGGGCAAGTCGACCAGGGCCTCCACGGTCCGGGTCCCTCCGTCCACGACGTTCCCCAGCCGGAAGACACGGCCTTTGTACTCCCGGCCGGGCGCGGACGCCGCCCTGAGGACGATATCGGCCCCGACGTGGACCGAAGCCAGGTCCTTTTCATAGATGCGGAGGACGGCCCGGACCATCGACAGATCGGCGATACGGAAGAGGCTCGCTCCGAGCTCGACGTGGTCCCCCACCGTCGCCGGGCTTTCGATGACGGCGCCGGCCAACGGAGCGCGAACGGGAAGGAGAGGCATAGGAACGCCGGCCCTTTCGGTCCCGGCGATATCGTCGTCCGAAAGGCCCAAGGTCCGGAGCCGATCCTTTATCGACGCGGCGAGGGC
This sequence comes from uncultured Eubacteriales bacterium, assembly GCA_964585685.1. Classification (GTDB taxonomy): domain Bacteria; phylum Acidobacteriota; class Aminicenantia; order Aminicenantales; family Saccharicenantaceae; genus JALHVH01. Next base: position 107,051 of record CAZPEP010000052.1, on the reverse strand, counting down.
TTCGGAGGACGCCCGTTCCGCAGAGTCGTCGGCCGGCCTCCTCAAGCGGGCGGTGGCCTGGAGGAATTCGGCCTGAAGCATAAGGAAGTCCGGGCTGTAGAGCGAAAGGAGGGCTTGCCCCGCCTTGACGTGGTCGCCGGGATAGGCGGCGAGGCTCTCGATCCGCCCGGACGTCCTGGCGGTGACATGGGCCCGGTGCTTCGGGTCGAGGGAGACTTCGCCGGGTGCGCGGACCGTCCGGACGACGGGCAGGGATACGGCTTCGGCGGTCAGGATGCCGGCCGTGCGGACGGCTTCTGGGGTCAGCGTGACGGACGCGGGGACGGAGGGGTCCCCGGCTTTCTCTTCGACCTCCCCCTCGGAGCCGGGGCGACAGCCCGCGAGTCCCAGGGTCAGGACGAGGATGGCGGCGGCGATGGGGGCGAAGGTCGGTTTTTTCATCGGATATTCCTCATTCGACGGATTCCTCGCCGGCGACCTCGAGGTCGGCCAGCGCGACGTTATAGAGATACAGGGCCCTCAGATGCTCGAGCCTCGCGGAGGCGTAGGTACGGTACAGGTCAAGGAGCTCGAAGAACGCGACCTCCCCATATTGATATCGGCTTAGGCTGAGCGTCAGATCATCTTCCATGTCCCTCAGAAGCGAACCTTCGAAGATGCGCACTTGGTCCTCGGCGGCCCGGGCGGCCTCGAAGGCGGTCCGGATCCGAGCTGCGACCCGGAGCCCTTCGCCCGCGGCTGAGATACGGGACATCTCTTCGGTGGCCGCGGCTTCCATGATCTCTCCCTTCCGCCTTTGCCTCAGGACAGGCAAGGAGAGGCCCAAGGAGAAGCCCCAGCCTCCAGCCCTCAGGCTGGGGAAAAAGAGCCCGAGTGTGAGGTCGGGAAGGCCGCTTTTCCGCGCCAGCGCCAAGCCCGTTTCGGCCTCCCCGCGCCGCGCCGCCGCGATCCTGAGCGATGGGCGGGATGCCGGGGCCCCGGCCCGGAGCGCTCCCGGGTCCGCGTCCAATGGGACGTAGGCAAGGTCCGTGACCAGAGCCGCCGAGGCGTCGCCGTTCCTTCCGAGGAGCAGGTTGAGTTCGGAAACAGCCGCGTCGCCTTCCTTTTTCTCCTCGATGATCTGGTTCCGGAGCCGGGCCTTTTCGACGCGGGCGCGCAGGACGTCGCTCGAGGTCGCGGTACCCGAACGCTGCCGGGCCGCCAGATTCTCGAGCAAGCGATCGACGAGGGCGGAAGACCGCTCCAGCGATATGACGGTCCTTTGCGAAAGGACCGCCCGGCAATAGGCCCGCTTCACTCCCGCTCTAACGAGGAGGCGCGCCCTTTCGAGTTCGAGGGCTGCCCTCTCCTCGCCGAACCGGCCGATGCGTCCCCGGAGCGCTCTCTTCCCCGGGAACTCGAAGGACTGCTCGACCCCGAAGCTGTATTCTTTCGCTTCATCGGCGCCACCCCTCCGGAACGAAAGCCCCTCGTCGCTGAGGACGAGGGTCGGGTCGGAAAATGCTTCCAGGCGGAGGGTGCGGCCCTGCGACGCGGCGACTTCCTGCGCGGCCGCGAGGATGCGCGGGTTCCGCTCCATGGCAATAGCCACGGCCTGGTCAAGGGTCATCGGCTCCTCGCCTCGGGCGGATAGGCCCGGCGCGAGGGCCGACACGAAAAGGAAAAAAATCCATAAGGGTCTCATGATATACCTCATATGCCTCCAAGCCGAATTGCTGTGCCTGAGAGATCCTGGCGGCCTTCGGAGGAGGCTTAATCGGGCGGGTGGAAGATATCCGAGATGAAGCCGGGGATGACATCCTGTTCGCCCGCGGGCGACAGGTTCGGGAAGCGGCTAAGGGCGACGGCGACCGCCGACAGGAGCACGGGCCCGGAGCCGGCCGCCGACCAATGAAGGGGATTGCAGACGCCCTCGAGCTCTTCGTGACAAAGGAAATCGTGGGAGATCGTGTTGAGGCAGAACAGGACGAGAACGAGAATCAGGAGCCCTTTCGCCGCGAATTCGCCGGGTTCGGTGACGGACATTAAAAACTATTGTATGTGTCAGGTCCTTCCGTGTCAATAATCAGGCCGGGCCCGCGGGGCGGGGGCTGGAACGGCGGCCCGCAACGCGGTACAATCGGGAGCGATGTACGTTCGGCAGAGCGTCGCGGGGGGGCTCATCGTCGCGGCCCTGGGAGCTTTCTGTTCCTGCTCGAGCCCGGAACGCGGCATCATCATCCTGTGCGCCGGCGACAGCATCACCGAGCAGGGCTATCCGCGCTATCTCCGGGCGGCCCTCCGTGCGGACGGGATCCGCGCCCGGGTCCTCAATTACGGCCGGAGCGGGAACACCTCGGCCGAGTATCTGGCGTTCCTGAGGGAGAGAGGGGACCGTCTCCGGGCCGAACGGCCGGATCTCGTGCTCCTCGAGCTCGGGACCAACGATGTCCGGGTGGACGCCGACCGCGCGACCGCCGAGGACTTCACAAGGGATATCCGGGAGATCGTCCGGATCTTCAAGGGATTCCGGACGAGGGCCGGGGGGGCTCCCGCTATATACCTGGCCGCCATCCCCCCAATTCCCGAGGGGACGCCGCTCCCCTTCGGCCCCGGATCCGCGGCGCGGGTCGACGCCGAGATCAACCCCGCGATCAGGGCCGCCTGCGCGGACCTCGGACTCGGCTTCGTAGACAACCACTCTCTGTTCGCGGCTTCGCCGGAGCTGCTCCCCGGTGTCCACCCGAGCCCGGAGGGCTATCGGGCCATGGCCGCCAATTGGCGCGCGGCCATCGGGGAGCGCGTCCGGCGGGCGGTGCGCTGAGCTTTTTACTTGCATTTTCGAAAACGCGGTGCTACGATGATATCAATCTATCTTTTCCCTTAAGGCAGCAATACCGTGGAGAAAGAATTCGCGAACAGGAAACTCATCCGGCCCAACCTGTCCGAGATCAAGGACAAGATGAACAGGGACAGGGATAAGGACGTGGAAAAACGGAAGATGCACCCCCCTACGGACACGTTCGCCGAGAGCTACTACTACCTCAAGCAGATGAACAAGAAGACCCCCATGGCCGTCGTCTTTACGGACGGCGAGGTCATCGAGGGCACGATCGAGTGGTACGACCGCAACTGCATCAAGCTCAACAGGGACAACGCCCCGAACATGCTCATTTACAAGAGCCATATCAAGTATATCTACAAGGTCGGGGAGGCCCCGGAGCCTGCCGGGGACGAGTCGAAAAAGCGGAAATGACTCTCCCCGCGATCGGGATCAGCCTCGGGGATCCCGGAGGGATCGGCCCGGAGGTCGTTCTCAAAGTGTTGGCGACCCTTTCCATTCTTCCCAAAGCGCGTTTCATCGTTTTCGGCGACAGGCGCGTCTGGGACGAAGGGCGGGTAGCGATGGGTCTCCGGCTCGAGGCCCCGATCCATGAAGGCGATACCGTTCCTCCGGCCCCCGGTCTCTATTTCAACGCTGTCGGCACAATGCCGAGAGACGTCGTCCGGGGCCGGGCGTCTGGGGAGAACGGGATAAGCTCCTTCTTGGCGTTCGAAAAAGCCGTCGAACTGGCCGGGAAAGGCGTTCTCGACGCCGTGGTCACCGCCCCGATTTCAAAGACCTCCTGGCGCCTTGCAGGCCTGCCGTGGCGGGGTCACACGGAATACCTTGATTCGCTTTATCCCGGGGCCTCCATGATGTTCTGGTCGGAGCGCTTGAAGGTCGCCCTCCTGAGCCATCATATCCCATCGAAAGAGGCGCTGGGGCGGGTCCAGAAGAGCGTCCTGCTGGATTTCTTCCGAGTATTGCATCGGAGCCTGGCCGCGGTCAGGTCGGGGATCGAGGAACTCCTCGTCGCGGGCATCAATCCTCACGCCGGCGAGGACGGGCTTCTGGGCATGGAAGAGACCGAGGAAATCGGGCCGGCGATCGCAGAGGCGGCCAAGGAAGGCATCCCTGTCAGCGGGCCCTTCCCTCCCGATACTGTTTTTCTCAAGGCCCTCGACCGCCCGGCGAAGATGGTCGTGGCGATGTCCCATGACCAGGGACTCATAGGCTTCAAGCTCGTGGCCTTCGCGAGCGGCGTGAACACGACGCTGGGCATGCCGTTCATCCGGACGTCGCCCGACCACGGCACCGCCTTCGACATCGCGGGCCAAGGTGTCGCCGATCCCCACAGCATGCTCGAGGCCATACGTCTCGCAATTCGGCTTTCGGCATCTTCTTGACAGGATCGCCGCACGAAGGACGGAGGGATATCCCCGAGTCCTTCGAAGGCGATCCGCTCCTTGTTTCCTAGCGGAGACGCTTCTTGATCTCGGCCCGGATCTCGCGGTCGGTGTCCCGCTTCTTGAGGACGTCCCGCTTCTCGTATTCCCGCTTGCCGCGGACGAGGGCGATCTCGACCTTGACCTTCCCGCGGTCGTTGAACAGGACCTTGGTCGGGACCAGGGTAAAGCCGCGCTCCTTGATTTTCCCGGCTATTTTCCGGATCTCACGCTTATGGAGGAGGAGCCGTCGCTCGCGCAAGGGCTCGTGGTTGAAGATGTTGGCGGCCTCGTAGGGGCTGATATGGCACTTGACGAGGAAGATGTCCCCGCCCTTCACCTCGGCGTAGCTCTCCTTAAGGCTAATCCGACCCTCGCGGATGGCCTTGACCTCGCTCCCGACGAGAGCGATCCCGGCCTCGAAGCTCTCCAGGATCTCGTAGTTGTGGTAGGCGGTTTTATTGGTGGCGACGGTCTTCATCGACTCGTCCCCTCAGCGGCGGATACGGGGCGGACACGGATGAGACTGATATGCCGCTTGTTCATTCGCTCGACGACGAAATGCCGCCCCCCGTGGTCCAGGGCATCCTTTTCCTTGGGGAGATGGCCGAATTCGTACAGGAAGAACCCGGCTAGCGTCATGTAATCCCCCTTCTCGGGGAGCTTGAAGGGGAGGACCCGGTTGATCTCGTTGACGGAGGCGGAGCCTTTGATGAGGTAGTCGCCCCCCTCGACCTCGTGGAACCAGGCCTCGGACGTCTCGTCCTGCTCGTCCCGGATGTCGCCGACGATCTCCTCGATGATGTCCTCGAGGGTCACGATCCCCTCCAGGCTGCCGAACTCGTCGACCACGAACGCCATATGGACGGCGTTCTCCTGCATCTGGAGGAGGACCTTCTCCATCGGCGCGGACTCGGGGACGAAGAACGGCTTGCGGAGGACGGACCTGAGGTCGAAATCCTTCCGTTCGAGGAGGAGGGTGACGAGGTCCTTGGCGTGGAGGAGCCCCTCGATATTGTCCATCCGGCCCTTGAAGACGGGGTAGCGGGAATACCCGGCCGAACGGATGATCTCCCGGACCTGGTCCACCGGAGCGTCGGCCTCGATGGCCTTGACCTGAGGACGGGGGACCATGATCTCCTTGATCGGGCGCGAGCCCATGTCCAGGATTCCCGAGATCATCCGGCGGCGGGACGAGGATATGCCCCGGACGCCCGCGCCGAGCAGGATTCGGACCTCCTCCTCCCCCATGCCCCTGGAAAGGCCCTCCGACCGGTTCCGGGAGGATGGGAAGATAAGGCGGGATAGGAATGTGAGGATGCGGACCAGCGGACTGAAGATCGTCGTGAGAAAACGAACGGGGTGGATGAACAGGAAGGCGGTTTTAATGGGGTTGTGGGCGGCGAACGTCTTGGGGTTGATCTCCCCGAAAAAGAGGACGAGGAGGGTCGTGGTCAGGGTAGCCAGGAGGACGGCCGCGTTCTTGTTGGGGATGAAGGAGACGAATACCGTGGTCGCCACGGAGGCCGCGGCGACGTTGGCCAGTGTGTTTCCGATGAGGATGGTCGCCAGCAGCCCATCGATTCGGGCGACGACCCGGCGGACGAGCCGGGCCTTTTTGGAGCCCTTGGCCTCGAGGGCCTCAAGGGAGTAGGGGTTGGCCGCCACGAAGGCCGTCTCGGAGGAGGAGAAGAAGGCGCTGAGGGCGAGGAACAGCAGGAACAGCAGAAGCGCCGGCAGAAGCATCGGGGGTCAGGCGTCCAATCGGGGCTTGTTGTCCTTGAAGCACCGGGACAGGTTTTCGAGGAGCCTGCGCTCGACCCGGGTCAAGGGTACGCATGACGCGTCGGAGATCTCGCTGACGATCAGCTCCTTGGCCCGCTCCATCATTTTCTTCTCCCGGAAGGACAGTGGCTTGAGAAGGCTCAGGCAGAACAGGCTCTTGAGAACGAGGGCCATGTCCAGGAGCGTGCCGGACTTCATCAGGCCGAGGTGCTCCTTGTAACGTCCCTTCCAGTTCATGGAGAGGTCGACGTTCCCGCTCCGCATGAACTGGAAAATCTTCTTGATGGCAGTCTCGGAAATGGGCCGGCGAATCCCGATCTCCAGCGCGCTGGCCGAGGGTACTTGAACGAGCGTGTTGTTGTTGACGATCCGGACGTGGAAGATCTTGAATTGCTCTCCGTTGTAGGAGCCGTCCCTGATATCCTCGACGATCCCGAGACCCTGGTTGGGATAAATGACCTTATCCCCGACTTTCAATGAGTTCATTCGGACTTTATTATACCCAAAAGCCGGCGGAGGGTCAACGATTATCTTCGTCCACTTGACAGATAACTCACACTTTATTAATATAGTTGCCTCAACAGTAAAGGAAGACGCATGCCATGAAGCGTACATTTCAGCCGAACAACCGTCGCCGAAAGAAGACTCACGGATTTCGGGTCCGTATGAAAACCGCCGGGGGACAGAAGGTCCTCAAGAGCCGCAGAAGCAAAGGCAGGAAGAAGCTCGCCGTATAAATGGACGAACGCCTGACCCCAGGGGAGCGGATCAGAAAGAAGAAGGATTTCGAGACCCTGTATAGGATAGGCCGCCGTTACAGAGGACGACATTTTCATCTCGTTTATCACGCCAACGCGTTCGGGTTCCCGAGGATGGCCGTCGTCGTCAGCCGCAAGGTCGGCAACGCAGTCGAGAGGAACAGGATAAAGAGGCGGGTTCGGACCCTGTTCCGCAGGAACAAAGCTTTGTTTTCGAGGCCCATGGACATCATCCTCATCGCGAAAAAGGAGATTCTCGACCTTTCCTGGCCGGAGCTCGCCGCCCGGTACGCGGCCGCGGTGGACGGGATCTTCCGGGAACGGTCGGCTTGATGAGAGCCATCGCCCTGGTCCTGATCAAGCTTTATAGAATCGTTTTTTCCCCGTTCCTTGGGACCCATTGCCGCTATTACCCGTCATGCTCCGTCTATACCGCCGAGGCCATCCGCAGGCACGGCTTCTGGAAAGGCGCGTTCCTCGGGGGGAAGAGGCTCCTCCGGTGCCACCCGCTCCACGAAGGCGGGATCGACCCAGTCCCATGAGAGGTTAATATATGGAAAAACGACTCGTCATAGCCATCGTCCTGTCCATCTTGGTCCTCGTCCTGTGGCAGGCCTTTTTGGTCAAGAGCCCTGAGCCCGCACCCGCGGCGCCGGCGGCCGCTCAGGTCGCCGGGCCGGGCCCGGCCGCCGTGGAGAAGATCTCTCCGGCTTCCCCGGATAAGGTTCCGGCGGCCCAAGCCATCGCCCAACCTGCGGACCTCATAGCCGTCTCCGCCGAGGTCGAGGAGAGAGGCGCCGTCGATACTTCCCTCTACAGGGCCGAATGGAGCAACAAGGGCGGCGTGCTCACCAGTTGGAAGCTCCGGAAGCACAGGAACGCCAACAAAGAGGACCTGGAGCTCGTCCCCGAGCCGGCCGCTAAGATCGGGCGTTATCCTTTCGCCCTCTGGGCCGAAGACGCCGCCTTCGCCGACGCTGCCAATGCCGCCGTCTTCAAGGCGACCTTCCCGTCCCCCCGGCTCGCCGACGGCGAGAAGGGGGAGGTCCGGTTCGAGTACGCCGACGGCCGAGGCCTGAAGGTCGAGAAGACCTTCGTCCTGACAGGCGGGACCTACGAGGTCGGGATCTCGGTCCGCGCCTGGCAGGACGGCCGGGAGATCGAGCCCTGGCTCCTCTGGGGGCCGGGGATCGGGAACCCCTCCCCCGCCGAGATGAAACAGCGGTTCAGCTCGAGCACCGGGGCAGCCGTCCTCGCCGCGGGGAAGGTCCTCCGGATGGATGAGCGGAAGTACAAGCCCGAGGCGAGCGCTTTCGCCTTCGCGGACTGGGCGGCCTACGAAGAGAACTACTTCGCGGCCCTGTTCGTCCTTCCCCAACAAGCGGGCAAGGCGGTCTTCCTGAAAGAGGTCCGGGACGGCGTCCCCCACTTCTTCCTGGCCGCCGACCGGCCCGAGAAGGCGTTCATCGGCCCCAAGGACCTCGACGCCCTCAAGGCCGTTGGCCGCCAGGCGAAGAAGCTCATCAACTTCGGCTTTTTCGGGGCCATCGCCGAGATCCTCCTCGTCGGCCTTAGGTACATCCACCAGTCCGTCCCGAACTGGGGCTTTGCCATCATCATCATGACGTTCATCATCAAGATCATCTTTTTCCCGCTGACCTACAGCTCCATGAAGTCGATGGCCCGGATGGCGGAGCTCCAGCCGAAGATCAAGGCCATGCGGGCCAAGTACAAGAAGGCCAAGCAGGACATCCAACAGCGGCGCCAGATGAACGAGGAGATGATGAAGCTCTACAAGGAGCACGGCGTGAACCCCGCTGGGGGGTGCCTTCCGATGCTAATCCAACTGCCCGTTTTCTGGGGTGTCTTCCGAATGTTGGTCGTAGCCGTCGAGTTCCGCCACAGCCCCTTCATGCTCTGGATCGGGGACCTTTCCGTGAAGGACCCCTATTACATCACGCCCCTCCTGATGGGCGCCACCCAGTTCATCCAGCAGAAGATGACCCCGACCTCGGCCGACCCGGCTCAGGCGCGGATGATGCTGATCATGCCGGTGGTCATGACGGTCTTCTTCATGAACTTCCAGAGCGGGTTGATCCTGTATTGGCTGACCAACAACGTCCTGCAAATCGCCCAACAGGCCATCATGAACCGGATGATGGCCAAGAAAAAGAAGGAAGCCCATGGAACACGAAGAAAAGACTGAGCTCCGGACTGTCCTCGGGCCCGAGGAGAGGCGCGAGTTCAAAGGCCGTAACCTGGAAGAGGTCATCAGCCTGGCGGAGCACGTCCTCAAGGCGCCCCGCGAGGAATTCAATTACGAGATCGTCACCGAGAAGACCAAGCTCTTCGGGATCAAGACCAAGGAGATCGTCATCCGGGCCTGGCCGAAGAAGGCATCGGAGGAGAACGCCGCCGCCGACTTCCTTGCCCGGCTCATGCCGGTCTTTCCGCTCGAGCTCGAATACCGGATCACGAAACAGAGCGATATGATCAGCGTCGTCTTCGACGGCGCGGACAAGAACCTGCTCCTCCGCAACGATGGCATGCTCCTCCTGTCCCTTCAGCACGTCCTGAACAAGGTCTCCCCCGTCAAGGTCCAGGTGGACTGCGAGTTCTTCCGCAAGCGCAAGGAGAAGAAGCTCAGGGAGTTCGGACAGCAGGTCGCCCGCGAGGTTCTCGAGTCCGGAAAAGAAGAGGTCCTCGACTTCATGAACCCCTACGAGCGCCGCATCATCCACATCGCCGTGAATCAGGTCCAGGGCATGACGAGCGAGAGCATCGGCGACGGGTTCCTGAAGCGGGTCAAGGTCTTCGCGATCCCGCGGTAAGGGCCCCAATTCGGGATCGCCTACTCAGGACTCGAGGACATCCCTCCGTCCTTCGTGCGGCGATCCCAAAACCATGGCGGCTAATCCGGGACCGGCCTAAGTTATTGGCCCTATTTACTAAATAACGTTGGTCCCATACAATTGACCGCATAAGATGCTTGAAGACACGATCATCGCGATCTCAACGCCGCCGGGCTATGGCGGCATGGGGATCGTCAGGCTGAGCGGCCCGAGGGCGCTCGGGATCGCGAAAGGCTTCTTCAGACCCAGGCACGGCCGCATCATGCCCGGGAAACCCGTTCTCGGAGATCTCCATGGCCCGGGCCGCGGGGGCGCCGCGTTCGACGAAGCGTTCCTGACCTTCCATAAGAAGCCTCACTCCTACACCCGGGAGGATGTCGTGGAGATCAGCTGTCACGGCAGTCCCGTGGTCCTTGAGGAGGTCATCCGCCTGGGTGTCCGAGCGGGGGCGCGTCCTGCGGACGCCGGGGAATTCACGCTGAGGGCCTACATCCATGGCCGGCTGGATATCATCCAGGCCGAAGCGGTCAACGACCTCATCAGAGCAGTCTCCCTGACCCAGGCCAGGATCTCCTTCGGCCAGCTCGGCGGGATCCTGTCGAAGAGGATCGGTTCCGTCCGCGAGAAACTGATCCATCTGCTCGCAGGGATCGAGGCCGCGATCGAGTTTCCCGACGAAGACCTGAGAGTATCCAGATCCATCGTGGCGCGGAAGATCGACGCGCTCGTCCGGGACATCGATGCGCTTGTCGCCGGATATGAAGCCGGACGGGCCCTCGCCGAGGGCATCACGCTGGCCATCGCCGGGAAAAGGAACGTCGGAAAGTCCACGCTCTTCAACGCGCTCCTCGGCCAGGACAGGGCCATCGTCACCCCTTATCCCGGGACGACCCGGGACTTCCTCCGGGAGAGGCTCGTGGTGCGCGATTCGGTCTTTCACCTCGTTGATACCGCCGGGCTGGGCCGGCCCGCGCACCCCGTAGAAAGGGAAGGGATGCGCCGGAGCGAGCGGCAGGCCAGGGACGCCGACGGGATTCTTCTCGTCCTCGACGGGTCCCTGCCTCCGGGCCGAGAGGACAAGCAGCTTCTCGAGAGGTTTCGAAGCGATGTTAAGATAATTATAATCAACAAGATAGATGTTTGTCGACGGGCTGCCGATGTCGAGTTCGTCAAGCTCGCCGGCAAGGTCCCGGCGGTCGAGGTTTCGGCACTGAAGGGTACGAACATCGACGGCTTGAAGTCCCTTCTATACGAAATGTTCAGGCCGTCAAAGAGCAAACAGGAGAACATCGTCCTCCACCTGCGCCAAAAGCTGCTCTTCGAGGAGATGCTGGCGGTCCTCAACCGAAGCCGCGCCCTCCTAGGGGACGGCTATCCCGATGAGATCGTCGCGGAGGAGCTCCGCGGCGTCCTCTCCCCCGCCGGGCGGCTTACCGGTGAGATAAGAGCGAACGAGGTCATAGAGGACATTTTTGGCCGGTTTTGTGTGGGCAAATAATTGCGAGACGGGCGAGATAAGCGAGACGTGAGGATGGTTGGATCCTCGCCATAGATAAAACAAGAAAGTTATTACGGCACGACAGAATTGGGTCGATGGGACTGAGTCCCGATTTGTACGGAACCTGCCGGGAAAACATCAAAAGAAGCTGCCCATGGAGCAGAGGACCTGTCCGAATCGCGCGATCAAAGCGCTCCCGTTCTGTGTATAATAGTCTTTATATGAGAGACGTCGAATTCGATGTCGTCGTGATCGGCGCGGGACATGCCGGCTGCGAGGCCGCGGCCGCCGCGAGCGCCATGGGTCTCGAGGTCTGCCTGGTCACGATGAATCTCGAGACCATCGCCCAGATGTCCTGCAACCCGGCCATCGGTGGGCTCGCCAAGGGGCACCTCGTCCGGGAGATTGATGCGCTCGGCGGCCTTATGGGGCTTCTGACCGACGAAACGGGGATCCAGTTCAGGCTCCTCAACCGGAGCCGCGGTGGCGCCGTCCAGGCCCCTCGAGCCCAATGCGACAAAGCCCTGTATAGGCTCGCGATGAAGAGACGGCTGGAAAGGATGCCCGGCCTGACCTTGTTCCAGGGCATGGTCGCGAAGATCCTGGTCAGGGCGGGCAAGGTCCTTGGCGTTCGAACTTTGGACGGGACCACGCTGTCGGGCAGGGCCGTTATCGTCACTCCAGGGACGTTCCTCAACGGGGTCATCCATATCGGGCTCGAAAGCTATCCGGCCGGCCGAGCCAACGAGCCGCCCTCCAAGGAGCTTTCCGAAAACCTCGAAGCCTTGGGTTTCGGCATGTTTCGGTTGAAAACGGGCACCCCGATGCGACTGGACTCCCTGACCGTCGATTGGAGCCGATTCACAGCCCAGGCGGGGGACGAGCCCCCGGTCCCGTTCTCCTTCAGGACCACGCAGCGCCTCGAGAACAAGATCCTCTGCCATACGGGATACACGAACCCAGGGACCCACCAGGTTGTCAGGAGGAACTTAAGCCGTTCTCCCTTGTACAGCGGCAAGATCAAGGGCGTCGGCCCCCGGTACTGTCCGTCGATCGAGGACAAGGTCGTCAAGTTCCCCCAGCGCGTCCGTCACCTGTTCTTCCTCGAACCCGAGGGGCTGGAGACGACGGAGATCTACGTCAACGGCATGTCCTCGAGCCTGCCGTTCGAGGTCCAGAAGGAGATCCTGGAGACCATCCCTGGACTCGATAGGGCGAAGATCCTGAGACCCGCCTACGGCATCGAATACGACGCCGTGTCCCCGAAGGAGCTTCGGCCGACACTGGAGACGAAAAAGATTACCGGCCTGTACCTTGCCGGCCAGATCAACGGGACGTCCGGATACGAGGAAGCGGCGGCCCAGGGTTTGATGGCGGGGATCAACGCTGCCCTGAAGCTCCGGAAGAAGCCACCGTTCATCCTGCGGCGCGACCAGGCTTATATCGGTGTTCTCATCGACGACCTGATCTCCAAAGGCGTTGACGAGCCCTACCGCCTCTTTACGGCCAGGGCCGAGTACCGGCTCCACCTCAGGATGGATAACGCCGACCGAAGGCTTGTTCCCCAGGGGAGGAAGCTGGGTCTTATCCCCGACGAGGCGTACGAGCGATACGAAGAAAGGCAGAAACGCCTCCGGGCGACGATGGACTTCCTCGGGCGGGAAAAGACGAGGGACGGAAGGAACAATACTGTTTCTCTCAAGGGATATCTAAAAAAACCTGAGATTCGGCTTCACGATGTGCTAAAATGTAGAAAAATTCCGGAAGTCCTGAGCGACGAAGAAATGAGATGCCTGGAATCCGATATCAAGTACGAAGGCTACATCAAGAGACAGGAAAAAGAGATCGCCCGGCTTGCCAGGACGGACAGGATGAAGATCCCGTCGGGTCTGGCCTTTGAAAATGTCCCGGGACTAACCCAGGAAGCGGTCGAAAAGCTCGGGAAATGCGGACCGGCGACCATGGGGGAGGCCAAAAAGATATCCGGGTTGACCCCGGCGGCCCTCTTCAGCCTTGGCCTCTTTATTGAGGCGGATCGAAAAAAGCGGCCCGCGAAAGGCAGGGATGTTCCACGTGGAACATCATCCGAAGATGAATAAGATAATCGCCGTCGCCAATCAGAAAGGGGGAGTGGGAAAGACCACCACTTCCATCAACCTCTCGGCCACGCTCGCCATGAGGAATATGCGGACGCTCCTGGTCGATTTCGACCCCCAGGGGATGGCGACGCTCGGCCTGGGGGTCAAGAAAGAGGAAGGGAAGGGGATCTACCAAGCCCTGCTCAACGACAAGGATGTTATGGACTGCGTCCAGGGGGCCGGACAGGACAATTTCTATATATGCCCTTGTTCCCCCGAACTTTCCGGGGCGGAGGCCGAACTTTACTCCAGGGAGGGCCGGGAAAAACGACTTAAGATCGCCTTGGAAAGGGTCAGGAAATACTTCAATTTCATCGTCATCGATTGCCCGCCGTCCTTAGGATTCCTGACGCTCAACGCCCTGACGGCGGCGGATTCCATCCTGATCCCCGTCCAATGCGAATTCTTCTGCATGGAGGGGATTCCCGACCTATTCCATACACTGGAGACCGTCAGGACCTATTTCAACCCGAATCTGGCCGTCGAAGGCATTTTGCTGACGATGTTCGACGAACGGACCAACCTGTCCAAGCAGGTCGCCGAGGAGATCCGGAAATCCCTCCGGACTATCACGTTCGAAACCGTCATTCCGAGGAGCGTCAAGCTCGCCGAGGCGCCGAGCTTCGGGAAGCCCATTGTCCTGTACGACATCAAGTCGAAAGGGGCGGAAGCCTACCTGAATCTGACGGAGGAGTTGCTTCGCAAATGATGAAAAAAGCATTAGGGAAAGGCCTTGGCGCTTTCATCCCCGAGGAATTCGGGATCATCAAGGAGGAGCGGTACGCCGAGCTGGACGTCACGCAACTCAAGCCTAATCCCCTCCAGCCCAGGAAGAAGTTCGACGAAAAATCCATCGACGAGCTGGCCCAGTCCATAAGGGAGTCCGGGATCGTCCAGCCCGTCCTCGTCGTCCAGGAGGAGGGCTACTTCAAGATCATCGTCGGGGAGCGGCGTTGGCGGGCGGCCCAAAAGGCCGGGCTCAAGAAGATCCCCGTAATGATCCGGAACCTCCCCCTGGAGAAACAGCTCGAGATCTCCATCATCGAGAACATCCACAGAGAGGACCTCAACCCCTTAGAGATTGCTCTGGCCTACCAAAAAATGGCCCAGGAGCTCAACTATACCCAACAGGAGATTGCCGACAAGGTGGGCAAGGATCGGACCTCGATCACGAATTATATGAGGCTCCTAAAGCTTCCCCAGGAGATCCAGGACGCCCTGGCCGACGGGAGCCTGTCCATGGGGCACGCCCGGGCCATTCTGGCCCTCGAGGAAGCCGAGGCCCAACTTGCCGCTTTCCGGGAGATCATGGACAAAGGGCTGTCGGTGCGGAACTCGGAAAAGCTCGCCAACAGGCTGAAGGAGAGACCGCCCAGAGTCCAGCGGAGCCTTGAGGACCCCGACCTTCACGCCCTTCAGGAGGATCTTCTTAAGGCCCTCGGGACGAAGGTTCTGGTCTCGGGGAACCGAAACAAGGGGGTCCTCAAGATCTTCTACTTCTCGTTGGATGACCTGAACAGGATTTTTGAAAGGATCAAAGGAGCTTCGCGATGAAAGAAAAGGAACGGGAGATTCTGGATTCCAAGATCGCCGGCCTGATCGACCAGGGAACCGAAATGAAAGGGGACCTGACCTTCAAAGGGTCGTTCCGGATCGAAGGCAGTTTCAAGGGCACCATCAATTCAGATTCCCTCCTCATCATAGGGGAACGGGGCAAGGTCGAGGCCGACGTTAAGGTTGGCCAGGTCGTGATCAACGGCGAGATCCGCGGGAATATCCAGGCCTCGGAACGTGTTGAGATCCACGGCAAGGGGAGGGTCTATGGCACGATCCAGACCCCGAAGCTCGTTGTGGAGGAAGGCGCCTACCTCGAAGCCAACTGCCAGACGATGGAGGCCGCGTCCCCGAAGCCCGCCGTTACCAAGGCGGAGGCCTGAACGTGGAACTAGCGGCGGGGATCATCCCGGCCCGGTACGCGTCGAGCCGGTTCCCGGGAAAGCCGCTGGCCACGATTCTCGGAAAACCAATGATATCAATGGTATACGAGAGAGCCAGTCGGTCCCGGCTCTTGAGCGAGATTCTCGTCGCCACCGACGACGAGCGGATCATGAAGGTCTGCGCGGACCTCGAGATCCCGGCCCGGATGACCTCCCCCGACCACCGTTCGGGGACCGAGCGGGCGGCAGAGGTCGCCCGCGGTCTCGACTACGGGCTCATTGTCAACATCCAGGGCGACGAGCCCGTCCTCGATCCCGGCATGATCGATGCCCTCGTCGAAGCGCTCCAGGACCCGTCGGTCCTCATGGCCTCTCTTATGACCCGCGTCAAGGACCCGGCCGCCTTCGAAGACCTGAACAGGGTCAAGGTCGTCGTGGACAAGGACCGGAATGCCTTGTATTTCTCGAGGATGCCCATCCCCTGCCGGGCGCCGGACGGCTTCTTCCAGCACATAGGCATCTACGGCTACCGGCGGGAATTCCTGTTCCGGTTCTGCTCCCTGCCTCCTTCCGAGCTCGAGAAGGCCGAGAGGCTGGAGCAGCTCCGGGCCTTGGAGAACGGGTACAGGATCCGGATGGTCGAGACCCGGTATTCGACCTTGAGCGTGGATACGCCCCGGGATATAATCGAGGTCGAAAGATACCTGCGAGAGAAAGGCCATGACTAAGTATATTTTCGTGACGGGCGGCGTCATATCGGGCCTGGGCAAGGGGATCGCGTCGGCGTCGATCGGCAGGCTCCTGGAGAGCCACGGCTACAGGATCACGATTCAGAAGTTCGACCCCTATCTCAACGTCGACCCGGGGACGATGAGCCCGTTCCAGCACGGCGAGGTTTACGTCACGGACGACGGAGCGGAGACGGACCTGGATCTTGGTCATTATGAGCGATTTACGTCGGCCCGAACGTCGCGCGCGAACAACTGGACGGCGGGCCGTATCTACGAGTCCATCCTCCGGAAGGAACGGAGAGGCGAGTACCTGGGCAAGACCGTCCAGGTCATCCCGCACGTGACCGACGAGATCAAGTCCGCGTTCGCCTCGGTTGCGGGGACCAACGACATTGTCATCGGAGAGATCGGCGGTACGGTCGGCGACATCGAAAGCCTGCCGTTCCTCGAGGCCATCCGCCAGATGCGCTTGATCATGGGCGCGGCGAACACCGTTTTCGTCCACCTGACGCTCGTCCCCTACATCGGCACATCCGGCGAGCTGAAGACCAAGCCGACCCAGCATAGCGTCAAGGAGCTCCGGGCGATCGGGATCCAGCCGGACATCCTCCTTTGCCGCACGGACCGGGCCATCCCTTCAGATTTCAAGGCTAAGATCAGCCTCTTCACCAACGTCCCCCTCGAAGCCGTCATATCCGCCAAGGATGCGGAGAGCATCTACGAGATTCCGATCAATTTTGCCAAGGAGAAACTGGACACCATCATCCTCAAGCTCCTCGGCCTACCGGCGCGGAAGAGGGACATGACGGACTGGAATGCCCTCCTCGACAGGATCAAGAACCCCAAGGACGAGGTCAACATCGCCCTGGTCGGGAAGTACGCCGGCCTCCACGATTCCTACATGAGCCTGAACCAGGCCCTGGATCACGGCGGGTTCGCCCACCGGCTCAAGGTCAACATCGACTGGATCGAGGCCGAGAACCTGGAAAAGGGCGAGATCGAGGAGACCCTTGCCGGGAAGGACGGGATCCTCGTCCCCGGCGGGTTCGGGGGCCGGGGGATCGAGGGGAAGATCCGGGCGATCACCTTCGCCCGGGAGAACAAGGTCCCGTTCTTCGGGATCTGCCTGGGGATGCAGTGCGCCTCGATCGAATTCGCCCGCAACGTGGCCGGCCTGACCGGCGCGAACAGCGCGGAGTTCGACGCTCGGACCCCGCACCGGATCGTCACTATGTGGCGGGAGCTCAGGAAGGACTGCGACATGGGCGGGACGATGAGGCTCGGGCAGTACGCCTGCCGGATCGCGAAGGGCACGACGGCCTTTAAAGTTTACGGCCGGATTGCCATCAAGGAACGTCACCGCCATCGATACGAGTTCAACCCGAAATATGAGAAGGCCCTGACCGACGCGGGCCTCGTCATTTCCGGAAAGAACACCGAGTACGGCCTCGTCGAGATCGTAGAACTCAAGGACCACCCGTGGTTCTTGGGCTGCCAGTTCCACCCGGAGTTCAAGTCCAAGCCCGTCGAGCCGCATCCTCTGTTCAAGGCTTTCATCGGAGCGAGCTATGCCAACCGCATCAAAAGGGATCGAGATCGCGCCGGGAATTGAGGCCGGCGGGGAGGGACCGCTCCTCGTCATCGCGGGGCCCTGCGTCCTCGAGAACGAGGCGCACGCCGTTTTCATGGCCCGGGAGATCGCGGGGGTCTGCGCCTCCCTCGGCGTCCCGTACGTCTTCAAAGCCTCGTTCGACAAAGCGAACCGCTCGTCGGGCTCGTCCTTCCGGGGACCGGGGCTAGAGAAAGGCTTGGACATCCTCCGGACCGTGAAGCGGGAGGTGGGCGTGCCGGTCCTCTCCGATGTTCACGAGACTTCGCAGGTGGACCGGGCCGCGGAGGTCCTGGACGTCATCCAGATCCCCGCGCTCCTCTGCCGCCAAACGGACCTCGTCCTCGCGGCCGCCCGGACGATGAAGCCATTAAACATAAAGAAGGGGCAATTCCTCGCGCCGGCCGACATGAGGAACGTTCTCGACAAGGCTCTCGGCGCGGGGAACCGCAAGGTCATGCTGACCGAGCGCGGGACGAGCTTCGGCTACAACAACCTCGTCTTCGACGTCCGCTCGATCCCGATCATGAGGAGCTGGGGATACCCTGTGCTCATCGACGCCTCCCACAGCGTCCAGAAGCCCGGCGGCGAGGGGACGCGCTCGGGCGGCGACGCGGAGTTCATCCCGCACGTTGCGAAGGCGGGCATCGCCGTCGGCGCCGACGGCCTCTTCCTCGAGGTCCACGACGACCCGGCGGCCGCCCTCTCGGATAGGTCCAACTCGTTGAAAATGAATGCATTTATAGGCCTCTTGGCGACCCTCCTCCGGATCCGGGCCGCCGTCGGGGCCGGCGAAGAATGATCCCGGAGAGACCATGACAAAGAAACAGATCATCGAGACCGGACGGAACGTCCTTCGACTCGAAGGGAAGGCCGTATCGGACCTCAGCCTGAGCCTGGGCGAGGATTTCGCCCGGGCTGTTGACCTCCTCTGCCGCACTAAGACGCGCGTTATCGTCATCGGCATGGGCAAGTCCGGGCTCGTTGGCCGAAAGCTCGCCGCAACCCTGGCCAGCTGCGGGACCCCGGCTATCTTCATCCACCCCGCCGAGGCCGCCCACGGCGACCTGGGCATGATCCTCAAGGAGGACGTCGTCATCGCCATCTCCTATAGCGGAGAGACGCGGGAAGTCGTGGACCTTCTAGATTTCTTCAAGAGGATCGGAGTCAAGCTCATCGCCATCACCGGGCACCGCGACTCGAAGATCGCCCGGTACAGTGATATCGCCCTCGACGCCGCAGTCCCGCGGGAAGCCGGACCGGGCAACATGATTCCGACCGTCTCGTCGACGGCCGCCCTGGCCCTGGGGGACGCCTTGGCCATCGCCGCGATGACGAAAAAGGGCTTCAATGAGCGGGACTTTGCCTTCGTCCACCCCAAGGGGCAGGCGGGGCGGAAGCTCCTCCGGGTCGAGAGCCTGATGCGCCGCGGGGCGAGGGTTCCCTGCGTCGCGGAGGCGACGCCCATGCGAGACGTCCTCGACGAGATGAGCGCGAAGAAGCTCGGGATGACCTGCGTCGTCGACGCGGAAGGGAGGCTCGCCGGAATCATCACGGACGGCGACCTGAGGCGCCTATTCGCGAGATTCCGGGGCGGGCTCTTCCGGAAGACCGCCGGCGCCTGCATGACCCCCGGCCCCGTCACCATCGACAAGGGGGACCTGGCGACCGAAGCCCTGAACATCATGGAGGATAAGAAGATCACCTCGCTCGTGATCCGGGACCGCGAAGGCCGGATCGACGGCATCGTCCATCTTCACGATCTGTGGCGGACGGAGATGTTCTGATGACGCCCGAGGAACGCGCCCGGAGGATCGTTCTCGTCCTGATGGACGCGGACGGAACGCTGACCGACGGAACACTGACCGTCATGCCCGACGGCGAGGAGCTCAAGACCTATCATGCCCGCGATGGGCTGGGCATCCTCCTGGCCCGGATGGCCGGCCTCGACCTCGGGATCATCACCGGCAAGACTTCGAAGGGGCTGGAAAAGCGGGCCGCGCGCCTGCGCATCGTCGAACTGCACCAGGGGGCTTTGGACAAGCCGCGCGTCCTCGAGGGCATCCTCGAGCGGCGGGGGCTCCCCCCCGAGGCCGTGGCCTATATCGGGGACGACATCGGGGACCTCGCCGTCATGAAGACCGTGGGATTGGCGGCCGCCGTTGCCGACGCCGTGCCGGAGGTCAAGGAGAATTGCCATTTCGTCTGTCGGATGTCCGGGGGGCGCGGCGCCGTCCGGGAGTTCATCGAATTTATCCTCAAGGCCCAGGGCAAGTGGGTGGGCGTCGCGGCCCGGGTCCACGAGGTCAAGGGCGCCGGGCTTTAAATCCATATTTAGGGAGGGCCGAGTGGACATCAATCCCAGCATCTTCCGGGAGTACGATATCCGGGGCATCGTCGGCCAGGACCTCGACGAGGATGTCGTCCGAACACTCGGCCGGGCCATAGGTACGTACTTTCTCGGCCGCGGGAAGCGCGAGGTCGCCCTGGGACGGGATTGCCGGCTAAGCTCTCCGTCCTTCGCTGCAGCCCTCGCCGCGGGGCTCCTTTCGACGGGCTGCAACGTCACGGACATCGGCATCGTCCCAACCCCCGTCCTCTACTTCTGCATCTTCTACAAGAAGCTTGAGGCCGGCGTGATGATCACCGGCTCACACAACCCACCCGAGCACAACGGGTTCAAGATGATGGCCGGCGAGGAGACGCTTTACGGCCCCGACATCCAAGGGATTTGGGGCATCATTGCCGACGGGAAATATGCCGGAGGCGCGGGCGTTCGCAAGTCCTACGACCTCGTCCCCGAATATCTGGACTACATCCTCGGGAACGTGAAGCTCGGCCGGAAGCTCAAGGTCGTCGTGGACGCCGGGAACGGCACCGGCGGGGTTGTGGCCGCCCCGCTCTTCCGGGCGCTCGGCTGCGACGTCGTCGAGCTCTACTGCGACATGGACGGGCGTTTCCCGAACCACCACGCCGATCCGACGCTCCCCGAGGCCATGAAGGTCCTTCGGGACAAGGTCCTGGAAACGGGCGCCGACCTCGGTATCGGCTACGACGGCGACGCCGACCGGATCGGCGTCGTCGACGACAAGGGGGCCATCATCTGGGGCGATCAACTGATGGTCGTCTTCGCCCGCGACCTTCTGCCCTCGCATCCCGGCGCGGCCGTCATCTCCGAGGTCAAGGCCTCCAAGGTCCTCTACGACGAGATCGCGAGGCTCGGCGGCAAGCCCGTCATGTGGAAGGCCGGCCATTCCCTCATCAAGAAGAAGATCCGGGAAGAGAAGGCCCTCATCGCCGGGGAGATGAGCGGCCACATCTTCTTCGCCGACCGCTGGTTCGGTTTCGACGACGCCATCTATTCCTCGGCCCGCCTCCTCGAGATCCTGTCGAAGACCCCCCGGAAGCTATCGGAGATCTTGTCCGATCTCCCCAAGACATTCACGACGCCCGAGATCCGGGTCTACGCTTCCGACGAGGTGAAGTTCCGCATCGTGGACGAGGTCCGGAAGGAACTGGCCAAGACCCATCCGGTGATCGACATCGACGGGGCCCGAGCGCTCTTCCCCAAGGGCTGGGGGCTGGTCCGCGCGTCGAACACCCAGGCCCTGCTCGTCCTCCGGTTCGAGGGGGAGACTGAAGCGGACCTCGCGGCCATCCAGAAGGAGGTCCGCGGGGTCTTGTCCGAGGTCATCCAGAGGCTCGGCGATCGATGAAGACCGTATCCCGGATTCGCGCTGTGATCATGGCGGGGGGGAGCGGCACCCGGTTCTGGCCGCTCAGCCGCAAGTCCCGGCCCAAGCAGTTCCTGGACATCGTCAGCGCGAAATCGATGGTCGAGGAGACCGTCGAGCGGCTTGCGCCGCTCGTCTCACGGCGCGATGTCCTGACGATTGCCGACGCCGGGCAGACCGAGTCCCTGAAGCGGCTCCTCCCCGGCCTGCCGCGCAAGAACTTCCTCGTGGAGCCTCTGGCACGGAACACGGCGCCTTCGCTCATGCTGGCCACGGCCCGGGTTTGGCTCGAGGACCCCGAAGCGGTCGTCGCGGCCCTTGCCGCCGACCACCTGATTCGGGACCCCGCACGATTCCGGACGGTGCTCGAAGCGGGGGCCCTCGCGGCGTCCAAGGGCGAGCACATCGTCACCTTCGGTATCCCGCCGACGTTCCCGTCCACCGGATACGGGTACATCCATTACGCCGGGGAGAAGGGCCGGAAAGTCTCGGGCGAGCCGTTCTTTCCGGTCCTCGAATTCAAGGAGAAGCCGGACCTGGCGACGGCCGAGGTGTTCCTGGCGGACGGGAATTATCTCTGGAACTCGGGCATGTTCCTCTGGCGTGCGGACACGTTCGCCTGCAAGCTTAAAAGATACGCGCCCGTGTTCTATCCGTATTGGGAGCGGATGCTCGAAGCCCTGACGAAGAAGGATAAAAAGGCCCTCCTCGGAATATTCGAAGAGATCCCGGCGCTATCCATCGATTACGCCCTGATGGAGAAGGCGAGGGGAGTCCTGGTGACGAAGGGCGATTTCGGCTGGTCCGACGTCGGCGCCTGGTCCTCGCTCTTCGACGTTTGGCCGAGGGGCGGGGCCGGGAACGCCGTTCGCGGCGAGGCCATGGCCCTGGATTCCGGGAACTGCCTCGTCCACAATCCCGGCAAGCTCACGGCCCTCATCGGCGTCAAGGACCTTATCGTCGTCGATACAGAAGACGTCCTCCTCATCTGCCGCCGCGACCTGGACCAGAAGGTCAAGGAAATTGTCGAGGTCCTGAAAAAGGGGCGTTCAAGGTATCTTTAGGGTTTTGTCTCGTACCCGCATGATCGTCTTCGAAGGACTCGGGGATATCCCGTCCGTCCTTCGTGCGGCGATCCCACTTAACTCTTAACGTTATTAGAAATTCAGGGACACGATACTCATTTCCAAGTTCCCCGGGCAGACACGGGAAATTGGTATTGTGTCCCCTTTTATTGACTGGGCGGCGGCTATCGCTCAGTCGAACGACCGCTCTTCATTCCAGACGTCGTGAAGCGACACACGAAGCCCGCGGCAGACATAAATCGGCAGATCGTTCTCATAAGGCATGCAATAGCGGCAGGTGTGGACAGCGGCTAGCGATACCTCGTCACCGCCCTTTCTGTGGTCTTCCACATTCCCTCCGAGGATGATGACCGTCACGGGGGGCTCTTTCGGATACCCCCAAAACCAATAGCTGTTGTGTGTCGAGATGACCTTGGGCAGGGGATATTTCTCCGCGTAGTACTCGAGCGCCCCGGCTTCGCCGTAATTCCCGGCGAAGACGACGGCACCCGATCGCTCCTCCGCGCGAAGCGTTCGATAGACCGTGGACACGTCCCGTGCCAGCCCCTCCCAGCCGAACATGTCGGCATAGAATTGGGGCAGTGCCGAGAGCCGCAGATTTTCGGCGGTCGCCGGTTTGACTCCGAGGGCGGCGGAATATTCAATGAACGTTTCGACGGGGAAGACCGGCACGACGAAGGGCAGGATCACCAGGGACGTCAGGACGCTCGACGCCGCCAGCCCCGCTACCGCCCATTTCCGTCTCCCGCGCGCAGCCCAGCGCTCCCAGGCGACAGCCCCGGCGGCGAATAACATGGCGTAAGCAGGGCCGAGGTACTCCGCCTTGCTGTGGCCGTTGGCGACGAGGATGGCGAAGGCCGTCAGGTAAATGATCCCAAGGATCCGGAATCGCCGCCCGTCCCTGTCGAAGAACAGGAAATAGAGCCCGGGAAGCCAAAGGGCGATGTTGACGGGGTTGAGGAGCAGGGCCTGGCCCGCGAGGAAAGCCAGCCGCGTCAGACTCGAATATTTGCCTGCCGTCGCGTTGCGGATGAACTCGAGGTGGGCGAAGCCGTGCGTGACATTCCAGATGATGAACGGGCTGAAGACGAGGAGCGCGACTCCCGCGGCTGCATACGGCCAGGGAGTCGCTAGGTGCTTTCTCGGGCCCGTCAGCAGGAGCGCCGCGGCCAGCCCGGCCCCGAACCAGAGGAAATCGAGCTTATTGAGGAGGGCCAAGCCCATAACGACCCCGAGCAGGAGCCAGAGGCCGGGCCGGCCCCCTTCGACGATGAGGACGAGGAGGTAGGCCGCCAGGGCCCAGAAGAGATGGGAGAAGGCGTTCATCTGGAAGATGTTCGTGTGGCCGATGATGATCGGGGCCGTTAAAACGGCCAAGCAGGAAAGGGTGACGGCCATGCGCCGACCGCCGAGCTTCCGCGTGATGAGGCCGGCCAGAAGAATCGTGAGGGCGTGGGCTGCGGCCGGCAGGACCCGGAGCCCGAGCTGGGAGACGTCGAAAAACTTCCGGCTCGCGGCCAGGAGGAACATCGCAAGCGGCGGCTGATCGACATATCCCGCGGCCAGCCGCTTACTGCAGGCGATGTAATAGAATTCATCTCGGAAGATCCCGTAGCCTCCGAAGGCGTTGACGGTCAGATGAAAGGCGAGAGCGGCAAGGGCGAATCCCAAAACCAGGATGAGATCGTTGCTTTTCGTGAGGGGATGATCGGCTTCGAGCATCGATACCTCCCGTCGGGCGGCGCGATCGATCGCGGCCGATGGCCGGCCGATCGTCCTCTCGGGGCTATCTTTTCCGGGCCAGCAGATGCTGGAGCTTGCTATGCTTGACGCTGTAGGCGAAATAGATGATCAGGCCGAGGGCGAGCCAGATCCCGAACCGGATCCAGGTCACTCCCTGGAGACTGGCCATAAGATATAAGCAGAAGGCTATGGTCAGCAGGGGCGTGAACGGCACGCCCGGCGTCCTGAACCGGCGCTCGACCTCGGGCCGCGTCTTGCGGAGCACGATGACACCGGCGGAGACCAGGATGAAGGCGAACAGGGTCCCGATGTTGCAGAGGTCGATGATCATCGGCAGGGGGAACAGACCGGCGATCGCGGCCGTCAAACCTCCCGTGATCCAGGTGCAGAGGTAGGGGGTCTTGTGGACCGGGTGGATGTGGGAGAAGACCTTCGGCAGAAGCCCGTCGCGGGACATGACCATGAAGATGCGGATCTGACCGTAAACCGTGATGAGCAAAGTCGAGAGCATGCCGACTATGGCCCCCGTGGCGACCAGCGCGCCGCCCCAGTGGATGCCTATCCGGGAGAGCGCGGCGGGCAGGGCGTTGCCGACGTCGATCTGCTTGAACGGGACCATCCCGGTCAGGACGAAGGCCACGGCTACATAGAGCACGATGACGACGCCGAGGCAGAGCATCAGGCCCAGGGGGACATCCCGTTTGGGGTTGGCCGTTTCCTCGGCGGCGGTTGAGACTGCGTCGAAGCCGATGTAGGCAAAGAAGATGATCGCGGCCCCGGCCATGATGCCCTTCCAGCCGAAGGGCGCGAAGGGCTTAAAGTTCGCGAAGTCGACATGCGAGGCGCCGAGGAAGATGAAAAGGAGAATAACGGCGATCTTGATAAGGACTATGATGTTGTTGATCCGAGCGCTCTCCCGGATCCCGATGAACAGGACCCAGGTGATGAGCATCGTGATCACGACCGCCGGAAGGTCGACGATCCCGCCTGCGAGCGGGGTCAGAGTGATGGCCTTGGGCAGATCGATGCCCATTGTCTTGAGCAGACCGATGAACGTCGACGACCATCCCGAGGCGACGGCGCTCGCCGAGACCAGGTACTCGAGCATCAGATCCCAGCCGATGATCCAGGCGATGACTTCGCCGAACGCAACATAGGAATAGGAATATGTGCTGCCGGCGACGGGGAACATGCAGGCGAGCTCAGAGTAGGTCAGGGCGCAAAGGCCGCAGGTGAAAGCCGCCACGATGAACGAGAGGATGATGCCGGGCCCGGCGAGCTGGGAGCCCTGGCCGGTGGCGACGAAGATTCCGGTGCCGACGACCGAGCCGATGCCCAAGGCGGCCAGGTCGACGGCCCGGAGGCTCTTCTTGAGTTCGGTATGTTCAGCGGCGTCGTGAATCTGCTGAGGCGTCTTGGCGGCCCAAATGTTCATGGATCTCTCCAGGTTCTCTCAGGCGTTCCGGCCGATAAGGGGCCAATGATAACGCTTCCATGGGCCTTTGGCAAGGAGGGATCGGAAGGTCGCCCTTTGCCCCCCGACCCCGGGAACCAGTCCCGGCGGTTCCCCCATCGGCGCGGCCGATGGGCCCCCCTCCGCTACGGGGGTCGTCAGGGCGGCCTTCCGATCCCTTGACCGAAGGAGCGCCCTTCGCCCCCCGACCCCGGGAACCAGTCCCGGCGGATCCCTGCGCGGAACATCCCGCGCGGCCATGAAATATGTTAGAATCCTCTGCGGAGGGCCGAATGAGAAAACGATACGTGCGGATACTCGGGCTGGCGATCCTGATGGGGGCCGCGGCCGTTTCGTTCGCCACGGGGCAACAGGGCCAGGAGCGGTCGCCGGGATACCGCGAATTCGTCAACGCCATGAGGATCCCGGACCTCTCCGTCCGCGTCCAAGAGCTCGAGAGGATCAAGGCGGCCTATCCCCAGGCCAGGTTCCTGAACCTTGTGGACAACGCACTCCGGAGCGCCCGCATCGGGCTCGCCGATTCCGTCGACGCCATCCTCGAGCTCCAGAAGCCCTCGTTCGAGACGGCGGTCGGGATCGGGAAAGTGTTCTCCTACTATTTCTCGAGCATGGAGATCCTCGACCATCCGAACCTTGCCCGGTTCGACAAAAGGAAGGTCACTCAAGCCGTCATCGCCTACTGCCAGGAGGGGTTGAAGTTGGCGAAGGCCCCCGAATTCCTCGCTGGCATCCCTCCGGACCCGATGAAATACCTCAAGCTCTACACCCCTAACATGTATGTTGCCGAAGCCCTGGCGTTCGTCAACGAGGACAGTTCCCGGATGGCCCATGACGCCCTCCTGTCCTACGAAAAGAACGGCGGGCTGAAGGACAAGGTCTTTTATCACGCCCTCGGCCGGGTCAACCTCATGTTCGGCAAGGAGAAGGAGGCCTACGACGCCTTCTTCAACGCTGCGGTCGAAAACTACAAAGATTCCCTGGACCGCGCCCGGGAACTCTACCGGAAGCTCAAGGGCGGCCTCGGCGGCTTCGACGCGGCTCTCGAGGCCGGGCAGAAGAAGCTCCCGTTCAGCCCGGTGCCGGTCAAGCCGGGGGCCGACTGGAAGGGGAAGACGGTCCTGGCCGAGCTCTTCACAGGATCCGAATGCCCGCCTTGCCTCGCGGCCGACCTGGGGTTCGACGGCCTTCTCGATACCTACGGCCTCAAGTACCTTGCCGTCCTCGAATACCATCTTCCCATCCCCAGACCGGACCCGATGATCAACCCCGCCTCGAGGCAACGGGCCTTCTACTACGGTGTCCAGAGCACTCCCATGACCTTCTTCGACGGAGTGAAGGCGTCGGCCGGCGGAGGGGACAGGGCGATGGCCCGCGAAAAGTACGACGAGTTTACGGCCGAAGTGGCCGCGCGCCTTTATGAACAGCCCTCGGTTAATGTCCAGGTCCGGGCGGCGGCCCGGGGCGATTCGGTGGAGGTCGAGCTCGAGGCGGACAAGATCGGTCCCGGGGCCGACTACAATTTAGCCTTGGTCCAGGCCGAGGAGAAGTTCGCGGGCGGCAACGGGATCATATTCCACAAGATGGTGGTCCGCGACTTCGTCACACTGGACGAGTCGGCGCTCGCTGCGAAGAAATATATCATCGACCTCGCCGCCGTCGAGGCGGCCGCTGCCGAGCGCCTCGACCGGTACGAAAAAGAAGCGTCCTACACGTTCCCCGAGCGGCACCACAAGCTCGCGCGGAACATGCTCAAGGTCGTCTTCTTCGTCCAGGAAAAGACCTCGAAGCAGGTCCTGAACGCCGCCGTCGCGGACGTCAAGTGAATCCCTGAGAGGGAATCGCCTTCTCAGGACTCGGGGACATCCCTCCGGAAGACGCGGATTTGTCCCAGCGTGCCAAATCCGCTCGGGTTTCGGTTTCGCTCTCCCCGTCCTGCGGACGGGGAACCGTGCCCGCTCACCCTCAAACCGCTTCCTCCGAGATATCCCCTCCGTCCTTCTTGCGGCGATCCAGTCCTTTTAGGACTTCTTGAGGGCGATGCCTAGATCGTCGAGCTGGCGCTCGTCGACCGTCGACGGCGAACCGGTGAGGAGGCAGAGGGCGCTCGTGGTCTTGGGGAAGGGGATGACTTCCCGGATGGACGCCTCGCCCGCCAGGAGCATGATCAGCCGGTCGAACCCAAAGGCGATTCCGCCGTGGGGCGGCGTCCCGTAGCTCAGGGCTTCCAGGAAGTAGCCGAACTTGTCCCGGGCCTCCGCCTCGCCGAGGCCGATGGCCTTGAAGATCCGGGCCTGCAGGTCCTGGTCGTGGATCCGGATGGACCCGCCGCCGATCTCGTAGCCGTTGAGGACGATGTCGTAGGCCTTAGCCCGGACCCGGGCCGGGTCGGACTCAAGGAATTCGAGGTCCTCTTCGTTCGGCGCCGTGAAGGGGTGGTGGACAGATACGTTCCGGCCCTCTTCTGCGTTCCACTCGAACAACGGGAAATCGGTCACCCAGGCGAACTTGAAATCACGGCGCCCCTCGGCCCGCTCGAGGACGAAGTCGTGACGGATCTCGCCCAGCGCCTTGAGCGCCTTGATTTCTTTATCGGCGATCATCAGGAGAAGATCGGCTTCGGCGGCGCCGGACGCCCTCCAGAGCGATTCGAGGCCGGCCTCGTCGGCCTTGAACGAGGCCTTCGTGCCGCCGGCCTTCTTCATCCAGAAGAGCCCGGGCGCGCCCAGGGCCTTGGCCCTGTCGACGATCTTATCGATCCGGCTCCGGGAGAACGACCCCGCGCCGTCGACGACGACGGCCTTGATCGCACTCCCCTCGCCGACGACCTTCCTGAGGATCTCGGAATCGACGCCGTGGGCCGCTTCGGTGAGGTCCGTGATCTCGAGGCCGGCCCGCAGGTCGGGCTTGTCGGTCCCGTACTTTTCCAGGCTCTCCTTGTAGGAAAGCCGGACGAAGGGCGTTTCGACCTTCTCGCCGACAAGGGCGAACAGGGCCGTCATCAGCCTCTCGACCAGGCTGAAGACGTCCTCGCGGTCGATGAAGCTCATTTCCACGTCGATCTGCGTGAATTCCGGCTGACGCTCCGCCCGGAGGTCCTCGTCCCGAAAACAGCGGACGATCTGGAAATACTTGTCGAACCCCGAGATCATCAGCATCTGCTTGTAGAGCTGGGGGGACTGGGGCAGGGCATAGAACCTCCCCTTGTGGATGCGGCTCGGGACCAGGTAATCCCGGGCGCCCTCCGGCGTGGACTTGCCCAGGAAAGGCGTTTCGATCTCGAAGAAGCCGTTCGCGCTCATGAAGTTCCGGACGAGGAGGGCGGCCTCGTGCCGGAGCTTGACGTTGCGCTGCATCTCCGGCCGCCGGAGGTCGAGGTACCGATACTTGAAGCGCAGTTCCTCGGAGGCCTGGACCTCGTCGGCGATGACGAACGGCGGGACCTTGGACACGTTCAAGAGCTTGAACGCCGAGGCCGCGACCTCGACCCCGCCGGTCCC
This sequence comes from uncultured Eubacteriales bacterium, assembly GCA_964585685.1. Lineage (GTDB taxonomy): Bacteria > Acidobacteriota > Aminicenantia > Aminicenantales > Saccharicenantaceae > JALHVH01. The sequence goes on along the minus strand of CAZPEP010000052.1, from coordinate 77,962 downwards.
CATGTGGGCGTTCACGGACTTCGGGTCCCGTTTCCGCACGGTCCCCCGGACCGTGATGACGAATTCCGGCCGGGCCTTCTTGGCCTCCTCGAGGAGCGCCTGGTCGGCGGTCGAGAAAACGATCTGCACGACGCCCCGGCGGTCGCGGAGATCGATGAAGAGGAGATTCCCCATGTCGCGGGCCCGCTGGACCCAGCCGGCGAGGGTCACCTCCCGTCCTTCGTCCGGCGGGCGCAGATCACCACAGGAGTCTGTCCGTTTCCAGTCCGATATCGGCGTCTTGACTTCGTTCATGGTCCTTCCCCGTGGCGGCCGGCCGGGCTTCAGGCGTCGCCCCGGACCGCTTTGATCAATTCCTCCGGCGTCCCGACTGTCTGATGCCCGGAGACCATCTCTTTGAGAGGGAACCGGCCGGCCCGGAGCTCGTCGTCCCCGACGATCAGGACCCAGGAGGCCTCGAGCTTGCTGGCCCGCCCGAGATGGGCCTTGAGCCCGCGGTCCTTGAACTCAAGGAGGCATTCGATCCCGGCCCGGCGGAATTGCCGGGCCAAGGTCATCGCGGCCTTCCGGGCTTCGTCGCCCAGATGGGCGATATACAGGAACTTTCCGCGGTCCACGGCGATGTCGGCCACGGCCAGGAGCCTCTCCATCCCCATGGCGAACCCGATGGCGCAGAGGTCCGGGCCGCCGAATTCCTTCATCATGTCGTCGTACCGTCCGCCGCCGCAGATGGCGTTCTGGGCCCCGAGATCCGTCGTGACGATCTCGAAGGCGGTCTTGGTGTAGTAATCCAGGCCCCGGACCAGCATGGGGTCGACCTCGTAGGGGATCCCGTAGAGGTCCAGGCAGGCGCGGAAGCCGAGGAAGTGATCGCGGCATTCCGCGCAGAGGTGATCGGCGATCCTCGGGAAGGAGGCCGCCGCCTCCCGGCAGACCTCGAGCTTGCAGTCGAAGATGCGGAGCGGATTCGCTTCGATCTTCCTTTGGCAATCGGGGCAGAGCGAGACGCGCTTCGCTTCTGCCGCGTCCCGCAGGAGCGTGTGGTACCCGGGCCGGCAGGCCCGGCAGCCGACGGAATTGACGAGCGTCCTCGTTTCCCCGACGCTGAGCCGGGCGAGCAGGGCATGGGCCATCTCGACGATCTCGGCGTCGATGGCCGGCCCCTTCTCGCCGAAGACCTCGATGTCGATCTGGTGGAACTGTCGGTAACGGCCCTTCTGGGGCTTGTCGTAGCGGAACATCGGTCCCATGAAGTAGAAGCGCAGGGGAGAGGGCTGGAGGTCGAGCCGGTGTTCGATGATGACCCGGGCGACGGAGGGCGTGTATTCGGGGCGCAGGGTGACCGACCGGCCGCCCTTGTCAACGAAGGTGTACATTTCCTTGACGACGACGTCCGAGGTCGCCCCGGTTCCTTTTTCGAAGAGTTCGGTGTGTTCGAGCACCGGGGCCCGGAGCTCGCGGTAGCCGTAGAGCTCGAAGGTTCCGCGGACGGCAGCCTCGGCGGCCTGCCAGACAACGGCCTCAACCGGGAGAATGTCGTGGGTTCCCTTGACGGCGGCGAGATCCTTCTTTGCCGGGGCCTCTTCGCTCATTTCTCGACGAAGACTCCCAGCTTCCGGACCTTCCGGTAGCGCTCCTCGAGGAGCTCTTCGACCGGCTTGGCCTCGAACTTTTTGAGGGTCGGTGCAAGGATTTTGTCCAGGTTCCGGTACGCCTGCTCGGGGTCGATGTGGGCCCCGCCCGGCGGCTCGGGGATGATCTTGTCGACGATGCCCAGCTCGAGTAGCTTCCCGGCCCGCAGGCCAAGGTTCTCGGCGGCCTGTTCGGCCATGCTCTGGTCCTTCCAGAGGATGGCCGCGCACCCCTCGGGAGAGATAACCGAGTAGAATCCGTGCTCGAGAATGAGCAGAGCGTCGCCGAAGCCGATGCCCAGCCCTCCGCCGCTCCCTCCCTCCCCGATGACGACGTTGACGATGGGGGTCCGGAGCCTGGCGATGACCTTGAGGTTGTTGGCGATGGCCTCGGCCTGGCCCCGCTCCTCCGCGCCGATGCCCGGATAGGCCCCCGGCGTATCGATGAAGGTGATGACGGGGAAGCCATGCTTCTCGGCCATCTGCATGACGCGCAGGGCCTTGCGGTAGCCTTCCGGGTTGGGCTGGCCGAAGTTCCGTCCTATGCGGGCCCGAGTGGTACGCCCCTTCTGATGGCCGATGAGGGCGACGGTCCGGCCCTTGTAGAAAGCCAGGCCGGCTACGACGGCTGGGTCATCCCCGAACCGCCGGTCCCCGTGCATTTCCATGAAATCCGTGAAGAGGTTGGCGAAATAGTCCAGGGAATAGGGCCGTTTGGGGTGTCGGGCGAGTTGGACGACGTGGACGGCCGTCAGCTCCGGGGCGATCTTCGCCCACTCTTGTTCGATCTCGAGGCGCAGGGCGGCGATCCGCTCCTTTCTCGTCGGATCGTCGCTCTCCTGGAGCGCATCGATCTGCTCCTTGAGTTCGACGACGGGCTTTTCCAGGCTATAAAAGTCTGACGTTCTCTGCATTTCGGGTCTATTCTATAGATTTGAGCGAAATGTTGTCAACCCCTCGACTCCCCACCTCTCTGGCGGGGCGGCATCGGCGAACGGCTCAAGCCAGTCCTCCGCGTCGGACGGGCCCCCGGAGGTTACCCCTTATGCCGCTGCCTCGCGGCCTCGAATAAGAATATGGCCGCGGCGGCGGACACGTTGAGCGAGGTGATCCGGCCGTACAGGGGGATGGAAAGGATCGTGTCGCACCGCTTGCGGACGAGGGGGCGGAGCCCCTTGCCCTCGGAACCCAGGACGATGCCGACGGGAAGGGTGTAGTCGAAGGCGTGCCAGGGCGCTTTGCTCCCACCCTCGGCCCCGACCATCCAGACGCCGCGCTCCTTGAGCTCCTCCATAGTCCGGGCCAGGTTAACGACCCTGGAGACCTTCATGTGTTCCAGGGCGCCGGCCGCGACCGTGGAAACGGTCTCCGTCAGGCCGGCCGACCTGTGCTCCGGGATGATGACGCCGTCCACCCCGGCGCATTCGGCGGTCCGGATGAGCGCTCCCATGTTCTGGGGGTCTTCGATCTCGTCGAGGAGGACCAGGAAGGGGACCGGGGAGGCGGCCAAGATCGCCTCGAGGGAAGCGAAGCTCCCGGCGGAGAGGACGGCCATAGCCCCCTGGTGATGGGGGGCCTCCTGGTCGAGCTTGGATTTGGGGACGAAGACAACGGGGATGCCGTTCTTCCGGGCCTCCCGGATGATCTCTCCTATCCGGTTTGGCCCCCGCTCGTTCTGGACGAAGACCTTGTTCACCCTTTCGGGCGAGGCCTTCAGGGCCTCGAGGAGCGGATTAAGGCGGCAAAGCACGCCGGAGCTTGAGTTACGTTCTTCCTTGTTGTTCATGCTGTCTCAAGCCGCGACGGGGTTATTCGGGCGAGGGAGATTGGGCGGACCTGCTTGAAGAAACGTCCTGCCCTGAATCTCTAACCTTCTACTTGTTCTGGAGATCCTGCATCGAGAGCTTGTCCTGCTTCGTGTATCCGGCGGGGACGCCGTAGACGCCGGCAGGGGGGGTCTTCTTGGAGATTTCGATGACTTCGCTCGTCGTCCTGATCTTGGCGCCCATCATCTCAATGGCGGTCTCCGAGGAGATCCAGAAGCCTTTGACCTTCATCATCTCGCTCGCGGAGGCGTCATCGAGGCGGAACTGGGACTTGAGCACCGTCCCGTAGACCTTGTTCATGTAGGTGGCGAGGTCGAAGGGGACATCAGTGGTCGCGTAGACCTTCATCTTCATCGGCATCATCATCATGTTCATGGTCACGTCGTACTCGTCGCAGGCCCACGACCCAACGGTCTTCTTGCTGCCCGTGGGATTCACGGTCACGGTCATCTTCATCATGCCCTGCATCATCGACGCCATCTGGGCGGGGAGGAGGCTCGAGAAGTCGAACGGCAGGGCTGCCTCGATGTATGTCTTGGACTTATGGTTGATGATGTACATGACGTTCTTCGAAAGGTCGATGACCGACGCGTTCTGGTCGGACAGCATGGCGTACTTGTCGGTGCCGATCCACTGCTCCGCGACGGAGTCCTTGGCGGGCTGGTTCTGCCCCATGACGCTCATGGGGTCGGTGTGCACCTTGGATTTGACGTAGACGTCGGCGGACGCGATCGACGCGATCGCCAGGACGCAAAGGATTGCGGTGACCGTTCTTTTCATGGGACCTCCTAGAATCCTCGAATCATTCCCAAGTATACCAAAAACGGGCCGCCGCCGCCATGCAGACCGCCGCTGCCATGCAGACCGCCGTCGCCATGCAGAGCGTCTCCCGCCCCGTGTGCCCGTGCGGCGGATCTCCCCTTTTAAAAGAGGGTTAGGGGGAATGCTTTCCCCCCTTGGAAAAGGGGGGCAGGGGGGAATGATTCCCCCCCTTTGTAAAAGGGGGGCTGGAGGGATTTCGCATTTGCCTTTGTCCGCAACTTGGGTACAATAGAAAAGGACGACAATGATGGTTCCCGAGAGACGCGAGATGTCGGCGAAGGTCAAGACGGCCAGGGCCGTTTTTTGTGTCCTGGGAGCGCTCGGCCTGATCACGGCCGCCGCCGTCCTAAGCCTCGTCCTTTACGGGTCGCTTATCCTTCGCCTGACCCGCGAGGAGCACGCCCTCCTGGGCTCCTCCCTCCTCGGCGGGCTCGGGTTCCTCATCTTCGGCCTGTCTTTCCTTTCCGGGGCCGTCGCTCTCCTTGTGGCCGCGGGGATCTCCCGCCGAAAGGTGTGGGGCCGCGTTGGGGGCTTGGTCCTGGGCGGGCTTATGCTCCCGCTTCTGCCCGTCGGCACGGTCCTCGGCCTCTTCGTCCTGACCGGGCTCACGGGAGGCGAAGCGAAATCCTGGTTCGGCTAATGACGAAAAGAAAGATTATCGAGATCGATCGCGACAAATGCGATGGCTGTGGCCTATGCACGACGGCGTGCGCCGAAGGGGCCCTCGTCCTCGATGCCGAGAACAAGGCCGTCCTCGCCCGCGAGCTCTTTTGCGACGGAATGGGAGCTTGCCTGGACGTCTGCCCGACCGGCGCCCTCCGGATCGTAGAGCGGGCCGGCGAAGATTATGACCCCAAGGCCGCGTACGACCACGTCCTCGCGACCAGGGGACGGGACGCCGCCGCCCGGGTGCATGGAACGGCCGCCGTGAAGGGCGCCTGCCCCCCTTCCGGCTGTCCCGGGAGCGCCGCCTGCGATATCCCGGCGGACGGAGAACCGGACGCCCCGTCCTCCCCGGCGCGGTCCCGTCTCAGCCAATGGCCCATTCAGCTCCACCTCGTCTCGCCCCTGGCACCCTATTTCCAGGGAGCCGACCTGCTCGTCGCCGCCGATTGTACGGCCTTCGCCTTGGGCGGTTTCCACGGGGAGCTCCTCGCGGGGAAGAAGCTGGTTATTGCCTGCCCTAAACTGGACGATACCGGCGGCTACGTCGAGAAGCTGGCGGAGATCATCCGCCGAAACGGACTCAGATCCCTGACCGTGGCCGTCATGACGGTCCCTTGTTGCTCGGGCCTCCTCCGCCTCGTCGAGCGGGCCGTCGAAGCCTCGGGCGTTCCCATCAAGGTCCGCAAGGTGGTCATCGGCATCGACGGGAAGATCGCCCGTCGATAGCCGGCAGCCGGACCGTGTTGCCGGGCTTTCGTTACGATCCTCTTGTGGTATAATATTCCGGAAGAATTCCGGGCGTCGGATAAGCCCGATATCAAGGAGATCGGAAACATGAATAAAAGGATCATCGCCGCGGCGGTCCTGCTCCTCATGGCTGCCGGCGCTGGGCTCGCGGCGGAGGAAAAAATTCCCAAGCCAGCCACTAAGGAAGCCTCCAAGCTGATGGAAAAAGCCGAAAAGGCCATCAAGGCCAAGGACCTGGACGGCGCCCTCGCCTACTACACGGAAGTCCAGAAGCTCGAACCGACCTACGCCCCGGCCTACCTGACCGCGGCCCAGGTATATCGGCTGAAGCAGGACGATGAGAGCGCCTTATCCTCCCTGGAGAAGGCCGTCCAGGCGAATCCCGAATTCGCCTGGGGCGTCGATGCCTATGCCCAATTGCTCTCGGAAAAGGGCCGGCAGATGAGCGCCCAGGGCAAGCCGGCCGCATCCCTCCCCTATTTCTCGCGGTTGGTCGCCATTCCTGAGTTCGAGAAAACCCATAAGTCCGCCTTCATCGAAGGCCTATTCAATTTGGGGATCAGCGCATTCCAGGCACGCCAGTTCGACGCGTCGGTCGAGGCGTTCACCAAGCTGATGACCGTTCCCGACGTCGCGGTCGCCGCGAAGCCAAGCTTCCTCCTGGCCCAATACATGCTGGGATTCAACCTCAGCCTCCTCGACAAGCCCGAAGAGGCCAACGGCTACCTGCGCAAGTACGTGGAGCTCGTGGTTACCGAGCCCGGAACCAACTTTGCTCCCGTCGCCGACTATATGATCGCCAAGAACGAATACGCGCTCCTCGATAAAAAGGTGGCGAAGCTCCGGGCCGACAAGGAAGCGACCGACGTCATGGCCAAGGTCAAGGTCATGGCTGCCGAATACGCCAACATCCCAGAACTCCTGGAAAAGGCGATTGCCGCCAAGCCCGACCTCGAAGACGCCTATCTCGTCCTCGGAAATTACCATTACCTCGCCGGTAACCTCGATCAGGCCATTGCCACCTACAAGTCCCTTCTGGAGAAGTTCGCCGGTTCCGCCAGCAAGGCCGAGTACGAATCCTTCCTGAAGAAGCTGGAAGAGGAGAAGACGGCCCTGGAAATCAAGAAGTAGCCCGGCGCCCCCAAGGCCGCCGGGGGGTTGGGGATTCCTGGGATCGTGATCAAAGGGAGGTGCTCGCGCGCCGAGCGGGTGCTTCCGGCCTTCCCCCGCCGTATGGTATCATGGATCAAAATCGCGAAGGAGCCGGCCCATGAACGATATGAAACCCGTGAAAACGAAATTCCCCAGGACCTTCTGGACGGCCAACACTATCGAGCTCTTCGAGCGGGCGGCCTACTACGCGATGGCCTCGTTCATGGTCATTTATCTCAAGGAGACCCTGGGCATGCGGCCTACGTTCGCGACGTTCCTCAACGGGTCGCTCCTCTGGGGGCTCATTTATTTCTTGCCCATCCTCTCGGGCACACTGGCCGATAAATACGGCTACAAGCGGTCCCTGTCCGTGGCCTTCGTCCTGATCTCGGCCGGCTATTTCACCATGGGCAATGTCCAGAGGCTCTGGCCCGGGCTCGTCGGCAAGACCGCCGCCGAAGCGGTCGATTTTACGGTCCCGGTGATTCTGGGCATCGTTCTTATCGGCATCGGCGGGTCGATCGTCAAGCCCTGCATAGCGGGGACCATTCAGAAGACGTCGGGGACCGCCGCGACCCTGGGCTTCGGCATCTTCTACATGGTCATCAACATCGGCTCCATCACAGGGCGCGGCGTGTCCTACTTCATCCGGACGAGTCTCGGCATCCCGGCCATCTTCACCTACGCCTCCTCGGTCTTCGCCCTGATCGGCCTGGTCATCGTCCTCTTCGTCTACAAGGAGCCGGAGTACGTGAGCGACGGAAGAAAGGACGGGCAGGCCGTCCGGAAGAAGACCCTCGGGCAGGCTATCGGCGGCATTTTCGTCGTCTTGCAAAACGCCCGGTTCGTCTTCTTCCTCATCGTCATCGGACTCTTCTGGGTCCTCTACGTCCAGCTCTATAACCTGATGCCCCTGTTCCTGAGGGCCGTGGACCCGAACGCCCCGATGGAGCTCTACACGCTGGCCAACCCGGTGATGATCGTCGCCTTCCAGATGCTCATCACGCGGCTCGCGAAGAAGTGGACCCCCATCAAGTCCATCCTTTTCGGCGTGGCCGTGACCACCGCCGGGATGCTGATGAACATCCTGCCGCCTCTCCTCGGCGTGGGCCTCACGCGGAAGGTCGATGTCCTTGGCCTGGCCCTGCCGTTCGCAGGCGTCTTCCTCATCGTCTCCATCGCTTCGATGGCCGTCGGCGAGATGATGGCCTCGCCCCGGATCTACGAGTACATTGGGGCCATTGCCCCGAAAGGGGAGGAGGGCCTGTACCTCGGTTATGCCAACCTGCCGGTGGCCCTGGGGAGCATTTTCGGCGGGCCGCTCGGCGGGGCCCTATTCGAGCGTTACATCTCGACGCCCATGAAGGAGGGCCGGCCGACGAACTCCATGGCCATGTGGCTCATCATTGCCGCGATCGGCCTCGTCTCGATGACGGGCCTTGCGATCTACGACCGGATCCTGGTCAAGGGCCGCAAGTCCTAGGGACAACCGGCGATTCGATGCCACCCTTGCCCCCCTTTCCAAAAAGGGGGTTGGGGGGATTTCTTGCCCCCCTTTGCAAAAGGGGGGTTGGGTGGATTTCTTGCTGTCGTTTCCGGGGGAGTGTAAACTGGACCGGCACCCATGGACATCGTCGGACAGATCAGCCGGGAACTCGCGGCCGGGACCGCTTCGGTCGAGGCCGTCATCGCACTCCTTGGGGAGGGGGGGACGATCCCTTTTATCGCTCGTTACCGGAAGGAACGGACCGGGAACCTCGACGAAACCAGGATTCGCGAGATCGCCCGCCGTCATGCGTATTTCACGGAGCTCGACGAACGGAGGGAGACCGTCCTCGAATCCATCCGCTCCCAGGAGAAACTAACGCCCACGCTCGAGGCGAAGATATCGGGGACAATAAGCAAGACCGAGCTCGAGGACCTCTATCTTCCCTTCAAGCCGAAGCGGGTGACCCGGGCCTCCAAGGCCAGGGACGCCGGCCTGGAGCCGCTGGCCCGTTGGCTTGAAGGGCTCGAAGCCTCCCGGGCGGACCTGAAGGGCAAAGCCGCGGAGTTCGTCGATCCCGCGAAAGGCTTCGAGGCGCCCGAAAAAGCCCTCCGCGGCGCCTGCGACATCCTGGCTGAAGAGGCGGCCGACGACGCCGACACGAGGAAAAAGCTCCGGGAGCTGGCGGGCCGAGAGGGCCTCTTACAGGTTTCCGTCCGCAAGGAATTCGCCGACCAAAAGACCAAATACGATATGTATCGCGACTACCGGGAAAGGGTCGCCGGGATCCCGTCCCACCGGTTCCTGGCCATGCTCCGCGGGGAGAAGGACAAGGTCCTGCGGGTCGCGCTTGAATTCCCCCGCGATAAGGCACTCTCTTTTCTCGAAGGCCGCATCGTCCGTCATCCGAAGAGCGCCGCGGCTCCGCTCCTCCGGGAAACGGCCGCCGATGCCCTCGAGCGCCTTCTCGCCCCGGCCACGGAGACCGAGGTCCGCAAGGAGGCCCGGGCGAAGGCCGAGGACGAGGCTTTCAACGTCTTCGGCCAAAACCTCAGGGACCTGCTCCTTATGCCACCGGCAGGACAGCGCCCCGTCCTGGGAGTCGACCCCGGCTTTCGCACGGGTTGCAAGCTCGCCGTTGTCGATCGGACCGGGTTGTTCCTGGAATACCGGGCGATATTTCCCCACGAACCCGAGAAACGGACGGCGGAGGCGGCGCGAGACCTGCTGGAGATGGTCGCTGCCCACGGCATCGAGCTCATCGCCGTGGGCAACGGTACGGCGGGGAGGGAGACCGAACTCTTCGTTCGGAAGACGATCGCCTCTTTGCCGCCGGAGCGGAGGCCCCTCTGCGTCATGGTCAGCGAGGCCGGGGCGAGCGTTTACAGCGCTTCCGAGGAGGGCGCCCGCGAGCTTCCCGACCATGATGTTACGGTCCGGGGAGCCGTCTCCATCGCCCGCCGCCTCCAGGACCCCCTCTCGGAGCTCGTCAAGATCGATCCCCGGTCCATCGGCGTCGGCCAGTACCAGCACGACGTCGATGAAGCGCGCCTCCGCGCCTCGCTCGAAGAGGTCGTCGAGAGCGCGGTCAACCTCGTCGGCGTCGACGCCAACCTGGCCTCCGAGGCGCTCCTGAGGCATGTCGCCGGTCTCAACAGGAAGACCGCCGGGAGCATCGTCCGTTATCGGGACGAGAACGGCGTCTTCGGGTCCCGTGAGGAACTCAAGTCCGTCCCGGGGCTCGGGGCTCGGGCCTTCGAGCAGGCCGCCGGATTCCTGCGCATTCCCGGGGCGCGGAACCCTCTCGACGATTCCGCCGTCCACCCGGAGCGGTATGCCCTCGTCGAGGGGATGGCCGCGGCGCTCGGGGCCACGGTGGAGCTCATGATCGGGAATTCCCGGCTCCTGGGCTCCTTGGACCGGGAAGCGTTCGTCACCGACGACGCCGGCCTGCCGACGATCGAGGACATCCTTCGGGAGCTCGAGAAGCCGGGCCGCGACCCTCGCTCCGCTTTCAAGTACGCCGAGTTCTCGGAGACCGTGCGGGAGATCTCGGACCTCGTCCCGGGAATGATCCTTGAGGGCGTGGTTACGAACGTCGCGAACTTCGGCGCCTTCGTCGATATCGGCGTTCACCAGGACGGCCTGGTCCATGTCTCCGAGATGGCCGAGCGCTACGTCGCCGACCCCCACAAGGTCGTCCGCGTCGGCCAGGTCGTCAAGGTCCGGGTGCTCAAGGTCGATTTGGAGCTCAAGCGCATCGGCTTGTCGATGAAGTAGGTCAGAGACACGTTGACACGGCGATGAGGGCTTGGGCCGCGAAATACGTCGACAGGATGGCCGCCTGGGCGGCCCGGAACGGCCTGACGAACCGATCGACGGCCAGTACGGAATCGGATATGAGGAACAGGACCGCGCCGGTGCAGGCGGCGAGCGATGCCGGGCCGCCGGTTTGGACGTATCGTTCGATGGCGGTCAGGGCCATCGCGCTGATGGCAAGGATATACACGATGACCGGAACGCGCATGCGCTTGAGCCCTGGATTTAGGATCACGAACAGGACCGCCCCGTAGGCGAGAAGGACGAGTGCCGGGACGGGCGCGAACCGGAATCGGATCCCCGATAGAAATGCGAAGGCATAACAAAGCTGGGCGACGAGGAACGCGGCGACGCCCGCCGCGAACCGCTTTCGGCGGGGCATCATGAAGATGTCTCCAACCAAAGAGGCGACGAGCCCGGCGCCGATGGCGATTCGGTAAGCGGGAGAGGCGCTCTTCCCGGCCTCGACGACGAGGCCGATGATGACGGCCATGGTGAGGGGACGGAAGACGAGATAGAGGAACCGGGGCCCCTTATAGTACGTCCAGACCGTCAGGGCGGCAAATACGAGCGCCCAGCCGAACAGCAGCCAAATAGCCATTTTTCCCGGCCCGATGATATCATATCCAGCCTGCCAGGTCCCGCCGGTCTTGCGTTTCTCGCCATAAAAAAAAGGGGCCGAGCCTTTTCGGCCCGGCCCCGCTCGCTGTGGAGAGGGCGCCCCGCGCCTCTACCTTGGACGCATTCTAGAGATGAGCCTCATGTTGTTGGAGACGATATAGGAGAGGAGGAAATTGGATACGGTCGTCAGGACCCAGGCCGTCGTCCTGTCGCGCTTGAACAGGCTCTTCATGCCCCAGACGCTCAGAACGGTGGTCCCCGCCTTGACGGCGGCGAACAGGACAGCGTTCTTGACGAAGGGCTTCATGAGAGGATTCCCTTCGGAGAGGCCGGGGTACTTCAAGGCCTGCCGGGTGGTGATATAGTCCGCCACGTTCAGAGCGGTTAGGGCCACGAGGGACGTGGTGAAGAACGTCTTTTCGAGCCGTTCCCCGCGAAACGAGCCAAAGCCCTGCGGCCTTACAATGTTGACCGGAAGGGCGGTGGAGGACGCCGGAACGGGGGCCAGGGCCGCGACCGGGACCGCAACCATGGGGGTCGCCATGTTCATTACCTCAGGGGAGAAGAACAAGCTCTGGGGCACGGCCGCCGTGCTGATGAGGGTGAATTCGATGTCTTTGGCACCGGCGAATCCGGCCGAGAGGACCAGAACGACTGCGATGACGGCCGTGAGGATTTGTTTCTTCATTTTCGTCTCCTTCGTGCTCATGATGACCTTACTTAAGCAAGAAGGGTGCCAGGGAGACGAAAGGTTTGTAAGTAATAGAAAATAAATAAATAAGATGTATTTAAGCGGAAGCTTAGGCCAAGCAAATAGTGTTCAATAAGAGAACACTAGATTCGATGAAACATCTTTAAACAGCAGATAAAAGGATGTTTAGACAAATGCAGTTATAATGTGCACAATATGGTCAGTATTTTTCTTTCCGAAGGCGTTCCCGGGCCTCCTGGAACATGGGCTCGGCGTAGCTCGACGGCCAGGTCCGCTCTTCGAAGGTCCGCTTCTCAACCATCTTCAGGAATCCCTGGAACTCGCCGAAGTAGGACCCGTAGATGTGAAAGCTGTCGACGAGGTCGGCGTAGCGCCCGACGCGGACGGGCCGGCCGATCCTCTCGGCGATCCGGGCTGCCATGACTCGCTGAAGGTCGGTCAGGGCGAAAGCGTTCATGTAGGCGGCCTTGTAGGCATCTCGCGACCGCCAGTGGCAGTTCATGTTGAGGACGGGGACGCCCGCTTCGTCCGGGAGGATCCGGCACCAAACGCGCTGAAGGCAGGGAGGATCGTAGGTCGGCGGGTCGAGTTTGGGATTCCAGGTGATGGCCTGGGCTCGGCGGGAATGCCCCGCTTCGGCGAGCTTCCGGACGATTGCGTCGATCTGATCGACGGTCTCCCCCTCGATGTCGTAGGCGAACAGACGCTTATGATAGGTATAGGTCCACTTGCCCTCTTCGGGCGCGATCCACTTGTCGTGGACGCCGCCGACGACCTCCTGGCGGTAGACCTCCAGGTCCTCGAGGCCGCCGGGGAATGCGCGGTGGATGCGCGGCTCGGCGAACGGGTCCTCGACCGCCCAGAGGATGGTACAGTCCCGGCTGGGGGGATCGCCCGGCTTGTCGTATTCGGTCGGGACGGCGGCGCCGTGCGCCCAGCAGGCCAGGACCGCCTTTTCCCAGGCTTCAGGGAGCGTCCTGCCTTCGACGTACAGGGTCGGGATGTTTCCGTTCATGGGCACCTCACGACGCGCTTGATCTTTTTGAGGAGCTCCGGCCCCTTGGCCTCGGCCGCCTTCCTGCCTTCCTCGAGGAGGTAGGCGCTCATAGAGAAGTCCAGGGTCGGGATATCGGGGAAATCGAAATCGATGAGGACCGTCGGCGGGTTCGACGCCAGCATCAGCCGCGTATTCGCGTATTCCATGATGTCGATCGTCCGGGTGAGGATCTCGAACAGATTTGGCATCTTCCGCCGCGAATCCGCCGCGGCCCTTTGGGTATCGAACCAGAGGTCAGCGGCTCTGAGCAGGCCGCCCCCGCCGGCCGGGCCGTTTTCGAGGAGGCGGTGAACGAGCCGTTCTGCGGGGGGAACCCGCCTGGCGGGCTTAGAGCCGGGCACTCTTCCGGTCCGGGGCCGCTTTGAAGGGATGAGGCCCAGCTTGCCCAGGGCCGGGTGGAGGCTGACGGCGATCGTCAGGTCCGCGCCCATCGACCGGACCACGTCAATCGGCAGGGGGTTGGCCACCCCGCCGTCGATGAGCAGGCTCCGCCCGGAGACGGCCGGGGTGAAGATGCCGGGGATGGATACGCTGGCCCGGATGGCGGCCAGGAGGTTGCCCTTCCGGAAGACGACGGGCCGGCCCGTATCGTAGTCGGTCGCGACGATGCCAAGGGGGAAAGGCAGATCCTCGATGAGGGCGTGACGCGGGATGTACCGGGAGAGGAAGGCCAGGGCCCTCTTGCCGGCGAACAGGCCCGAACGTGAGAGCACGGGGTCGAACAGCCTCAGAAGGTCATCCCGCTTCAGGGCCGAAAGGTCCTCCTTAAGCGCTCCGAGGCGGCCGATCGCGTGGATGCCCGCGGCGACCGCGCCGATACTCGATCCGGCGACGAAGTCGATCGGGATATCCATGGCGGCCAGGGCCTCGAGGATCGGGATGTGGACGATCCCCCGCGCGCCGCCGCTCCCCAGGACGAGCCCGACCTTCGGCCGGTCATTCGGGGGGGCATTTCGGGCGGGCATAAGAGCCCATTGTATCAAATTGCTTTGAATAATTCCCGGAGAACGGTTAAGATAGCCGTACGGGAAGCCGACGACGTCCGGAAACGCGAGGATTCGCCATGACCAACGAAATGTTCGAGGACATCAAGCGCAAGAAGATCGCCCTGCTTATCGACGGGGATAACGCCCAGCCGTCGCTGATCGGCAAGATCCTAACCGAGGCCGGGAAGTATGGCCTGGTCACCCTCCGCCGCATCTACGGGGATTGGACGACCGTCAACATGCAGGGCTGGAAGCATACGCTCAACGACAACGCCATCCAGCCCATCCAGCAGTTCCGGTACACGGTCGGGAAGAATGCGACGGACAGTGCGATGATCATCGACGCCATGGACATCCTCCACAGCCACATGGTCGATGGCTTCTGCCTGGTGTCGAGCGATAGCGACTACACGCGCCTGGCCACCCGCGTCCGGGAGATCGGGTTTTTCGTCATGGGGGTCGGCAAGCAGACGACGCCCAAAGCGTTCGTCAACGCCTGCAACATCTTCATATATACAGAGAACCTTGTCCCTAAACAGCAGCGCTCCCGTAAGGAAAGACCGGCGCCCCGCAGGAAGGCCCAGGGGGGGAACGAACTGGAACCGGAGCCCGAGGCCGAAGCCGGCGATGAAAAGCCGAAGAAGTACGACCCGGTGCCCCTGCTCCGGGGAGCCTTCGACATGGCCGTCGAGGAAGGCGGATGGGCCAGCCTGAGCACCATGGGTTTCTACCTCCGCCAGCTCGATCCCGGGTTCGACCCCAGGACCTACGGGCACAAACAGCTCTCCCAGCTCATCAAGTCCTATCAGGACCTGTTCGAGATGAAGTTCCAGGACGACAAGGGTCGGACCAACGTTTTCATCCGGCTCAAGGAGTCCTGAGCCGGGCCGGCCATGGCGGTACGTACGCAGCGAGCTCCTGTGGAGAAGAGCTCACGGGCCGCGGTCTTTAAGGCTCTTTATGAATCCCCCATAGGACCCCTCGAGGTCGCCGGGACCGAGGAGGGGATCCTGTCGATCGAATTCTCCGAACGGAGCGCCGTCCCCGCGGGCCGGCCGGCGCCCTGCCTGAAGGAATGCTTCCGCCAGCTCGAGGAGTATTTCTCCGGCCGGCGCCGGGCCTTCACTCTTAGACTCGACCTCCGGGGGACGCCGTTCCAGAAGTGGGTCTGGAACGAGCTCCTCAAGGTCCCGTTCGGCCGGACCGTCGCTTACCGCGACATTGCGGCCGCGCTGGGGAATCCCCGTTCCACGCGGGCCGTCGGCGGAGCTAACCATAGGAATCCCGTCTCGATCGTCGTCCCCTGCCACCGGGTCATCGGGGCAGACGGCGGCCTGACCGGGTACGGCGGAGGACTTCGGCGCAAGGAATGGCTTCTTGCCCACGAAAAGAAATAAGGAGAAGGACATGGCCGTCGAAACCATCAGTCAGCTGTTCCTCAATACCGTCAGGACCTACCCCAAGGACGACCTGATGATGTTCAAGAAGGGGGGGGCGTACGTCAACCTGTCCTCCCGGGAGATCCTGGACCGCGTGAGGAACACCGCCCTCGGGCTGAGATCCTTGGGGATCGGGCCGGGGGACAAGATCGTCATCCTCTCCGAAAATAGACCCGAGTGGACGATGACGGACTTCGCCGTCCAGTGCCTCGGGGCCATCGTCGTCCCTATCTACCCGACCCTGATGTCGGACCAGATCAAGTATATCGTCGACGACTCGGACGCCAAGGTCGTCTTCAGCTCGAACCGCGAGCTCTGGCCAAGGATCGCGGCCATCCGGAACCACCTGGACAAGGTCGCCCATTACGTTGCGTTCGACCCGGAAGGGGTCGAAGGGGCCATGCCGCTTGCCGAGCTCATCGACCGGGGGCGGACCTACGCCGCGAGCCGGGGGGACGAGTTCGAGACCCTGGCCCTGGCGGTCAAGCCCGACGACCTCGCGTCCATCATCTACACATCGGGGACGACGGGCGTCCCCAAAGGCGTCATGCTGACCCATGCCAACTTCGTCCATAACATCAAGGCCCTCCGGTCCATCGTCGAATTCACGGACACGGACCGCATCCTATCGTTCCTCCCCCTGTCCCACGTCCTCGAACGGATGTGCATGTTCGCCTTCCTCTATGTCGGGGCCACCATCGCTTACGCCGAGAGCATCGAGACAGTGGCCGAGAACCTGATCGAGGCCCGCCCGACCATCATGGTCAGCGTCCCGCGGCTCTTCGACAAGATCTATGCCCGGGTCATCGACCAGGTCCTGGCCGGTCCCGGCCTGAAGAAGAAGATCTTCTTCTGGGCCATCGGAGTGGGGAAGAAGCACGCCGCGAAGCGGCTCCGCCGCGAGCCCGTGCCCGGGTTCCTCGCGTTCCAACACGGGCTCGCCCGGAAGCTCGTCTATTCCAAGATCATCGAGAAGACGGGCGGTCGAGTCCGGTTCTTCGTCTCCGGCGGGGCGCCTCTGTCGAAGGACATCGCCGAATTCTTCTACACCCTGGGTCTGACGGTCATCGAGGGCTACGGGCTGACCGAGACCTCTCCGGTCGTTGCCTGCAACACGATCGAGGGGGTCAAGTTCGGGACCGTGGGCCGGCCCATCCCGGGGGTCGAGGTCAGCATCGCCTCCGACGGAGAGATCCTGACGCGGGGACCCAACCTGATGAAGGGTTACTACAAAAAGGAGGCCGAAACGCGGGAGGCCATGGAAGGCGGCTGGTTTAAGACCGGGGATATCGGCCGGCTGGACGACGAGGGATTCCTGCTCATCACCGACCGGAAGAAGGACCTTATCGTCACAGCCGGGGGCAAGAACGTGGCGCCCCAGCCGATCGAGAACATCCTGAAAACGAACCCCTATATCGCGAACGCCGTCGTCGTAGGCGGGAACCGTAAATTCATATCGGCTCTCATCGTGCCGAACTTCGAGAAGCTCGAGGCATACGCACGGACCGGGAACATCCCCTTCGGGAGCCGGTCCGATCTCGTCGCCCGGGACGAGGTCCGCAACTTCCTGCTGGCCGAGGTCGGCCGGAGCACTCCGAACCTCGCCCCCTACGAGCGGATCAAGAGAATCGCGCTTCTCGACAGGGATTTCGAGATCGAGGCGGGCGAGATGACGCCCACCCTCAAGGTCCGCCGATCCATCGTCGAACAGAAATACAAGGCCCTCATCGACACCCTGTACCGGGACTGAAGGGCCCGAGAAAATCGGGCGGGTTCCGCCGTCCTGTATTTATGGGATGGGCAATGAGCGGAACGCAGCCGCGGAAGTGGGCGCAGACCCGAACGGGCACCGGAGCCGGCTGAGGGAGAAATTCCTCAAGGGGGGGCTCTCGGGGTTCCTTGACGCCGAGATCATCGAGCTCCTCCTGACCTTGGGCACGCCCCGCCGTGACTGCAAGTCGCAGGCCCGGGAGGCGCTTAAGGAGTTCAAGACCTTCCATGGGGTCCTCGAGGCCTCGCCCCGCGACCTCCAGAGGGTCGGCGGCATCGGACCCCACAACGTCTTCGGCCTGAAGCTCGTCCAGGAGGTCTCCCGGCGGTTCCTGAGGGAACGGATGATGAGCCGACCCGTTTGCCATTCCTCGAGGGAGGTGTTCGATTACCTTTACCACTCCCTGCGGGAGCTCCGGAAGGAGCAGTTCAAGGTCATCTTCCTGGACACGAAGAACCAGATCATAGAGGAGAAGACCCTGTTCGAAGGGACGGTTGATTCGAGCGCCGTCTACCCCCGGGAGGTCATCCGCGACGCGCTCCGGTACGAAGCGTCGTCCCTCATCTTCGTCCACAACCACCCCTCGGGCGACCCCGAGCCCTCGCTTTGTGACCGGGAGATTACCCGGGACTTGGTCTTCGCCGCGGGTGTTATGCAGATCAAGGTCCTGGATCATATCGTGATAGGGAACAACCGCTACTATTCGTTCGCCGACCGAGGCCTTATCGATGAGTACAACCGGACGTTTGTCGACGGCTTGAGATGAGGGGCGAAAAAAGGTAAACTGCCGGTGTAGGAGAGGTGTATGCTTAACGACAGGGAGATCGCGAGCGCCGTCGCGTTGAGGCCCATCCGCGAGGTCGCCGCCGAGCTTGGCATCGGGGAGGAATTCCTTGTGCCGTACGGACGCGTCAAGGCCAAGGTCCTGTTCGAAAAACTCCCGCCCTTGCCCGACGGGCGGGGGAAGCTCGTCATGGTCACCGCCATGACCCCGACGACGGCCGGGGAGGGGAAGACGACGACGGCCATCGGCCTCGCCGACGCCCTGCGCCGGCTGGGGAAGAGATCCGCCGTCGCCCTGAGGGAACCGTCCCTGGGCCCCGTGTTCGGCCTCAAGGGCGGGGCCACCGGGGGAGGGAGGGCCCAGGTCGCTCCCGCCGACGACATCAACCTCCATTTCACGGGCGACATGCACGCCATCACTTCGGCTCACAACCTTCTGGCCGCCATGGTGGACAACCGGCTCCAGTTCGACGGGTCCTGCGGTCCCCTCGACGCCCGGTCCGTGACCTGGAAGAGGGTTCTGGACATGGACGACCGGGTCCTCCGAGACATCGTCGTCGGCATCGGGGAGCCGCTCAAGGGGATCGCCCGGCAGACGGGGTTCGACATCACGGCCGCCTCCGAGGTCATGGCCATCTTCTGCCTCGCCAAGGACTTGGCGGACCTGAAGTCTCGGCTCGGGGCCATTCACATCGGCGATTCGCCCTCCGGCAAGCCGGTCTTTGCCAGGGACATCAAGGCCGCCGGGGCCATGACCGCCCTGCTCAAGGCCGCCATCAACCCCAACATCGTCCAGACTCTCGAAGGAACGCCCGCCCTCATTCACGGAGGGCCCTTCGCCAATATCGCCCACGGGACGAATTCCGTGATCGCGACGCGCCTCGGGCTCGGGCTGGTTGATTATCTGGTCACGGAGACGGGGTTCGCTTCCGATCTGGGGGCGGAGAAGTTCTTCGACATCGTCGTCCGCACGGGGCACGTTCCGCCTCCGTCCGCCACCGTCCTCGTGGCCACGCTTCGAGCCCTCAAGCTCCACGGCGGGGTCAAGCCGGCCGACGTCAACAAGGAGAACGCCACGGCGGTCGAAAAGGGTCTGGAGAACCTCGGCAAGCACGTCGAGATCCTGAGGACCTTCGGCGTCCCGTTTGTCGTCGCGCTCAACGTCTTCCCGACGGACACGGTGGCCGAAACGGCCGTCTTCCAGGCCTTCTGCGGGGCGCTGGGCGTCCGGTCCGCCCTAAGCGACGTCCACGGAAAGGGAGGGGAGGGGGGCGTCGAATTGGCCAAGGAAGTCCTGGCGGCCATCGACGGGGACGCAAACCGGTTCGAGCTCCTCTACCCCCTGGAGATGCCGCTCGCCGGGAAGGTCGAGACCATCGCCCTCAAGATCTACGGGGCCGCGGGCATCCGCCTCGAGCCCCGGGCGAAGAGGAAGTTAGAGAAGTTAGAAAAGGACGGGTTCGGAAGACTTCCCGTCTGCATCGCCAAAACGCAATATTCTCTCTCCGACAACGCCCAGCTTGCCGGCCGGCCGACGGGCTTCACGCTCGTCGTGACCGACGTCGTCCTGAAGTCGGGCGCCGGCTTCGTTGTCGCCCTCTGCGGCGACATCATGACGATGCCCGGCCTCCCGAAGGCGCCGGCCGCCGAACGGATCGACGTCGACGGGAACGGGGAAATCACGGGACTATTTTGAACGCCTCAAGGAATACGCCATGAAACAACGGGAAAGAACACGCCAGGAGGAATCCATGAAAGACGAAGAGACCGAGAAACAGACGTCCAAGGGCAAGGCCATCGAGGCCGCTCTGTCCCAGATCGAGAAGCAGTTCGGCAAGGGCAGTGTGATGCGGCTCGGCCAGAAGGGCGCCGCCGTCCCGGTCGACGCCATCCCGACCGGATCCATCGCCTTCGACCTGAGCCTGGGCATCGGGGGCTTCCCGAGAGGTCGCGTCGTCGAGATCTACGGGCCCGAGGCTACAGGCAAGACGACACTGGCCCTCCACGTCATCGCCGAGGCTCAGAAGAGGGGCGGTCAGGCGGCCTTTATCGACGCCGAACATGCCATGGACCCCAAATATGCGGCCAAG
Source organism: uncultured Eubacteriales bacterium (assembly GCA_964585685.1). Classification (GTDB taxonomy): domain Bacteria; phylum Acidobacteriota; class Aminicenantia; order Aminicenantales; family Saccharicenantaceae; genus JALHVH01. The sequence goes on along the minus strand of CAZPEP010000052.1, from coordinate 57,854 downwards.
ATCGGCATCGATATCGATAACCTCCTCATCTCCCAGCCCGACTACGGTGAGCAGGCTCTGGAGATCGCCGAGGTCCTCGTCCGGAGCGGTGCCGTCGACGTTATCGTCGTGGATTCCGTGGCGGCCCTGGTGCCCAAGGCCGAGCTCGAGGGCGAGATGGGCGACGCCCACATGGGCCTCCAGGCGCGCCTGATGTCCCAGGCCCTGCGCAAGCTCACGGCCATCGTCGCCCGCTCCAAAACGTGCTTCATCTTCATCAACCAGCTTCGGGAGAAGATCGGCATGTTCATCGGCAACCCGGAGACGACGACGGGCGGGCGGGCGCTGAAGTTCTACTCCTCGATGCGCATCGACATCCGCCGGCTGGCGACCATCAAGGACGGCGACGTCACCGTCGGCAACCGGGTCAAGGTCAAGATCGTCAAGAACAAGATGGCCCCGCCCTTTCGCGAATCCCAATTCGACATCATCTTCGGCGAGGGGATCTCCCGGGAAGGGGACCTTGTCGACTGCGGCCTGGACCACGGCATCCTGGAGCGGACCGGGACCTGGTACTCTTACAAGGGCGAACGCCTCGGCCAGGGGCGGGACAACGTCAAGAAGCTCCTCAAGGAGAACAAGGAGATGGCCGCCAAGCTCGAGGCCGAGATCCGGGCCAAGGTCGGGCTCGGCCCGGCCGAGGCCGACGACAAGGCCGAGGAAAAGCCCGAGGCGAAAGCTGAAGGCAAACCACGGTCCAAGTAGCCCCTCGTTCGGAAATTACTCCCCTTTCCTAAAGGGGGGTCGGGGGGATTTCCTGCCCCCCCCCCCTTGCTAAAGGCGGGATCCTAGCCTGCCTTGCCGCGGGACTTGAAGATAGCCTACTTTTCCGGTAGTATTTAGGCAGAGGGAAATGATGATCTCGAACAGACGAGAATTCTTGGCAATTCTCGGCCTGGGAGGAACGGCCCGTCTCTGGCTGGGATTCCGCTCCCCGGGGACACAAAAAAGCGCAAAGGAGAAAGAAACAATGGCTTACGTGGCAAAGGAATTTTCGAAGCTCATTGGGATGTCCGGGTTCAGCGAGACGCTCCTGAAGAATCATTTCACCCTGTACGGGGGCTACGTGACGAACACCAACAAGGTCCTCGACACGCTGGCCCAGATGCTCAAGGATGGGAAGACGGGGACGCCCGAGTACGCCGAGCTCAAGCGGCGGCTGGGGTGGGAGTGGGACGGCATGCGGCTCCATGAGCTCTACTTCGGAAACCTGGGCGGCAAGGCCGGAATCGACGCGGCCGGAAAGCTCGCGGGCAAGCTCGCTGCGGAATTCGGAAGCCTCGAGGCCTGGGAGAAGGACTTCCGGGCGACCGGCGCCATGCGCGGCATCGGCTGGGTCGTTCTGTACCTGGACCCGTCCTCCGGCCGGATGTTCAACTGCTGGATCAATGAGCACGACGTCGCCCACCCGGCGGGTTGCGTGCCCCTTCTGGTCATGGACGTCTTCGAGCACGCTTACATGACGGACTACGGGATCAAGAGGGCCGACTACATAGAGGCGTTCTTCAAGAATATCGATTGGAAGGCCGTCGACGTGAGGCTCGGATAGCCGCTGCGGCCGGTCCGGATCGCTCGGGGGACACTTAGAAAAGAATCGAAGTCCCTGCGGATCTGGACGCCGCGGTGCTGGGCTTCGTCCTTCCGAACGTCCTCATCCGGTTTTTCAGGGGGGGGGGCCAAAGCGGCCCGGTTGATCGATCAGGATGCCGACCGCGCCATATCCGTGGTCGGTTTCATGGAACTCCTTCAGGGCGCGGCCGACAAGGGCGAAACCCGTCTTATAAAGGACTTCCTCAAGGAATGCGCGATCAGCGTCCTCCCGCTGACCGAGAACATCGGCCATCGCCGCGGAGAATCATCTCCCTCTCTGCACCGGCGATCAGCGGCATTTCCGCCCTATCCGCGAATTGCGGCTTTCCGTCTTTCGGCCCTGAATGATTCCCCGCCCTGGGGCGCAACCTGGTCCGGCCGCTGCCGGCCCTGGAGCGGCTATTGTTCCTGGACCGTGCGGGGAAGGTCGGGTACCGGCATGGCGAGAACGGCGCCGAGCGGGTTGACGAAGAAGATGTAGGCGGACCGCTTGTCCTTGAACGGATCGAGAAGGACCCGGATGAGGTCGTCGCTCGGCCGAGAAGAATACGACCAAGAGCGCGGCGCGGATCGTCTTCGTCATGATGAAAGTCCATCCATCTTAGCTTCGCCGATTCGATTTTACAGCAGGGCGCTGGAACGGCCCTCGATCTCTCCAGCTTCCTGAGAGCCCATCCCTTGAAGCCGATGGTCCGGCGTGGGATAATGACCGGGACTGCCGCGGACCATTGACCGGGCAGAAACCTGAAAACGAGCCGCTGTGACATCATGAGAATAAGGACCGGCCTCAAGGCCGCTTATGGCATAGCCTTTCTGGCCGTCGCCGGCTTGTTCTATTTTGGAAGGGATTATTATCTCGCTCCGCCCGGGAGAAGGATCCGCCTGCCCCTGCACCCTGTCTTGCGCCAGAGCGGATCCGTGGGCCATCTCCTGGGGATCCTCGGCACCCTCTTCATGGTCACGCTCCTCGCGTACTCCCTGCGCAAGCGTCTGCGGTTCATGCGGAGTTGGGGGAACTTGAACGATTGGCTCGAGGTCCACATCTTCCTCGGGCTTTCCGGCCCGGTCCTCGTCCTGTTTCACACGGTTTTCGAGTTCTCCGGGCTCGTAGGCATATGCTTTTGGGCCATGACGCTCGTTGTCGTGAGCGGCATCATCGGACGCTATATCTACCAGGCCATTCCCCGCTCCATCTCGGGAATGGAACTCAACCGGATCGAGCTCGAAGCGGAAGAGATCGGCATCACCTATGAGCTTAGAAAACGGCTTCCCGGCGGGCATCCGTTGTGGGAACGCCTGGCCGACTTGGAGAAGGGCATCCGCCCGACGGCCTCGGGGTCCTTGTGGATGGGCAGAGAAACGGCCAGACTCCGGGCCGCGTTCAAGAGGACCCTGAAGAAGGCCCGGGCCCTGAACTTCAGCGAGCGGAGGAAATTGCTGAGGCTCGTCGTGAAGCGCCAGAAATTGATAAGGAGAAAAGAGTTTTTGGACAAGACCCAGAAGATCCTGCATTACTGGCATCTCCTCCACACCCCCTTCGTCGTCCTCATGTTTCTGATCCTGCTCGTCCATATTTACGTGAGCGTGAGAATGGGCAACACATGGATTTTGTGATCTCCGAACACATCTATCTGTTCCTGGTTGGGGCGCTCCTGTTCCTTGTCGTCCTCCTCCCCTTCGTCCACAAAGAGATCCGGAAAAAGCGGAAATCCCGGATGCTCGTCAACCGCATCATCCCGGTATCGACGCTGACAGAGCAGCAGATCAGCCAAATCGAGACGCGTCATCCGTCGGGGAAGAAGATGCACCCCGCCATCATCCGATCCATGTGCGTGGGGTGCGGGACTTGCGTCCTGACCTGCAAGAGAAAGGAGAGCCTGTTCATCATCGAGGCAAAATCGACCCTGGTCAATCCGTTGGCCTGCGTCGGGTGCGGAGAGTGCGAGAAGGCGTGTCCCCTGGGGGCCAACCAGCTCGTCGAGTACGGGAAGAGGATGAAGGTCCGGGTCCCCGACGTGGACGAGAACTTTGAAAGCAATATCAAGGGAATCTACGTGATCGGTTCCCTGGCCGGGGCCGGCCTTATCAAGGAGGCGATCAACCAGGGGCGCGCGGTCTTAAACCACATCATGAAGAATGTTTTCCCGGGCAAGGAACCTCAGGTCCTGATCGTCGGGTCGGGGCCGGCCGGCCTTTCGGCGCTCCTGAGCTCCCGGAAGTTCGGCCTGCCCGCCGCCTGCCTCGAGATGGAGAACAGGGCCAACACCATCAGGAGCTTTCCCAAGAACAAGATCGTCATGGCCGAGCCCGCCGAAATGCCGTTGTTCGGCCCTCTTTGGGTCGGGAACACGACCCGGGAGAAGCTCCTCGCGGTCTGGGACAAAATCCTGAAGACGACCCAGGCCCCCATCACGATCGGGGCCAAACTCGAAGCGGTCCGGAAGGAGGGGGACAGATTTGTCGTGTCCGCGTCCGGGAAAGATTATGTCTGCGACAAGGTCATCCTGGCCTTGGGAACGCGCGGCGAGCCCCGGAGGCTGGGCGTCCCGGGCGAAGACTCGGCCAAGGTCTTCTATTCCCTGACCGATGTCGCGGAGTTCGCCAAGAGCCGCGTGGCGATCGTGGGTGCGGGGGATTCGGCCATCGAATCGGCCCTGGCCCTTTTCAACCAGGGGTGCCGGATCACCCTTGTCGTCCGCGGCGACGGATTCCCCAAGGCCAAGGGCCGGAACCGGGAGAAGATCCTTGCGGCCATCGAGCAGGGCTATGTCCAAGCCTTTTTCAACGGTTCGGTCAAAGAGATCAAATCGAAGTCCCTGATCGTTTCCACGCCTGCCGGCGACAGCGAAATTGAGAACGACTACGTATTCGTCATGGTCGGCGGCGAATTGCCTTTCCCACTGCTGGAGAAGGTCGGGATCCGCATCATCGATAAAGAGATCTAGGCAGGAACGGGCTCCGGCTCAATAGGCATCCACGGCCCAGCTTTTCGTGGTATGGCAGACCTCGCAGTCTTCCTGTTTTCCGGGATGTCTGGTGGAATGACAATCCTTACATCCGAATCTCCCCTCCGGCGCGGCCCTCAGCCGTTTGAGATGGGGGGTTTTCGCGTTGTGGCAACTCTCACAGCCCAGGCCCGAATGCCCGCCGGTCAGAGGGTAGGCCGTCTTGGAATGGTCGAACTGTTTATGACATTCGGCGCACTTCAATGCGGTCGGTTGGTATCTCGGTGAATCGATGATCTTTCCGGACAGAGTGACTTTAACCCTGGGGTGGCACTTGTCGCAGGCCACGGATTCGTGGAGGCCTTTCAGCGGGAAGCGGGTTTTTTCGTGGTTGAAGCCGGGCGCCGGCTTGAAACGGGCAACGTCGTGGCATTTCCGGCAATCCGGCCCCACCTGGCCGCCATGGAGCGCCGGATGGCAGGAGACGCACTCCGCGGAGAGGGGCCTGTACCGGACGGCCTCTCCCGTGCCGCCCGGGAAAACCGCGCTCTCCTTCTTGTGGCAGGCCTCGCACTTCAGCGGGGCGTGCGCGCCCTCCAGCTTGTAGGGAGAATCCTTCTGGTGGTCGAAACCGAGGGTCCCTCTGTCGAACCCCAAGGTCGAATGGCACTGCTCGCAAGCCTTATCGAACTGCCCGAGATGGATGTCCTTGTGGCAATCCACGCACCCGGTTTTGAGCGGCTTATAGATGACGGGGGCGTTTTCCTTTTGAGGCAAATGGCACTTCGCGCAGGCGACCGGGGCATGCTTCCCCGTTAGCGGATAGCGGGTTTTCCGGTGATCCACGATCGCCGGCTGGAAGCCCGAAACATTGTGACAGCTGCCGCAGTCGTCCTGGAACTGGCCTTGATGAGGATCCTTCGTGTGGCAATCCCGACAGGAGGCGTAGGGGATCTTCTCCATCTTGCCGGTCCGATGGCATTGCGCGCACTTGAGCCCGACGTGTTTCCCCCCGAGGGGATACTTGGTCTGGTCGTGGTCGTAGGAGGTGACCTTCCAGGATGTTTCGGTGTGGCACTTCGTGCAGGTTGTTCCCAGGGAAGGGTTGTGCGGATCGCGGTGGCAATCCAGGCAGGCCGCGTAGGGCAGGCCCTTCCATTTTTTCTGAGGGTGGCATTTTTCGCAGGCGACGTTCCGGTGCGCCCCCTTCAGGGGATAGGCCGATACGGCGTGATCGAACTTGATCTCCTTGAGCGGACGTTCGATCGCATGGCACGCGTCGCAGTCCTTGGCGAACTGCCCCTTGTGGACATCTTCATGACAGAACCCGCAGCGGGTGCTTTGGATGAGGTAGGTTCCTTCCGTCTTTCCCGTCGGGGAATTGCGGGCGTTGTGGCATTTGCCGCAATCGGCGACCTCTGCATGCTTTCCCTTCAGAGCGTAGCCGGACTTCGCGTGATCGAATTCGCGCGGGTTCCAGTCGATGAGCTGGAAATCCGGCCCCTGATGCTCCGGATGGCATTTCGGACAGCCGGTCTTCTTGTCCCGGTGAAAGCCCCGCTCCGCGACGATCCGGGTAGCCAGCTCTTTATGGCAGGCCAGGCACTTCTGGTCGACCGATTTGTTCCCGGGCGTATGGCACTTCGTGCAGTTGTTCAAACCGGAAAGTTCGCCGTGAGCCTTGCTGAGCTTGCCGGGAGATACCAGCAGTTCCGATTTCTGTCCCCGAAGAACTCCCGGCAGATACGCAAGGGTGAAGGCCAGGAAAGCTGCGCAGGCGCCGATCCGGCCCCGTCTTGCCTCGATCATTTTGGTGTGTTCGTCTTTCACGATCCCGCCGGCGGGCCAGCCCACCCGCCTCCATTGTATCATCTTGCTAGGAAAGGTCCCAAACGACGCGGCCGCCGCGAGCGGATGCGGACGGCAAACTCCCTTGGCATAATCCTTCGAAACTCGGTAGATTAGATCTTCGGCCGGGACGTCCTCCGGCTGTTGGTCGGCCAAGGGCTCCTCAGTCCGGAGCGGGCCGAGCGGGTCGGGAAGTACCTGGTCCGGCACTCCCGATTATGGGTTCTTGACTCTGGCCTGTGGTCGGGCTATTCTTTTTGTGTGATGGGACGGCCTGATTTCAAGCCTGAAGCTGGCGCTCTCAAACCGGTTGGAAAAAGGAAATTCCTATCAATCTGACGAACTGGAAGCGGCTGGTCAATAAAGGACACAGGGGAGAAAGATGCGCATGACGATCCAGAAGAAGAAAAGCTCGCAGAAGGCCGGATTATCGCCCGGGACGCTCGTCCACATCGGTTCCCAACGGGTGGCAAAGGTCCGGGTGACCGTCATGGACTACGACGAATTTAAGCTCGAGGAGAAGGAGGTCACGAAGGTCGAAGAGTGCTTCCCGTTCCGGGATTCCCCGACCGTCACCTGGATCAACGTGGAAGGGCTCCACGAGATCGACCTCATCGAGCGGCTCGGCGCCCATTACAGCCTGCACCCCCTCATCCTCGAGGACATCCTGAACACGGCCGAGCGCCCCAAGCTTGAGGATTATGGCGATTGCCTTTTCCTCGTGCTCAAGGTCTTCGTCCGCAACGGCCAGCCCGAGGAGAAGATGCATCAGGTCAGCCTGGTGCTCGGGCCTAACGTCGTCATCACGTTCCAGGAGAGGGAGACCGGGGTCTTCGACGGCCTGAAGGACCGCATCCGCAAGGGGAAGGGACGCCTCCGGAAGCTCGGTGCCGATTACCTCGCCTACGCCGTCCTCGACGGCATCGTCGACAGCTATTTCGGCGTTCTGGAGAAGCTCGGCGAGGAGATCGAGCTCGTGGAGGACGAGCTCGTCGCCGACCCGAAGCGGGAGATCCTCCATAGGATCCACGGCTTGAAACGCGAGATGATCTATCTTCGGAAGTCCGCCTGGCCGCTCCGCGAGGTCATTAACGGGATGGAGCGGCTCGATACCCCCCTCGTCAAGGCGACCACCGACGTTTACCTAAGGGACGTTTACGATCACATCGTCCAGATCATCGACACGATGGAGACGTCGCGCGACATCCTGTCCGGGATGCTCGAGACCTACCTCTCGAGCGTCTCCAACCGGATGAACGAGGTCATGAAGGTCCTGACCATCATCGCCACGATCTTCATCCCCCTGACTTTCATCGTCGGGGTCTATGGGATGAACTTCAAGTTCATGCCCGAGCTCGAATGGCGGTGGGGATACTTCCTGATCTGGGGGATCATCGCCGCCGTGGGCATCACGATGATCGCCTTTTTCAAAAAGAAGAAGTGGTTCTAGGGCCATGAAAGCGATCGTCAAGCACATCCGGATATTCATCTTCCGCGGGCTTCTGGCCATCATCCCGCTCGTCCTATCCTTCTTCGTCATCCGGTTCCTCTATCTGGCGGTGGACCAAAAGGTGGCTAACCTCATCGAGAAAGTCGTCGGTTTCCGGATCCCCGGCCTGGGCATCGTCCTGGTTCTCCTCATCCTCTACCTGCTCGGGCTCGCGGCGAGCAACTGGGCGGGGAAACAAGTGTTCGGCGTCATCGAGCGCGTGATGGAGCGTATCCCCATCATCAAGACGATCTACCACCTCGGCAAGCAGTTCAGCACGGCCCTGTCGCTCCCCGAGAAGAACGCGTTCAAGCGGGCGGTCCTCGTCGAGCATTTCAAGCCGGGCGTCCATTCCATCGCCTTCGTCACGGGGGAGGTCGTCGACGGCAAGAGCGGCGAGCGCCTCCTCAAGCTCTTCATTCCGACGGCGCCGAACCCCACGACGGGCTTCATGGTCATGGTCGCCCGGGACAAGGTCCGCGACTTGCCTTGGACGGTCCAGGATGCCATGAATGCGGTCATCTCGGGCGGGATCATCGGGCCGGATGAGATCTGACCTCCGGCCTCGCCCGGCGCCTCGGCCCTGCCGATATCCCGCCTTGCCTTTATCCGCCGTTCGGGCCAAAGTCTGAGGTCCGAGGCCTCGTCCGTCTCGCCTGTCTTGCCTTTCCCGCTTGACTCGCGCCATGAAAATAGACGCATCGCTCGCGATTGTGTTATAAATTGGGCCTCGAAGACGGACGGCGCCTTCGGGCAGATGATGAAGGAAAGGATGACGGGAACCATGAAGAAAGCGTTGGTTTGCGGCGCGGGGGGCTTCATCGGGAGCCACCTGGTCAAGAAGCTGAAGAGCGAAGGGATCTGGGTGCGGGGCGTCGATTTGAAGAGCCCGGAATTCGGGCCGACGGCGGCGGACGATTTCCGGCTCCTCGACCTTCGGGAGGAAGCCAACTGCCGGGAAGCCGTGATGACGCCGGACCGGGGCTTCGACGAGGTCTATCAACTGGCCGCGGACATGGGCGGGATGGGTTTCATCCACTCCGCCGAATGCGAGATCATGCGGAACAGCGCCCTCGTCAATATCCACATGGTCCACGCGAGCGCGAACGCCGGCGTCAAGCGCTACTTCTTCTCCTCCTCGGCCTGCGTCTACCGGGACATGACGGCCGACGAGCCCGAGCTCGGCGAGGACGACGCCTACCCGGCCCTGCCCGACAACGAATACGGCTGGGAAAAGCTCTATGCCGAGCGCATGGCCATGGCCTACGGGCGGCGCTTCGGGATGGCCGTCCGGCTGGCCCGGTTCCAGAACACCTACGGCCCCGAGGGGACCTGGCGCGGCGGGCGGGAGAAGGCCCCCGCCGCCCTGTGCCGCAAAGTCGCCGAGGCCGAGGACGGAGGCGTCATCGAGCTCTGGGGGGACGGTACAGCCATGCGGGCCTATACGTTCGTCGACGACCTCGTCAAGGGGATCGTCATGCTCATGCGGTCGAACCTCGAGAACGGGGTCAATATCGGCCGACGGGAATACGTCAGCGTGGATGAGTTGGCCCTCACGGTCGCGGTAGTCGCCGGGAAGACGATCCGTCTCAAGCACGTGGAAGGCCCGGTCGGCGTCAAGGCCAGGAACTTCCGGAACGACCGGATCTCGTCCATCGGCTGGGCGTCGGAGTTCTCTCTCAAGGACGGGCTGTCCCGGACCTACCCCTGGATCAAAGCCCAGGTCGAGGCCGCCCGGAAATAATCGATGGGCGCCCCGTTCTGGGACGGCCTCGTCGTCTCCGCCTCAAACGGGCGGCCGGCGGGCGGAGAGCTTATCGGCCCCGATTCGACGACGGAGGTCATCGAGGGAATCTCGCCCGGCTCTTCGATTATTCCATCAGCGACGAGGGCCTCGCGGCCATGGTCAGCTAATTGAGAGCGAGACGGGCGAGACAATCGGGACGAATTCCCTAACGGATCTCGGGGAAGGCTGCCTTCAATGATTCGAAGACCCAGGTCGCAAGCTTTTCCTGGAAGTCGGCGACGACGGCAGGCGCGGGCTTGGCGGCTTCCCACTCCATGAGCCTGGCGGCCGCCCGGGCAAGGGTCTCGTTCTCGATCCGGAAGAGCTTCGGCAGGACGCCTTCGCCGCCGAACGCACTCAGCCGGTTGACGTCGAGGTACTGCTTCATCCGGCCGCGCTGGTCGGGATAAAGATAGGAGACGAGCCGCTTCGACCAGTCGTTGAGAGGGGCCGTCTCCGGGCCGGTCGTGGCCGATGGGACCTCTCCGGCCGCGACCCACATCGGCACGGCCGCGCCGGAGACCGGCTGACCGAGGTTGACCCACATGGTGGCGAGATGGGCTTTGTCCCGGGCCGGCGCCCCATGGAAGAGGATGACCGACACGCTGGAGTTGCGGTTGATCGTGTCGTTCGTGTTGATATAGAGCGGCCCGACCGGGTCGTCCGGGAGCTCCCGGGTCAGGGGATAGGAATGGAGCTTCTCCTGGACGAGGTCGCGCGAGGCCCGTTGGAGAATGAAGGCCGGGTCGATCTCCCCCCGGCCGAATCCGGCCTCGAGGATGTGGGAGATCCGCTCGAATCGGATGTACCCTCCGCCCTTGAGGTTGTCGGGCGACGTGAAGCCGTAATTCGTCCGGGCGATGTATCCGAACGGCGCCACTCGCGCGTCCTTCGCGTCGAATTTGACGAACGATGTCGGCGAGGTCTCGAAGAAGCAGGCGTTGCCCTCGGCGTCGATGACGCCGAAGTTCGCCGTCAGGTCGAGCGTCCCCCTGACCGCTTCCATGAGTGTCTCGAATGCGGCGACGTTCCCGCATTCGCCCAGGGCCCGCCTCATGAATCGGCCGTTATCAGCCCCGTCCTTCCCGGGCGCCCCCTGGTCGTCTGTCTGGGAGTTCATAATGGCGAAGCCTTCCGAGTTCAGCCCTCCCCAGGCTTCCTCGCCCTTCGCGTCGCCGGCGTCGGCCAAGGCGATGAAAGCGTACTTGGGACCCTTGAGATAGAGGGTCTTGTTGTCGACCTTGTCCGTGTCCCGGTTCTTCCACATTAGCGCCCGGCCATCCCGGGAGGCCTTGCCCGAGATCACGGCCAGCGTGCAGGGGTAGACGCTCGAGACCGTCATCGCGGCCAGGATGAAAGCGGCGATCCGTCCGATTCGCATGTCCGTCCTCCCTGTCCTTACCGGATCTTGAGGAGCGTTGCCAGGTTGGCGCCGCGATCCTCGACGAGCTCGATGTTCCCGTCCTTCGACGTGAAGAGCGCCGTCACACCCGGGCCGTGGCCGGCGATCCAGCTCCGGCTGTGGGAGATGCTCCCGACCGTGATCGCGCCCTGCCTGTATATCCTCCCGTACGTGGCGTCCGCGTCCACGATCCCTACGAGGTCGCCGAACCTTAGCTTGTCCAGACCATATTCCTTGATCGTCTTCTCATCGAACATCTGGATGTCGTAGTCTCCCCGGTAGGCGTTGTCCGCCCCGAGGCCGGAGCCCATGATCTTCGCCGGGACCTTGAGCGCCACGGGGATGCGGAGCTTTCCCCCGGGCATGACGCCCATGCCGAGGCGGGCCAGGGCCTCGATGAGCTCGGGCCCGACGTTCAGGGCCGTGACTCCGGGGGCATTCTTGAGCTCCATCCCGAAGCCGACCGCCGCGATCTGCATCTTGTCGCCGACGGTGAGCTTCTCGAAGACCGAGGCGTCCGGGAAGTCGACCATGACGTGCTCGGCGCCGCCGTGCTTGCCGATGACGTACCCGACAGCCCCCTTGCCCTCGCCCGTCCATATCTTCACCTTGTTCCCAATGCAGGCCAGGGTGTTGAGGCCGCGGCTTTCCCGGCCGGAGCGGGAGTTCTCGGCGCCCGGGTTGAAGAGGGTGACCGCGGGCTCGACGTGGTCGCCTGCCAGGTTGATCGCCGAATCGCCTGAACGGAAATTGTAGGTGATGCTGCCCGTGCCCGGATTGAGCCGGACCTTCCCGTCGGGGTCGATGTCGTACGGCGAGTCGCCGAGCCCTGCCGGAGCGATGAAGCCCACGACGGCCTGGATGACGAGCATATTCTTGTTGTATTCGAGGGGCTTGAGGTCCTTCGGCGCGGGCGGCTTCTGATCGGTCGCCCCCATCGAAAACAGCACGGCGCCTGCGGCGAGGATCGGAATGATGCCGACCCCGCGGTTCCTTGTGGAAATGAACATGGTCAATCCCTCCTCGATCGTTCTCTCGCGGCCGAGGTCCCCGCAGGGCGGCGGGCGCTCAGCCGCAGACGTCCCTGAAGACCCGAAAGAAATTCGCCCAGCAGACCTTCTCGATGGTCTTTCGGGGCATTTCGGCCTCCGAGAGCCGTTCCTGGGCGGTGCGCAGGCCGCGGCATCCCGTGACGCCGGCGGGAAGGTCGGGGACGCCGTCGAAGTCCGAGCCGAAGGCGACGTGATCCTCGCCGGCGACGTTGATGATATGGTAGATGTGCTCGAGGTAGCGGTCCAGCGGGACTCGGAACCCTTCCATGGCCCGGGAGAATTTCTCCGCGAGGTCCCTGAGAATGGCGAAATACGCCGCCGGGTCCGCCCCGGCCCTTTCCTCCTCGCGGCCGAGCTTTTCGAAGAGGTCCCCGGCCCTTTCCGATTCCTTCCTGTAGCGGGCGTCGAGGAAGCCGGGATAGATATTCACTCCGACGAGACCGCCCCCGGCGGCGATCCCCTTGATCAGATCGTCCTTGAGATTCCGCGGGAATGGGCAGAGCGTGTAAGAGCAGGAATGCGACGCGACGGCCGGCCGGCAGCTCAGGGACAGGACCTTCCGGACGGCGGCGTCGTGGGCGTGCGAGACGTCGATGATCATCCCCAGCTTGTTCATTTGGGCGACGACCTCCTCGCCGAAGCGGGTCAGGCCGTCGAAGGCGGGCTCCCGGTCGGCCGAGGAGATGACCCAGGCGTTGCTTCGCGAATGGACCAGGGTCATCAGCCGCACGCCCCGGGCGTAAAGCCGCTCGAGGTTTGCGAGGTCGTTCTCGAGGGCGTCCCCGTTCTCGACGGCCAGAACGGCGGCGAACCGGCCCGCCACGCGGGTATCAAGGATGTCCTGGGATGTCCGGCAGACCGAAATGTCGCCCGAGAACGCGTCCAATTCCTTTTCCAAGCCGTCCAGGACGCGCGATACGAAGTCAAACCGGCGCCCTTCCGGGACCGCGGGAGGCACGTAACAGGCGTAGACCTGGAGTCCGATGCCTGCTTCCGCCATGGCGGGCAGGTTGACCTGGAGGTCCGGGTCGTCGAGATGCCGGCCGGCCGCAAGGCCGATGGCGGTGTCGCAGTGCAGGTCGGCGATCGGGATGGCCATGAATTTCCTCCGGATATCTGAAATGAGACTATACAATCGGGCCCCCCGGCTGTCAAACGAAAACCGCCGCCTTGCCGCGCCCGCCCCCCTGGTGTATCCTGTGCGCAACGCGTTCTGCGAAGGAGATCCCATGAAAAAGACGGTGCTCCCCATCGGAAAAAGTAAACGGATCGCCCTCGTCGCCCATGACAACAAGAAGAAGGACCTCCTCGAGTGGGCGGAGTTCAATAAGGGCTCGCTCTCGGGGCACACTCTCTACGCCACGGGGACGACGGGGGCCCTTCTCGAGAAGGAGCTCGGCCTCGAGGTCCACAGGCTCCAGAGCGGCCCGCTCGGCGGCGACCAGCAGATCGGGGCCCGGATCGCGGACGGCGAGATCGATTTCCTGATCTTTTTCTGGGACCCCCTCCAGCCGATGTCCCACGACACCGACGTCAAGGCGCTCCTCCGCATTGCAGTCGTCTGGAACATCCCGGTGGCCTGCGACCGGGCCACGGCGGATTTCATCATCTCCTCGCCGCTGATGTCCGAAGAGTACGATCGCATCCTTCCGGACTATGAGGGGTATAGGCGGCGGCTCGAGGAGAGCGCCGACACCGCCCGGAAAGGCTGAGGACGGACGACTTCTTCTAAAGGCAGTCTTTGAGATACCGGGCCGTGATCGATCGCCGGGATCGGGCGACCTTCTCCGGCGTGCCTTGGGCGACGACTCGGCCGCCGGCCGCCCCGCCCTCGGGCCCGAGGTCGATGATGTGGTCGGCGCACTTGATGACGTCGAGGTTGTGCTCGATGACGACGACGCCGTGCCCGGCGTCAACGAGCTTCTGGAAGCAGCGCAGGAGGACCGCAACGTCATTCTGGTGGAGGCCGATCGTCGGCTCATCGAACAGGTAGAGAGCCCCTTCCCCCTTGTCGTGGCCGAGGTGGTAGGCCAGTTTGATCCGCTGGAGCTCGCCCCCGGAGAGGGTCGTCGTCGGCTGGCCGAGCTTTAGGTAGCCCAGGCCGACTTCGATGAGGGGATAGAGCTTCTTCGTGATGTCGGGCCTTCCGGCGAAGAACAGGCTGGCCTCGGTGACGCTCATCCCGAGGACCTCGTGGATATTCCGTCCTTCGTAGCGGACCTCGAGGACCTCGCTATTGAACCGCTTTCCATTGCAGGCCTCGCAGGTCAGGACGACGTCCGAGAGGAACTGCATCTCGACGATCCTCTGGCCGGCCCCCTTGCATTCCTCGCACCGCCCGCCGGGCGTGTTGAAGGAGAAGGTCCCGGGCTTCATCCCCATGATTCTGGCCTCCCGGGTCTGGTTGAAGAGCTCCCGGATGCCGTCCATGGCCTTCGAGTAGGTGGCGGGGATGGACCGGGGCGAGACGCTGAGGGGTGACTGGTCCACGAGGACGACCTTGCCGACAGCTTCCGCGCCCCGGATCTCGCGGAACCCGTTCGACGCCGTGCCTTCGAGGCCCCGGTAGAGGACGTCGGCGACCAGGGTGCTCTTGCCCGACCCCGAAACCCCGGTGACGCAGCAGAGGACGTCGAGCGGGACGCGGACGTCGAGGTGGTCGAGGTTGTGCAGGTGGGCGTCCAGGATCTCGAGGTGCCTCCGGGACGTCCGCCGCGTTTCGGGGACGGGGATGGCCTTATCGCCGCGCATGTACTGGGCGGTCAAGGACGTCCGGCTCCCGAGGAACGCGTCCATCGGCCCGGCGAAGACGATCTCGCCGCCCGCCTCGCCCGCCCTCGGGCCGAGGTCGACGACGGCGTCGGCGGCCCGGATGATCTCGGGGTCGTGTTCGACCACGACCACGGTGTTCCCGATGTCCTGGAGAGACTTGAGGATGCGGATAAGCCGCTGGTTGTCCCGGGGGTGGAGGCCTACGCTGGGTTCGTCGAGGACGAAGAGGGTCCCGACGAGAGCCGAGCTCAGGGCGGCGGCCAGGTTGATCCGCTGGGCCTCGCCCCCGGACAGGGTGAATGTCATCCGGTCAAGGGTGATGTAGTCGAGGCCGACCTCGAGCAGGAACCGGAGCCGGTTCCGGATCTCTGCGACGAGCTTCTCGGCGACCTGGCGCTCGAACGGGCCGAGGTCTAGGGCCGCGAGGAAATCGGAGGCCTCGCGGACGGTCATCAGGACGAACTCGCCGATGTCGATCCCGGCGACGCGCACGCCCAGGGCCTTGGGGTTCAGCCGCGTTTTTCCGCACGAGGGACAGGCGACGTACTTGCGGTAGCGGGCGAGGAGCACCCGGACCTGGACCTTGTACTTCTTGGACTGGAGCCACTCGAAGAATCCCTTGACCCCGTGATACCCGTCGCCGCCGTCCAGAATGAAGCGCCGGGCCTCGGGCGCGAGGTCCCGGAACGGGACGTTCGTCGGGATGCCTCTCTTCCGGGCCTCGGCGAGCAACTCGCGCTGGAGGCCGCGCGAAAGAGGCTTGGTCCACGGCTCGACGGCGCCCCTTTCGAGCGACAGGTTCGGGTCGGGGACGATCTTGTCCTCGTCGAGAACCGCCATATCGCCGAACCCGTGACAGTCCGGGCA
Source organism: uncultured Eubacteriales bacterium (assembly GCA_964585685.1). Taxonomy (GTDB): domain Bacteria; phylum Acidobacteriota; class Aminicenantia; order Aminicenantales; family Saccharicenantaceae; genus JALHVH01. The sequence continues at coordinate 42,064 of CAZPEP010000052.1, read as the reverse complement.
GGCGCCCTGGGGGCTGTTGAACGAGAACAGGTTCGGGAAGGGGTCTTCATAGGCGATCCCGCATTCCTTGCACTCGAGCTTGTCGGAGACGGGGAACTCCCGGCCGTCCTCGGTCCGGACCAGAGCCCGGCCGCCGCCCTTCTTAAGGGCCAACTCCAGAGAGTCCGCCAGGCGCTCCCGCTCCTCGGTGTCCGGGCTCAGCCGGTCGACGAGGACGTCGAACGGACCCTTCTTCGCCGGCCCCGCCTGCTCCAGGTTTACCACGGCGCCGCCCTCGAGGATCCGGTAGAAGCCTTCCTTCTTCAGTTCGGCCGTCCCCTTGCCCGCCGGCCAGGCGAAGCTGATCGAGAGCTTGGTCCCGGAGGGGAGGGCGAGAAGGTTGTCAACGACCCCGTCGACCGTGTCCCTTCGGACGGGCCGGCCGCACTGCCGGCAGTGGGTGGTCCCGATCCGGGCGTAGAGGACGCGGAGGAAGTCGTAGATCTCGGTGACGGTCGCCACGGTGGACCGGGGGTTCTTGCCCGAGGTCTTCTGCTGGATGGCGATGGCCGGCGGGATCCCCTCGATGAGCTCGGCGTCCGGCTTGTCCATCCGTTCCAGGAACTGGCGCGCGTAGGCCGAGAGGGATTCGATGTAGCGGCGCTGGCCCTCGGCGTAAAGCGTGTCGAAGGCCAGGGAGGACTTGCCCGAGCCGCTGACGCCGGTCACGACGACGAATTTATCCAACGGGATGTCCACGTCCACGTTCTTCAGATTGTGGACCCGGACGCCACGGAGTTTGATGATGTCGTCGCTCATTTCGGGCTCTTGCAAAACATCTATTATATCAGAGCCCGGCGCGCGAGACGAACGACCCGGAAAAGAGAAGGGGAGCACGCTCTGTGCTGAAAGAGGCGTGATATAATAGCGTTCCTTATCGAGAGGCTAATATGAACATCCTCGTCGTCCTTGGAATGGCGGTGGCCCTGGCCATGGACTGCTTCGCCGTCGCCATGGGCATGTCCTGCCGTGCGACACGGTTGACCGGGCGCCGGACGCTCCGGGTGGCATTCTTCTTCGGGCTCTTCCAGTTCGCGATGCCCGTCCTTGGATGGTTCGCGGGAGAGAACGTCCTCCGGTACATCGAGCGGTTCGACCATTGGGTAGCCATGGCTCTTCTGGTCTTCGTCGGCCTGAAGATGATCCGCGAATCGTTCGCGTCGTCGCTTGACCGGGACACTGACCCGGTCGACCGGACTACCGGCTTGCCCCTCCTCATCCTTTCGATTGCCACCAGCATTGACGCCTTGGCGGTCGGGCTGAGCCTGGTCGTCCTCCGGACGAACATCTTCCTGCCGGCGGCCCTCATCGGCGTCGTCAGCTTCGCCCTGACCGTCCTCGGGGTCAAGCTCGGGCCGCTCGTCGGGCGGGCGGTCGGTAAGAGGGCGGAGCTTCTCGGCGGCCTTATCCTCATCGGCATCGGAATCAAGATCCTTGCTGGTCATCTTTGAATCAGGGACACGGGAGAAAACGATGGTTCAGTTGAAAGAAAAGATTGTCTTTATCACCGGAGCAAGCTCGGGAATCGGGGGGGCGTGCGCCCGGGCGTTTGCCGCCCAGGGGGCGAAGCTCCTTCTGGCCGCCCGCCGCGTGGAGCGCTTGGAAAAGCTCGCCGCCGACCTCAAGGCCGCGTTAGGCACGGAGTCTCACGTCTTTGCCCTGGACGTCCGCGACCGGAGGGCCGTGGAGAAGACCCTCGCGGGGCTCCCGGCCGAATGGAAGGATATCGGGGTCCTGGTCAACAACGCCGGCTTGAGCCGCGGGTTGGACAAGATCCAGAACGGGAACCCGGACGATTGGGACGAGATGATCGACACCAACGTTAAGGGCCTGCTTAACGTCAGCCGGGCCGTTCTCCCCGGCATGATCGAGCGCGGGAAGGGCCATGTCATCAACATTGGCTCCATCGCGGGCCGGGAGGTGTACCCTGCGGGCAACGTCTATTGCGCAACCAAGTTCGCCGTCAACGCTTTGACCAAGGGCATGCGCCTGGACCTCAACGGAACCGGCGTCCGCGTCTCGATCGTGGACCCCGGCATGGTCGAAACTGAGTTCGGCGTCGTCCGCTTCTACGGCGACCAAGAGCGGGCCGATAAGGTCTACCAAGGCTTCATCCCGCTTATGGCCGAGGACATCGCCGACGCCGTGCTCTATTGCGCGACGCGCCCCCCGCACGTGGATGTCGCCGAGATGCTCGTCCTGCCGACGGCCCAGGCATCGACGATGCTCGTCCACAGAAAATAGAGGGGGAGCCATGAAGATCGACCCTGCGTTCAGCCTGCCGTTGAACATCCTCGTTGTCGATGACGAGGCTAATATCCGCCGGACCCTGTCCATTTGCCTCGAGACAGAGGGCCACAGGGTCATCGGCGTCGGCGGCCCCCGGGACGCCCTTGCCGAAGCCGCCAGGCGGCCCTTTGAACTTGCTTTCGTGGACCTGCGGCTCGGGACCGAGGACGGGCTCGATCTCATCCCGGCGCTCCTCGCCGCGGTTCCCTGGCTGAAGATCATCGTCATAACCGCCTACGCGTCCATCGACACGGCCGTGGAGGCGATGCGGCGCGGGGCCAGCGATTACATCCCGAAACCCTTCACGCCCGCCCAGATCAAACTGACGGTCCAACGCGTTTTTGAGATGAGGACGCTCGAGCAGAGAGTCGCCGCCCTGCAGGAAGATCTGGGCCGGGGGCATCCCGAGGTCGATCTCTCGAGCTCAAGCCTCCCGATGCGAAAGGCTGTGGACCTTGCCCGTCGGGTGGCCGCCTCCGAGGCCACGGTCCTCCTCCGGGGGGAAAGCGGCACGGGCAAAACCGTCCTGGCCAGGGCGATTCATGCGTGGAGCCCCCGATCGGCGAAGCCTCTCGGCATCATCTCCTGCCCTTCCTTTCCGGCCGAGCTCCTGGAGAGCGAGCTTTTCGGTCACGTGAAGGGGGCGTTCACCGGGGCGGTCCGGGATAACCCCGGCCGCATAGCCGTCTGCGAGGGCGGGACTCTTTTGCTTGACGAGGTCGGCGACCTGCCTACGGCCCTTCAGCCGAAGCTCCTCCGGTTCCTCCAGGAGAAGGAGTACGAACGCGTTGGGGACGGAGTGACGCGAAAGGCGGACGTTCGGCTCATCGCCGCCACGAACGTGGACCTGGAGAAGGCCGTCAAGGAGGGGGCGTTCCGGGAGGACCTCTACTACCGGCTCAACGTATTCCAGATCGAGATCCCTCCCTTGCGCGAACGGCCCGACGACATCAAGCCGCTCGCGGAAAGGCTCCTGGTCTTCCATGGACGTAACAACCACCGGGCTTTTTCAGGCTTTACGGAGGAGGCCGTCCGGGCGTTGTCCGCCTATCCTTGGCCGGGCAACGTCCGGGAGCTGAGCAACGTCATCGAGAGGGCCGCCATCCTCTCCGCCACCGACCGCATCGGGATCGAATGCCTTCCCGGGACCATCGCCCCCGAAGACGCGTCTCCCCGCATCGGGGACCCTATGACCCTTGAGACGATCGAGGAAAAGCACATCCGCAGAGTCCTCGCCGGGGCGGCGTCCTTGCAGGAAGCCGCGAACATCCTCGGCATCGATCAGGCCACTCTCTGGCGGCGACGCAAGAAATACGGGATATAAATAAGGAGGGGGGCGCCGATTCCTCCCTGGCCGAGCTCCTTGCCGAATTCAATGTCATTTTCCGGGCCGCCTTGCGAAATGCAATGATGCCTGGAGACGCATCTTTCACAAACCTAATGAGGACAATAACATAAGCGCTGGCCAGTCTGGCACGCCGAATGCACATCATCCTAGCGAAGGAGATGTGAACATGCTCGGACTCCGGCAAAAGATGTCCCTGGGTTTCGGCGGGATGCTGGCCATTCTCGTCATTATCGGCGTCCAGAGCGTCCGCCATATTTCGAGCCTGGGCGTATCCATCGACGTCATCCTTCGGGAGAATTATCGAAGCGTCATTGCCTGCCAAAGGATGAAAGAGGCGCTCGAACGCATGGACAGCGGGCTCCTCTTCATCCTGCTCGGCGAGGAGGCTAAGGGTGATGCTCTGATAGCTGCGAACAAAGCCTCTTTCCGGGAGGCCCTTCAGGTCGAACTGGATACGATCACGCTTCCCGGGGAAGGGGAGAAAGCCTCCCGAGTCCGGGATTCCTTCGGCCGGTTCGAATCGGCGCTGGCCGACGTCGTCGACTCGTCCCTGCCCGCCGCCGCCCGGAGGGGCGCTTATTTCGATCGGGTGCTGCCCCTTTTCGAACGCATCAAGGAGGGCGCGGACGAGATCCTGAAAATGAACCAGCAGAGCATGAGTGATGCCAACAACCGGGCCCGGCGCGACGCCGCCTCCGCCCGCAAACAGATGCTCGCCCTTCTTTTGGCGGGGACGGTCCTTGCCTCCGTTTTCCTCCTGCTGACCGGGAGGTGGATCCTCCGCCCCATCCAGCGCCTGACCGTGTCCGCCGAGGAGATCCGGCGAGGGAACCTCGACCTGGTCGTTGCGACCGGCTCCCGGGACGAGATCGGACGGCTTTCCGAAGCTTTCAATACAATGGCGGCGAGTCTGCGCGAATTCCGACGGACCGACGAGGCCCGACTCATTCGGATCCGACGGGCCACCCAGGAAGCGTTTGACAGCCTCCCCGACGCGGTCGCGGTCATAGATCCGGAGGGGAAGGTGGAGGTCGCAACGGAATCGGCCAGGACCGTCTTCGGGCTGAAGCCGGGGATTCGAGTCTCCGATTCGCCCTTCGAGGCGTTGGCCGGCCTGTTTCGAACGGCGCTCACGGAAGGCCGCATCGCCACTCCCGGAATCCGGGGAGAGCTCCAGGTGTTCGTGGGCGGAGAGGAGAGATACTTTCGTCCGAAAGCCGTGCCCATCCTCAACCGCGAACGCCTTGCCGACGGAGTGGTCCTGTTCCTCAGCGACGTCACCCAGCTCCGCCAGCAGGACGAGATCAAGAAGGGCGTGATCCGGATGGTGTCTCACCAGCTCAGGACGCCCCTGACATCCATCCGCATGGCGATCCACCTCCTCCTCGAAGAAAAGGTCGGGCCCTTGGCCGAGAAGCAGGCGGAGCTCCTGGTGACCGCCAAGGAGGACAGCGACCGCCTGCACGGCATCCTGAGCGACCTCCTCGATATCAGCCGCATTGGATCCGGGAAGGCCATGCTGGAATTCCGGACGGCTCCCCCCCGGACCGTGATCCGGGACGCGATCGAGCCCTTTCGGAGGGCGGCCCAGGACCAGGGCGTCGAATTGATCTCGGAACTTAAGGACGATCTTCCCGACGTTTGGGTGGACATGACCCGAATCGGTCACGTGTTCGGCAACCTTATCTCGAACGCCTTGAAGTACACGCCTCCAGGGGGCCGGATCGCGATCGGGGCCGCCGCGGAGGAGGCCATCGTCCGTATTTCAGTCTCGGACACCGGGGCGGGTATCCCGGAGGAGTCCCTGTCCAGGGTCTTCGAGCCGTTCTTTCGGGTTCCGGGCCGCGGGAAAGAGATAGGAGCCGGGCTCGGATTGGCCATCGTCAAGGAGATCGTGGAGGCCCACGGGGGGACGGTCGGAGCCGAGAGCCGTTCAGGGGCCGGGGCCACGTTCACGTTCACCCTCCGAAGAGCCGAGGGGAGACCCGGCGGGGAGATGCGATCATGACCGACATCCTGGGACTCATCATCGGCGTCTTGCTCATCGGCTACCTCTTGCTGAGCATCCTGCGGCCCGAAAAGTTCTAATGGCGTGATCACCATGGACGTCTTCGGTTGGATCCAATTGACGCTCTTCTTGGGGATCCTGTTCCTCGTCACGAAACCGCTGGGCCGGTATCTCGTGCGGGTCCTGGAGCCCGAAGGGAAAACCTGGCTGGACCGGCCCGTCAAGCCTGTCGAACGTCTGCTATATCGGATGCTCGGCGTCGACCCGGGGAGGGAGCAGAATTGGAAGGGATATGTCCGGTCCCTCATCATCTTCAGCCTGGCCGGACTGCTGTTCACTTATGCCGTGCTCCGGCTCCAACATTTCCTCCCGTTGAATCCTCAGAAGCTCGGACCCGTTCGGCCCGACCTCGCTTTCAACTCCGCGGCGAGCTTCGCGACGAACACGGACTGGCAGAATTACGCGGGAGAAACGACGCTCTCCTATTTTTCGCAAATGGTCGGGCTTGTCTTCCACAATTTTGTTTCCGCGGCTGCCGGCATCGCGGTGGCCGCGGCTCTTATCCGCGGCATCGCCCGGCATTCAGCCAAGACCATCGGGAACTTCTGGGTCGATCTCGTCCGGGTCAACCTTTATCTCCTTCTTCCCTTCTCCATCGTTTTTTCCCTGTTCCTGACCTCCCAGGGCATCGTCCAGAACTTCAAGCCCTACGTCAAGGCGACCCCCGTCGAAGCCGCCTCGGCCCTAGCCCCCGACAAGGCCGGGGGCTCCCAAATCATCGCCCAAGGTCCGGCCGCCTCCCAGGTCGCCATCAAGATGTTGGGGACCAACGGCGGCGGTTTTTTCAACGCCAACGCCGCCCATCCCTACGAGAACACGACCCCTCTCTCGAACTTCATCCAGATGCTCTCGATCTTTCTCATCCCGAGCGGCCTCACTTATTATCTCGGGCGCACGATCAAGAACCAGAAGCACGGCTGGGCCGTGTGGAGCGCCATGGCGATCCTTTTCCTGGCCGCCGCGCTCGTCTGCTGGAGGGCCGAAAGCGCGGGCAATCCTCGATTCGAAGCTCTGGGAGTCGACCCGGCCGGAGGCAACATGGAGGGCAAGGAGGTTCGGTTCGGCGTGTTCGGCTCGAGCCTGTTCGCTACCGTTACGACGGCGGCTTCGTGCGGAGCGGTCAACTCCATGCACGATTCCTTCACGCCTTTGGGCGGGCTGGTCCCGTTGTTCAACATCCAGCTCGGCGGAGTGGTCTTCGGCGGGGTCGGCTCCGGGCTCTACGGGATGCTGATCTTTGTAATCCTGGCCGTCTTCCTCACCGGCTTGATGGTCGGACGGACGCCCGAGTACCTGGGCAAGAAGATCGAATCCTATGACGTAAAGGTTTCCGTCCTGGCCGTATTGATCCTGATCTTTTCGATCCTCGGGTTCTCTGCCTGGGCCACGGCCAGCCGGTGGGGCCGAGCCGCCCTGAACAATGCCGGCCCGCACGGCCTGAGCGAGATCCTCTACGCCTTCTCGTCCGGCACGGGCAACAACGGCAGCGCCTTCGCCGGATTGAGCGGCAACACGCTCTTCTACAACATCACGCTGGCCCTAGCCATGCTCTTCGGCAGGTTCCTCATGATGGTGCCGGTCCTGGCCCTGGCCGGAAACCTGGCTAAAAAGAAACTCGTCCCGCCGAGCGAAGCGAGCTTCCCTGCCAGCGGCCCGACCTTCACCATCATCCTCATCGCGACCGTCCTGGTCGTCGGCGCGCTCACCTTCTTGCCCGCCCTGGCCCTCGGCCCCATCGTCGAGCATCTCCTGATGAGCGGGACAAAGGTCTTGTATTAAAGGAGGGCGAACGTGCCGGCATCGAAGCGTTCCCTTTTCGAACGGGCCATCATCGGCCGGGCGGCGGTCGACTCCGTCAAGAAGCTGAATCCGATCTCTCTGCTGAAGAATCCCGTCATCTTCGTCACCGAAGTCGGAGCCCTGCTAACGACCGTCGGCCTTTTTATGGGATCGAAGAACGAGCCGGCGGGCTTCGCGCTCCAGATCTCCCTGTGGCTCTGGTCGACCGTCCTCTTCGCCAATTTCGCCGAAGCGATGGCCGAGGGGCGGGGCAAGGCCCAAGCCGACGCGCTCCGGAAAACCCGGGCGTGCACCATGGCCAACCTTGTCAGGCCGGACGGCTCGATCGAGAACGTCCCCGCCGAACGGCTGAGGAAAGGCGATCTTGTCTTCGTCTCCGCCCGCGAGATCATCCCGGCCGACGGGGAGATCGTCGAGGGAGCGGCCACGGTGGATGAATCCGCCATCACGGGCGAGTCCGCCCCCGTGATCCGGGAAGCGGGCGGCGACCGCAGCGCGGTTACGGGGGGGACGCGCGTCCTTTCCGACAAGATCAAGGTCCGCGTCACGGCCGACCCCGGGAAGAGCTTCCTCGACCGGATGATCGGCCTTGTAGAAGGGGCCAAGAGGAAGAAAACTCCGAACGAGATCGCCTTGACCATCCTGCTTTCGGCCCTGACGATCATCTTTCTGGTCGTCATCATCTCCTTGAAGCCGTTCGGCCGCTATTCCGGGGTCGACTTGACGATGACCGTGCTTGTGGCCCTGCTCGTCTGCCTGATCCCCACGACGATCGGCGGCCTGCTGAACGCCATCGGGATCGCCGGGATCGACCGCATGGTGCAGAAAAACGTCCTGGCCATGAGCGGCCGCGCGGTCGAAGCGGCGGGCGACGTCGACGTCCTCCTTCTGGACAAAACCGGGACCATCACGCTGGGCGATCGCCAAGCGACGGCTTTCCTGCCGGCACCGGGTGTGACGGTCGAGGAAATGGCTGCCGCCGCCCAACTCGCGTCCCTGGCCGATGAGACTCCCGAGGGGCGGAGCATCGTCGTCCTGGCCAAGAGTTACGGATTGAGGGGACGCCCCCTCTCCGAAATGCCGGGGGCGACCTTCATCGCCTTTTCGGCGCAAACCAGGATGAGCGGGGTCGATTTCGAGGGCCGGCGCATCCGAAAGGGCGCCCCGGATGCGGTCCGGGCCTTCGTCGGGACCGCCGTTCCCGCGGAGGTCCGTGACGCCGTCGAGAGGATCGCTTTTCAGGGAGGGACCCCCCTGCTCGTTGCCGACGGGACGCGGGTTCTGGGCGTCATCCACCTCAAGGATATCGTCAAGGGCGGCCTGAAAGACCGTTTTGAACGGTTCCGGGCCATGGGGATCAGGACCGTGATGATCACCGGGGACAACCCGCTCACCGCGGCCGCCATCGCCGGGGAGGCCGGGGTGGACGACTTCGTCGCCGAAGCGAGGCCGGAGGACAAGCTGGCCCTGATCCGGAAAGAACAGGCCCTGGGGCACCTCGTGGCCATGACGGGCGATGGGACCAACGACGCCCCTGCCCTGGCCCAGGCCGACGTCGGGGTCGCCATGAACACGGGGACACAGGCGGCCAAGGAGGCCGGGAACATGGTCGACCTGGATTCGAATCCGACCAAGCTGATCGAGGTCATCGAGATCGGGAAGCAGTTGCTCATCACCCGGGGCGCCCTGACGACGTTCAGCATCGCCAACGACGTAGCCAAGTACTTCGCCATTATCCCGGCCCTGCTGATCGGGGTCTTTCCCGTCATTGCCCCTCTCAACATCATGGGCTTGGTATCGCCGAAGAGCGCGATTCTGAGCGCGGTCGTTTTCAACGCCCTTATCATCATCGTCCTGATCCCGCTTGCGCTCAAGGGGGTTCGCTTCCGCCCGTTGGGGGCGGCCGCACTTCTGCGGCGCAACCTCTTGGTCTACGGCCTGGGGGGCCTTGTCGCGCCGTTCCCCGGGATCAAGCTGATCGACATCGTTGTCAACGCCTTGCATCTCGTTTAACATGAGGGAGGGATCGTGAAAATGAAGCCTTGGCTCGCGGAATTCCGGACGTCGTTTTTGGCCGTGCCGGCCCTGGCCGTCATCCTGTGCGGCGTTTACCCCTTGGCCGCCTGGACCCTGACCCATGGCCTTTTTTCCCTCCGGGCCGACGGTTCCCTCGTCGTGCGGAACGGGAAGATCAGGGGATCTCTCCTGATCGCGCAACGATTCATGGGCCCCGGGTATTTCCATTCCCGGCCCTCGGCGGCGGGGAATGGTTGGGACGCCGGACGGTCCGGAGGGAGCAATCTCGGACCGCTATCGAAGGACCTGTCCGAGATCGTCCGCCGGCGCGTCGCGGATTATCGAGTCGAGAACGTCCTCCCCGTCGGGACCCTCGTTCCGGCCGACGCCGTGACCGCTTCGGCCAGCGGCCTTGACCCGCACATTTCTTTGAAGAACGCCATGCTCCAGGCCCGGCGGGTGGCCCGGGCGCGCGGGCTCACAGAAACGGACGTCCGCGCGCTCATCGAGGAGCGGACCGAGGGCAGGTCCCTGGGCTTTCTCGGCGAGCCGCGCGTCAACGTGCTGGCGCTGAATCTGGCCTTGGATGGGGGCCTCGATGATGGAAGATAGGGCCGACACGTTTCTCCGAATGATCCGGCGGTCACGGCACGGGCGGCTGAAGGTCTATCTCGGCTACAGCGCCGGCGTCGGCAAGACCTACCAGATGCTCCAGGAAGGGCACCGACTGAAGAGCCGTGGGATCGATGTCGTCATCGGACTGCTCGAAACGCACGGCCGGGCCGAGATCGCGGATCTCGCCCGCGGGCTGGAGGTGGTCCCCAGGCGCCGTCAGGAGTATCACGGCATTGCCGTGGAAGAGATGGATGGGAACGCTGTCCTCGCTCGCAAACCGCAGGTCGCCCTTATCGACGAACTGGCCCACACCAATGTCCCCGGAAGCCTGAACGCGAAGAGGTACGAGGACGTTCAGGACATCCTGGGGGCGGGGATCCACGTCATCACGACTATGAACGTCCAGCACCTGGAAAGCCTGTACAACATCGTCGAGGGCTCCGTGGGCGTCAAGGTCCGGGAACGGCTCCCGGATTCCGTCCTCTCCGAAGCCGACGAGATCGTCGACGTCGACCTGGCGACCGAAGACCTCCGGAAGCGGCTCGAAGAGGGGAAGATCTACCCCGCCGAGCGCGTTGGGACGGCTCTGGCAAATTTCTTCACCTCCTCGAACCTGGAAAAGCTCCGCGAGCTGACCCTCCGCGAGCTCGCTTCGCAGATCGATCTGAGGAGACGGGAGACATGCAAGGATGAGAGCGCCTCAGCGGCGGAACAGATCATGGTCTGCCTCAGCTCGCGCGGGCCCGATAGCGAACGGCTTCTGCGCTATGGCTCGCGGCTGGCGGGGAAGCTCAATCGGAACTGGTACGCCGTCTACGTCCAGACGCCGTCCGAGGAGGCCCGGGCCATCGACGCCCGGACCCAGAGGCTCCTCTCGGACACGCTGACCCTTGCCAAGCAGCTCGGTGCCATGGTGTTCACCTATAAAGGAGAGGATGTCGTCGACACCCTGCTCCGTTTCTCCGCGGAGTACCGCGTGGGGCATATCGTCGTCGGTCGATCGATCCCGAAGCCGTTCTGGAAGCGCCTGGGCGGGAGCAGGACTGTTGTCGGCGATCTTCTAAAAAAGGCCCAGGGCGTCGTTGTGACCGTCCTGGACACCCGGGGAGAGGCGGTCTCCGAGGCGCGGTTCCAGCAGGGGAGCCCGCGGGAGGAGGGGCGCCCCCTGCGGGACGCCGGGCCTTCATTGAGCCGACGGCTGGCTGCCCGTCGGATCGTCATCTGGGACGAAGCGGCCCCGAAAGAGACCGTCCTCCGGACGCTGGCGTCGACCTTCGGAAAGGAGGACGGGATCGGGGACGGGGAAGTCCTTTACTCGGACATCCTGAAGCGGGAGGAACAGGGATCGACGTTTTTCAACGAGGGCGTGGCGTTCCCCCATGTCCGCGTCCGGGGCCTCGCCGCCCCGGCCGTCGCCATGGGGTTGACACGGAAGGGGGTTCCGGACGTCGTCACCGAGAAAAAAATGGAGATCGTTTTTCTCATCCTGTCGCCCGAAGAGGAACCGAACACGCAGGTGGAGCTCCTGGCTCTGGCCGGCCGGGCCGCAAGGAACAGGGCCCTGCTCAGGGACCTTATGTCCTCGGCGACCGGCGAGGATGTCCTCGCCGCAATCCGGGATTCGGAAGCGGCCGAAGCGACCCCCGGCTTTTAATACGTTCGCGGCGCCAAGCCCCGATTCTTAAATAGGGGTAAAAAGCGCCGCTCAGTATTAACCCTAAGCATCCCCGGGCTTCAGACCGCCCTCATTCGCTTGCGAATGAGGACTGCAAAGCCCGGGGGGTCGAACGGGTTGATTTTTCTTCGAAGTCCCCTATAATGAGGCCGCATTCCGGCGAGGAGCAAACGATGTACGGGCGTTTTCAAGAATATCTTCAGGGCGAGCTGGCTCGAATCAAGGCCGAGGGTCTCTACAAGCTCGAGCGGGTTCTGACGACGTCGCAGGGCGTCGAAATCCGGACCGAGGGCGGGCCGAAGGTCCTCAACTTCTGCGCCAACAACTATTTAGGGCTCTGCAGCGAGCCGCGCGTCATGGCGGCTGCCAACTACACCTTCTTTCGGCTGGGCTACGGCATGGCGTCGGTGCGCTTCATCTGCGGCACTTCCGAGGTCCACAAGGAGCTCGAACGGAGGATGAGCGAATTCCTTGGCACGGACGACACCCTGCTTTATTCGTCGGCCTTCGACGCCAACGGCGGCGTCTTCGAGCCCCTGCTCGGCGAGGACTCGGCCATCATCTCGGACGAACTCAACCACGCCTCTATCATCGACGGCGTCCGCCTCTGCCGGGCTCGCCGCTACGTCTACAAGAACAACGACATGGCCGACCTCGAGGAGAAGCTCAAAGAGGCTTCCGGCGCCCGCTTCCGACTCATCGTTACCGACGGTGTCTTCTCGATGGACGGCATCATCGCCCAGGTGGATAAGATCTGCGAGCTGGCCCGCCGTTACGACGCCCTGGTCATGGTGGACGATTCGCACGCCACGGGTTTCATCGGGAAGACGGGGCGGGGGACCCACGAGCACTGCGGGGTCATGGGTGATGTGGACATCATTGTCACGACCTTCGGCAAGGCCCTTGGCGGGGCCTCCGGCGGCTGCATCTCCGGACGCAAGGAGATCATCGAGTTCCTGCGCCAGAGGTCGCGGCCGTACCTGTTCTCCAACTCCTTGACGCCCGGCATCGCTGGGGCTACGATCGAAGTGCTGAAGATCCTCGCGGAATCGACCGAGCTCAAGGACAGACTCGAACGGAACACGGCCTGCTTCCGTAAGGGCGTCGAGGCGGCCGGCTTCCGCATCGTCCCGGGCATCCATCCCATCGTCCCCATCCTCCTCGGGCATCTGCCGAACGACGCCAAGCTCTCCCAGGACTTCGCCAACGCCCTCCTCGAGGAAGGGATCTACGTCATCGGCTTCTATTTCCCCGTCGTCCCTCGCGGCAAGTCCCGCATCCGGGTCCAGGTCAGCGCCGCTCACACCCCCGAGCAGATCGACTTCGCCATCGAGAAATTCGCCAAGGTCGGAAGAGCTCTCGGCGCGATCTGAGGTGACGGCCGCCCGGCTTTGACAATTTCCGGGCGTTCCTTATAATGAAGCCCATGATCTTTGGCGTCGGTACGGACATCATCGAGGTCGGACGGGTCGAGCAGAAGCTCGCCCGGACGGAGGGCCTCAAGAGGAAGGTTTTCACGGAAACCGAAAGGGCTTACTGCGAATCCAAGCATCGCCCCGCCCTCCACTACGCCGCCCGGTTCGCCGCCAAAGAGGCGTTCCTCAAGGCCATGGGGACCGGTTGGAGCGGCGGGCATAAGTTCGACGAGATCGAAGTCGTCAACGACCCCCTGGGGAAGCCCGAGCTTTTCGTTCACGGCACGGTCCGCGAATTCTGCGGGGCCCGGGGCATAATCCGTATGTCGGTTTCGCTGTCCCACGTCAAGGAAATGGCGACGGCGGTCGTCGTCCTCGAAATGAATCCAAGTTCCTATGAATGATCCGGCAGGAGAGGAGAAGCGGATGTCCAACATCGGTTCATTAGAAGACCGGCTAAAAGGCTCCACCTGGGCCGATTCGGCCAAAGAGCTCGGCTACAAGGATGGCGACGTCATCAATATCGGCTGGTACTGCTCCGACAGGGTTTGCGGGCAGGGGAAGGCCTCGAAGATCGCCCTGATCTGGGAAGGGCATTCCGGCGCCGAAAAAAGGTACACTTACAACGACGTGCGGCTGGCCTCGAACACCGTCGGCGCCTTCCTACGCGGCCTGGGCATCACGGCCGGGGAGCGCGTCTGCCTGTTCATGGACAAGGTCCCCGAGCTCTATCTCGGGTTCCTCGGCGTCCTGAAGATCGGGGCCATCGCCCAGCCGCTGTTCTCGGCTTTCGGCGACGAGTCCCTCTTCGTACGCCTGTCGAACGCCGAGACGTCGGCCGTCATCACCCAGAAGAAGCACGCCCCGAAGGTCCGGAAGATCCTCGAACGGCTGCCCCATATCCACCACATCATCGTCGTGGACCACGACGGCGTCGCGCCCCTCAAGGACCGCGAGGTCGCCTTCTCCCTGGAGAAGGCTGCGCCCGTCGAGCATATCGACATCCACCCGACCACGGCCGAGTCGCCCTCGGTCCTCCACTATACGTCGGGGACGACGGGGATGCCCAAGGGCGTCCAACACGTCCATTCCTCGCTGATCTCCCAATACATCACGGCGAAGTGGGGCCTCGACCTGAGTGACGATGACATCTATTGGTGCACGGCCGACCCTGGCTGGGTCACGGGGACATCCTACGGCATTATCGCCCCGTTCGCCTTGGGCGTTACCCAGTGTGTCATGGACGCCGGGTTCTCGGCCGAGGCCTGGTACAAGTTCATCGAGAAACGCCGCGTCACAATGTGGTATTCCGCGCCGACGGCTATCCGATCCCTTATGAAGGCCGGCGATGAGATCGTCAAGAAGTTCGACCTATCGTCGCTTCGCCACCTGGCGAGCGTCGGGGAGCCCCTGAACTCCGAAGCGGTCGTCTGGTCCCAAAAGGTCTTCGGCAAGCCCTTCTATGACACCTATTGGCAGACCGAAACGGGCTGTATCGTGATCGGCAACTATCCGGGCATGGAGGTCCGGCCCGGCTCCATGGGGAAGCCGTTCCCCGGCATCACAGGCACTATTATCGATCCGGTCCGGAACGAGCCCTACCCCGCAAACGGGAAGATCGGCCTCGTTGCCCTGAAGTTCGATTGGCCGTCGCGGATGCGGACCTACTGGAACAACGAGGAGGCCTTCGCCAAGAAATTCCGGAACGGCTGGTACATCACGGGCGACCGGGCCCGGATCGACAAGGACGGCTACTACTGGTTCGCCGGGCGCGACGACGACATCATCAACACGGCAGGCCACCTGGTCAGCCCGTTCGAGGTCGAATCGGCCCTGCTCGAACACCCGGCGGTCGCCGAATCGGCCGTCGTCAGCAAGCCGGACCCCATCAACCTCGAGGTCGTCAAGGCCTTCGTCGCCCTGAAGCCGGGCTTCACGGCGGGCAAGGACCTGGATCTCGAGATCATGAACTTCGTCCGGAAAAAGCTCTCGCCGCTGGCCATGCCGCAGGAGATCGAGTTCGTCGACACCCTGCCCAAGACGCGGAGCGGGAAGATCATGCGCCGCATCCTCCATGCTCGCGAGTGGGGCGAGGAGATCGGTGACACCTCGACGCTCGAGAACGATTGAAGTACAATAGGCCTTTAGGAGAATGAACATGGACGATCTCAAAGACGTCGTATTGAAGTATGTGACCGAGGAATATCTCGAGGCCGACAGCGACCCTATCACCTTCGAGACCCCGCTCATCTCGGGGGGCATCGTGGACTCGTTCTCGATGGTCTCGCTGAAGCGGTTCCTCGAGAACAGGTATAACATCCAAATTCCCGACGACAAGGCGACACCCGAGGCGTTCGATTCGGTCAACCGGATCGCCGTCCTCGTCCGGGAATTCGTCAAGGCCTAGGCCGCCTGCGGACCGACGACGGACGGCTATTCTTAGGAGGTTTCCCCATGGCATACAGCGACAAGGTCCGCGGCATCTATGAGGCCCAGCTCCAGGGCATCCGGGACGCGGGCATCTTCAAGCAGGAACGGTACATCCATTCGCCGCAGGCGGCCGACATCGAGGTGGAGTTCCCGTCCGGCGCGGCCCTGAAAAAGGTCATCAACATGTGCGCCAACAACTACCTTGGCCTTTCGAGCCACCCGGACGTCGTCCGGGCGGCCCACGAGGGGCTCGACGCGCGCGGCTACGGCATGTCCTCGGTCCGCTTTATCTGCGGCACCCAGGACATCCACCGCGAGCTCGAGCGCCGGGTGACCGAGTTTTTGGGGACCGAGGACACGCTCCTCTTCCCCTCGTGCATGGACGCCAATTCGGGCGTCTTTGAGGCCATCCTGACCAAGGACGACGTCATGATCTCCGATCGGCTCGTCCACGCCTCGCTCGTCGACGGCATCCGCCTCTGCTCGGCCATGCACGACACGTTCAAGCACTCCGACATGGCCCACCTCGAGAGCAAGCTCCAGCTCCACGCGGACAAGAGGCTCAAGGTCGTCATCACCGACGGCGTCTTTTCGATGGACGGCGACGCGGCGAAACTCGACGAGTGCGTCGCCCTCTGCGAAAAGTACGACGCGATGCTCCTCGTCGACGAATCCCACGCCTCGGGCTTCATCGGGAAGACCGGACGCGGGACGCACGAGCGGTGCGGCGTCATGGGCAAGATCGACGTCATCACGACGACCTTCGGCAAGGCCCTCGGCGGGGCGTCCGGCGGCTGCGTTTCAGGCCGCCGCGAGCTCGTCGAGATGTGCCGCCAGAAGGCCCGGCCCTATCTTTTCTCGAACACCATCGCCCCGGTCGTCGTTGCGGGCGTCCTCAAGGTCATGGAGATCCTCTCGGCGAGCACCGAGCGGCGGGACAAGCTCGAAGCCAACTCCGCCTACTGGCGGAAGGGCCTGACCGAGGCCGGCTTCGTCCTTAGGGAAGGCGACACGCCCATCGTCCCCGTCATGCTGTTCAACGCCAAGCTGGCCCAGGACTTCTCCAAGGCCCTCTACGATGAGGGCGTCTACGCCGTGGGCTTCTTCTTCCCGGTTGTCCCCCAGGGCCAGGCCCGCATTCGGACCCAGCTCTCGGCCGGCCATGAGATCCATCACCTCGACAAGGCGCTCGACGCGTTCGTCAAGGTCGGAAAGAAGTACGACATATTGAGCAAGACCAAGCAGGAAATCATCGAAAAGTACGGGATGTGAAAAAGGAGGTTGCATGACGACCGAAGGAACGAAACTTGCCAACCCGGCGCCGCTCGGCCTGATGGGCTTCGGGATGACGACGGTGCTCCTTAACATCCACAATGCCGGTTTCTTCCCGCTGAGCGCCATGGTCCTGGCCATGGGCATCTTCTACGGCGGGCTGGCCCAGATTATAGCCGGCATCATGGAGTTCAAGAAGGGCAACACGTTCGGGACAACGGCCTTCACGTCCTACGGCCTGTTCTGGATTTCGCTCGTCGCGATCTGGGTCATCCCCGGAACGAACGCCCCGAACGGGGGACCGACGCCGGCGGCCTACCTCGGGTGGTACCTCTTCCTGTGGGGGCTCTTCACGGCCTTCATGTGGGTCGGGACCCACGGGAAGAGCCGGGTCCTCCGGTTCGTGTTCCTGAGCCTGACGGTCCTGTTCTGGCTCTTGGCGGCCCGGGACTGGACGGGATCGGTGGTCGTCGGGAAGATCGCGGGCTTTGAGGGGATCGTTTGCGGACTCTCGGCGATCTACCTGGCCATGGCCGAGGTCATCAACGAAGCGCGCGGCCGCACGGTCCTGCCCGTCGGCTGACCCCTAGAAGTTGTACTGGATCCCGAAGACGGCGGCGGCCTGGGAGAGGCCGAGCTTGTTCGACAGCTCGCCGATCTCGGGGCTGACGTACTGGATCTTGAGATCCAAGACCAAGGCGAGTTTCCATGACAGGGCGTATTCGAACCCGGCCCTCAACCCTGCCAGGATACTCGAAGCCGTCCTATCCGCGTAGGCGAGCTCCCGAACGCTGACCTCGGCCTCGGTGTAGGGGGCGTGGTCCTCGATGTCGATAACGTTGAGGAGCTTGTGCTTCCCGAAGACGAAGCCGAGCTCAGGCCCCGCCAGGACCGTCAGGGCCCCGTTCGTGAAGACCCGGGCGAGACCGAAGGCGGAGATGGCGGTGAAATAGCTCCGGAACGAGCTCGTCGCTTCGACGGTCCTGTCGGCGTCGGCTAGGAAGGGGTGGGGGATCGTGAACACGTGGGTCCCGTCGCTCTTGAAGTTCCAGTATTCGACGTCGAGCCCGAGCTTGATGCTCATCTCCTGGAGCCGGATGTATTGTCCTAAGCTCAACACGACCGGGACGTTCAGTTTCGGCTTATAGGTCGATTCCGCCGTCCCCTGCCTGTCGTTGATCGGGAAGCTTCGGGTGAACGTCGATTCAGGGCTCAGGAACGTTCCTATCCCTCCGCCGAAGAGGACGAAGAACCCCTTTTCGGGCCCTTCGGATGCCGCGACGGGAACGGCGGTCTCCGCGGGCTTTTCGGCGGGCGCGGCGACGGGGGCCGCCGGCGCTTCTGCCGGGGGCTCGGGTTCGGCTTTCACCGGGGCCGGGGCTTCGACCTCCGTCCTTTCGGTGGCCGGAGGGATGCCCTCGCCTTCCTTCCAGAACGTGATCTTTAGTCCGTCCGCCGTCCGGTCGATCTTGGACATGACGCCCGGGCCGTCCAGGTCGAAGACCAGCCGGGCGACATCGGCCTGGAACCGCCCCGTCCGGACCCGAAGGACGCCGCCCGCGCTGACCTCTATCTGGTCCGGGGCCGATATCCCTTCGACTGGGGACAAGTCGATGACGAGCCGTTCCGGATCCCTGAGCGTGAAGGCCTCGTTGCCGAACGCGCCGCGGATGCGGACGTCGACGGCGACGGCGCGCCCTTCTTTCGAGAACGAGATCGACTCCAGGTCGGAGGCCTGGAGCGCGGAAGAGGCCCAGAGCACGAACCCCGCCATGAGCGAAATCGCGAGAAGCCTCTGTCGTGTCATCTCATCCTCCTTGCTGGGTCGCCGTCCTTTTGTCCATGCCCCAATATATATCAAAAAGCGCGCGTCATGGCGAGAGGGCTTTTTTGGATTGACAAGGCGCCGCTTTCACGATTATAAGAGAAACTCCCGGCTATTCGGGGGGAGAGAGGCACGATGCTTGTCAAGATCATCGTCATCGGCGCCTACGCCGCGATGACGCTCGTTATCGGCTATTTAGGCCTGAAGAAAACCCGGACGTTCAACGATTACTTCCTCGGAGGCCGGACCGTCGGGCCGTGGATGTCGGCCTTCACTTACGCCGCGGCCTATTTTTCCGCCGTCCTTTTTATCGGCTTCGCGGGAAAGATCGGCTGGGGCTTCGGCCTGTCGGGGCTTTGGATCGCCCTGGGGAACGCCCTCGTCGGCGTCCTCGCCGTGTGGGGCCTGCTCGGCAACCGCATCCGGCGGATGTCGGTCGAGCTCCAGGTCACGACCCTGCCGGAGTTCCTGGAAAAGCGCTACGACAGCCGGTTCCTAAAACTCATCGCCTCGCTGGCCATTTTTATATTTCTCGTCCCCTACTCGGCGGCCGTTTTCATCGGCTTGTCCTACCTCTTCAAGGCTAATTTCGGCCTGGCCTACGGCGTGGCCCTCCTGTTCATGGGCCTGTTCACGGCGTTCTATCTCGTCCTCGGCGGCTACAAGTCCATGACCATGGTCGACGTCGTTTTCGGAATGATCATGTGCCTCGGCTCGGCCATCCTCATCGTGAGCACTCTTCAGAAGGCCGGCGGACTGGGGAATCTGACTTCCGGCCTCGCGGCCATCGACCTGCGGCTCACGGCCGCCGTTGGCCCGGCCGGCGCCTGGCCGCTTTTCGCCCTCGTCTTCCTGACAAGCGTCGCCCCTTTCGCCATGCCCCAGCTCGTCCAGAAGTTTTACGCCATCAAGGACGACCGGGCCGTGCGGCGAGGGATGATCGCCTCGACGGCGTTCGCGGCCCTGATCGCGGGGACAGCCTACTTCGCAGGGGCCGCGGCCCGGCTTTTCCTCACGCCCGAAAGCGCGCCCGGGGCCTTCTCCGGCGGCAAGCCCGTTTTCGACGTCCTGATGCCGGAGTTCCTGGCCAAGGTCATCCCGCCGTCCCTTTCCATCGTCATGATGCTCCTCATCCTCTCCGCGTCGATGTCGACGCTCGCCGCTCTCGTCCTGATCTCGAGCTCCTCGGTTGTCAAGGACCTCTACGCCGGTTTCATCAACCCGGCCGTGGCGGACAGGACCCTGACCCGGATGATGCGGGTCACGTCGGCCGTCTTCATCCTCCTTTCTGTTGTCCTGGCCTATCTACGTCCGGCGACGATCGTCGCCATCCTGTCGGTCTCATGGGGGGCGATCGGCTCGTTCTTCCTCGGGCCGTTCGTCTGGGGTCTTATCAGCAAGAAGGTGACGAAATTCGGCGCTTTGGCGTCGGCGATCCTCGGCCTTGGGACGTGCCTGGGGCTGTCGATCGCCGGGATGCCGCCCGCCGAGGCGGGGACGATCGGGATGCTCGTCTCGTTCGCGGTCAACCCGCTCCTGAGCCTCGTCCGCTAGCCGTCGTCAGTAGCGGAGCATCAGTTCGAAGCGGAGCCAATTGAAGCCACTGGCGCTCGGTGCGTAGAAATCGCCGGGCTGGAAATGGTCCCATTGGAAGTGACCCGAGAGGGCCTTGCTGATGGTGAAGTTCAGCCGGCCGACGACGAGCGTCCCGCGATGAAGCCCTGTCCCGCCGGGGAATTCCCCCGGGCGGACCTTTTCGGCTCCCAGGCGGTGGACCGCCAACGTCCCGTTGGCCCGGTCGCCGAAAACGAACAAGAGGGAACCGTAGACGGAATTCAGGTTGCTCCAGTAGGCGACCCGGCTCTCGCGGCTGAACGTGTAGATATAGCCGTCGCTCCACTTGGGCCAGCGGCTGAAAATGGGGTCCCAGCCATCCATCCCGGCCGTCGCCGGGTCGTCGCCGCTGAGGTAGATTCCGCCGAGCGTCATCGTTTTGAGGCAGGGAACGCTCCACTCGGGCGTGTAATCGAGATGGGCGAGCCCGCCGAAAGCCGAGCGGCCGGCGGCGCCGTAGGTCCCCGTCTGGACGGCCCCTTCCGCGGTGAGCGAAAGCGGCCGAAGGACGGGCACCTGGGCCCGGGCCCCGAAGGTATCGATCCTCCCCGCGACGGGCCAGAGCGTGGTCTCCTCGGTCAACTTGCGGACGGCGTAGGCGTCGATCTTTGCCTTCCCGAAAGTCCCGGTAAAGTAGACGGCCAGCGCCTTTTCCGGCTGTTCGACCAGGGCCTGGGGCTGCTCGTTGATCACGGGAAGATACTTATCGTTCGTCTCCTGGGCGTGGGCGAACAGAATGAGCTTATGGTTCGCGCTGAGGTCGGCGTCGAGTCGGAGGGCGTTGAAGTAGTAGGAGCGGGAACCGTCGAGCGGCGTGCCGTCGGCGATAACGAAGCCTTCGCCCAGGCTGATGTCCTGGCGTCCGGCCGTGACGGTGACGGGCAGACGGCCGGGGATCGTCCACTTGACGTGGAGGTTGTCGACGAAAAGCTCGTGTCTGTTGAAGGCCCGGTCCTTGGGGGCCAGGTAGACGCGGAACTCGTTCGTGACCTTGCCCAGGACCTCGAAGTTTCTGACCGCGAGCCAGCGCAGGCCGAGGGTCATCCGGTTCCGGGCATAGGAGAAGTTGTCGTCGGCCGTGTCGTCGAGATTGACGGCGTTATCCCAGGCCTCTAACCGGAAGCGCTCGACGAAGATGAGCTTCAGGCGCGTTGACGGCTTGTCATCCCAGGCCGCAGCCGGGAAAGAAGCCAGCGCGGCGGCCAGGAGTCCCAAGGCGAATATTTTGTGTTCCATGTAAAGAGCCTTCAAATGAGCGTCCCGGCACATGTTAACACAACGGGGGGGCGGGGAGAAACGCTCTCGGGATTTGAGGGCGAATCCTAAAACAGCCCCTCGAGCCGGAAGCCAATGTGCGCCCCGAGGCCGGGCGCCCCGTAGCCGTAGACCATCTCGGCGCGCCGGTCGAGGATGTTGTCGACCCTGAGGAAGAGATCGACACCGCGGCCGGCGGTCCACGAGATCGTGGCATCGAGGAGCGTATACGCGGGAAGCGAAACCGGTGCCGGCGGCCAGCCCGTGAAATCCGTGTCGCCGCGGCGGCCGACGACGTTCAGGCGGAGGTCCAGATCGAGCGTTTTCGCGAGTCTGACGTCGAGACCGGCGGACAGCTTGTCCTTCGGACGGCGCGGGAGGTCGAGGCCGGTGCCCAGGTCCTGCGAGGACATGCGGGTGTAAGCGGCGCGGCACGCGAACCCGTCGAAGGGGAGGGCCTCGGCGGTGAGCTCGACCCCCTCTGACCGGGCCCGGCCGACATTAACGTAGCCGTGAGCCATATCGAAGGTGATGAGGTTCCGGAAACGGTTCCGGAACCATGTTGCCCCGAACCTCAGCCGGCCTCCGGCAAGGTCCTGCTCCACGCCTGCGTCCCAGCCCGCGGCTTCCTCGGGTTCAAGGGTCCTATTCCCTATCGGCCCCCAGGCCGTCGGCGGGGCGTAGATCTGATAAAGGGACGGGGACTTGAAGCCCGTCCCGAACGTGGCCTTCAATTTCGTCCCCGTCCGCCCGACGACCCAGGCTGGGGCCAGCCTGTACGTGACGGCCGTCCCCGAAAGGCTATGGGCGTCGATTCGGATCCCCGCCGTCGCGAAGAACCGTCCGCCGAGCCGCAGCTGGTCTTGTAAATAGAGCCCAAGGACGGAAGCCGATGCCCGCGGGAACGCGCTCACGTAGGGCCCGTAAAGGCTTGCCGAAGCGTATTCGGAGCTTCCATGTTCGCCCTGGTATTCGGCCCCAAAGGTCACCGTGTGGGAAGGCCGCAGGAAGATGTTGTTCTGCCAGTCCAGCTTGAAGAGCCCGCTCCGGAATTCGCCTTTCTCCGAATCGAAGGGGTGCGTCCCGTCGGCGGGATTGTCGTTGCGCCGGTCCGACCCGATGATCGCCGCGCCGAGGCGGGATTCCCACCGGTCGCCCAGGAAGAGGCCGCGGACGCCGGCCCTGGCGAACGACGTTTCATATCGTTGCACGTTGTTGGAATCATCCCCGTAGGCTCCGCCGAAATTATCTATCTCCGATCGTGTCCGGACGGTCCTGAACGAGAGGTCCAGGTCCAGGCCGTGTCCGAGCTTGATGCCGGTCCGGCCGGTCAGGGCGAGGTTCCGGTAGCCGTCCTTTTCGCCGTTCCCGGGGAGGGACGCGTCGGCCGCCGAGACTCCGGCCGTCCGGAGGGCGGAAACTCCGAGAGAGTAGGCCACCCGTCCCGTAGAGCCGGAAATTCCCAGCCGCCCTTCCGCCGTCGCCAGCGCGCCGCCCGTCCCATAGAGGACAACCTTCGGCCGGCCTGCCCCCGTCCCGGTGATGATGTTGACGACGCCGCCCAGGGCATCCGAGCCATAGAGCGTGCTCTGGGGCCCGCGCAGGATCTCGATCCGCTCGACCTGGTCGAGCGGGATGTGCGCGAGATCCGCCGAGCGGGAGGGGTTCATCGGGTCGTTGAGCTCGACGCCGTCGAGGAGAATGAGCGTGTGCTCCGAGTTGGCCCCGCGGAGCATGACCGCGGCCGCGGAGCCGGGCCCCCCGCTCCGGACGACGGTCGCTCCCGGGACGTCCCCGAGAACTTCGAGGATCATCGACCTCTTCGAGCGGGCCAGTTCCTCCCGGGTGATGATGGTCACGGAGCTGGCAACCTCTTTGCTCGGGGTCTCAACCCGCGTCGCCGTGATGACTACGTCGTGGCGGAGGTCCGTCGGTGGGACTTGATCCGTTTTGTCGGAAAGGGGGGCGGCTATGGCCAAGGCTGCGGCCACGAAGACGGCGAGGGCATAACTGAACATAACGGCTCCTTATCGAGCGGCCCCCGCATGAGACCGGGCTCTTCGCCCGGTAATGCAAAAAAAAACGACCCTGTCTTCCTCCCGAAGACGGGCTCTCATGGGGCCTGAAAAAGGTCTCCTGACTTCCGGATCTCCCTCATCCCGGGCCTTCCGGGCCGGCCTTCCGGCCCGTGGCGTCGTCCGGGACTCGTCCCCGGTCACAGTAGCGGGGGCTGTGTCCGCGTCCCACGGACTTCCCTTACTTCAGACCCTCTAACGGTCGATCAAAGAACGAAAGGCGCCCCGAAAAAGGGCTTCCCATTTATAGATCATTGTGTCCGGGTTTGTCAAACGGCAGAACGGGCCCGGGCGGCTTTGAAGAAGCCGAGTTGCTCCGTCCTGATGAGGGACGGAGCAACTCGTGGAAGGGAAGGGGTCTAAAAGGGGAAAAAGAGTTGTTGACTCACGTTGAATAATACGACGACGGAAGCCGAAGAGTTGCGTCGCGACGCACCCGAATGATTGTTTTTTTCGGGGGAGGGAGGAAAGGCGAGAGGCCGATTTTTCAGGCCTTATGATGTCATTAACAATTATACCACAGATCCCGGAAAACAAGCAATATTTCTTTGCTGAATTCCGGAAGTTCGCTTTTATATGGCGTGGACGACGCTTTTAGGGGACGAATTCGGCCGCCGGGGACGCTTCGTGGCCGGGAATAGCGCAGCAAAGCCCGGATTTTTGTGATTTTGGCGGAATAATTGTATATTGAGCGCCTGGAGAAGGATATGAACAAGGAAGAATTCCTCAAATACGGGCACGAATTCGTAGGATGGGCGGCCGAATACATGGAAAACGCCGAAAAATACCCCGTCACGGCCCGGATCTCACCCGGGGATATCCGGAAAATGCTTCCTTCGGCCCCTCCGGAGTTGGGGGAACCGATGGAAACCATCTTCAGGGACTTCCGGGAGATCGTCATTCCGGGCCTCACGCACTGGCAGCATCCGGGCTGGTTCGCCTATTTTCCCGCCAACAACAGCCCGGCCTCCGTCCTGGCCGAACTGCTCACCGCTAGCCTCGGGGCCCAATGCATGAGCTGGAACACATCCCCGGCCGCCGCGGAACTCGAGGAGGTCGTCCTCGGCTGGCTCCGAGGGATGCTCGGCCTGCCCGAGGGCTGGGCCGGCGTCATCCAGGACACGGCCTCCACCTCCACCCTGGCCGCCCTCTTGACCGCCCGGGAGAAGGCCACCGGATACGAAAGCAACGCCAGAGGCCTGAAGAAGCCCCTCACGGTCTATGCCACGACCGAGACTCACTCGAGCGCCGAGAAAGGCGTTAAGATCGCCGGTTACGGTCGGGAGAACCTGCGCATCGTCCCCGTCGCCGCGGACTTCGGCATGGACCCGGCGGCCTTGGAACGGGCCGTCGCCGCCGACGAAAAGGCCGGCCTCGTCCCGACCTGCGTCGTGGCGACCGTGGGGACCACCTCTTCGGGGGCCATCGACCCGCTTGTCGCCATCGGCAAGATCGCGCGCGCTCACGGGATGTGGTTCCACGTCGACGCCGCCTACGCTGGGACCGCGGCTCTGCTCCCTGAGAAGCGTCACGTTCTTGACGGGGTCGAGCTCGCGGACTCCTTTGTCTTCAACCCCCACAAGTGGATGCTGACCAATTTTGACTGCTCGGCCTATTTCGTCCGCGACGCCGGCGCCCTCGTCCGGACCTTCGAAATCCACCCGGAGTACCTGAAGACGGGCGTGGACGCGCGGGTGAACAACTACCGGGATTGGGGGATTCCGCTCGGTCGCCGGTTCCGGGCCCTCAAGCTCTGGTTCGTCCTCCGGTCTTATGGGGTCGAGGGCATCCGAGCCATGGTTCGGGAGCACCTCCGCCTTGCCGGCCTGTTCAAGGGCTGGGTCGAAGGCCATCCCCGGTTCGAGCTCCTGGCGCCTGTGCACTTCGGCCTGATCTGCTTCCGCTTGAACGACGGCCGCCCCGGGACCGATCTCGACGCCTTGAACCGGCGACTCCTCGAGCGGATCAACGCTTCCGGCCGGGTTTTCCTGACCCACACGACGCTTCGCGGAAAATATGCGATCCGGCTGGTCGTGGGCCAGCGGACGACCGCCGAGCGGCACGTGCGCGAAGCCTGGGATATCATCCGCTCCTCGGCCGAGGCTCTGTCTGCGGACTGAGCGAAGCCCGACGACCTTATCTCGCCTTGTAGATCCCGGACGGCTTGGCCCCGAAGTAGATGGACCGGTAGAGCCATGTATCCACTTCGCTGAGCTCGCGGGCCATCCGGGGCGTGATCAGCCGGATGTGGCGGGCGGCGTTGAGGGCGTCGCCGATATAACCGATGTCCTCGTCCGTCGTGACCCAGCCCCGGCGGTCGAACCGGACGAGGCTGAAGGGCGGGGAATAGGACCGGAGCGATTTCCGGCGCCTGGTGTTGAAACAGATGTCGAAGTAGGACATCGCGAGCTCCCGGACCGTCCGGTAGACGGGTTCGCGGTACCGGAGGACGGCGAAGTTGGACTTGGCCACCGCTCCCCAATGGCCCCGCCTTTTAAAAACGGCGATAACATGATCGTCATCGTTGGCTCCGACGAGGTCTACGATGAGCGGTCGATAGTCCAGGGCGCGCAGGGCCGCCGCGGCGAACAGGGCCCCCTCGAAGCAGTTGGCCGTCCCTTCCCGGGCCGCCCAGAGGGGTGATCGCGTTCCCGGGCGGTCGTCGTAATCGAGCCGGTCCAGGTATCGCTGGACGCGATGCGGGGAGTCAAGCCCCCTGAAGAGAGCCCGGGCTTCGATCTTCCTCAACCGGGGACCCTCATTCCTGAAATATTTCATCGCCCGCTCCTAGGCCGGCTTGATGTCGAGTATCGGCGTGCCTTCGACCATGTCCAGGCCCGTGACCTTCAGGACGTTTCCCTCCCGCGCCGTGAGCCTGACCACGGTCATGCCGATGGGGTTGGGCCGATGGGGGGAACGGGAGGCGAAGACGCCTCTGGGCTCGGTCTCGCCCGGCGGCGTCACCTTGAGGTGGGAATATCCTGCCTTATGGAATGCGAACAGGACGATCAGGGAAGCTCCGGGTTCGAGGCCGTCCAGGCCTTCCGCATGCTCCGGGAAGATCTCGAGATCGCCGGCGACGGCGTCGAAAGCGCCCTCCCGGCAGTTCCATTCCCTGGGGATGTCCGTGGGCTCCCCGAACGGGGAATGGACGATGCCGATAGGCCGAAGATCGTATGTCACCCTCCCGTCATCGGACATAGGTCAGCCATTTTTCGTGCTTTGGGCTCCCCCCCCGGACGATCTCCGCGTAGGCCTCTTTGAGCCGGAGCGTGACCGGGCCGGGCTTCCCGGAGCCGATGACATGCTCCGTCTTCGGAGCCTCCGGGTCCGAGCCGTCGGCGACGAGGATGACCGGCGTGATCTCGACGGCCGTTCCGGTGAAAAAGGCTTCGTCGGCCGCGAAGAGGTCCGCCCTGGTTATGGACCCGACACCGGTCGAGTACCCAAGGTCCCGGGCGATCTCGAGGATGCTCGTCCGGGTGATCCCCTCGAGGATAGATTCCGTCCGGTCGTTGGTCCGGACGACCCCGTCCTTGACGATGAGAAGGTTCTCCCCGGGGCCTTCGGCCACGTTGCCCTCGAGGTTTAGGAACAGGGCCTCGTCATAGCCCTCGGCCCGCGCCTCGAGGCCGTAGATCGTCGATTGGACATAGACTCCGCCGAGCTTGGCCTTCATGTCCAGCTGGCTATGGTGAACGCGTCGCTTGGCAAGGATGTAGGTGGAGACGCCCTTCTCGGCCTTTTCCCCGAGATAGGCGCCCCATTCCCAAGCTCCGACGAGGAGTTCGACGGGGCAGGCCTTGGGGACCAGGCCCAGGTTGCCGTAGGCGTAGAACATCAGCGGGCGGATGTAGGCGCTGTCGAAGCCGTTCTCCCGGACGACGAGGCGGACCGTCTCGCCGATCTCGTCCCTCGTATAGGGGAGCGTCATCCTAAGGACGGAGGCCGAGTGGAGGAACCGGTCGATGTGTTCCGGAAGGCGGAAGACGGCCGGCCCCCGGGGCGTCTTATAAGCCCGGATGCCTTCAAACGTTGACGTGCCGTAGTGCAGGGCGTGACTCATCGGATGGATGCCCGCCTCAGACCAGTCGTGGAACCTCCCCATGTGCCAGTACTTCTTCGCGCCGGGAAAATTTGTGTTGGGAAACATGCCGGACTCCTTCGGATGAAAGGGTGGAAGCCGTTGGTCGCGTCGCGGTCAGAATGAAGGCACGCTCTCCGTGAAGGCTCATGTTAACACATTTAGGATCCGGAAAGCGAGAGGCGGAGAGAGACTTGGGAATCGTCTTCTCAGGACTCGGGGACATCCTTCCTGAAGACGCGAATTTGCTTGCAGCCGAAGGCTTTAGCCTGCGTCTTGGCCGAAGCGCAACCTAAAGGTTGCGGCTACAGCCCCGTCCTGCGGCCGGGGAACTGTGCCCGCCGCACATCTGCCGGCGACGCGGTCCATCTCAAGGCCCCCTTCTCTATTGAGAGAAGGGGTTGGGTAGGTTCGTAATAGATTTTCCCGGCATGGCGAACGCTCATGATGCGCCTGGCCGAGACTAGGCGGGCCAGGGCTTCGCCAATCTGAGCGGGATCGCGACCGAGGGAGGCGGCGATATCCGATGCGGTGACCGGCCGGCGACGGACCATGGCCAGGATGGACCGCTCGAACCCAGCGCGGGACGGGGCCTGGACCCTTTTCGGGAATGCGACGGCGATCTCGCATGTCGGGCCGAGAGCCTTGCGGATCGCTTTCATCCGGCTTTCGCTCAAGGAACGGGCCGCCCTTTCGGCCGGGGGGCGGACGACGGTATTGAGCTGGGCCTTATCGGCGCCGACCATGTCGATGATCTTCCTGAGCTTCCGGACGTGGGCCGGCGAATCGTTGATGCCCGCGACGAGCATGACCTCGAGCCATATCTGCCCCTTGAATTCCCGGCGGAAACGCGCCAGCCCTTCGATCATCCGGTCCAGCCGGAGGGCCTTGTCGGGCCGGTTGACACGAGCAAAGAGGCCGGGCGTCGCGGCGTCAAGATTCGGGACGACGATGTCGGCCTCACGGAGGTCCCGGCTGACATCCCTCCGGTGGAGGAGGGTCCCGTTGGTAAGCACGACGACGGGGATGTCCGTCATCTTCTTGATGCCCCGGATGATCTCCCCGAGGGAGCGATTGAGCGTCGGCTCCCCAGAGCCGGAGAAGGTGATGTTGTCGATGTGCGCCCCCGAGGCGACGGCCTTCCGGACTTGGCGCAGGACGGCCTTCGGGTCGAAGAAGGCCCGCCTCCGGGCGGTCGTCCGGGACGACGGCCCGAGCTGGCAATAGACGCAGTCGAGGGTGCAGGTCTTAAAGGGAAGGATATCCACGCCGAGGGAGAACCCGAGCCTCCGCGAGGGGACGGGGCCGTAGACGAACTCCGGTTTCGCGGACCCGGCGGACGGCATCAGGCTTTTTCCTTGTAGATCTGGATGAAGGCCCGGAGGGACCGGTCGTAGGTCTTCTCGGCGGCATCGGGGAACAGGCAGGCGGGAAGCTCCTTGTGGCTCCAGTGATAGGCCACGCATTCACAGCAGACGCCCTTGCGACTACAGGGCTCCCAGCTGCAATTGCACTTCGCGGCGTTCCGTGCGCTCCGGCATTCGCTCATCGTATCCTCCGCGGGGCGTTTGTCTTGCGACGCGGATTACGGTATCATAAACCGTCGCGACGCGAAAGAGGTTGCCATGCCAGGATATACCGAAAAAGAAGCGAAGGCCGGCTTGAAAGCTCGACTGCCGCGGATCGAGACCTTCGCCAACCAGTTCCCCGGCTACGAGATTCGGATCGAGATTCCCGAGTTCACCTCCGTTTGCCCAAAGACCGGGCTTCCGGATTTCGGGACGCTGACGATCGTCTACGAGCCGAGGGCCCGCGTCCTTGAGCTCAAGTCCCTGAAGGAGTACGTCCTGGCCTACCGAAGCCTGGGCATCTTCTACGAGAATGTCGTCAACCGCGTCCTCGAGGACGTCGTCGCGGCCTGCCGGCCCGTCCGGGCCGCCGTTAAAGGCGAATTCAATCCGAGGGGCGGGCTCCTCTCGACGGTCGAGGCGCGCCACCCGCGCCCGAAGAAGCGTCGCCGCGGGGCCCGCGGCTGAGAGCGCCCGACATGACTTTGCCCAAAGGGCGGAACGCCGCCGCCGCGATCGATGCGAACGGCGGCCGGTTCGGGACGACCGACGCCGCCATGCTCCTGACGACCCTGATCTGGGCAATCAATTTCTCCGTGGTCAAGTACGGCATCCGCGTCCTCCCTCCGCACGGCTTCAACGGCGTCCGGATGACGCTCGCCTCGCTCATCTACCTCGTCGTCTGGGCGCTCCTGCGGGACGGATTTGTCCTCCGCAAGGGCGACCTCTGGAAGGCCGCCGGGCTCGGCCTCCTGGGGACGACGGCCTATCAACTGCTCTTCATCCAGGGGCTCCGGTCGACGACGGCCTCGTCGTCCTCGATGATCGCGCCGATGACCCCGGTCTTTATCGCCATGCTCAGCCACTTCCTCAGGTTCGAGCGCATCCACTGGGCCGCCTGGGTGGGCATCGCCGTCTCCTTCACGGGCTTTTACCTCTTGCTGACCGGGCAGGCCGGTCCCGTGACCCTGAACTCGGCCACGGTCCGGGCCAACCTCCTCATCCTCGTCTCCAACCTGTCCTGGGCCTTCTACACGGTCTTCTCCAGGCCTCTTCTCGCCCGGATCCCGCCGCTCCGGCTGGCCATCCTGACGACTTCGTTCGGCACGCTGTTCTATCTGCCCTTTGCGGCCGGCGGGATCGCCGATATCCGCATCGGCCGAGTCCCGGCCCCGGCATGGGGGGCGATCTTCTTTTCCGGCGTCCTGGCGATCGTCGTCGGCTACTCCGTCTTTTACAGCTCGGTACGCAAGGTCGGCAATACGAAGACCGGGATCTACAGCAATCTCAACCCCGTCTTCGCCACGATCTTCGCCGTCCTGGTCCTCGGGGAGAGGGTCACGCCCCTCCAGGTCTGCGGCGGCCTCGTCATTTTCATCGGCGTGTATCTGACCAGGTCGGGGTACAGGTACTTCAAGAAGGTCCGGGACTGAGGCGCGGACCGCATTGAATTTTCCGGTCAATGCATATATAAGATGAAGTAGAGGGTTCGATGATACTTCTGGAGATATTCAAGTCGCTCCGGCCCCAGCAGTGGATCAAGAACTTCTTCATCTTCGCCCCCATCGTCTTTTCCCGGCACTTTCTCGACCGGCCGCTCGTCCTGAGGGCCGTAGCCGCATTCGCCGCATTCTGCCTCGTCTCGAGCGCCCACTACATCTTCAACGACATCTGCGACCTCGAGGAGGACCGGCTCCACCCCATCAAATCGAAGCGGCCCCTGGCCTCGGGGAGACTCAAGAGGGCGCCCGCCGTGGCGGCCATGATCGTTCTTGCCGCCGCCGGGCTCGGGCTGGCAGCCGCCCTGAGCATGCCCTTCTTCTTCGTCTCCCTCGGCTACCTTGTCCTGCAGGTCCTGTATTCCCTCCGGCTCAAGCACGTCGTCATCCTGGACATCTTCGTGGTCGCGGCCGGGTTCGTCATCCGGGTCGTGGCGGGAGGCCTGGTCATCGGCGTCACGATCTCTTCCTGGCTCCTCATCTGCACGATGCTCCTGGCGCTTTTCCTGGCCATGAGCAAGCGCCGTCACGAACTCGTCCTCCTCGAGGGCAACGCCGGCAATCACCGGCCCATCCTCAAGGAATATACGACCTACCTTCTCGACCAGATGATCTCCGTCGTCACGGCCTCGACGCTCGTCGCCTACTGCCTGTACACCATCTCCGAGGAGACCGTGAGCAAGTTCGGGACGAAGAACCTCATCCTGACGGTGCCCTTCGTCCTCTACGGCATCTTCCGGTACCTCTACCTCATCCACCAGAAGGAGGAAGGCGGCTCCCCGGAGCACCTCATCCTCAAGGACAAGCCCCTGCTTATCGACATCTTCCTTTGGATCGCCGCGGCTCTCCTGATCCTGGGCTTGAGGTAAGCGGAATGAGCCGGTCCCGCGTCGCCGTCCTGAGGACCTCCCCAAGAACCGTTCTTGACGATTACGGGAAGCTTATGCGCCTGGCCGATTACACGAGCTTCCTTCCCAAAGACAAGTCGACCCTCCTCAAGCTCAACCTGTCCTGGACCAAGTATTTCCCTGCCTGTTCAAGCGAACCTTGGCAGGTCGAGGGCGTCGTCCGGACCCTGCTCGAGGACGGCTACGCCCGCGAGCGGCTCATCCCTGTCGAGAACAAGACCGTCGTCACTAACCCGCGGAAGGGTGCCCGAAACAATCGCTGGCTTCCGGTCCTCGAGAAATACGGCCTGGAGTTCACGCCGCTTCCCGAGGTCGAATGGGAGGTCCGCAAGTTCCGCAGTCCGCTCCTCAAGCTCAACGAGATCTTCCCCGAGGGCATCCTCATCCCGAAAATGTACGCCGGGAAGAACGTCCTCCACATGCCGACGGTTAAGACGCACGGCCACTCGATCACGACGGGCGCGGTCAAGAACGCCTTCGGCGGCCTCCTCAAGGAGGTCCGCCACTACGCGCATAAATATATCCACGAGGTTCTGGTCGATCTCCTTTACATGCAGAAGGAGCTTCACACGGGCGTGTTCTGCGTCATGGACGGGACGGTCTGCGGAGACGGCGCCGGGCCCCGGACCATGCATCCCGTGACCGGGAACATCATCCTCGCGAGCGGCGATTCCGTGGCCATCGACGCCGTCGCGGCGAAGATCATGGGTTTCGAGCCGCTGGACATCCCCTACATCCGGATGGCATACGAGAGGGGATTGGGCGTCGGCGACGTCCGCGAGGTCGACATCGTGGGCGACGATGTTGCGGCCCTGAACTTGGGCTTCAAGACGCGCCGCAGCCTGGTCATCTGGGGCGACCAGATGATCCGTAAGGGGTTCCTGCGGCCGTTCGAGAGGCTCCTTCTGCATTCGCCCCTCGTCGTCTGGGCCCCGTTTGCCTCCAACCTCTATCACGACCTGATGTGGTACCCGACGATTGGCAGGCAACGGGTCCGAAAGTTCATGAAAACCGATTGGGGCCGGGTTTTCAAGACGTATTAGAGATATCTCTTCCTAGCAAATCCCCCCATGGCCCCCCTTTATAAAAGGGGGGTATGAATCGTGCCGATCTCTTGCGAACTTCCCCCCTTTAAAAGAGGTATGAATCGCGCCGAGTCATTGTGAATTACCCCCCCCCCCCTTTGTAAAAGGGGGGTTGGGGGGGATTTAAGGCAACGGATTCAGGTCGGGAAGACGTGCGGGTTCGTCCTAGCGCACGCCCATGCTTAATTAATCTTGAAGACTTTATGAAGTTGGACGGAAAGACGGATGTTCGGTAGGCCGTCCTTGAGGCATCGCTCGAGGATGCGCATAGCCCGCCGCGCGCTGGCCTGACGGTTCGATTCGGGCTGGAGGATGAGGGGAGTGTCCGGCGGAAATTCCTTGCGGATGCGGCTGACGACTTCGTAAGTCAGCTCCCGGCTCACAACGAACTTGACCTCTTTGGCCGCCTTCCGGAACCGCGGCTGGTAGAAATAATCCTTGGGCTTCGGCGAAACCGTGTACCAGTCCACCGGAAGCAGGCGATCGACCGTCCCGTTGGTTTCGACCTGGACCTTGAGGCCCTCCTTCCTCAGATCGCGGACGAGCCCGGAGATATCCTGGAGGAGGGGCTCGCCGCCGGTCAGGCAGACCCAAGGGGCGGGGAATTCAAGCCGGATCTTCCGAATCTCGGCCACGACGGAATCGCGCGTCCGCATCTCGCCGCCCGTCCAGGCGTATTTGGTGTCGCAGAACGAACAGCGGAGGTTGCAGCCGGAAAGGCGGACGAATATCGTCGGCTCGCCCTGGCGGAGGCCCTCGCCCTGGACGGACGGGAAGACCTCAGCGATCCTCAGAGTAGGTCGCGGAAGCATCCTCGGATTCCCAGACGGTCACGGCCTTGACCGGGAAGAGCTTCTTGAGCTCGTCGTAAAAGTGGCGGGAGAGGTTCTCGGCGGTGGGATTGAAGGCATAGACCTCGTTGAGGTGCGTGTGGTCGGGAAGGGCCTCGGCCAGCGCCCGCTTGATCTCGGTGAAGTCTATGGCGATCCCGGTCCCGTCGAGCTCGGCGGCCTCGATCTCGATTTCGACGTGGAACGTGTGGCCGTGGACCTTCTCGCACTTGCCCTTGTATTCGCGCAGGAAGTGCGCGGCCTGGAACTTGTCCCTGACCTTCAGCGTCCAGCCCATGGCTTTCCTCCCTTTCGCAGTCTCGCGATGAGCGGGTCTTCGCGGCCCGCTTCCTTCCACGCCCGCGCCCTGAGCAGGCAGGACGAGCAGGCGCCGCACGGCGCCTCGCCGCCTGAATAGCAGGATACGGAGTGCGAGTAATCCGCACCGAGGGCGAGGCCCTTCCGGATGATCTCCGACTTCGTGAGGCCGAC
The DNA here is from genome assembly GCA_964585685.1 of uncultured Eubacteriales bacterium. Lineage (GTDB taxonomy): Bacteria > Acidobacteriota > Aminicenantia > Aminicenantales > Saccharicenantaceae > JALHVH01. Next base: position 7,863 of record CAZPEP010000052.1, on the reverse strand, counting down.
GAACGGCGCGAGGATGCGCATCCGGGGCGCGCCGAAGGCGGCCCGCGTCCCCGCGTTGACGGCCTTTTCCATCGCCCGGACGAATCCGCGCCGCGTATCCGGGTAATTCGGCGAATCGACGACGTTGAAGCCGCAGACGAGGTCGGGGATGCCGCGCGCCTCGGCCCAGGCGGCGGCGACCGCCAGCAGGATACCGTTGCGGAACGGGACGTAGGTCGTCGGCGTGCCGGCCTTGAGCCTGCCCAGATCCTTATGCTTGGGAACGCCGATGGAGGGATCCGTGAGCGCCGACCCCCCGACCTGGCCGAGGTCGATCTTGATCACGACCGGTTCCAAGCCGAGCTTACGCGCTGCCCTTTTCGCCATCCGGACCTCGATCCGATGCCTCTGCCCGTAATCGAAGGTCAGCGGGTAGACCCGTTCAAAGCGCTTCTTCGCCCAATATAGGGCCGTCGTGGAATCGATGCCGCCGGAGAACAGGACGACGCAGGATTTCATGATCTCTGTACCCCATGATAGGGCAGTAAGCACCCCTTTTCAAGGACAGCTATTTCCCTCCCGCGGAAAGATCGCCGCACGAAGGATTGACAGCCCTTCCCCCGGATGTTAATGTTTTCATTCCGGAATAAGATCATGACAGGCGCGTACGAACTCATTGACAGGATCGGCCGGGGCCGTGAGCTCATCATCCGCGACGACTTGAACACCTTCGAGGAGCTCCTGGATGCCGCCCGGGCGGCGAAAGCACGACGGACGCGCTTCGGCGTCCTGGACACCGGCAAGTTCGGGGTCTCGGAGATCGAGTGGCTCGCCGAAGCCGGAGCCAATATTTTCACATCCGACGAGGCCCGGCCCGACGCCTCGGAGCTCGTCCTGGTCGCCAAAGCCTGCGCCCGCGGCGGGGCAGAGGTAGCCCTCATCGTGAGCGGCCCCCTCGGAGACCGGCACGGAGATCTGGCCCGGGACGGCGTTATCCTTCACGTCTCCAACCGGGAGCGGGCCATCGACCTGCCGGCACTGTCGGAGTTGGCCGGAGCGGCCAAAGCCGGAGGCGGATACCTGGTCTATTACCATCACGGCGCCCTCCTCGAGGACCTCGCCGGGCTCGCTTCCGCGGGCGCCCGCATCCACCTGTCCGACAAGGCCCTAGAGGACCAGGACCTGGACTTTATGGCCTCCCTCCCCGAGGCGGCGCGGGCGGGCGGCGGGGAGATCATCCTCTCTATAGAGAAGGGGATGCCCCTCCTCTTCCTTCGGAAGCTTTTCGAGGCCGGCGCCATTTTATTCTTCAAAACTCCTCCCAGCGACCGCCGGTCGCTCATGCGCGGGCTCGAAAGGAAGGCTGAAAAAAGGCGGCCGGCCCCGGGGTCTTTCTATCTGCAGGATACGTTCCTGCCCTGAAAGCCCTTCCCCATGCGGGGCCGTTGGGTTATAATTCCCTGCTTAAGCTAGGAAGAAAGATGAACGATATGAAAGCGACCGTCGACGCGCAGGCCGCCCTGGACAGGATACGCAAGGCCGAGGAAGAGGCTGCCGCCATCGTCCGGGACGCCCGCGAGAAGGAAGGCCCAAGCCTCATCCAGGCCGCTCAGGAGTCCGCCCGGAAGGCCCGGGGAGAGCTCCTGGAGGGGGCCCGGAAGGACGCCGACGCTCTGAAGCGTTCCGCCGTCGCCGAGGCCGTGAAGCAAGCCGAAGGGATCCGGGCGGAAACAGAACGGGAAAAGGTCCGGATACGGGACCAGGCCGCTCCCCGGATGTCCGCCGCCGCCGAAGAGGCGGAGCGCCGCCTGGCCGCGGTCCTCGAGGGAGGCTCGGTTTAGCCCGTGTCCGTCGCCCCCGTTTCCAAGGTCCACATTTTTGTCCACTCGGAGCGGAAAGCCGAGCTCTTGTCGGCCCTCCAGGAGGCTGGGCTCGTCCACCTCGAGGAGACGAGACTCGAAGGGGTCGACCTGCGCCGAACCGAAGTCGACGCCTCCGACGCCGACCGGACCCTCGTCCGGCTCAAACACGCCCTTGACGTGTTTGCCGCTCTAGACGAAACCTCCGGCCTGAAACGACTCCTCCGTCCCAAACCCGAGCTTTCCCTAAAAGCGAAGTCCCAGGCCCTTGGCTTCGGTCACGGCCGCGTCCTCGACGGGCTGGAAAGGCTCGAATCCGAACGGAATGCCCTGACGGCCGGAATGAAGGCCTTGGACCGGGAGGCCGAGTTCCTCGAGCCGCTCCGAGACGTCGCCATGCCCCTCGAGGCCTTTCGCGGCACGCGGACGGCCGAGGTCAGGCTCGTCGTCGTCCCCGCCGCCGAAGCGGAGGGGCTCGAGGAGATGGCGGCGGAAGGCCCGCTCTGGTTCGAGGTCGTTGCCCGGGACAAGCGCTCCTGCCGCGTTGTCGCGATTTTCCCCCGAGAATCCGTCGACGAGGCCAAGGCCGTCCTCGAGGAGCTCGGTGCCATCCCGGTCGACCTCGACGCGTGGGCCGCGGCGGCGGGCCCCGGGGAAAGGATCGAGGACCTGCTCGTGGCGAACAGGCTCGAGCGCGACCGGAAGGCGTCCGCCGAGGGTGCCCTTGAGGCCGATATCAAAGCCATGGCTGTTTATGCCCCGGCCCTGATGTCGGTCCATGACCTTCTGATGAACGAGCGGGAGAAGGCCCTGGCCGCCCGACTCCTGGGCGAGACCGAGGCCGTGAGCTGTATCGAGGGGTGGGTGCGGGGCGCGGACAAAGAGTGCCTGGAGAAAAAAGTCGCAGCGATTTCCGACGCCGCCCAGGTCTGCTTCCGCGAGCCGCTCCCCGAAGAGGACCCGCCGGTCTTCCTGGAGAACCCGCCGGCCGCCCGGCCGTTCGAGATCATCACGAAGCTCTACGGGCTTCCCGAGCGCGGCTATCTCGATCCCACGATCCCGCTCGCGCCCTTCTTCTTCATCTACGTCGGGCTCTGCGTCAGCGAGGCCGGTTACGGATTCCTGATCGCGCTCCTGAGTCTCCTCTATCTGAAGTTCGCCCGCCCGCGCGGCGGGGCGAAGCAGTTCGCCAAGCTCGCCCTGTACCTCGGGATCTCCAACATCATCCTGGGCACGCTGTTCGGCGGCTGGTTCGGGTTCCCCATCCGCCAGCTCCTTCTCATCGATGCGCTGAAGGACCCCATCCCGTTCCTGGGGCTGTCGCTGGCGCTGGGCTTCGTTCAGGTCTGGTTCGGGACGTTCCTGAGCATGATCGGCGGCCTCAGGAACAAGGCGTATGCGGAGGCCATTTTCGTCAAGGGGGGCTGGCTCCTCCTCCTCCCATCGCTCCTCCTCTACTTTGTGACAAAACACCCGGCCGCGGGCGTCGCGGCGCTCGTCGGGGCCGCGGGCGTCGTTCTCTTCTCGGCGCCCAGCCGGAACCCGTTCTCCCGGTTCTTCGGCGGCCTTTACAGTCTCTATGGCATTTCTGGCTACGTTGCCGACACACTGTCGTACTCCCGCATCCTGGCTCTCGGCCTGTCCACGGGCGTCATCGGCATGGTCATCAACAACCTGACACAGACGGCGTTCCGCATCCCGGTCGCCGGATGGGTCCTGGCGCCGCTTATCTTCTTCGGCGGCCACCTGTTCAACCTGGGCATCGGCTTTCTGGGGGGCTTCGTCCACTCGATGCGCCTCCAGTTCGTCGAGTTCTTCACGAAGTTCTACAAGGGCGGCGGCCGGCCGTTCAAGCCCCTCCGCCTCGAGAACAAATATGTCGAGTTCGTCGAATGACGAGTCGCGGAAATCGGGATAAGGAGGCCATACGCATATGACTCTCGGATTATTGTTGGCAATCGGCGGCGGGGCCCTGGCGGTCATCCTGGCCGGCATCGGGTCCGCTATCGGCGTCGGCTTGGCCGGCCAGGCCGCGAGCGGTGTCATGAGCGAGGACCCGGGCAAGTTCGGGAGCGTCCTCCTTCTCGTCGCTCTTCCGGGGACGCAGGGCATCTACGGGTTTCTGAGCGGGTTCCTGGTCATCCTCAAACTAGGGCTCATCTCCGGGGCCGTCCTCCAACCGACCTTCTCCCAGGGCCTGGCGATCTTCATCGCCTGCATGCCCGTGGCCTTCGCCGGGCTCGTCTCGGCCATCCACCAGGGCAAGGTCTGCACGGCGGGCGTCTACATGGTCGCCAAGCAACCCAAAGAATCGGTCAAGCCGCTGGTCATGGGCGCCCTCGTCGAGACCTATGCGGTCCTCGGGCTCTTGGCCACGGTCCTGCTCCTCAACGGCATCAAGCTCCCGTAAGCCGGACCATGAGCCTGGACATCATCATCGCCAAGGTCTTGGGCGACGCCCGGGCCGAGGCCGGCCGCATCCTGGAGGAGTACCGTCTGAAGGCCGAAGGCCTGCTTCAGGCGGAGCAGCGCCTGGGCGAAATCCAGGCTGAGACCGTGCGGCGCGAGGCGGGGAACGAGGCCGCTCTCGAAGCCGGCCGGATCGTGACCCAGGCGCGCCTCGAACGACGGATCGAACTCCTCGCCGCCCGCAAGGCCCTGGTCGACGAGGCCATCGGACAGGCGCTCACCAAGGAGCGCTTCCGGGACCGTGCCCTATCGAAGACGATCGTCTCCCGGGACGGGGAGACCGAAGAGCCGTTCGAGCGGGCGAAGCTCCTGGAGGAGATCCGGCCCGGCTTGGAAAACACGATTGCCGAGATCCTGAAGATATGAAACGACGCTCTCCCCTCGATTACGCCTACGCCATCGGACGCGTCCGCGCCCTTGAGACGCGGCTCGTCGGCAAGGCCGTCTTCCGCGAGGCCGCCGGCGCCCCGGACCTCCCATCGGCGCTGAAGGCGCTCTGCGAGGCCGGCCGTTTCCTCGACGGCTTCGCGGATGTGCGGACGGCGTTTGGGCTGGACGCGGCGCTCGAGGGGGAGAGGGCCTGTCTCGAAGCCCTGCTCGCCGAGCTCCTGTCTGATACGGGCATCCCGGGGATCATCGGCCTGGACTCCCGCCCCCATCGGGCGCTCGTTTTGGCCGACGGCCTCGGCAGTTCCTTTATCACGGACCACCTCCGGCGCGCGGTCGACCTGGGGAACATCAAGATCTTTCTGCGCGCCCGGCGGCTCGGGCTTACGGAAGATAAATTCGGGGTCCTGGCCCTCCGCGGTGGCTTCCTTGACGAAGGCGTCTTCGTCCGGGGCTACACAGCGCCGGACGCCGAGATCGGGGCGCAGCTCGCGCCGACGCCCTACGCCGTCATTTGGGAAAGCGCCGTGCGGGCGCTCGTGGAGCGGGAGACGTTCGTCGACCTCGAGCGGGGCATCGAGGACCTCCTGATGGCCGGCCTCCGGCCCGCGCTCACCATGGTTTTTGGCCCGGAGCCGGTCTATGCCTACGGGCTGGCGAAACGGCACGAGATGCACCTCGTCCGCGTCGTAACCTCCGGCAAGATCAACGGGCTCCCGGCCGCCCTCATCGGGGAAAGGATCAGCGATACCTATGTCTGACGGGATGAAGGTCGCGATCGTCGGGGACGCCGGGCTCCTCTTCGGCTTCCGGGCCCTCGGCGTCAAGGCTTTTTCGCCTGCGAACCTCGACGAGGCGCGGGCCGTTCTGGCCCTCCTCGAAAAAGAGAATTACGGCCTCTGCCTCCTCCACGAGAGCTTCTTCGGGCCCCTCAAGGAGGAACGGGAGGCGCTCGGCCGGAAATTCAGTCCCGTCATCGTGGGCTTTTCGGACTACAGGGCGGCCTCGGACCATCTTGAGGCGAGGCTGAGGGAAATGGCCGTTCGGGCCACGGGCTCGGACGCGCTGGTGAAACGGAAGGGATGAACATGCAAGAAGGAAAGATCGTTCGCGTGGCCGGGCCGCTCGTCGTCGCCTCCGACTGCTTCGGCGCCAAGATGTACGACATGGTCAGGATCGGGAGACTCGGCCTGATCGGCGAGATCATCGAGCTCAAGGAGGACCGGGCCTACATCCAGGTCTACGAGGACACGACGGGCGTCGGGCCGGGGGAACCGGTCTCGCTGACCGGGCGGCCGCTGAGCGTCGAGCTCGGGCCGGGCCTCCTCGGCTCGATCTACGACGGCATCCAGAGGCCGCTCGACGGGATCCGGGCGAAGACGGGCGACTTCGTCATGCGCGGCGTCGAGATGCCCTCGCTCGACCGGGCCAAGGCCTGGGATTTCAAGCCCGCCTGCAAGGCCGGTGATGAGGTCGGGGAGGGGGACGTCCTCGGCGAGGTCCAGGAGACGCTGCTCATCCTCCACCGGGTTCTGGTTCCGGAAGGCTGCGCCGGAAAGGTTGTCGAGATCAAGGCGGGGAGCTTCGGCGTCGCCGAGACCGTGGTTCGTATCGCGACCGCGGACGGGACGAAGGACCTCCCGATGTTCCAGACGTGGTCCATACGGCGCCAGCGGACCGTGGCCGAACGTGTCATGCCGGAGGAGCCGCTCGTCACCGGACAGAGGGTCATCGACATGCTCTTCCCGCTGGCCAAGGGCGGGACGGCTTGCGTCCCGGGGCCCTTCGGCAGCGGTAAGACCGTCGTCCAGCACCAGTTGGCCAAGTGGTCCGACGCCCAGGTCATCGTCTTCGTCGCCTGCGGCGAGCGGGGCAACGAGGTTGCTGACCTTCTCCTGAGCTTCCCCGAGCTCAAGGACCCCCGGACGGGGCGGCCGCTCCTCGAGCGGACCGTCATCATCGCCAACACGTCGAACATGCCCGTCGCAGCCCGCGAGGCTTCCATCTACACGGGCATGACCATCGCCGAGTATTTCCGTGACATGGGCTATTCCGTGGCCCTGATGGCCGACTCCTCGAGCCGCTGGGCCGAGGCCTTGCGCGAGATATCCGGCCGGATGGAGGAGATGCCGGGCGAGGAGGGGTATCCTGCCTATCTCGCGAGCCGCATCGCCGAGTTCTACGAGCGGGCCGGCCGCGTCGTCTGCCTAGGCCGCGACCGTCGGGCGGGCGCCCTGAGCGTCATCGGGGCCGTCAGCCCCCCGGGCGGCGACCTGTCCGACCCGGTCGTCCAGGCCACGCTCAAGGTCGTCAAGGTCTTCTGGGCCCTCGACGACCACCTGGCCAACGCCCGCCACTTCCCGGCCATCAATTGGCTCCTCAGCTATTCGCTCTACAAGGACAACACCCGCAAATACCTGGCCGCCCACGTCGCCGAGGACTTCGTCGACATCAGCCGGGAGGCCATGCACTTGCTCGAGCTCGAGAGCGAACTCCTCGAGATCTCGCGCCTGGTCGGCGTAGAGTCCTTGTCGGCGAAGGACCGGCTCGTCCTGGAGTCGGCCCGTTCCATCCGCGAGGACTTCCTCCACCAGAACGCGTTCCACCCCCAGGACACCTACACGTCCCTCCGCAAGCAGTACCTGATGCTCCAGGCCATCCTCCGGTTCCACCGCTCGGCTCTCAAGGCCGTCGAGGATGGCGTCGAGCTCGACAAGATCCTCGGCCTGGCCGAACGGGCGGGGATCGCCAAGATGAAGTTCCTCCCCGAGGACGAGGCGCGGCTCAACGAAGCCCCGGCCGCGCTCGACGAGGCGCTCGCGAAGCTCCTCCGGGGTCAGGATTGAGAGGTCCCATGCGCAAGGAATACCAAACCGTATCGAACATCGTCGGGCCGCTCGTCATCGTCGAGCGGATCGTCGACGTCAAGTTCGGCGAGCTCGTCGAGATCGAGACCTCCGGCGGCCGCCGGCGCCGCGGCCAGGTCCTCGACGTCTCGACCGAGCGGGCCGTGGTCCAGGTCTTCGAGGGCACCGTCGGACTGGACATCGAAGGCTCGCGCGTCCGGTTCCTGGGGCGGTCGCAGCAATTGGGCGTTTCCGAAGATATCGTCGGCCGCATCTTCGACGGCTCGGGGAAGCCCAAGGACAAGGGCCCGCAGATTATCGCC
>CAZPEP010000051.1:0-7109 GCA_964585685.1 uncultured Eubacteriales bacterium | reverse complement strand
AGGTCGGGGATGATCAGGTCTTCGGAGAGGAGGCCGTGAAGTTTCATTCGGGCTCGATCAGGCCGATGTGGCCATCCTTGCGGCGGAACAGGACGGCCCATTTCTCGGAACCATCCTTGCGGAATACGAAGACCTCCCGGTTCTTCAGGTCGAGCTGGAGCGCCGCCTCTTCCACGGACATGGGCTTGAGCGAATAATGCGGGCTCCGGAGGATCCGGCGCTCGGGCTCCTCCGCCTCGACGGGCAGGACGAGGCCCTTCCGTTCGCGTCCCTTCCGGCGCTTCCGCTCCCGCAGCTTCTCCCGTTCCTTCCGGATCTTCCTCTCGAGCGCGTCGAAGGCCAGGTTCAGGGAGTTTGTCATCTCGGGGGTCTCCTCGACGACGACGGTACCGGCCCCCTTGTCCTTGACGTGGATCTCCGCCCTGTTCCGCATCCTCACCACGGAAAGGATGATGTCCACTTCGAGCACGGAGCCCAGGAGCTTTTCGAGCGCCTTGAGCCGCTTCTCGCAGTACTGCCTGACCTCGGGCGTCAGGACGGTCTGGCGGGCCGTGAAGTGCACGTTCATGGCGTTCCCTCCATCGCGAATCTTCTTTTCCTTATGTGGGAAGGCAGGATCTTGAGCTGTTTCCTGTACTTGGCGACCGTCCGGCGAGCGATCTTCAAGTTCTCCCTGGCCAATATATCACCGATCTCGATATCGCTCAACGGGTTTGTCCGGTCCTCCTGTTCGACCAGCTTCCGGATCCTGTTCTTGATCCTCAGGGAGGAGACGTCCTCGCCGAAGTCCCCGTGCAGGGACTTGTGGAAGAAGTACTTGAGGGCGAAGACCCCCCGCGGCGTCTCCATGTATTTGTTGGCCACGACGCGGCCGACCGTCGACTCATGGACGCCGATCTCCTGGGCGATCTCGATGAGCGTCAGCGGCCTGATGAATTCCAGCCCCTTGTTGAAGAAATCCCTCTGCCGGTCCACGATAAAGCGGGCCACCCGGTAGATCGTCCGGTTCCGCTGGTCGAGGCTCCGCATGAACCACAGGGCCTTCTTCAGCCGGTCTTTCAAGAACCGACTGGCCTCGGGCTGGTTCCGGGCCGCCTTTGCCAGGAGCTGTTTGTAATAGCCGGAGATCCTGAGGCGGGGCAGGCCCTCGTCGTTCAGGGCGACCTTCCATTCGTCCCCCTCCTTGGTGACGATGATGTCGGGGACGACGAAGAAGGTCTTCTCCTCGACGTACTTCCGCCCCGGGGCGGGGTCCAGGTTCCGGATCAGCTCGATGTGGTCCTTGATGTCCGCCATAGGAATGGCCAGGACCCGAGCCAACTGGGCGAAATCCGATTTCTCGACGAGGCCGAGGTGCCGGCTGACGATTTCCCTGGCAACCTCGTCCTTAACGTCGAGGTAGTCCATCTGGGCGAGGAGGGCCTCCCGGAGGTCGAGGCTGGCGACGCCGACGGGATCGAAGGTCTTAATCCTCTGCCGGACCGCCTCAACCGCCTCCGGCGCCGCCCGGCCGAGCCTCGCGATCTCCTCGACCGGAGAGACAAGGTATCCGTCCTCGTTGACGTTCCCGATGATGAACTGGGCAATCTCCCGCTCCTCGGGGTCAAAGAAGGTCAGGGAGGCCTGCCAGTTCAGATGGTCCCAAAGGGAGGGGCTCCGGGAGAGGGTGTTCTCGAGGGAGATCGCTTCGCGCTTCTCGCCGAAATTGGGGCGGAACCCGTCGTCCAGATAATCCTGGAAGCTCGCCTCGGCATCGACCTTCTCGACCTCGTCCGGGGACTTCGCTGGCTCGCCGAGATCCAGCGCCTCATCGCGAGGCTCCGTTTCGCGGGCTTCTTCCGGCGCCTGGGCCGCCTCGCCGGCCTCCGGTTCAGCGTTCTCGGAGGCCTGCTCGTCGGCGCCCTTCGCGGGACCGGTCTCCGCTTCTTCCTCGAGCTCCATCATCGGGTTCTCGGCGAGTTCCTCGTCGATGATCTCGATGAGCTCCAGGTTCGTCAGCGGCAGGAGCTTGATGGCCTGCTGGAGGGCGGGGGCCAGGATGAGCTTCTGGACCTGGCGCTGGTCGAGCCGTTGTTTGAGCACGGTCAATCCCCCCCGTCCCTCAAAGCCGGAAATCCTCGCCCAGGTAGCTCCTCCGAACGTCCTCCGAGGCCACGATCTCCGCCGGCGTCCCCTCTTTAAAGATCCTGCCCTTGTCGATGATATAGGCCCTGTCCGTGATCTTGAGCGCTTCCCGAACGCTGTGATCGGTGAGGAGCATTCCGAGGCCCCGCGCCTTGAGGTCGCTGATGATCGCCTGCAGGTCGAGGATGGCCAGGGGGTCAATCCCCGTAAACGGCTCGTCGAGGAGGATGAACTCCGGGTCGGTGATCATGGCCCGGGCGATCTCGAGCCGCCGGCGCTCGCCCCCCGAAAGGGTGTAGGCCTTAGCCGCGGCGAGCCTTTCAAGGCCGAACTCCTTGAGGGTCCGGGCCAGGGCGCCGTCCCCGCGCGGGTGGGGATCGGGCATCGTCTCCATAATGGCCCGGATGTTGTCCTCGACGCTCAGCTTCCGGAAGGCGGACGGTTCCTGGGGAAGAAGGCACAGCCCCTTCCTAGCCCTAAGATACATGGGAAACCCGGTAATATCCTCGTCGTCGAGGAAGATCCGGCCGGAATCCTGCGGGACGAGGCCCAAAACCATGGAGAACGTGGTGGTCTTCCCGGCCCCGTTGGGCCCCAGAAGCCCTACGACCTCCCCCTTTCTAACCTCGATCGAGACGTTGTCGACGACTTTTTTCTTTCCGTAGCTCTTATGTAGACCCACGGCTCTCAAAGAGTCTTTCATAGTTCACGATTTTATGACCGTGGCGGATCTGTCTCGCTCCTTGTTTTCGATCGTGATTCTACCATCGCCCAGATGGAAAGTCAATTTATCCCCCTCCGTGATACCCTTCTCCTTGTCGATCAGGACGGGGTTCCCGGTCAGGACCACCGTGTCCACTTTCAGGTCATAGACGGCCTCGTCGCCCCGGCCCTCTTTCCCCTCTTGGACGATCACCACCTTGCCCCGGGCCAGCAGCCTGTCCATCTCGCTTCCCTCGCCCTTGAGGCAGATGTCGAGGCTCGTCGAGGTCATCCGGAGGGGGGCGGTCTTGAGCTGGCACGCGCCTTCGAACGCGATCTTCCTCAACCCAGGAACATAGTTCATCAGGTCGGCGCCGATCTCGAGGCGCTCCTCCGCGGGCTTGTCCTTGGGCTTATGGGTGAAGCTGGCCTTGACCCCGCCCCGGCCCGAGACCTCCCCGGACTCCTCCAGGATGTCGAATTTCTCGGCGAGCACAACGTCCTTTTCCTGCCAGATCCGGACGGCTTTTTTGAAGGCGAAGGATTTCTTTCTTTTGGCATAGCTCAGGTATCCGCAGGTGATGAAGACGGGCTTGTCCTTGGAGAAGAACCCGACGGCCTTCCCGTCGGCGGCCGGCTTAAGGACGAGCTTGACCTCGCCGGAAGCGGTCATATTGCCCGAGCCCAGCCCGACGAAGACCAAAGACGCTTCGACCTCGGTCCGTTCGGAATCGATCCGGGCAGGGGCCTTGGCCCCGCCGCGGGCCATAAGCAGGTCCCTCTTCCTGGCGTAAGCGACCGAGTCGCCCCGTACCCGGCGCTCGGCGTCCTTTCCCTCGCTGAGGGTCATCCGGGCCGAGCCGGACGCCGTAAAGTCCTTCAGTTCCCCCTGGGGGTCGAAAGAGACGACAGCTGTGTCCGCCATAATCTCGTCCTGCGCGCCCGCCTCGAGCTCGAGCTTGATGACGCTTCCGCCCGTGGCTTTGAGCCGGGAGATGGCCTGGGCATCCGGATATGTCACCATCCGGATCTCATCGGCCTTGATGTTCTGTCCGGCGCCGCCGCTCTCGCCGGCGGCGTCCTTGAAGAAAGTGACGTCGGCCGAGCCCGTGAGAGTCTGGGCCTCGACCTGTTGTTCGTCGTCGCTGAGCATGAACGTCAGAGTGTCGGCCGAACCTCGGCTCTTCCCGTGGGTCATCCGAACATTGCCGTCCAACCGGCCGGACTTCGCCTTGCGCCTGTAAAGGAAGTTATCCCCAGAGACGCGCAGCGGGAAAGACGTCTGCAGCCTCGGCCGGAACTCGATCGCGACGTCCCCTCCCAATTCGAGCGTCGCGGCCCGTCTTTTGTAGAGGAAGTCGCGCGACGTGGCGTCGAGGCGATCCGAGGTGAAGACGACGCCTTGGTCGGTCCGGACGATCTCCCGCGCCTTGTCGTAATCGAAGGCCGGAGATTCGAAAACGGAATCCTTGTCCCTGACCTTGGCCCCGCCCGAGACCTTGAAGAAGGTCAAGCCCTCGTCGTAATCGACCTTGTCGGCAGTGACGGTCAGCTCCTGCCCCCCCGTCCGCCCGTAATCCACGACCTCGACGTTCCCCTCGAGGTGATTGAGCTTGTCGTCGCCGACGTAGAATCGGTCGGCCTTGACCTTGATCTTGCCCTTGTCGCCCTTGAAGATAACGTGCTCAATACCCTCTTTCCTGTCCACGTCCACGCCCGGCGCGGGCGCCGGACCGGCGGTCTCAGCCCGGGGCTCGATGACGGCAGGCCTCTTCAGGACGAAATGGGCCGCGACGATGATCAGGATGACTCCCAGCGAGCCGACGGCCCCCCATTTGGCCGTTCGGGCCAGGAAGTACCGGACACTCTCCCGCATGACAGCGATTCCTTATACCCGGATGTCCTCGACAGCCAGGCCGACCTGCTCCTCGCCCAAGTATCGCGAAACGTGGAGCGTGTAGGCTAGATCGACCTTGTACCCCCGCCGGAGGCGGCCGGCCAGGTCCGCTTTGCCCCAACCCAAGGCGTCGAAGCTCCGGCCGTTCCCGCGGACGCGGAACTTGACGTGCCGGCGCTGCATCGTCTTCGGCTCGTCGGCGACCTCGAGTCCCTCGGCCACAAAGACGGGCTTGGGGTTCCCGACACCGAACGGAATAAGCCGGGCGTAGTGTTCGAGGAAGGCCCCGTCGATGGCCTCGAGACCAAGCGGGGTGTCGATACGGACCTTCTTCTTCAGGTCCTCCTCGGAGATCATCGGGAAGGCCATTTCGTTGATGGCGGCCTTGAAGGCCGGCATGTCCTCGGCCCTGAGGCTGCAGCCGACGGCGAGGCGGTGCCCACCGTAGCTGAGAAAGAACCGCCGGCACCCCTCGACGAGATCGATGAGCGGGCACTCCGAGATGCTCCGGCCCGAGCCGAAGGCCTTGCCGTCCTCATAGGCGAAGAGGATAACCGGCCGGTGGAAGAGATCCTTGAGCTTCGAGGCGACGATCCCGAGGACCCCTCGGTGCCACTCCTCGCTCCCCAGCACCAGGCACTTGTAGCGATCGGCCAGGCCCCGCTCCTCGATCTTCGCCCTGGCCGCGTCGAAGATCTTCTCCTCGGTCCTCTGCCTTTTCGAGTTCAGCTCTTCGAGCCGTTTCACAAGGGTCCGGGACTCCTCAGAGGATTCGGAGAAGAATAGCCGGACCGCGAGGTCGGTCATGCCCATCCGGCCGGCGGCGTTGATCCGGGGTCCGATGCGGAACCCGAGGTCTCCCTCGGAGATCTTCCGGCCGGCCAATCCGCAGCTCTCGATGAGGCTCTTTAGCCCAATGTTGGTCACGGTCTCCAGGCTCTTGAGACCATATTTGACGAAGAGCCTGTTCTCTCCCTTGAGCTCCGCGACGTCGGCCACGGTCCCGATGCAAACGAGCTTCATGTAATGAAGGACGGCCGCACCTTTGCCCACATCCTCGAGGAGGGCCTGGACAAGCTTGAAGACGACGCCCACGCCGGCCAGGGCCCGGTCCGGATACCCGGAACCGTCGACCTGGGGGTTGAGTACGGCCAGGGCATCGGGGAGGACGTCTCCGGGCCGGTGGTGGTCCGTAATGATGACGTCGATGCCCTTTTCTTTAGCGGCCGCGACGAACCCGACGGCTTTGATGCCGCAATCGACGCTGATGACCAGTCCCGCCCCCCGTTCCAAGGGGATGTCGACATGGTGGTCCTTGATGCCGTAGCCGTCCGTGAGCCTTTCCGGGATGAAATGGTCGACCCGGGCGCCCATCGTCGTCAGGGCCTTGTGGAGCATGACGACAGAGAGGATGCCGTCGGCGTCGTAGTCGCCGAAGATGAGGATCTTCTCGCCCGAGGCGACGGCTTTTCGGATGCGGGCAACGGCCTCGGACATACCTGACATCAGGTAAGGATCGTGGAGCCCCTCCAAGTCTCCCTGGAGGAATTCCCGGGCCGCAACGGCGTCCGTAAGGCCCCGGTTGACGAGGACTTGGGCGATTTCGCGCGGGATGCCCAGCTCCTTGGACAGGGTCTCGGCCTCGGGACGGGATGGGGCGACAACCCAGATCTTATCGCTCATAAGGACCTCAATTTAACACATTTCGCCCATGGCCGCCAATTCGGCTCCCGGAAACTCATCCCTCTATAGGGCTCGCCTTCGCAGGGCTCGGAGGCCGCCCCTCGACCCCAGACCCAGGAACCTGCAGGCAGGTTCCCCCATCGCAAGAGCGACGGGCCCCCTTCCCGACTGGGGTTTACGGGCCGGCCCTCCTCGCCGCCGCTTCGGGCTTGTCTCCACCGTCATAATTGGTGACACAATACCTGTTTCCGAATTCCCCCAATTTCCCCTGGAGAAAGGGAAATAGGTATTGTGTCCCTAAAAGCGGCCGGGGGGGGATTACCTGCCGAAGTCGTCTTTGACGCGGACGATGTCGGATTCGTCGGGATCGCCGATCCAGATCTCCATGACGCGGGCGGGCAGGGGACCGAGGCCCCGGAGGCGGTGGAGGGCCTTCCGGGGGATGAATATCTCCTCGTTCGGAGCGGGCGACCAGACCCGGTCGCCGACGGTCACTTCGAGGCCCGGGTCGAGCGCGACCCAGAACTCGGCGCGCCGCTGGTGGTATTGGAGCGACAGGGAGCGGCCGGGCTCCACGGTGATGACCTTGACGCTCGTCCCGAGATCGTAGGGATAGGCGCGGAACTTCCCCCAGGGGCGGATATCTTCGAGGATGCGCTCTCTGAAGGCTCTTTCGAGGTCGTCGTGGGCGTCCATGGCCGAG
>CAZPEP010000050.1:0-5095 GCA_964585685.1 uncultured Eubacteriales bacterium | reverse complement strand
GCTGTATCCCGCCAAGGCGGCGAGGACGACCGGGAAGTCGATCTCGATCGATCCGATCTTAAGGGAACGCAATACCAATTTCCGAAACTCCAAAATCTCCCCCGGATTATACGTGAATTATCCCATTTCGGAAACGGGTATCATGTCCCGAAAATTGCAATTTCAGGGGGCCTGTGTTATTTCTTTACCCTCATGGCGACACCTGTCGAGAAATGGGTCGAGGAACAGGCCCGGCTCTTCGAGACTCGAAACGTCTACTGGTGCGACGGCTCCGAGGGCGAGGCCCGCCGGCTCATCGAGATGGGGATGAGCGAAGAGCATATCGGGAAGCACGATATTTTCCGCGAGCTCAATCACGCCGCCTGGCCCAAGGCCTACCTCCACCGCTCCCACCCGACCGACGTCGCCCGGACAGAACAGCTGACCTTCGTCTGCCCGTCCGAAAAGGACGCGGCCGGCCCCAACAACAACTGGAAATCTCCCAAGGAAGCCAAGGAGCTGATGACGACGCTCTCCCGGGGCGCCATGCGCGGCAAGACGATGTACGTCCTGCCTTACATGATGGGCCATCCCGAATCGCCCTATGCCCGGGCCTGCGTTCAGGTCACCGACGTTTCCTACGTCGCCGTGAGCATGCGCATCATGACCCGGATGGGCCGCCACGTCCTCGACAAGATCGGGAGCCGCGAGGCCTTCGTCAAGGGCGTCCACTCCGTAGGCGACTTTGACCCCGCGAAGCGCTACATCATGCACTTCCCGGAAGAAGGCCTCGTCTGGAGCATCGGCTCCGGATACGGCGGGAACGCCCTCCTCGGCAAAAAGTGCATCGCCCTCCGCATCGCCTCCTACCTGGGCCTGAAACAGGGCTGGCTTGCCGAGCACATGGTCATCATGGGCATCGAGGACATCCACGGCAAGGTTACCTATATCACGGCGGCCATGCCCTCGGCCTGCGGCAAGACCAACCTGGCCATGCTCGAGTCCGCGCTCCCCGAGTACAAGATCACGACGATCGGCGACGACATCGCCTGGCTCAACATCGGCCCCGACGGCCGCCTCTATGCCATCAACGCCGAGGCGGGCTTCTTCGGCGTCGCCCCCGGAACGTCGATGAAGTCCAACCCGAACATGGTCCGGACCCTCAAGGCCTCGAATTATTACCCGACGCTCTTCACGAACGTCGCCCTCGATACCGACGCGAACAACCCCTGGTGGGAGGGCCTTGACGGCCCGGTCCCTGAGCACGTCCTCGATTGGCAGGGTAATCCCTGGAACCCGTCCCTCGGGACGAAGGCCGCCCAGGCGAACTCGCGGTTCACGGTCTCTCTCTACAACTGCCCGACGCTCTCGAAGGAGTTCGACAATCCCCAGGGCGTCCCGATCTCGGCCATCATCCTGGGAGGGCGCCGCTCACAGCTCATCCCGCTCGTGACCGAGGCCTTCGACTGGGACCACGGCGTCTTCTTCGGGGCCCGGATGGGTTCGGAGACGACGGCAGCCGCCGCCGGCAAGGTCGGCGTCCTGCGCCGCGACCCGTTCGCCATGCTGCCCTTCTGCGGCTACAACATGGGCGACTACTTCCGCCACTGGGCCAACATGGGGAAGCTCATCAGCCGCCCCCCGAAGATCTACTCGATGAACGCCTTCCGCGTCGACGAGAACGGAAAGTTCATGTGGCCGGGATTCGGCGAGAACATCCGCGTCATCAAGTGGATCCTCGACCGCGTCCACGGAAAGGTCGGCGCCAAACAAACGCCCATCGGACTTGTCCCAAAGGTCGAGGATATCGAGACCTACGGCTTGAACGTGCCTCCCGCGAACCTCAAGAAGCTCTTCGAATTCAAGCCGGAGGAGTGGGGACCGGAGCTCGACGACATCAA
Source organism: uncultured Eubacteriales bacterium (assembly GCA_964585685.1). Lineage (GTDB taxonomy): Bacteria > Acidobacteriota > Aminicenantia > Aminicenantales > Saccharicenantaceae > JALHVH01. The sequence continues at coordinate 3,215 of CAZPEP010000050.1, read as the reverse complement.
GGTCTTCCTCGATAAGTTTGGCCGCCACGTCCCCCACGAAATTCGCCGCCAGTACGACGACCTTGCCTCGGGCATCCGGCGGGCGAGCGCCTGACCGGGGCGCAAAACGGGGACACAATACCAATTTCCAAATTCGTCGGTCGTGGGTGTCCGAGTGCAATTGCGAGGCAGGCGTGGAGCCGATGCCGAACGCAGCCGGCATAGGGATCAGGAATCCCATAGCCGCTAAAAGCATCGAACGCGTCCTTATCACGGCGATCCTCCTGTGCTCTACCGGATCAGCGTATCAAGTATGCTCACGCATGGAAGAGGACAGGTCTTCTTGACAGCCGTCCGAGCGGACTATATAGTTTCTTCTCTTCGAATTCCGGCCTGAGACGAAAGAGAGGATGCTCATGAAAACACGTCTTCCGGGCGCCGCGGTCCTGCTCGCCGTACTGTTGATCATTTCGCAACTGGCGGCCGGTGCCTCCGTCAAGAAGAAGGAAGAAGCTGTTGCCTTCATCGAAAGGCACAAGGCCGAAATCATCGATCTCAGCGATCGGATCTGGGGCTTCGCCGAAACCGCCCTGCTCGAAACCCAATCGTCTAAGGCGCTCGCGGACTATGCCGAACAGCAAGGCTTCACGGTCGAGCGCGGTGTCGCGGGAATGCCGACCGCGTTCGTCGCGAGCTACGGCCAAGGTCGGCCGATCATCGGCGTCCTCGGCGAATACGACGCCCTGCCGGGTCTGTCGCAGAAGGCCCAGTCCGGACAGGAAGCCCTGCAGGCTGGCGCTCCCGGCCAAGGCTGTGGGCACAACCTGCTGGGCGCGGCCGCCGTCGGGGCCGCCGTGGCCATTAAAGACCTGATGGCCGCGGGAAAGCTCAAGGGCACGATCCGTTTCTACGGCACGCCCGCCGAGGAAGCGGTGGGCGGCAAGGTGTACATGACACGAGACGGGCTGTTCAACGACCTCGACGTCTGTCTGACCTGGCACCCCGATGAGAAGACGCAGGTCTCAGTCGACGGCTCGCAGGCGCTCGTCGAATTCATCGTCGAGTTCAGTGGCAAGACCGCACACGCAGCAGGCGACCCCTGGAACGGGCGCAGCGCGGTGGCCGCTCTTGAGTTCTTCACCACGGGCCTGAACCGCATGCGCGAATTCGTCAAGCCCACCGTCCGCATGCACTACACGATTTTGAACGGTGGCGACGTGCCGAACGTGGTGCCGGCCTACTCCAGGCTCTGGTGCTGGCTTCGCGATTCGAAAGGCGCCGGGGTCGAGCACCTGCTCGGCCGCGCGCGCCGAATCGCCGAGGGCGCGGCCATGATGGCCGAGGTCGAATCAAAGTTCACGGTGGAGGGTGGAAATTGGGAGACCCTCGTCAACCTGACCGGGGAAAAAGCGATGTTCGCGAACCTCGTGTGGCTCGGCCCGATCCCGTTCACGCCGGAGGAACAGGAATTCGCCAAAGAGATCCAGCGCGCGACGGGCGTGGATCCCAAGGGCCTCGACGGCGCGGTCAAGCCGTGGGCGGCGCCGAAGGCGGATCCCGACGGCGGCTCGACGGATGTCGGCGACGTCAGTTGGATCGTTCCCACGCTGAGCATGAACGCCACGACTGTGCCAAAGGATACTCCCTGGCACGCCTGGCCCGTGGTCGCCTGCGGCGGTACATCGATCGGCCATAAAGGGCTTGTCTATGCGACTAAGGCACTAGCGGCGATGGCGGTGGACCTCGTCGAGGACCCGAAACTCCTCCAAGCCATTCAGGCCGAGTTCAGGGAGAAGACGAAGGGAGTGGTCTACAAACCGTTTGTTCCCGACGGGCCTCCACCCGTGTCGAAGCATTGACCCGCACTGCGGATCATCTTATTGGGCAGCGCCCGATGAGCGGCGGAGTCTTCTACGCCATCTGGAAATGGCGCTACGAGATGAAGCATGGGACGATGGAAGCTTTTCATTGATTTATGAATTCCGTGTTTGTTATGCTTGAGTCCAATTAATTATTCGGGGCGAAGATGACAGAAAACGTTCGGCGCGGCTGGAACTCGAAGTTTCCGCTTTTAAGATCAACGTCATCTCTTCCCGTGGGCCATACGACGACGACGGTCGAGGTCTCGGAAGACCGCCACCAGATTCTCCTCCACCGGGCGAAGGCCGTCGACAACGACCCGGACGACCGAGCCTGCCGGACCAAGCTCGTGGCGGAGCCCGTCGGCGATATCGAGAAACTCTTTACGATATGGGATATATGGGGCTGGCACCGGGTCACCTTCTATGGCGACCTCAGGGAGCCGGCCTACGCCCTGGCCGACGAGTTGGGCTGGAAGGTCGTCGAAGAGGCTTGAAAAAAGAGGACGACGGCGCGGTCGAAATTCCCATAGATGGGACCCTGGACCTGCATACCTTCAAGCCGTCGGACGTCAAGGATCTTGTGCCCGAATACCTCAAGGAGTGCGCTGCTAAGGGCATTTTAAGGGTCCGGATAATCCACGGGAAGGGGACCGGGACGCTGGCGCGCACGGTTCGCTCGATTCTCAGTAAGTTGCCCGAGGTCGTGTCCTTCGAAACGGCCGGCTTCGACGAGGGAAGCTGGGGCGCGACGATCGTCCGGCTCAAGCCTTAGTTGGGGGACACAATACCAACTTCCGAATTTATTGTGGGAGGCGTTTTTCCGGGGGGAAAATATCAAATTGGGAAATTGGTATTGTGTCCCCCTATTCGGGGCGGCCTCACGCGTTGAATTCCAGGACGAACCGCGCCCCCTTCCGCCGTTCGATCCGGATGGTCCCGTCGATCTGAGCCGTCAGCATGTTCACGAGCTGTAGTCCGAACCCGCCGGAGTTCGCGATGTCGACCGATTCCGGGAGCCCGTTCCCGTTGTCCTCGATGATGAGAGTCATGCGATCGCCCTTAGCGGAGGCGGATATGGATATCGATCCGTCTTCCCTGCCGGCGAAGGCGTGTTTCATGGCGTTCGTGATGAGTTCGTTCACGATGATCCCCAAGGGAGCTAACGCTTTCACGCCCAGCACGATGTCATCGATCCTTTTATCGATCTTCACCATGCCCCAGTTGGGGAACACACCGACGATCTCGTCGACCAGGGGCGGAAGGTAGTCCTTGATCGACATTTCCCGCAGGTTCTCGGAGCGATACAGCTTGTCGTAGAGCACGCCCATGCTCCGCATGCGGTCCCTGGCTTCCAGCAGGGCCGCGACGGCTTCG
>CAZPEP010000049.1:0-6355 GCA_964585685.1 uncultured Eubacteriales bacterium | reverse complement strand
CTTTTCATGGGACCTCCTCGAATCCTCGATTCCACCCTGAGTATATCAAAATCGGGACGGCGGCGCCAGGCGGACACGGATGAGCCCGCCGTTGCGCCAGGGGCCGGTGAGGGAAATTTAATACCCCCCTTTACAAAAGGGGGGTTGGGGGGATTTAAGCCCGGTGGACATCCGTCCGGAAACCGGATAATATAAGGGCCGGATTCCGAGGATCCCCCGGAGGAGGAGCTATGAAGAGCTATCAAGGAACGCTTCAGGCCAAAGGGCTAAAGATTGCCATCGTGGTGAGCCGATTCAACCAATTCATCTCGGAGCGCTTGCTCGAGGGGGCTCTGGACGCCCTCCGCAAGCTTGGGGCCGTCGAGGCGGACCTCTCCGTATATAAAGTCCCAGGCGCGTTCGAAGTCCCGTTCGTCGTCAAGAGGATCGCCGCGTCCGGCAAGGCCGACGGCATCCTCAGCCTGGGAGCCCTCATCCGCGGGGATACGCCCCATTTCGACTTTCTGAGCGCCGAGGTCACCAAGGGGCTCGCCCAGGTCGCCTTAGACGAAGGGGTCCCGGTCTCGTTCGGCATCCTGACCGTGGACACGATCGAGCAGGGCATCGAACGGGCGGGGACCAAGGCAGGTAACAAAGGCTACGACGCCGCGTTCGCTCTCGTCGAGACCCTGACCCTCCTCAGGGATTCCGGGCTTAAGTGACGGGGGGGCGGGGCGCCGACGATGGGAAAGCGAAGGAAGGCCCGGGAGTCCGCGCTCCAGCTCCTATTCCAGCTGGAGTTCAACGCGACGGACCCCGAGGACCTCATCCGCGGATATTGGGAGCACCAGAAGGCCGCTGACGACGTCAGGGAATACGCCACCTGGCTCGTCCGGGGCATCCGGGCCGGGCAGGAGGAGATCGACGGCGCCATCCAAACGGCCTCCGAGCACTGGCGCATCGCTCGCATGGCCGTCGTCGATAGGAACATCCTGAGGATCGCCGTTTTCGAGATGCTCAACCCGAAGACCCTGGTCCCGGCGATCGTTATCAACGAGGCCATCGAGATCGCCAAGAAATATAGCGGAGAGGAAGCTTCCGTATTCATCAACGGGATCCTCGACGCCGTCCGGAAGACGCTCGGGGCCGGGAAGAGAGCGCCCGGCGATGCCGAAGCTGAAACTGATAAAGAAGGGACACATGGACGAAATAGAAGAAAAGCCGGATCGCCCGCCGTCCGGGACGGCGAAGGAAGCTAAGCTCGGCGACCAGGACCTCGCCCGGCGCGAAAAGCTTCGTAAGCTTGCCGAGGCGGGTGTCGAACTCTTCCCGCACAGGGCCGACTGGACTCACTCCGTCGCGGGCATTGTCGCGGAGTCCACGATGCTGCCCAAGGAGGAGCTCGAGGAGAAGAACCCCGCCGTGAGGGTCCCGGGGAGGATCCTGACCGTCCGGAAGATGGGACGAGCCACGTTCTTCCACATTTCGGATGGCCGTTCCCGGCTCCAGGTCTATATCCGGGAAGACGTCGTGGGACCGGAGGCCTACGAGAGATTCGCGCTCCTCGACATCGGGGATGTCGTCCTCGTCGCCGGGACGCTCTTCAAGACGAGGACGGGCGAGCTCACGGTCCTCTGCGCGTCCTGGACGTTCCTGGCTAAATCCCTCCACCCGCTCCCGGAGAAATGGCATGGGCTCCAGGATATCGAGATCCGCTACCGCAAGCGTTACCTCGACCTCATCATGAATCCCGAGGTCGGCCAGGTCTTCCGGCTGAGGAGCGCCCTCGTGGCCCATATGCGGAGGTTCTTCGATGAGCGGGGCTATATCGAGGTCGAAACCCCCATGATGCACGTCATCCCCGGGGGGGCGATCGCCCGGCCGTTCAAGACTTTCCACAACGCCCTGGGCATGGACCTCTACCTTAGGATCGCCCCGGAGCTCTACCTGAAACGCCTCACCGTCGGCGGGTTCGACCGCGTCTACGAGATCAACCGGAACTTCCGGAACGAGGGCGTCGACTCGGAGCACAACCCCGAATTCACGATGATCGAGTGGTATCAGGCTTATAGCGATTATGAGGATATGATGGATCTCACCGAAGTGCTCCTGAACCACCTGAGCCTGACCATCCTGGGAAAGGACGAGCTCCCGTTCGGCGAGCACATGATCTCCTTTAAAAGACCCTGGAAGCGGCTGAAGTTCAAGGACGCCGTTGTCCAATACAGCGGCCTGGCCCCCTCCCGTTTCGCCGACGAGAAGGGGCTCATCGAGACGGCGGCGGCTGTGGCGCCGGACAAGAAGCCGGAGACCTACGCCAAGGCTTTGGACATCATCTTCGATAAGCTCGTCAAGCCGAAGATCGTTCAACCGACCTTCATCATCAACCCGCCGAAGGAGGTCTCGCCCCTGGCCAAGTCGGTCCCGGGCGCCCCGGACGAAGCCGCCCGTTTCGAGCTGATGATAGCCGGGATGGAGATCGCCAACGCCTTCTCCGAACTTACCGACCCCGCCGAGCAGAGGGCCCGGTTCGAACAGCAGGCGGAAGAGAGGAAGAAAGGCGACGAGGAGTCCCACCGGATCGACGCGGACTACGTCGAGGCCCTCGAATACGGCTTGCCCCCGACCGGGGGCGAGGGGATCGGCATCGACCGTCTGACCATGATCTTCGCGAACAGGACGTCCATCAGGGACGTCATCCTGTTCCCGTTGCTCAAGCCGAAGGCTTGAGACCGTGAGGGGCCGGGATGCGTTTTGAGCTGTTCGTCGCGAAGAGATATCTGACTGCGAAGCGCAAGCAGGCGTTCATCTCCGTCATCACCCTCATCTCCGTCCTCGGCATCGCCATCGGGGTCATGGCCCTTGTCATTGCCATCGCTCTCATCACCGGGTTCCAGGAGGACGTCCAGGACAAGATCCTGGGAGCGACGTCGCACATCATGGTCTCCGACCTGTCGGGCGACGGCCTTCGGGATTACGGGGAGGTCGCCGCGAAGATCGCCGGGATCAGGGGCGTCGTTTCGGTCACGCCCGTCGTCTACAGCCAGGTCCTGATCAACGGCCCGTCCCGGAGCTCCGGCGCCTTGCTCAAGGGAATCGATCTCGGGCGCGAAACGGCGGGTTCGGCCTGGTTGCGCAAACTGGAATCCGGCCGCCTGCCGGAGCCCGGGCCCCAGGAAGGCCTCCTCCTCGGCCGCGAGCTTGCCTTCGCCATCGGGGCTGGTCCCGGCGACGCCGTCACCGTCCTGACGACGGCCTCCCGGCTTTCGCCCATGGGGCTGTTCCCCAAGACCCGGAGGTTCAGGGTCGCCGGGATCTTCAACACGGGATTGTACGAATTCGATTCGTCGACGGCCCTGGCCCCCCTCGAGACCGCCCAGAGGTTTCTGGGCTCCGTGGGGAGGATCACTTACCTCCAGATCAAGCTCTCGGACATCTTCGAGGCCACCCGCGTTGCGGACCGGATCAAGGAGGTCATTCCGCCCGTTGCCTATGTGACGACCTGGATGGAGCTTAACAAGTCGCTCTTCTCGGCCCTCAAGCTCGAGAAGAACATCATGTTCCTGACTATCACCCTGATCGTCTTCGTGGCGGCCCTCAACATCATCGCCACCCTCATCCTGATGGTCATGGAGAAGACCCGCGACATCGGCATTCTCATGGCCATGGGGGCGACCGCTCGGAGCATCCGGCGCATCTTCTTCTTCCAAGGGGCTCTGATCGGGGTCGTGGGGACCTCCCTGGGCGTCGCCCTCGGGCTCGGCTGGTGCTGGCTGGCCAACACCTTCCGCTTGATCCGGATCCCGGTCGACATCTATCAGATCTCCTTCGTCCCCTTCCGGCTGAGGGGGCTGGACCTGGCCCTGATCGTCGGGGTCAGCCTGGCCATCAGCTTCGTCTCGACGCTCTTCCCGTCGCGGAGGGCGTCCAAGACCGACCCGGTCGTCGCCTTGAAATATGAGTGACATTATCCTGAAGACCGAAGGATTGGCTAAGGCTTACGCCCTGCCCAAGGGCGAGCTCCGCGTCTTCGAGAACATCGATCTTGAGCTCGAGCGGGGGGACCTGGCGGCCATCATGGGCGTCTCCGGGGTCGGAAAGACCACGTTGCTCAACCTCCTGGGCGCCCTGGACAGGCCGACCTCCGGCCGGATCTGGCTCGACGGTCAGGACCTCCGGACACTCTCGGAAGCAGGGCTCTCGGCCCTGAGGAACGCGAAGATCGGCTTCGTTTTCCAGTTCTTCCACCTCCTGCCCGAGTTCACCGCCCTGGAGAACGTCGCCTTCCCCCTGCTCATCAGCGGGGCCGGGAGGCGGGAGGCGACAGTCCGGGCCCGAGAGATGCTTGGGGAGGTCTCCCTCGGCGACAAGGCCGATTTCCGTCCGGGGCAGCTGTCGGGAGGGGAACAGCAGAGGGTGGCCGTGGCCAGGGCTCTGATCAACGAACCCAAGGTGCTCCTGGCCGACGAGCCGACAGGGAACCTGGACGCGAAGACCGGGGAGATGGTCCTCGAGCTCATCCTGGGGCTCCACCGGAAGCGAGGGCTCTCTTCGATCGTCGTAACCCATAACGAGCGGATCGCCGGCCGCTGCCACAAGGTCTTCGTCATGGAAGCCGGAGCCCTGAAACCGATCCCGTCCCCCCAGCGTTAGAATTACCGGTGCCCCCGTCCGTTCCTCCGGGCGGTCCGATGGACACGCGAGACTCGGATGTGGTATAAGGATAGGAACATGAAGAAGATCTTGCCGGTCCTCCTGTTAGCCCTCCTCCCCCTGTCTGCCTTCGCCCAGGAGACGGTGGAGCGTATCGAGATCGTCGGGAACGATCGGGTGACCAAGGAGACCGTCCTTTACTACCTGTCGGCCCGGGAAGGCGATTATTTCAACGAGGACCTCCTCAAGAGGGACTTCCGCGTCCTCTGGTCGACCGGATTCTTCGCCAACGTCCGGATCGAGCGGGAGGACGGGACCAAGGGAAAGATCATCCGGATCGTCGTCGAAGAGAACCCGGTCATCAAGGCCGTGGCCTACAAGACGGGGAAGAAGGTCAAGGAAGACGATATCGTCAACAAGCTCAAGGAGAAGGACGAGTACATCCTTCCATATTCCTATTATAGTCCGGCCAAGGTCCAGAAGATCAAGAGAACCATCGGCGACCTCCTCGCCGAGAAGGGACTCCAGACCGCCAAGATCGACGCTGAGGTCGCCCGGAAGGGCAAAAACGAGGTCGACCTGACGTTCCGGATCGACGAGGGGCCCAAGGTACGCGTCGGCGAGATCGTCTTCGAGGGCCGGTCCAAGATCCCGGAGAGCGCCCTCCGGGAGGCCATGAAGGACAACAAGGCCCACAACGTGCTGTCCTGGATCGGCGGCAAGGATGTCTTCAAGCAGAACAAGATCCCGGACGACGTGGATCTCATCAAGAAGAAGTTCCAGGAGAACGGTTACATGGAGGCCACGGTCGGAGAGCCCCGGACCGAGACAATCGTGAAACGGACGATCTTCTTCCGGAAGCAGAAGATGATGCGGCTCGTCATCCCGGTCCACGCCGGCTACCTCTACCGGGTCGGCGAGATCAAGATCGAAGGCAGCAAGGCCGTCAACGCGAAATTCCTGAGGAGCCTTGTCAAACTCGAGAAGGGCCAGGTCTACAGCACCCAGGTGCGCGAAAAAGCCATCGAGAAGATGGGAGAGACCTACCGCGACGGAGGCTATCTCTATGCCCAGGTCGCCCCGGTCGAGAGCCTCGATCCCAAGCACAAGGTCATCAACGTCACCTTCAATGTCTACGAAGGGGATGTTGCCTTCCTCCGCCGGCTGGAATTCCGGGGCAACAACTATACCAAGGACAAGGTCATCCGCCGGGAGATGCTCATCCGGGAAGGGGACCGTTTCAGCCTGGCCTACTTCAAGGACAGCATTCTCCGGATCAAACAGCTCGGGCTCGTCGACCTCGAGAAGGAGCCCGACATTAAGCCCAATCCCGAGGATCCCACCCAGATCGACGTTCAGGTCAACGTCAAGGAGCTCCAGAGGAACAACATTCAGTTCACGGCCGGTTACAGCGGCTACGAGGGGACCTTCGTGGCCCTGAGCTATTCGACGGTCAACTTCCTCGGGGCGGGGGAGACCCTGGAATTCATGGTCCAGACCGGGAAGCGAGTCAAGAACTATTCGTTCGGGTTCACCGAGCCGTATCTCCTGGACCAGCCGATCACGGTGGGCTTCAACGTGTTCGACCGCAGGATCGACTATCCCTACCTGTACAACCAGAAGAGCCGGGGGATAGACCTGACGCTGGGCGCCAGGCTCGTCGGATATTGGCGGGCCAACGTCACGTACAGCTATCAGAACGTCGACGTCACCGTGCCTAAGG
>CAZPEP010000048.1:0-43825 GCA_964585685.1 uncultured Eubacteriales bacterium | reverse complement strand
GACGATGATGGAGATCGTCTTGCTCGTGCCGACCTCCAGGAGTTGCGAGAGGGAGCCTTCGAAGGAATAGGGGATGTCCACGCCTTCCCGATTCCTTCCGTCCGTCCGGGAATAGGAGACGATGTAGCGGTCGAGCATGATGTCCTCGAACTGGGACGTCCCTATGATGGGAGCCGGATCGAGAAGGCTGGCGCGCAGGGTGACCTTCGCCATATCCGCCGTGACGTACGATTGGCCGGCCGTGTTTGTTTCCGCGACGTCCGATTCAAGAACGCTCACCGAACTTCCGGAGGAATCCGTCCCCAAAATGCTCTCAACGATGATGAAGCACGCCGACGTGGAGTTTTTCTCGACCGGATTGCAGGCCGTGAAGGTCAGAACGGCGGGAAGGACGGCCAGGATTATGAGGGCCCAAGTGGTTTTTTTCATAATCATTGTCCTCTCCTATTTAATGATTCGAGGGGTGATGAAGATCAAAAGCTCCCGGCTTTGCTTCGTCCGGGCAAAGGAGCGGAAGAGATTCCCCAGGATGGGTATTTTGCCCAGGAAAGGCACGCTGTCCCGGGTCACGGAATCCTCTGTTCGGTAGATGCCCCCGATGACCGTCGTCCCCCCGTCCGGGATCATGACCGTGGTCTTGGCGCTCTGCGTCGTGATGGGCGGGATGCCGTTGACGAGGTTGGCGAAGTCCGCGGCGTTGTTCTGGATCTCGACGGTCATGATGATGGTCCCCTCGGCCGTGATCTGGGGCGTGGCCTTGAGCTCCAAGGCGGCATTCACGTACCGGGTGGTCACCGTGAAGTTGGCCACGGTCTGGACGGGGATCTGCCGGCCCTGAATGATCTCGGCCGGCTGGTTGTTCTGGGTGGTCACCTTGGGGGAGGAGATGATACGGCCGTTGCCTGAAGTCTCGAGGGCGGACAGGGCGACGTCCAGCCGGAAGGTATCGAGGACATTGGCGAACGAGAACCCGACGGCCGTATTGAAGGCCGGGGCGGGCAGGTTGACGGCATAGCCGCCCAACGGCCCCGCGATCCCTTTGGTCACTTCGCCCTGCGGGATCAAAGCGCCGTCGGCGAGGATCTTATGGGGGAACTGGAGCGACGTCTGGTTGCCGTAAAATGGATCGGCAACCCCCTGGTAGCCCCACTGGATGCCCAGGTTACGGATGAACGTGGACGTGGCCTCGATGATCCGGGCCTCGATGGAAACCTGGGGGGTCGGCGTGTCCAGCACGGCGATGAGCTTCTCGATCAAATCCAGTTTCTCCTTGACCTCCGAGATGATCAGGGTGTTCGTCCGCTCGTCGATGACGATCTCGCCCCGGATGGAGACCTTGGATTTCAACAGGGAGGAGATGTCCTTAGCCTTGGAGTAGGATAGGGTGATGGTCTTCACCAAGACCGGGCCGGAAAGCTCCTTGCTTTCCTTGAGCTTTCTCTGTTCCGCGTCCTCGTTGGTCAGGATGGAGACGGGGGCGATGCGAAGGACGTTGCCTTCGATCGACTTGCCCATCCTGTTATAGCGGAGGACGATATCGAGGGCCTGGTCCCAGGGAACGGCTCGCAGGTCGCAGGTCACTGTTCCCCGGACGTCCGGATCGAAGACGACATTCAAATCGGCGAAATCGGCCAAGTAGAGGATGACGTCCCGGAGGTCGGCGTCCTTGAACTTGAGGCTGATGACCTCACCTGCATACTTTTCTTCCTCGTCGGCGATGGTCTTCGGCTTGAACTTATCTTCTTGGGCCGCCTTGGGCGCTTCGGCTTGGGACGCGGGCGAGGCGGTCTTTTCCTGGCCAACCGCGGTCGGCGGAGGGGCCGGAGCGGCTTTTGCCGCGGCGACCACAGGGGCCGGCTCCGGCTCTTTCGCTTCCGCCGGGGCCAGGATCTTTTCGGTCCCGGGCTTGAAGAACGAGATGACGAGCTCGTCCTTAACCGTCTCGAGGGCATAGGGGCCGGGTTCTTTTAGGTCGAAAACCATTCGGGTGATCGGTCCGGGGTCGCCTGTCTGAAACTGGCCGATCCGGACCTTGTCCACCCCGAGCTTGGCGACAGGATAGACGGCCGTTGACTGGGCAAACGTCGTATCGAAAAGATCGACGACGAGGCGGGACGGGTTGTCCAGGGCGAAGACCTGGGCGACGGCGTCGGCGCCGAGCCTGGCCTTGAAGCAGATCCGGTCGGCCTGTTCGGAGATGTCCAGCTTGCTGAGGACGACCGGCCCGGCGGTCCTCCGGTCTAGCCGGGCGCGCGTTTCGGGGTCGATGACGTACTCGGCCCGGGCCTTCTGGATCCCGTTGAGCTCGACCACGGTCCTGTCGTCCTGGGAAGAGATCCGGTAGGGGACCTTCTCCTTGAGGCTCAAGTAGAACCTCAGGCTGGACGCCCCCGACCTCTCCATCCGGATGTCCTCGATGAGCGAGGAATCGGCAGGCGCGATCCTGGGGACTTCTGCCGTCCGGGCCTTGTCGACGTCGATGACGAGGGTCCCGGGCTGCTGGGGCGCGTAGAACGTCGATTGGATCGGAAGGAGGGCGTCGGTCCGGAAGACGAGCCTCGTCGTGAGGAGCCCAGGCTGGATTTCGATCCTACTGATGTTCGTCACGGGGTCCTGGCTGAGCGCCAACAGCGCGAGCAGGAGAAGGAGACAGGGCGAGGTCAGATAGAGCAGGCTTTTTTTCCTTTTCATGTTAACGCTCCTCCGGGTTGATTTCCTTGATGATATCTTTGGATCGCATAAGGGGAATGCCGCGTTCGTTGGTCTTTCGGAACACGACCTGGGAGTCGGTGATGGACAGGATGTAGCCATCGGCGAACCTGTCCCCCGTCTTGATGAAGAATGGGAACCCCTGGGGGCCGCTCACGATGGCGGTGAGCTTTTGATCGGCGTTGATGATCCCGACGAGGGTTGTGTCTTCGATGGACATCTGCGCGATCCCCCCGGGGGCGGACTTATCCTTGACGTCCTTGCCCGCCAGGAGATTCTTGAACGGATCCCGCCTGCCGGCAGGGCTGTAGCTCCCTATTGCCGGTGGGGGCTTGAGCAAGTCCTTTCCCGACGGAGTTCCGCGTTCTTGGGCGATCAAAGCCGAAGGGCCGGTAAACAGCAGGCCCAGGGCCAGAACGGTTACGGCGGATTTTTTCATGGTCTTCCCCCCGGTTTGGGCTGTGCCCCGGGCGGGGCGCTGGGTTCATCAAGGAAATAATACGTCTTGGCCGTGAAACTCGAGGAAATGGTCGTGGCGTCCGTCTGGGAAGGAAGGCTGCGGATGGAGAAGTCCTCGACGTTGAAGATCCGGGAGAAATTACTGAGCCGGTCGAAGAACGTGGCCAGGTTATGATAGTTCCCGGTGACCTCGATAGGGATGGGCCATTCGGCATAGAATTCCTTCTTGATCTCCCCCCGGGGCGCGAACTTGATGATCTCCAGCCTGGCGTCGAAGGCCAGTTGCTGGATTTTCCTCAGGATGTCGGAGATCTCCTTCTTCTCGGGGATGATGACCTCGATCTCCTTGAGGGTCATCCTCATGCTGGCGAGCTCGGTTTCTATCTGGTCCAACTGTTGTTTCTTGACCTTGAGGTCCCGGACCTCCTGCTCGAGCTTCTCCCGTTCGGCGCGCCGGTTCTTGAGCTCCTGGCCTTTCGGCTTGAAGTAGAAGAAGAACGCCAGGGCGCCGATGATCGCGGCCAGGATGACATGACCATACCAGGGCCACTTGTTCATGGGAGCCTCCTTTTATCCGTATCCCCGGAGGGAGGCGGTTGAAGAAGCGCCCGCTGTTTCGGGTTGACCACCCCAGCGGTCAGCGAGAACTCGAGGAACTGGTCGTTCTGCGACGTTTTCTGAGCCGATGAAATGAGGTTCACGCTTTCGAAATAGGCGCTGTTCTCCAGATTGGCGATGAAGTCGGCGACGAGGTTGTTCGACAGAGCATTCCCCCGGATCTGGATGTTCTTGGAATCGGTGCTGACCTCGTCCAGCCAGACCCATTCGGGAAGGCCCCGGCTCAGCTCATCCATGAGCCGGACGGCGAGGTCCTGCTGCGACTTGAGGAGGTTGATCAGCCCGATCTTCCTCTCCAGGGAAGATTTCTGCCTCTGGAGCTCGTCGAGCTTGGCAATCACATATTGGTACTTGCTTTTCTCCTCCGTGGCCTGGGAGAGGAGCTGGTTTTCCCGGTCCATCGCCCTCTTCTGGTAGTAATAGGCTCCGGCCAGGGCGATGACAAGCAACAGGAAGATCAGGTTCCCGACGCCGGGCCTCTTCTTGGCCTTGTGTTCGGGCATCCCCTCGGCCGAGACTTCCTTGATATCCTTGGTCTCCGGTTTTAAAAGGTTGATCCGAATCATTTTTCCGCCTTTCGGGTCGAGAGTCCGACGGCGACCCCGAAGACCGGGGCCATCTCGTTGAAATATATGGGATCGAACTTCTTCTCGTCGAACGGGATGTTGCGGAAGGGGTTGAAGATCTCGGACTTGATCCGGAACTTGTGCTCGAAGGCGCCGGCCATGTTCGGGACGTTAGCCAAGCCGCCGCTGAGGAAGATCTGCTCGATCTTCCGCTCTCTCTTCTCGCCGGCCTCGTAGAAGGAGAACGTCTTCTCCATCTCGTCGAGGAGGTCGCGGACGTTCATCGTCAGGACGGTCTGAAACTGGTCGGCGGGGACCGACTTCCCGGGGATGCCCTTGAGAAGCTTCTCGGCTTCCTCGAACGGGACGTTCAGCTCCTTGCGCATGTTCTCGGTGAAGAAATAGCCGCCGAGGGATAAGTCGCGAAAGAGCTGGGGGATGCCCTTCTCGATGATCACCACGTTGGTGATGTTGGCCCCCATATTGATCAGGGCGACCGTCTTGCCGAGGAGGATCTCGGGGTAATTGACCTCGAGGGCGTTCTGGAGGGCGAAGACGTCGACCTCGATGGCCTGGAGGTTCTTGCGGGCCTGGTTGACGATGTTGCTGTAGTTGGCGATCTTGTCCTTCTTGGCGGCCACGAGAAGGATGTCCAGGTTTCGGTCCTCGCCGCCGCGGGGCGTGTTGAGGACGGCGTAATCGACGTTGGTCTCCTCGTAGGGGTAGGGGATGTTGTGCTTGGCCTCCCAGATGATGGATTCGGCCAGCTCCTGCCGCTCCATCGACGGCAGGGAGATCTTCTTAATGATCACGGAGTTTCCGGAGATCGAGATGACGATGTCCTTATTGGAGATTTTGTTCTCGTCGAAGAGAAGGCGGATGGTCTCGACGACGGCGGCCGAGTCGATGACGGTCCCCTCGACGATGGCGTCGTGGGGAAGCGGTTCGTAACCGATCCGGGCGACCTCGTAAGTCTCCCTTCCCCCTTTCTTCCGGGCCTTGAGCTCCACGGCCTTGATCGAGTAGGAGCCGATATCCAATCCCACCAACCCTTTTTCCCGAGAGATACCCAGCATTTTGCCCTGCCTTTTTCAGATTTGAAATCGACCGTGTTTCCGGGACTTCCCCTGGAGTTTCCTTTCGACGAGCCTGGGGACAAGGTCCCGGACGCTGCCGCCGAGCATAAAAACCTCCTTGACCAGATTGGAGCTGAGGAAGGAGAACTCCTGGCTCGGCATCATGAACAGGGTCTCCATTTCCGGAGCCAGCTGGCGGTTCATCAAAGCCATCTGGAACTCGTATTCGAAGTCGGAGATGGCCCGTAGGCCCCGGATGACGGCGTTCGTACCCCTGGCCTTGGCGAACTCGACAAGGAGCCCGCTAAACGACATGACATCGACCTCCTTGCGGCCTTCGAAGATCTTCCGGATCATGGCGACCCTCTCTTTAGTCGTGAATAGGGGCGCCTTTTTGGGATTTTCGAGGACGGCGACCAAGATCCGGTCGAAGACGTTGAGCCCCCGGAGGACGATATCGATATGACCGTTCGTGATCGGGTCGAACGAGCCAGGATAAATAGCTAAGTCTTCCATCAAGAGACTCTTTTCCGGTTCCACCTACGAAGTTGACTATTGAATAACAAAATCAGGTCCCTTTGTCAATCAAAGATTATTCTATTATCAAGGGTTAAGCCCTCCCCGGCGGGGAGCCGTCCGCCGCGGGTCCATCGTGCCGCAGGATGCGCGCCAGGGTCAATCCCCCCCCGCGGCGATATCGGGGGTGAATCGTCGGGCCGTCGTTCGCCCCGCGCCGGGCCCGCTCTGATGGGCGACGGCCTATCCCTGGCCAACAACCTGCTTTCTCATGATTGACGACCAACTATGGCCTTATGTCGTATAATGAGCTTAATCGGTGCCGAACATGAGAATTATGAGGGAGAAGCCAGGCATCCTTCTCGCTGCGGCGTTCGGCTGCGCCCTTGTTTCCTGGGGGCAGACGGGAGGAGATTACCGTAAGGAACAGGAGGCCATGGTCCGGGACCAGATCGCCGCCCGTGGGGTCCGGGACGCCCGGATTCTTGAAGCGATGTCCCGGGTCCCACGCCATCTTTTCGTCCCCGCTCAATCCCGGTCGAGGGCCTACGGTGATCACCCCCTGCCCATAGGCCGTCGCCAGACGATCTCCCAACCGTTCATCGTGGCCTTCATGACCGAGAGTCTGGCGCTCAAGCCCGGCGAAAAGGTCCTGGAAGTCGGCACAGGCTCCGGGTATCAATCCGCCGTCCTGGCCTGCCTGACCGACAAGGTCTTCACCATGGAGATCGACGGGGAACTGGCCCGGGAAGCTGCCGCGACCCTCCGGAAGCTCGGGTACCGGTCGGTCCGCGCCCGCGAAGGGGACGGTTTCTTCGGCTGGCCCGAGGAGGCTCCCTTCGACGCGGTCATCGTGACCTGCGCCGTGAATCGCGTCCCCCCACCGCTCGTCGAACAGCTCGGGGAGGGGGGCCGCCTCATTATCCCCGTCGAAAAAGGGCCCATGTCCCAGACGTTGACGCTCGTCACGAAAAAGAACGGGAAGATTGCGGTTCGTGCTCTTCTTGATGTCCTCTTTGTCCCTATGACCGGAGAAGCGGAAAAATAGGGGATTGCCTACTCAGGACTCGGGGACATCCTCAAACTCACCTGGCGTGGGCTGGTTATTGGGCCCGAACGGGCCGGCCCGTGCTCTCCACCTCTGTCGGAGACGCGGTCCTCATATTCTCCCCCTGATTGTCAGGGGGAGTTGTGGGAGTCAGTATTCGCTATAGGGAGTCTTGGACGAGTCTCCGTGCGCCCAGCCCAAGGACTTTAACCTGACGAGATGGATCGCCGCACCTCGAGTCCTTTGGAGGCGATCCCATCGTTTTATTTGGCGTCCCATTCAGGCCTGTGTTTATTGCTTTTCCCGGCCGCGTATGCTACTTTTGGCCTGAGCGAAGATGATCAAGTTCGGGACTTCCGGCTGGCGGGCCGTCATGGGCGGGGAATTCACGTTCCATAACGTCCGTGTCGTCGTCCAGGCGGCCGCGAATTACCTCCTCGAGCGGTATCCCGACCACCCCGTCTCGATCGTCGTCAACTACGACACCCGATTTCTGTCGGAGCGTTATGCCCTCGAGGCCGCCAAGGTCCTGTCTAAAAACAAGATCACTGTCTTCCTGGCGGACCGGGACGCCCCGACCCAGGCCCAGGCCTATCAGATCATCAAGCGGGGCTGCCAGGGAGGGATCAATTTTACGGCCTCGTTCAACCCCCCCGAGTACAACGGTCTGAAATTCAACACCCACACGGGCGCGCCCGCTCTCCCCGATGTCACCGACCGGATCGAGGAGGAGATCCGGAGGCTCGCCGGGGACTTCCCGAACGTCCCAGCCTATCCTAGGACCGAGCACATCTCTAGGATCGACCTCCAGGCGGATTATCTGGAATACCTCCAGGAGAAGATCGATTTCGACGTCATCCGCCGCTCCGGCATCAAGGTCGGGGTGGACCTTCTCTTCGGGACGAGCCGGGAGTACCTTGACGAGATTCTGGAAAGGAACGAGGTTCCGATCGAGGAGATACACGGCTACGTGGACCCCTACTTCGGCGGGGTCATCCCTTCGTGCACAGAGGAGAACCTCCGGGAGCTCAAGCGCCTCGTCCGGGACAAGAAATGCGACCTCGGCGTGGCCACGGACGCCGACGGGGACCGTTTCGGGATCCTCGATCAGGCCGGGAATTTCATCCACCAAAACGACATCCTAGCCATGCTCCTCCATTACCTGGTCGTCACTAAAGGCTGGAAGGGGGGGGTGGCCCGGTCGGTCACCACGACCCGGCTCATCGACCGCATCGCCCGTAAGCATGGCCTTGAGATCCACAAAACGCCCGTGGGTTTCAAGTACATGGCGGACCTCTTCCTTCAGGGGAAGATCATCTTCGGCGGCGAGGAGAGCGCCTGCATCGCCGTCAAGGACCATCTTCCTGAGAAGGACGGGATCTTCGCCGGCCTCCTGGTCTCCGAGATGATCGCCGCCTCGGGCAAGACCCTTTCAGAGGTTCGGAAGGCCATGTTCCGGGAATACGGCACATTGGTCGGCGGGCAGAGGACCCTCCCGAGGACTCCGGCGAGGGAAAACCGGCTGAGGGAGTTCATGGAGAGGCCGCCTTCAGCCATGGGCGCGAAGAAGGTCGAGGCCGTCGAGATCAAGGACGGGATCAACCTGGAATTCGCCGATGACGCCTGGCTCCACTTGAGATTCTCCGGCACGGAGCCCGTCATCCGCTGCTCTGCCGAGGCGGCGTCCGCCAGGGATCTGGACGACCTGCTCGGCCGCGGCATGGAGTTCGTCTCGTGAAGGAGGACCCGGGGAAGAACGACCGCTCCGTCCGCAGGAAGCTCTTCAAGGCCGGCGTGGGATTCTTCGTCATCGTGATGCTCGTAACGTCCTTTTTCGGGAAAAAGGGCTACATGGATATTGTCAGGACCCGGAAGACCTTCCGGGCCCTAGAGGCCGAATTCAAGACGCTCGAAGAGCAGAAGAGCAAGCTCGAACTGGAGATCCGCGAGCTCACGGTGAATCCGAGGGCTGTCGAAGAGGAAGCCCGCCGGAAGCTCTGGCTCATGAAGCCCGACGAGAAGGTCATCGTCCTCAAGGGGCGTTGAGGCCCGGCACACCTATCCCCGTTGGGCAGATAGCCCAAACGCGGGTCCTCTCCACGAGCCGGAGCGCCTGGACGGCCGCTTCGATTCCCGGAAGCCGGGCGGCGGATGCCCCCGCGGTCCTGCGGCCGACGATCGAGCTCCAAAACCCCATCTTTTTCGGCCAGATCACGAGTCTCGGCTCCTCGTCCCGGCCGAGGCCGGCCAGGCCCTTGGCCAGCTCTACCGCTTTCGCCAGTCCCCCGAGCTCGTCCACGAGCTTGAGCTCCTGGGCCTGCCTTCCCGTCCAGACCCTCCCGCGGCCGACCTTGTCCACGTCCGCCCGAGTCATGTTGCGGCCCTGCGCGGCTTTTTCCAGGAACACCTCGTAGGTCCGGCGGATCTCTTCTTTCAGGACCTTCTTTTCCTCGGAGGAGAAGGGGCGGAAACTCGAGTAAACGTCCGCTTCCTTGCCGAAAACGACCCTTTCGGCCGTCACGCCGAACTTTTCGTAGAGGCCCGACAGATCGAACTTCCCGGCGAGGACGCCGATGGATCCGGTGAGGGTTTGCGGCTGTGCCACGATCTTGTGGGATGCCATGGAGATCCAATAGCCTCCCGACCCGGCGACGTCGGACATCGAAACGACGAACGGCTTCTCCCTTTTCGCCAAGAAGACTTCTCGCCAGATGACATCGGAGGCCACGGACGAGCCTCCGGGGCTGTCCACCCTGAGGACGATGGCCGCGATCGTTCTATCCTTGCGGGCCTGGCGGATCCAACGGGCCAGCGTGGTGCCCCCTATGCTCCCCGGCAGGCTTTCCCCGCTCAGGATGGGCCCGACGGCGTAGATCAC
This sequence comes from uncultured Eubacteriales bacterium, assembly GCA_964585685.1. GTDB lineage: Bacteria > Acidobacteriota > Aminicenantia > Aminicenantales > Saccharicenantaceae > JALHVH01. The sequence continues at coordinate 33,955 of CAZPEP010000048.1, read as the reverse complement.
GGCCACCTTCCGGCCGGTCCCGAGCCCCGCGGCTGCGGGGCTGACGCGGGAATATTCGTCCGAGGTGATCCGGGTGAGCTTCCGTCCGCCGCTCTTGAGCATGTCCTGGAGTTCGTCCTCGTACTTGAGGTCGTCAACGAGCCCGGCCTCGAGGGCCCCCGCTCCCTGGTAGAAGCCGCGGTCGATGAGGGCTCGGACCTCGTCCGGGGCCTTTTTCCGGGCGGCGGCCACGGCGGCGACGTACTGGTCGAAGATGTCCCCGTAGAGGGATTCCATCATCTCCTTATGGGCGGGAGTGAACCCAGGCTCTGTGAACTGGTTGTAGGCCGTTTTGTACTCCTCGACGTGCTCGAATTCGGCCCGGATGCCAAGTCTTTCGAAAGCGTTCTTGAAGAAGGGCACGTAACCGCCGATGCCGTTGACGCCCAGCCAGCCCATGGGGTGGAGGACGATCCGGTCGCAGGCGGAGGCCAGGTAATACTCCTTGTCGAAGTCCGGGGCCTCCTCGATATACGCGTAGACCTTCTTTCCCGCCTTCCGGAAATCGAGGATTGCGTCCCGGAGCTCTGCGGCCTTGGCCCAGTTGCAGGCGAGCATATCCAGCCGGAGCAAGATGGCATCGACCCGGTCGTCGGCCTTCGCTTTGCGGATGTTCATCCAGATGCTGTGGACAGAAAGCGGCCGGACGCCCAGGACGACGTCCCGGAAGAAGTCCGGCGGGACGATCTCCCGGATCTCGCCGGAGAGCCTGATCTCCAGATAGGCGTGGGGGGGAACGGTCGTGGCCGGGCGGCCCCATTCGAGGAAGAAGTAGGAGACGGCGGCGGCGGCCCCCAGGACGACGAGGACCAGGAAAAGAATCAGGACGGAAGCGCGTCTGTTCATCGTTCCTCCACCGGGGCCGATGATACCAGAAAGGAGCAGAAAAATCGCTTGATTTGTCCATTTTCTTATGATTGAATAAATCAATTCCGCCGTCCGGGCGCCCCGAACGGAGCCGAGAAGGGCGACGGCGGGGGATGAAGGAGGCTTTGTTCATGTCTCAAAAACTGTATGTCGGAAACCTCAACTACAAGACCACCGAGGACAATCTCAAACAGCTGTTCTCCCAGTTCGGCGAAGTGACCTCGGTCAACATTCTGCAGGGAAGAGGTTTCGGTTTCGTTGAGATGGCCGCCCCCGAATCTGCGGCCGATGCCAAGGCCAAGCTCAACGGGACGGAGTTCGACGGCCGCAAGCTCGTCATCAACGATGCCAGGCCCAGGGCCGACCACGACGGCGGCAGGCCCGGGGACAAGCGCCCCGGCGGCACCGACAAACAAGGCGGCTTCCGCAAGTTCTGATCCGTCATCCCTCCCATCGGTTCCCTTCCCTCAGGTGCACGGGTCTGCGCCTGCCCCCCAACCGGTCCGGAGTTTCCCGCCTTCCGTCCTAAGATGGCCTGTGAACTTGGACTTTAGACTGTAGCCTTCTTACGTGGACTTGGGGTGAACCTTTCCCCGAACCCCTTCGTAGTACCCTATGAGACACCCCATGAGGAGAATGAACGTGAACACAAGCGCTCCGGCCCGGGTGGCGGGTTTGGCCATCGTCGCCCTTTCCCTGACGGCCTGTATTTCCGTCCGCTCGGAGAGCGGGGTCAGGAATGCCGACCGCCAATTCGAAAGGGCGTACGCGGAGATCGCCCGGATCGAGGGGATCCGGAGCGGCGAAGTCCGAAGGCCCCGCCGGCTCTGCGTCCTCGTCCACGACCAGCAGGAGGGCGAGCTGGTTCGCGTCTCCATCCCGATGTGGCTCGTCGAGGCGGGTCTGAGCTTAGGGGCGGATGCCTCCGGTCACAAACACGGACGGCCTGCCGGCGATCGATATGACCTGGAGTGGAGCGCCATCAAAGACCTCGGCCGGTACGGCCGGGGACTCCTGGCATCGGTGGAAGAGGAAAAAGCCCGGGTCCTCGTCTGGCTGAAATGACGTTCCGGGCACGGGGCGAAGAACAGGCAAGAGCGAAGCGAACGGAATGGACGTGGAACGAGCGGGCGATCCGGGGAACATCGAAGCCTTGGTCCGTGCCGCCCGGGACGGCGACAGGGACGCCTTTATGATGATCGCCGCGACGTACCAGCGAAAGGTCTTTATGCTCGCCTACTCCATCCTCCGAAACAGGGAGGATGCCCTGGACATCGTCCAGGAGACATTCCTCCGGTTCTACCGGAAAGCCGACCTCTACAAGGAGGGCAACAGCTTTCAGGGCTGGCTCCTCCGGATCGCCAAGAACCTCTGCGTCGATCATTACCGGAAGAACACGCGGAGGCGGCGTGAGCTCGAGAGCCCGAAGAGCTTGGACGAGCTCCAGGTCCCGGCCTCCCCGGATCCGACGGTGTCCGGAGCGGGCGAGATGCGGACCGCGACCGCCTCGCCGGCCGTCAACGCCTGGTCTTCGTCCTCCGCCATGTCGACGAGCTACAGTTCAACGAGATCTCGGAGGCCTTGAACATCTCCCTGGGGACGGCGAAATCCCTCCATTTCAAGGCGGTCCGCAACCTGAGGAAATGGCTTACGCCATATGTGGGGACGCAGACATGAACACATGCCGGAAACTTCGCGGGGACCGGGCGGCCTTCCCGAACGGGGACCTGAGCCCGAAGGGGCAGAGGCGGCTGGCGTCCCATCTCGAGGGATGCCCGGCCTGCCGGGAGGAGGTCGAGGCCATGAAAAGCGTCATCGGGGCCGCGGGCCTCATCAAGGACGAAATGGAAAGAGCCGTGGCTTCCGTGGACTGGGAAGTCCTGCCGGCGCAGATCGTGGACAACGTCCTTTCGGCCGAACCGCGGCCACGCCGGGGCCGGGGGATCTCGGGTCTCTTCTTCCCCGCGGGCCGTCCCGCCCTGAGGGTGGTCTTTGCCGGGGCCGCCTTCGGCCTCGTCGTGGGCGCCCTGGCCATGTTCTTCGTCATGAGGCGCCCCATCCCGCGGGCGGAGGCCCAAAGCGGCTTCTTTGCCTCCCCCGAGTTCATCGAACGCGCGGAGTACGAGATGGCTCGACGCGAGACGCTGGACTATCTGAGGAACAGCCAGTACCTGATCATGGATTTCGTTCAATCTCCTCCCGGCGAGGCGGGGAGCCGGATGGACCTTGCGGCCTCGGGACGGGCCCGGAACCTCCTGGCCAAGAAGAAATACCTCAACACCCAGCTCGACGGCTCCCGCATGGGCCAAGCCAAGGCCATCTGCGATCAGATTGAGATCCTGTTCCTGGAGCTTTCCCGGCTCGGCGAAGGCCTGCCCGAAGCCGAGATCCGGAGGATCCAGGGCCTCATCGAGGACAGCCGGCTCCTTCTGAAGATCAACTTGGTCGAGAGAGAGTTGGAAGAAAGCGAGGCATAAAGTGAAATATCCAAGAATGATCATCGCCATCGCGCTCCTCGGCGCAATCGGGACGGGAGCCTTTGCCCAGACCCGGGCCGACGAGCGGCTTTTCGAAGAGGCCAAGGTGCTGATCTTCGACAAGAACTGGGAGGCAGCCCAGGCCAAGCTCGACAGTCTCCTGGAGAAATTCCCGGAGAGCTCCCTGAAAGAGCCGGCCCTGTTCTACCGGGCCAAATGTCTGGGGGAGCGCAAGGACAGGGACTATGAGGCGTTCGAAGCTTACGACGCCTTCCTCCGGGACGTCCGTCCCGGCGACAGGAACGCCGGCCTGCTCGAGGACGCCGAGGTCTCCCTCATCGATCTGGCCTTTGGCCTCTACGAAAAAGGGGAGCGGGCGAAGCTCGCCACGATCGAGGGCCGGCTACGGAGCCCGAACAAGGTCGTCCGGTATTACGCCGCGTTTAAGCTGAGCTATATCAAGGACAAAAGCGTCTCGGGCCGCGCCGTCCCCGTCCTCAAAGGCATCGTCGAGGGCGAACGGGATCCCGAGCTTAGGGACCGCGCCAGGATCGCGCTCCTCAGGGTCGATCCCGGCGCCCTCCGAGAGGTCGGGGACGACAGGCGCGAGGCGCAGACGCGCATCCTGAGGATCCAGGTCGTCGAGGCGGGAAAGAAGAAGGTCGACATCAACATTCCCTGGGCCCTGGCAGATCTGGCCCTCCAGGCAATCCCCGACGAGGAGAAATCCGTGATGCGGAGGAAGGGCTATGACTTGGACAGGATCATCAACGAGCTGGCCAAGACGGGCAGCAGCATCATCGAGATCAACGACGAAGGATCCGTCATCCGGATCTGGATCGAATAGAACTAGGAGGAAAACGATGAAAAAACTGGCAGTCCTGACGATCGCAATCGTCGCCCTCGTGTTCGCGCTGGGAAGCTTTGTCCGGGCGGAAGGCCCCGACGATATCCAGGCGATCAAGAAAGCGGTCAAGGAGAACCCGAACTACGAGCCGGGCAAGGAAGTGAAGTGGTTCAAGGTCCTGGTCACCGACAACAAGGCCGGCAAGGACAAGGTCCGCGTCACGCTCCCCCTCTCGCTCGTCGAGGCCTTTGTGAATTGCGCCGACAACGACCACCTCAAGCTCGACCACGGGAAGACCGACATCGATTTCGGACAGCTGCTCACCGAGCTCAAGAAGGTCGGCCCCATGGCCATCATCGAGATCTTCGAGGAGGACGAGACCGTCAGGGTCTGGCTGGAATAGCCCGGCCGCGAACGCTCCCTGGGGGAAGCGGAGGGACTCCGCCTTCCCCCTTTTTTTTACTTTCCCCGCTCAAGCGGAATCGAGCGGGCCAATCTTCCTCGAGGCCTTCAGCGCCTTCCCCGCGGAGACCGACAACATAGCGAGGAGCATGGCGGTGGCCGGCCATGCCCGATCGAAGGGCATGAGAACCAGAGGGGCGACGGTCGCGATGCCCGCGGCGGCCGCGCAGACGGCTCCCAACCGCAGGGCGGGCCGTGGGCCTTTACGGAACACGAAGGTCCGGACGCGACCCGCCCGGTCGCGCCCGCGATCCAGGACCTGGTGACCCAGCATCCCGATCATCCCGATGAAGAACAGCCAGGCCGTCAGGACGGCGGTGAGCGTGTCCCAAACTCCGAGCGCCGCGGCCCAGACGAGGAACAGGGCCGGTCTCTGGGCGAAAGCGCCGACGATGACGCCCCAGATGCCCCGTTCCTTGAAGCGAAGGGGCGGCAGGGAATATTCGACCCCGAGCAGGATCGTTCCGAACGCGATCGTCCGGGGCAGGACGCCGTCCACCACCATGATCAGGATCGTTCCGAAAGATAGGGCCGCGATCGAAGCGGACAGGCTGTGGCTCCGGCGTGGGCCCGGCCCTCGCGCGTCCGTGCCCGCGATCCGGTCCTGGCGAAAATCGGCCACGTCGTTGACGGCGTATCCGCCGACGAGCAGGAAGAACACCCCCGCTAGGTAGAGGGCCAGCCCGAACGCATCCGCGCGGACCGGCCCGGGTCGGGCCCCGAGCGAGACGGCGCAAGCGCCGATGTGCAGGAATTTGTCCCACAGGTTCCGTAAGCGCAGAAGGCGCGCCCCGTAGCGGAGAAGTCCCGGGGCCCCTCGTTGCGCCGTGGTCATGAGTCCCGCAGGCACTGGCTTAGACAAAACGGCTCTCTCTCTCCGTTCCTCAGATAAAGGGATGTGCACCGGCGGTCGAGGTCCAGGTCCATGGTGTCGAGGTTCGGCCAGACCCGGATGGACACGCGAAGGAAGCCCGGATGTCGGGTATATCGGTAGCCTCCGCGGATCGAGTCCGCGATGAACCGGAGCGTATAACCGATGCCCCACACCCTGATGAGCTCCGCGACCAGCCTCGGCTTCTCCAGCGCGGCACTTTCCCATTCCCGCCAGTCCCGGTCGGACGCGAGGGGGACCCCGTCCGCGTCGACCTCCGCCCGCATGGCGCACAGGCGCGGCCGGATATGGTCGTTCTTGAGCGCACGGCCCAACCGGTCGAGGAAGTCCTGCTGTCGGAGCCAGAGGTCGTAATCGAAGCCGCCGTTCCGGCAGACGATCTTCGTGAGCTCGCTCATGAAGAACTGCCCGCCCTCGATGTATCGGCCCACCTCGGACATCCCGCGGAACCGGACCTGGACGACGTTCCTGGTCCGTTTTGCCAGCGCGATTAGGGGCCCAATCTGGTCCTCGTTGACGCCCCGGGTGATCGTCGTGGACAGATAGGTCGTCACGTCCTCCCGACCAAGGTTCTCCAAGGCTTTCAGCTTGACGTCTAATAGGGCCTGCCCGTTCGTCCGAAGGTAGACCTCGTCGTCGAGGCCGTTGACGGCCAGGGTCACATATCTAAGGCCGGCCTCGCGGATGCGGTGCGCATAGTCCGGGTCGGCCAGCCGGACGCCGTTCGTCATCAGAACGGCCGTGTTGCGTTTATTGATGGCCCGGATGAGATCCGGAAGGTCCTCCCGGCAGGTCGGCTCCGCCCCGCAGAGCAGGATGCGCGTGCGGCGCAGTGTCCGAAGCTCCCTCTTCAGGTCATCCAGGGATGGCTCCTCGATGTCTCGCTTTCCCTCGAAACAGACGGGGCAGCTCAGGTTGCAGCGCGATGTGACGTAGAAGAAGCGATTCATGATGACGTGTCTGCCGGTCATCACGGGATCGGCGTAACGGCGGTAGAACCCGGCGTCGGGCTCGGCCAGAACTCGCTCCGTCCTCCCTGAGGCCAGGGACTTCTCCAGATAGACCGCCCCGTCCTTCTCGATGACCCGGGCCGGGCAGGGGCGCCGGGTCTCTGGGTCGAGCGAGGTCGTTTCCCGGATCAATAATTCCGACATGGCTTCCAATTCTCCCTGTTACCAAGTGATTATCATATCCGGCTCGGTGCCGCAACGGACTCTTCGTGCCCCCTTTTTCGGGCGGGGATCTGCGCGGGCCGATATTGCCCTGGCAATTCGGGGGGAGTTGTGTTTTAATTTTCCCGAAAGCCGGCATTCCTGCTCGGGCCGGAGGCGCCATGAAGCTCATCATCCAGATTCCCTGCTTTAACGAGGAAAAGACCCTTCCGGTGACCCTGGACGAGCTGCCGAGGGCTATGGAGGGCGTCGACCGCATCGAGGTCCTGATCATCGACGACGGCTCCGACGACGGAACCGCGAGGGTCGCCCGCAGGCTCGGCGTGCCCCACGTCCTCTCGTTCAATGCCCACCGGGGACTGGCCGCCGCTTTTTCGGCCGGGATCATGGAGAGCCTGCGCCAGGGGGCGGACATCATCGTCAACACCGACGCCGACAACCAGTACCGGGCCTCCGACATCCCGGCGCTCGTCCGGCCCATCCTCGAAGGGAAAGCCGATGTGGTCGTCGGCGACCGACAGAACGACCGGAACCGGGATTTCTCGTTCCTGAAGCGCAAGCTCCAGAAATACGGGAGCGCCCTCGTTTGCTTCCTGTCCGGCATCCGGATCCCCGATACGACGAGTGGCTTTCGGGCCTTCTCCCGCGAGGCCGCCCTGCGGATGAACATCTTGACGGACTATTCCTACACTCTGGAGAGTCTCATCCAGCTCGGGCACATGAAGTTCAAGATCCTCTCGGTCCCGGTCGGGATCAACCGGCCGCTCCGGAAGTCCAAGCTGATGAAGAACAGCCTCGCCTATCTCGCGAGCCAAGCCGGCACCATCATCAGGGTCTATACGATCTACCGGCCCCTAAGGACGTTCTTCAGCCTGGGGGCCCTCTTTGCCCTTCCGGGCGTCCTCGCCCTCGCCCGGTACGTCGCTCATATGTTAGCCGACCGCGGCGGCGAACATGTCCACGGGCTGATCCTGTCTGCCGTCTTCCTGGTCGCGGGTGCCTTGATCTGCGTTTTCGGGCTCGTCGCCGATGTCGTCGGCGGCCACAGGAAGCTCACGGAGAGCGCACTCATCAGGATCAAGAGGCTCGAGTTCGAGGAAGCGGCGGAACCGGACCGGCCGGACGAGGGCCGCCCATGTTAGACGTTCTTTCCGGCCCCGGCGCGGGACGGGCCGCCGTTCCTCCGGCCGCTCCGTCGAAGAAGCCCTCTCTTGGAGCGCTCTGCGCGGCGCTGTTAGGCGTCGAATCCTTGGCCGCGGCTTCATTCATCTGGCTGAGGATCGACCCGCTCCGCCGTCCCCTTTCCCTCACCCTCATCTTTCTGGCCGCGGCGGCTGTCCTTGCCGGGCTCGTGGCCCAGGGTGCGCGCCTCCTTGCCCGGAGGACCGGCCGGGCGCCCTCCGATATTGCCCCGGCCCTTGTTGTCCGCCTATCGCCGCTCGTCCTCCTCGACCTCGTTTTCCTCCAGTTTGTCGTCTTCCTGAGGGACATCCGTCCCGTTCTACCATGGGTATCGATCCTGGGCTCGGTCTATCTCCTCGGGATTTTCATCCATAGGACGGTCCCAGCCCTCCCGCCGACGGCGAGCCGGCCGAACCCGCGACGAAGGCTCCCGACGCTCTTCGTCGTCGCGTTTCTGGTCTATGCGTTCCTGGCCTCCGGCCTGGTCCTCCCGCCCCAGCCTTTCTCGGGCGACGAGCCTCATTACCTTCTCACGGTCGAGAGTCTTATCTCCGATGGCGATATCGACGTCCACGACGAATATCGGGATGGGGAATACAAGGCTTTCTATCCCGGTCCGCTCGAGAGCCATGCGTTTCCCGGGAGGAAGGGGCCCGAGCACGAGTATTCGCGGCATCTCCCCGGAATATCGGTCCTCGTGCTTCCGTCCTATCTTGCGGGAGAGCTGGCTGGGAAGGCCTTTGCCCCGGGACCTGGGCAGGCCGCGCTCCGGGCTCGGATCCTCATCTTCACCTCGAGGCTGACGATGTGCCTCCTTGCCGCCGCTCTTGGCGCAGCGTTCTTCCTTTTAGCCCTCAGAATCACCGGACGGGAGGGCCCTTCGCTCCTGGCTTGGGCCGTGTTCAGCTTTACTTCCCCACTTATCTACTTCTCCCAGCTCGTTTATCCGGAAGTCCCCGTAGCCCTTGTCGCGCTCCTTATCTTTCTTTTCGTCGTCCTCGAGAAGGAACCGCGGGCGGGGATCCTTTGGCTGGCCGGAGCGGGGATCGCCATCCTGCCGTGGTTCGGGGTTAAATACATTGCGATCTCGGCCGTCCTGTTCGCCCTTTGCCTTTTTTCCCTTCCGCGCGCCCGGGGCAGCGGCCGGGCGCGGCTCCTTTCCCTGTCCCTCATTCCGGCCGTTTCGGCCGGCGCGTACCTTTTCTTTTTCTGGACGCTTTACGGAACCTTTTCGCCGACGGCGGCCTACGGGAACGCTATCCCCGCAGGCCATATCGCCTTTGCGACGAGGTCCAGTCCGGGCCTCGTCGAAGTCCTGAGGTTCGCCTTCGGCTACTTGTTCGACCAGAGGTTCGGGATCATTCCCCATTCCCCCGCCTACATCCTGCTCTTCGCCGGAGCCGTCATCCTCTGGAAGAGGGACCGGAGGACCGCCGTCCCGATGCTGATCCTGTTCGGTGTCTACTGGGTGCAGACCGCCGTCGTCAGGATCTGGGGCGGCTATTGTCCACCCGGCCGACTGATGCTTCCGGTCGTCTGGGTCCCGGCCCTTTTCGTGGCGGAGGCATTCGCGGCGGATAAAAGCAGGGTTCGGAATGCGATCCTGGCCGGGACGACGGGGCTTGCGTTCGCGGTGGCCCTTGCTGGCCTGGGCAACCCCAGGCTCCTCTACAACGAGAATATCTCTGGGGCCCTTTTGGGTCCGGGGTCGTTCAACAGGCTCCTGACATCCCTCAGCAACTCGGTCGTCGACCTCAGACTATGGGTCCCGTCGTTCGCCAACCGGGAAGCCCTTAAGGCTCCGGCCACGGCGGTCTGGTTGCTGGCGGCCGTGGCGGCGGCGCTCATCTTCGTACGCAACAGGAAGGCGGGCGCGGGACCCTATCATCCCTTTGGCGTCGGCGTTCATGCGGCGATCGTCTTTGGCCTTGCGCTCGCCGTGGTCGGCTACGCTTTCTTCAACGTGAGGCTCGATAACAGCTTCCGGGTGGACGGCGTCGTCGAGGTCCTCCTTCAGGACGGGAACACTCACGGCGTGGAGCCCGGCGGGCTCTGGACGAAAGGAGGGCGGGGAGCCACGGTCCTCATCAAGGCGCCGCGGCGGCTCTCCCGGATCAGCGTGGTCCTCTCGAGCCCGGTCGCCGGGCAAACGAACGTCCGGGCCGGGATGTCCGAACGAATGATCGTTCGGGCGGGGAGGAACCGGCCGCCGGCGACGGCCGATTTCGACGCCCCGGTCGGATTTCGCCTTGGCGAATGGCATATTTACAGCGTATGGGTGCGCGATAGCGTGAGCTTCGTCCCCCATCAGCTGGACCGCGATTCCGACGACGGCCGTTCCCTCGGCGTCCTTGTCTCCATTTCCGCGCGCTGATTTCCCCTTGGGAGCGCCTTCGAAGGCGCTCCTTGGCTGCTTGCGCGGTTCCTTGACAGCCCCTTCATTTATTGCATAATAGAGGGACCGCTAATACGAATCGAGGAGGACTCATATGCCCGAATACCGGATAGCCGTCTTGCCCGGAGACGGGGTCGGAAAGGACGTCGTCGAAGCCGCCATGATCGTCCTCGGAAAGATGGCCATCAACGCAGAATATGTATATGGCGACATCGGCTGGGACTTCTGGTGCCGCGAGGGGAATGCCCTCCCGGATCGGACCGTCAAGCTCCTCAAGGAAACCGACGCGTGCCTATTCGGCGCCATCACGTCCAAGCCCAAGGAGGATGCGGCCACCGAGCTGGCCCCCGAGCTTCGGGGCAAGGGCCTGACTTACTTCAGCCCCATCGTCCGCCTCCGTCAGGAGTTCGACCTCTATACCAACCTTAGGCCGTGCAAAGCTTACCCGGGGAACCCCCTCAATTACAAGGAAGGCATCGACCTGGTCATCTTTCGCGAGAACACCGAGGGCATGTATGCCGGTGTGGAGTTCCACCCCCTGCCCCAGATCGTCCGCGACGCTCTGGCTACCCACCCCAAAATGAAACCGTTCAAGGACGTCCCTGCCGACGACATCGCCGTGTCCACGAGGATCATGACGAGGAAGGGCTGTTCGCGGATCGTCCGGGCGGCCTTTGAGTATGCCCGAGCCGAAAAGAGGAGGTCGGTGACCATCGTTGAGAAGCCCAACGTCCTCCGGGAGACCGGCGGGCTGATGCTCGGCATCGCCCGCGAGATCGCCAAGGAATACCCCGAGATCCCGTTCTATGAAACCAATGTCGACGCCATCTGCATGTGGCTCGTCAAGAACCCCCAGGACTACGACGTCCTGGTGGCTGAGAATCTCTTCGGCGACATCATCTCCGACCTGGCCGCCCAGCTCGTCGGCGGCCTGGGTTTCGCCTGTTCCGGGAACATCGGCGAAAAATATGCCGTCTTCGAGCCGACCCATGGCTCCGCGCCGAAGTACGCGGGACAGTACAAGGTCAACCCCATGGCCACCATCCTGGCAGCCCGGATGATGCTGGAATGGTTCGGAGAGAAGGACAAGGCCAGGACCCTCGAGGGGGCCGTGGCTGAGGTCATCAAGGATGGCTCGGCCCGGACCTATGACATGAAGGGCAAGGCGTCGACTCTTGACGTCGGCCGAGCGGTTGCCGCCAAGCTGTAAAGGCCGAGCCATAAGCGCCATGCGCATCCTCGCCGTGGACACGACCACTTCGAGCGGTTCGGTGGCGCTCCTCGAGGACCGCCGCCTCGTCGGCGAGATCGCCGGGGAATCCGGCACGACCCATTCGGCCCGCCTCCTCGGCGCCGTGGACCACCTCCTCCGGTCCGAGAGCCTCGCGATCGCGCACGTCGACGCGTTCGCGGTCGCGGTGGGACCGGGGTCTTTCACGGGCATCCGGATCGGGCTGAGCACGGTCAAAGCGCTGGCCTTCGCCTCCGGGAGGCCCGTGGTCCCCGTATCGTCTTTGCGCGCCCTGGCCTTGAAGCTGGCCCTGGCCGGAGCCCCGCTCGTTTGCCCAGTGCTCGATGCGAAGAAGGGCGAGGTCTATGCGGCGCTCTTCGAAACGGCATCGGGGCGGCTCATCGAGGCCGTTTCCCAGGGTGCCTACGATCCCGGCGATTTCTTCTGCCGGCTCCCTGGCGGCCGGACTATTGCCTTCATCGGCGGGGGGAGCGTCGTCTATCGCGAAAAGATCGTGACACACATGCGGGAGAACGCGGTCTTCCCGTCACGGACCCTATCTATCGCTCATGAGGTGGGGCTCCTCGGGCTCGAAGGGCTGGGAGAGGGGAAGGGGGTGCCGGCGGACGGCGTGGAGCCTCTCTATTTCCGGCGGTCCCAGGCGGAGGAGAAACATTAGCGTCGAGACCCTGGGCCCGGCCCTCTTTCATCTGAGGCGGATGAAGGACGCGGACCTTCCCGCGGTCCACGAGATCGAGGCCCTGTCTTTTTCGAACCCGTGGAGCGACGCCACCTTCCGAGGAGAGATCCAGAACAAGGGGATTTCCTTCCCGATGGTCATCGTCCGCCCCGCCGACGGCCGGGTGGCCGGCTACATCATCTACTGGCACATCCGGGACGAGGTCCAGATCAACAACGTCGCCGTCCATCCGGATTTCCGGGGGAAGGGGATCGGCGAGGCCTCCATGAGGCTCGTCCTGACAGAGGTCCGCGAAAAGGGCGCTGTCTTCGTCACCTTGGAGGTCCGCGTCTCGAACACGGCGGCCACCCGCCTTTACGAAAAGCTCGGCTTCAAGATCCTCGGAAGCCGGAAGGGGTATTACACCAACCCCGTCGAGGACGCTTACGTCATGGGCCTCGTCCTCGGCCCGTAGGACACCTTCATCAGGCAGAGGCCCAGGGCCGAGGCGGTCGGGCTGTGGAGGGTGCGCCCTTTCTCCCGGAAAAGCTCTTCCACTTTCCCGGGAGGGATCTTCCCCCGCCCGACCTCGAGCAGGGTCCCGACGATCGTCCTCACCATGTATCTCAGGAAGCCGTCGGCCATGATCGTGTAGACGATCTCGTCCCCGCGGCGACGGAGCCGCGAGCTGAGGACGGTTCGGACGGGCTGAAGCTCCCGGTTCGAGGAGAACGCGCTGAAGTCGGCCTCCCGCTCGAAAAGGGCGGCGGCTTTCCTCATGGCGCGAAGGTCCAGCCGGTACGGACAATGGAGGACATATCTCAGGCGGAAGGGATCGACCCGGGGGGCGTTCAGGATGCGATATTCGTAGACCTTGGACCGGGCCGATCTTCTCGGGTGGAATCCGGCCGGGGCTTTCGACAGCGAGTCGACCCGGATATCCCGGGGGAGGACCGCGTTCAGGGCCATGAAAAATTCCCGGTTCCCCATCGTCGGGCGCAGACGGAATCCGGCGACCTGTTCCCGGGCGTGGACGCCGGCGTCGGTCCGGCCGGCGCCGCTCACGGAGACTCCCTGTCGCGTGACCTTGAAGATCGCGTCCTCGAGCGCGCCCTGGACCGTCCTCAGGTCGGGCTGTCTCTGCCAGCCGTGGTAATTCGTCCCATCGTAGGAGAGCTTCAGTTTATAGGTGATGACGCCGGTATCCGCGGCGGGTCCTTCGGAGGGTGAGGAGCGGCTCACGATCTCCCCCCGAGAGCCAGCCGAACAGCTTCCTCGGGCGTCCTGGCCTGGATGACCCCGCGGATGTCCCACGTCCCCAGCCCGACGACGGTCTTCCCGTAGATGACGCCGTAGGCGATCTCGCTGAGGGTGCCGAATTCCCCGTCGATGGCGATGAGGGCATCGGCGTTCAGGACCACCATGGCGTTCCTGGCATAGCCGATGCCGGTGGCGACGGGGACGTCGATGGAGGGATTCGCTTCGGACGGCGCGCCGCCGGGCAATATCCCTATCGTTAGGCCTCCCGCGCTCTTGGCCCCGAGGGCGGCCGCTTCCATGACCCCTCCGAGCCCGCCGCAGACCAGGACGGCCCCCGCCTTCGCCACGAGCTCGCCCACGCGGAACGCGGCCTCACGTGAGGCCATGTCCGGACGCGCCCCGCCGATGACTCCAATGCGCGGCCGCTTGCGATAGTCGATCGTATGGCTCATCGACACTATTTTATGACCACTCGGGCAAGCATTCAATAGATAATGCCGGGGACTCCCTAGGATCGCCGCTCCCCTGAGTCCTTTGAAGGCGATCCCACATGACGGGCTAAGGCCCCAAGTCTGTTGAACCTCGGGCGCAAATCGATTAAAATGTCCTGACGAGCCGTTAAATGCCTGATAAAAAAGTTGTTTATCTCATCTTCGCCGCGGTCCTCGGGTTCGGCTCCTGCCGGCGCGCGCCGGAGACGGATTTCAGCGTCATTCGGCTTGCCGACCTCCTCGAAGCGAAGAACGTCGTGGCCAGCCCGTTCGCCTCCGGCACCCTTGACCCCGGCGACCCGGTCAACTTCCACGAGAAGAACCGCCCCCTCCTCGATCTCGGCGCCCTTAAAGACCCCTACGGCCTGAAGAGGAAGCTCCTCCTTCAGGGGGCCGACACGAACGCGCTCGTCGCCCCGCCGGGCAGTGCCTACGCGTTCGACCTCGACCTTCCCGGGAACGCTTTCCTCGAGTTCGGGGCGGGCGTCGTCCGTGGGGAGAACTCTGAGGCCGTCCGAAAGAAGCTTTCCGCGACCGAGGAAGGCGTTCGGTTCCGGGTCAGGATCGAGATGTCGGACAGGAGCAAGACGATATTCCTGAAGTCCGTCGAACAGCCACCGCTCGTCGAAGGACGCGGCCTCAAACTTGCCCCCGAACGGGTCGCCCTTCCCGCTGCCGGGGGAAAGGCGCGGATCACGCTCCTTACCGAAGGACCCGAGGGAGCGTTCGCGTTCTGGGCAAACCCCGTGGTCATCCGAACCGGGGAACGGGCGAGGCGGGTCATCCTGATCTCTATCGACACTCTCCGGGCCGACCACCTCGGTTGTTACGGCTACGGAAAGGATACGACCCCGCACGCCGACGCCCTGGCCGTCGACGGGGCCCTCTTCTCGGATACCTACGCCTCGTCCTCGTGGACCCTGCCCTCCCACGTCTCCCTCCTGACCTCGCTTTCCTGTTTCCGGCACGGCGTGAACCTGGAGACCGACCGGATGGAGGAGAGCCGGCCGACCCTGGCAGATATCCTTAGGGCCGAAGGGTTCCTCTGCGCCGCGGTCACGGGCGGAGGGTTCCTCAGCCCCGTGTTCGGCTTCTCCAAGGGGTTCGACGTCTATAAGCAGGCGGAGACTTCGCTTTGGACGAGCGACGCGGCCGGACAGGTCTCGGCTGCGGCCGCAGACTGGATCGAAACCAACAAAGACCGGGACTTCTTCCTCTTCGTTCACACCTACCAGCCCCACAACCCCTACCTTCCGCCGGCCCCGTACGACACGAAGTTCCAGGACGCGCCGACCTCCTTGAAGATGATCGACCTGGGCGGGCACCTGGGCGGGCCGCGGGGGATCTTCAAGCCGCTCCCCGAGGCCGAGCGCCGGGCGATCGTCGGCCTCTACGACGGGGAGATCGGGTACACCGATGCGGTCCTGGTCGGCGCCCTGACGGCGAAGCTCAAAGCTCTGGGCATCTACGACGACACGATGATCGTCCTGACCTCCGACCACGGCGAGGAATTTTACGAGCACGGCAGTTGGGAGCATGGCCACTCGCTCTACGACGAAAGCCTGAAGGTTCCGTTGATCGTCAAGTTCCCGGGATCGAAGTACCGCGGGAAGAGGATAGGGAACTTCGTCCGCCTCGTCGACATCATGCCGACCGTAATGGAAGCTTTCGGGATAAGGGTCGGAGAACTCGACCTCGACGGCCGCGGCCTCCTCGATGTCCTGCGCGGCCGCGAAAAGAAGGACCGGGCGGTTCTGGCCCATCTCGAAGGCGGGGTCCTGAACAACTCCGTTCCCACCAGGACGTGCCTCACGGACGGCCGGACGAAGGTCATCCTCAACAGGCCCTACGATACGGCCGCGGCCGGGTTCTTCGCCTTTCCGCCGCCCACCGTCCCCGAGGTGGAGGTCTATGATCTCGCGGCGGACCCTGAGGAGAAGACGGACGTTGCCGCCCGCAAGACGCAGGCCGCCGGACGCCTCGTCGCCCTGATGCGCGAGCTCAAGAGCAAGAGCCGGACGCGGACGGGCCCAAAGACCGAGATCGACGCCGAAACGAAAGAGAAGCTCAGGGCTCTGGGATACATCCGATGACGGGAATGAAGGATAAGGAGAGCAACATGGGCCGAGTCTTCGAGATCGGGTGCCTGACGGAGGCGGAGCAGGAGAAGCTCGCCGCGGAGATCGAGGACGCGATCGCAGCGAAGATCAGGGACCACCTGCTTACGGAGAAGGAGGTCCGCGAGATCGAGGAGATGCGGCTGAAGCCCCTGCCGGACATCCAGGACGTCCAGAGCGTTTACGAGAACCACCTGTTCCGGGAGAAGGGCTGAGCGGCCCGTGAGGGAGGCGAGCACCATGGATTACCGGATCGACTACGACCGCATCGACGTGGCCGATATCATGACCCAGGTCAAGATGAAGGTCGCCGAAAGGCTGCCCGTGCCCGAAGCTCCGGTCGCGGGCCTGGCCCTCCCGCCGCCCGCGCCCGAGACCCCGCCCGCGGCGCCGGTTGTCTCGCCGCCCGCCCGCGGCTGGAAGGGCATCCTCAAGAAGACCGTCCGTTTCCTGGTCCGCCCGTATTTCCCGTTCCTCATCCCGCTTTACGACGGGTTCAAGTTCCGCATGAACTACGAGGTCAACGTCAGGCTCGACGAGACGGCGACCCGTCTCGAGAAGGCCCGGGAGGAGCTCATCATCCGGCTCGATATGGAGCGGGGGGATCTCCTGGCTCGGCTCGCGACGACTCGGGAGACGGTCAAGCTTCTCCACAACCTGTCGCACAACCTCGTCCTCGAGCTGACCAAGCTCAAGGTCGAGGAGGAGGCCCTGAAGAGCAAGGTCCGGGTCCTCGAGAAAGAGCTCGAAACGGTCGGAAAGCGCGAGAAGGCCATCGAAAAAAAGGTCTTCGAATGAAGCTTGCCTTCGTCGTTCAGCGCTACGGCGCCGCGATCAACGGAGGGGCCGAGCTCCACTGCCGTTGGATCGCCGAGCATATGAGCCGGCACGGCGACGTCGAGGTGCTGACGACGAGGGCGGACGATTACATCACCTGGAAGAACCACTATCATCGCGGGCGCGAGGTCGTCAACGGCGTCCCGGTCCGGCGGTTCGGCGTGACCCGCCGGCGCAGTCCCGAGAGGTTCGGCCGCGTCCAGGAGCGCGTCTTCGGGAACGAGCACAGCGTGGCGGATGAGCTCCGCTGGCTCGACGAGGAGGGCCCGCGCGCCCCGGGCCTCATCCGGTATATCCGGAGGCACGCGGCGGACTACGATCACTTCATCTTCTTCAGCTACCGCTATTACCATTCGTATTGGGGCATCCGTGCCGTCCCGGAAAAAAGCATCCTCGTCCCGACGGCGGAGCGCGACCCGGTCGTCCACCTCCGGATCTTCCGGGACCTGTTCCGCCTGCCCCGCGCGTTCGTGTACAACTCCGTCGAGGAGCGGGACATGATCAATCGCGCCTCCGGGAACTCCGGCGTCCCTGGCGATGTCGTCGGCGTCGGCATCGAGCTCCCGGCAGCCTCCTCGGGGGCGAGGTTTCGCGCGGAGCACGGTGTCGAGGGCGACTATATCCTCTATGTCGGACGCATCGACGAGAACAAGGGATGCCCCGATCTCTTCCGGAACTTTCTCCGTTTTAAGAGCGAGACCGGCTCCCCGGTCCGTCTCGTCCTCATCGGAAGCTCGGTCCTTCCGATCCCCGCCCATCCCGACATCATTCCCCTGGGGTTCCTCCCGGAACAGGACAAGTTCGACGCGCTCGACGGGGCCCTCGCCCTCGTCATGCCGTCCTTCTTCGAGAGCTTGAGCATGGTCACGCTCGAGGCCTGGGCGATGAGGAAGCCCGTCCTGGCCAACGCCCTCTGCGAAGTCCTCCGGGGCCAGTGCCTGAGAAGCAACGCGGGGCTGTTCTATGAGGACTACGGGGAGTTTAGGGAAGCCCTGGCCCTCCTTCTCGACGCGCCCGAATTGCGGCGGGCTTTGGGCGCCAACGGCCGGAAATATTATGAAGCCAACTACGCCTGGGAGCATATCGAGGACAAGTATCTGAAACTCATCGGCAGCCTGGGAGGGGAGTGAGGCCGTGTACGTCCATCAGTTCGCCACGTCGCTCACGTACGGCGACGCCATCTCGGACGAGATGATAGAGATCCGCAAGGTCCTCCGGGCCGAGGGCCACAGCTCGGAGATCTTCGTCCGGTTCATCGATCCGAAAATGGCGGGCCTCGCCCGCGACTACCGCGAATACGCGAAGCTCAGCTCGCCGCGGAACGTCGTCATCTTCCATTTCTCCATCGGCTCGCCGGTCTCGAAACTCTTCTCCCGCATCCCGGACCGGAAGATCATGATCTACCACAATATCACGCCCTACGAATTCTTCCTCGACTTCCACCGCATCCTGACTCGGGAATGCTACAAGGGGCGCCTCGAGATGCGCCTCTTCGCGGGCAAGGTGGGCCTGGCCCTCGGGGACTCCGAGTTCAACCGGCAGGAGCTCGAGCGGGCGGGGTTCGCCCCGACGGGCGTCCTGCCCATCCTGGCCGACCTCGCGAGGTTCGACGTCCCCGGCGACCCCGTCGTCCGGGACATCTATGATAACGGCAAGACGACGCTTCTTTTCGTCGGCCGGGTCATCCCGAACAAGAAGTTCGAGGATGTCATCCGGACGTTCCATTTCTACAAGACGCGGTTCAACCCGAATTCCCAGCTCCTCCTGGCGGGCGACGACCGGGGCATCGAGCGCTACCGGGCCTCGCTCGAGGACCTCATCGGCCGGTTGGCGCTCCCGGACATCCACATCACCGGACATGTGGACTTCGACGAGCTCGTGACCTATTACCGGCTCGCGCGGTGTTACTTGAGCTTCAGCGCCCACGAGGGATTCGGCGTCCCCCTGCTCGAGGCCTTCCACATGAAAGTCCCCGTCGTCGCCCTCGCGGCCGGCGCCGTCGAGGAGACGATGAACGGCGGCGGCATCCTGCTCCGCGAGAGGGACTTCCTCCGGACGGCCGCCCTCATCGACCGTCTGGAAAAGGACGCGGGGCTCCGGCGGAAGATCGTCGAAGGACAGCTCAAGGCCCTCGAGAAGTACGATCGCGCGAACGTGACCCGCATCCTGCTCGACCACGTCGCGAAGGTGGCGGAACAATGAGGGTCGATCAGCTGGTCCCGGCCTTCCATCGCGGGGACGCTATCGGGGACACGGCCCTGCGCATGAGGGATTTCCTGCGGTCCAAGGGTTTCGTTTCCGATATTTACTGCCTGGACCGGGACAAGGGGCTCGAGGGGGAGGGCCTGCCGTTCGCCGAGTTCCCGCCGGCCGGGGAGGGGGACGTCATCATCCTCCATTTCGCCCTTCCGTCGCCCCTGACGGCGGGGCTGGTTCGGCAGGCCGGCCGGAAGGTCATCATCTATCACAATATCACGCCGGAGCGGTTCTTCGCCCCGTTCAACGCCGAGATGGCTCGCATCTGCCGCATGGGCCGGGAGGAACTGGCCTCGCTCGTCCCGTCGGTCGATCTGGCCCTCGCGGATTCCGAGTACAACCGGAGGGAGCTCGCCGGCCTGGGCTTCCGGCGGACGGACGTCCTGCCGCTGTTCATCGATTTCCGGAAGTACGACGCTCCCGCCTACGATTTCGCCGGCGGCCTTTACCGGGACGGGCGCACGAACATCCTCTTCGTCGGCCGAATCGCGCCGAACAAGAAGATCGAGGACCTCATCAAGGTCGCCTTCTATTACAGGAAATACATCTCGCCGCTCGTCCGGCTCATAGTCGTCGGCAAGACCTCTTCGCTCCCGAAGTACTTCGAGAGCCTCGTCCGGATGGCCGACGAGTTTTACCTCCGGCCCGAGGAGATCGTCTTCACCGGCCATGTCCCGGACGAGGAGATGTTTGCCCTGTACAAGGTTTCGGACGTCTTCCTCTCGATGAGCGAGCACGAGGGGTTCTGCTTGCCGCTCGTCGAGAGCATGGTCTTCGACCTCCCCATCGTCGCCTACGACGCTGCGGCGGTCCCGTTCACCCTGGACGGGGCGGGCGTGCTCGTCGGCACGAAGCGGCCGGACCGCGTCGCCGAGCTCATCGCCCGTATCGTGGGCGATACGGGCGATGAGCTCGGCGGCGCGAAGCTCAGGCGGCGGATCGTCGAAGGCCAGCGGCGGCGGCTTGAGAGGTTCTGCGGGATGGGCCTCGGGGGATTCCTCCTCGGAAAGATCAAGGAGCTCGTCCCATGAAACGGAGGATCGCGTTCATCGTCCAGCGCTACGGGAAGGAGGTCATGGGGGGCTCGGAGCTCCACTGCCGCCTCGTCGCGGAACGGCTCGCTGTCGCCGGGCACGACGTCACCGTCTATACCACCTGCGCGAAGGACTATATCACCTGGCGGAACGAATATCGGGGCGGAGAAACGGTGCTCAACGGCGTGCTGATCCGGCGCTTTCCGGTCGCAAAGACCCGGGACATCGAGTCCTTCAACGAATTCTCCGACCGAATATTCCACAATCCTCATGCGCCGGACGACGAAAGGGAATGGATGGAACGCCAGGGACCTTTTTCGACCGGACTTATCGAGGCTCTCTCCCGGGAGGAGGGGAGCCACGACCTGTTCATCTTTTTTACCTATCTTTATTACAACACCTACTGGGGCCTCAAAGCCGTGCCCCCCGAAAAGGCGGTCCTCGTCCCGACGGCGCACGACGAGCCGGCCCTCCGGCTCGAGATGATGAAGGAGGTCTTCGCGACGCCGCGGGCCTTCGTCTTCAACACGGAGTCCGAGCGGGAGATGCTCAGCCGGTATTTTTCTTTCAAGGGCAAATACGGGGACGTCGTCGGCGTCGGGATCGACCTCCCGGACGCGCCCGCGCCCGCGGGTTTCTTCGCGGAATACCGGGTCCGGCCGCCTTATATCCTTTATGCCGGGCGCATCGAGCCGGGTAAGGGTTGCAAGGAGCTTATGGATAGCTTCCTGAAGTACCATCGGAGGTCCCCCGGGCTCGAGCTCCTGCTCGTCGGGAACCTCCTGATGAAGCTTCCCGACCACCCCGCCGTCCGCTATCTCGGCTTCGTCACCCCGGAGAACAAGAACGTGGCCATGGCGGCGGCCCTTGCGACGGTCCACCCGTCCCACTACGAGAGCCTGTGCATGGCCGCGCTCGAATCTCTGGCCGTTCGGACGCCCATCCTGGCCCAGGAGGCGACCGACCCCCTCAAACGCCATTGCCTGGAAGGAAAATGCGGCCTGTACTACTCAAACCCGGACGAGTTCGGGGAGATTCTCGCCCTCCTCGAAGCCGACGAAAGGCTGCGCCGGGCCCTCGGGCGAAACGGGCATGATTATGTGGCCCGCAACTATGTGTGGCCTGCGATCATTCAGAAATATGAAAGGCTGTTCGAGAATGCGCTCGGGGCCGGCCCGGCAACCGCGGCTCCGAATTGACTAAAAAGGGCCGATATGTTAAGGATTGACTGAAGGGAAGGGTCTTTTCTGCATGGCGTTCGTCAACTACGCGACCAAGAACCTGGCGATCAAGATCGTCTACTACGGCCCCGGCCTGAGCGGGAAGACGACCAATCTCCGGTATATCTTTTTCAAGCTGGACGCCTCGTACCGCGGGGATTTCATCTGTCTGGAGACGGAGACCGAGCGGACCTTCTTCTTCGATCTTCTTCCCATCAAGGCGGGCCTCATCGGCGAGTTCAAGGTCCACTTCCAGCTGATGACCGTCCCCGGCCAGGCCTTCTACGAGGCCTCCCGCAAGAGCGTCCTCAAGGGCGCCGACGGCATCATCTTCGTCGCCGACTCCCAGATCCCCCTGCTCGACGCCAACCTGGAGAACTTCGACGGCCTCCGGAGGAACTGCCTCGAGCACAACATCGACCTCAACCAGATCCCGCTCGTCTTCCAGTACAACAAGCGGGACCTGAACTACCTCATTCCCGTCGAAACGTTCAATAACCTCCTCAATCCACGCCGCCTGCCCTTCGTCGAGGCGGCCGCCATCAACGGCGTCGGCGTTTTCGAGAGCCTCCGGGAGATCTCCAAGCTGACGGTCCCCGTCGTCCGGGAGAAGGTCCTCGGAGAGAAACGGAAGGAATTCATCAAGGCCGAGGTTCCCGAGGAGTTCCCGACGGAGGCCGTCTCGCCGAGAGAGCTGCCGAAGGAGAACGTCGAGTTCATCACCCCCTCCCAGGCCAGCCCCTTCCAGGTGACGAAGATCAAGATGAAGTCCCAGAAGGAGATCGAACAGGAGCTCGAGAAGATCTCCAAGGAATTCGGGACCAAGGACAAGTAGGAACGTCCGGCCAAAAAGCGGGAGGGGCGAGGGGGCGAGACGCGAAAAACCGCTTCCGTCGGCGTGCCGATCTCTCCGCGTGACGAATTCCTGATGCGGCATCCGTCCTTAAAGCGAGGACCGATGCTGTTCAGAATCGCCAGCGCGTCGCTCGCGGGGATCGAAGCCTATCCCGTCGAGGTCGAAGCGGACATCTCCCTGGGCTTCCCCCAGTTCATCACCGTCGGCCTGCCGGACCCGGCCGTCCGGGAAAGCAAGGAACGCGTTCGGGCCGCCCTGAAGAACTGCGGCTACGACATCACCGCCCGGAAGATCACCATCAACCTTGCCCCGGCCGACAGGAAGAAGGAGGGTTCGGCCTTCGACCTTCCCATCGCTCTGGGTTTCCTGGCGCAGCAGGGGATCTTCCCTCCCGAGCGCCTGCGCGATTATCTTTTCGTCGGCGAGTTGGCCTTGGACGGGAGGCTCAAACCGGTGCCCGGCGTCCTGCCCATCGCCATCCTGGTCAGGCGGCTGGGTTTCCAGGGCGTCGTCGTCCCGCATGCCAACGAGAAGGAGGCCGCGCTCGTGCCCGGCCTTGTCGTCTATGGTCTCCGCGACCTCGTCCAGGTCGTCGGACTTCTCAATGGTGCCGCCGATATTCGTCCGTCCGCCCACCGGCCCGAGGATCTCTTGATGCCGCCCGTCTACACCGTCGATTTCCAGGAAGTCAAGGGCCAACAACACGTCAAGAGGGCGCTCGAGGTCGCGGCCGCGGGAGGGCATAACGTCCTTCTCGTCGGCCCTCCCGGGGCCGGGAAGACCATGTTGGCCAGGCGGCTCTCGACCATCCTCCCGCTGATGACCTTCGAGGAGATGCTCGACGTGACCCAGGTTTACAGTGCGGCCGGCCTCCTCCAGGATACCGGCGCTGTGAGCCGGCGCCCCTTCCGCGCCCCGCACCACACGATCACCGACGCGGGCCTGGTCGGCGGCGGGGTCATCCCCCGGCCTGGGGAGGTGAGCTTGGCCCATCACGGAGTCCTCTTCCTCGACGAACTCCCGGAGTTCCGCCGCCGGGTCCTCGAGGACCTGCGCCAGCCCATCGAAGACGGCCGGATCACGGTCTCCCGGTCGTCGATGAGCTCGACGTTCCCGGCCTCGTTTATGCTCGTCGCGGCCATGAATCCGTGCGAGGACGTCTTCAAGGGCATGGGCGGCGGGAAGGCCGACTGCACGGAGGCCCAGCGGAGCCGGTACTACTCTAAGATCTCCGGCCCGCTCCTCGACCGCATCGACATCCAGCTTGACGTGCCGGAGGTCAAGTTCCGGGACATCGTGTCGAAGGAGGACGCGGAGAGCTCGGAAGTGATCCGAAAGCGCGTGAGCGCTGCCCGCGAGATCCAGCTCGCGAGGTTCAAGGGGCGCAAGGTCTACTCCAACGCGCGGATGGGCCCACGGGACGTCAGGCGGTTCTGCGCGATAGGGGAGGAAGCCGAGAAGCTGTTGGAGACGGCTGTGGCGAAGCTCGGCTTCAGCGCCCGGGCCTACGACCGCGTCCTCAAAGTGGCGCGGACCATCGCGGATCTTGCGGGGGAAGCGGACATCGGCACGGGACACATCTCCGAGGCGGTGCAGTACAGGATGATGGATAGGATGCGATAAGAACAGGCTTCAATAAACGACTTCGAAATCCGCGTTGCGCTTCTTCAGTTCCGCGACCAGGCGGCGGGTCATGTCTGTGAAGAAGGCGTCCGTCATCGCGTATTCCAGTTTGTTCCGGATATAGAAGCTACGGATCTGATCGAGGTAATTCATCCGGTCGATGAGGACACGGCCAGCCTTGCCGTCGAGGGCAGCGGCAAGGGCCTCCGGGTTTCCGGGGAGAAGGGGACCGGCGAAAACGAAGGTCCGGATCCTCGCTTTTTTAAGCTCCGCGAGCGCGGCGAGCCGTTCCGAAATCAAAGTTGCGCCCGGCTCGAACAGGCGGCCGACCTGATCATCGTCCGTAGCGATGGAGAAGCCGACCTCGATGTTCTTGAAGCGTTGGAAGATGTCGATATCTCGCAGGAGCAGGACCGACTTCGATTGGACCGCGACCGGGAATTCCGCCTCCGCCAGGATCTCGAGGCATCGACGTGTCAGCTTGTATTTGGCCTCAAGCGGCTGGTAGGCGTCGCAGACGGAAGACAGCCAGACGACGCCCTTTTTCGCCCGGCGGACCTGCTTTTGCAGGACCTCGGGGGCGTTGATCTTGACGTCCACGAACTCGCCCCACGGCTCGACGTGGCCGGAATATCGCCTCATGAACAGGCTGGCATAACAATAGGCGCATTTGTGCTGGCATCCCGTATAGCAGTTGACGCAATAATCGTAGATCTTGGACTTGTTGAGGACGCCTTTGGCTTGTATTTCGCTGACCTTTAGCATGCGTTCTGTTTTGGCCTTCTGATTCCGCAGGCTAATGATATCATAGCGCATTTGCAGGCCGAAAACCGGTTGGCCGCGATTTACAGAGGCCTGACGACTTAGGCTCCAAGCCACGACCTTAAACTCGAACCCCTGACCTTCTTATGCTCGCGATTGCTGTTGCCCTTTTGGGACAGGCTTGCTACAATCTTCCCCATGCTCGGAGAGAACTGTTGAAGGGGAGGCGTTCCCATGAAAACTGAGATCAAGCCGCGCGTGGACGCCTACGTCAACCGCGTGAACTTGCCCCGGGTCCTCGGGCTCTGGGACGTCATCGCTATTGTCATCGGTGGCGTCATCGGCTCCGGTATCTTCCTCGTCCCCAAGTCCATCGCCACGGTGCTCCCGTCGCCGCTCCTCATGCTCTCGGTCTGGGTCTTCGGCGGGCTCCTCAGCTTCTTCGGCGCCCTCACCTTCGCCGAGCTGGGCGCGGCCATGCCCGAGGCGGGCGGCATGTACGTCTTCCTCCGCGAAGCCTACGGGCCGCTCCTCTCGTTCCTCTTCGGCTGGACCCTCTTCCTGATCATCGATTCCGGAGCCATCGCCACGCTGACCGTGGCCTTCGCGTCCCGCTATCTGCCGTATTTCTTTAAGATGTCCCCCCTCGTGATCAAGGCCGTCTCGGTCGCTTTCATCGTCTTCCTGGCCGCCGTCAACATCGCCGGCGTCCGGGCCGGGGCCAACCTCCAGAACGCCCTGACGATCATCAAGACTGCGGCCCTCGTCATCGTCTCCGGCATCATCTTCGTCTTCGGGAAGGGGAGCACCGCGAACTTCGTCTCTCCCGTCCCGAACCTGGGGTCGCCGGGCATTCTGGGGGCTTTCGGGGTCGGCCTGGTCGCCGTGCTCTGGGCGTACAAAGGCTGGGAGTCCTCGACCTACAGCGCCGGGGAGGTCAAGAAGCCGGAACGCAACATCCCCCTGGGCATCCTCCTCGGGACGCTGGCCATCGTCGCCGTCTACATCCTCGTCAATCTGGCCTACCTCTACGTTCTCCCGGTCGGGGAGATAGCCAAGTCCGACCGCATCGCAAGCGACGCCCTGAAGCTCGTCACCGGCCCGGTCGGCGGCTCGCTTATCGCCTTGGTCATACTCTTCTCCATCATGGGGGCGGCCAACCAGAACATCCTCTGCTCACCCCGCGTCTACTTCGCCATGGCCCGCGACGGCCTGTTCTTCAAACGGATCGCCGACGCCCACCCGAAGTACCTGACGCCCTACGTCTCGATCATAGTCATCAGCGTCTGGAGCATCATCCTCAGCCTCTTCTTCGGGACGTTCGAACAGCTCTTCACTTACGTCGTCTTCGGCCAGTGGATCTTCTTCGGGCTGACGGTGGCGGCCGTCATCATCCTCCGGAAGAAACGCCCGGACATGCCGCGGCCGTACAAGACCTGGGGCTATCCGTTCACCCCGATCTTCTTCATCCTCGCGGCGCTCTTCATCTCGCTGAACTCACTCATCAATGAGTTCCGGAACGCCGTCATCGGCCTCGTCATCATCCTGTTGGGCGTTCCGGTGTATTTCTACTGGAGGAACAAAAAGCGCTAGCCGGGCCCTAGTCCTTGTCGGGGGCGCTCTGCAGGCCTTCTTTGACATCCGGCGACCTCCTGAATACAATCACCCCACGGGGGCTCGGAACTCGACTAAAGCCATTCCCCCCATGTTCTTCGAGGAGGCCCATGATGAGGTCAGGAACGAAGAGTCGGCGGGAATTCCTGAAGGTATGCGGCTCCTCCGGGATGGCCGCATATGCGCTCAAGGCCAACGGTCTCGAGCGTGTCACGGACGCCGTCCAATCGGTAGCGGGCCTGAGCCCTGGCGAGGTCGCGAGAGACGAGTTCTTCTGGCGGGAGATCCAGCTGGCCTTCAAGCTGGACCGGACGCTCATCAACCTGAACAACGGCTTTACCTGCCCCACCCCCCGGGTCGCCATGGAAGCGGTTTGGCGCTACATGGACATCATCAACATGCTGCCGGTCCATTACCAGGCTCAGGTCGCCGACAATATCCAAACCATCCGCCGGAGGATGGCGGCGGAGTTCGGCTGCGATCTTGAGGAGCTGGCACTGACCCGCGGCGCCAGCGAATCCCTGCAGATCGTCCAGAACGGGATCGACCTCAAGGCCGGCGACGAGGTCATCACGACTGAGCAGGACTACCCGCGCATGCTGACCACGTGGGATCAGCGAATGCGGCGGGAGGGCATCGTTGTGACCCGGCTCCAGTTTCCCGTCCCGTCGCCGCAGGACTTCCTTTACAGCATGTTCGAGAAGGCCATCACGCCCCGGACGAAGGTCTTCCACTTCACCCATATCACGAATTTGACTGGCCAGCTGTTTCCCGTCCAGCGACTATCCCGACTGGCCAGGTCGAAAGGCATCGTCACCATCGTCGACGGTGCCCATGCCCTGGGGCATTTTCCGTTCAAGCTGAGAGACCTCGAGTGCGACGCGTACGGCGTCAGCCTGCACAAATGGCTGTTGGCGCCCATCGGCAACGGCTGTCTCTACGTGCGGAAGGAGAGCATCCCGAAATTCTGGCCCCTGCAGGCGGCCCCGGAACAGCAGGACTACGACATCCGGAAGTTCGAGGCTATCGGGACGCACCCCTGGGCGATCCGGGCGGGGCTCGGCGAGGCCCTGGCCTTCCATCAGGCTATCGGCGCGGAGCGCAAGGCGGCGCGTCTGCGCTACCTGACCCTGCGCTGGGCCGATGCGCTCAAGACTCATCCTCGCGTCAAGATCCTGACGGACCTCGGCGAGCCCGTGCAGGCATGGGGCGTCGCGGCGGTCAATATTGAGGGCATCGATGTCCGGACCCTGGCGAAGTTCATGATGGACGAATATCGGATCGTCGTTGTTCCGCTCGTCGGGGGAGTCCCGCCGAACTCGGTCTTCGATTACCAGGCCCTCCGCGTCTCCCCGAACGTCTATACGACTCTCGAGGAGATCGATACGTTCGTCATGGCCATGGAAGAAGCTATCAAGGGGAACATTCCCGAAACCGTGGGGCTCGTCCCCGCATACCCGGCCGACGTCACCGTGTAAGTGACGGGGGAAGGGCCATCGAGCCCTTTCCCCCCTCGTTCGGCTCCGGACCGGTTCCGGAGTGGAAAGGAGAATAGAAATGAAACGCAGCGTCGTTCGGCACGTCGTGATATTGGCATTGGTTCTCATCGTGAGCGGAACCGCGGCTTGGGCCCAGGGAACCTTCAAGATCCCGTACAAGTTCGAAGCGGGCGGCAAGAAGCTCCCGGTGGGCATTTACTGGATCGGGTCGAAGGACGATGGACAGCTCGTGATCCGGCAGGAAGCGAAGAATATCGAGATCATCCTTCCCGTCCTCCAAAGGCTGGCCCAGCCGACGCCGCCGGTTGCCGAGCCCCAGGTGGTCCTCGATGCCGTCGGGAACTTCGAGCCGTCGTATACGGAATATGTCACAGACTACCTATTATCCGAAGTGTGGTTCCCCGGACAGGAGGGATTCCTCATCCGCGCCTTGAAGGGGGCGCACCAGCATCAGACCATCAAGGGGCGGAAGCCGGAGGAATGAGGGAGCGGCCGGGCTTACCTGATTCCGACCCCGCGAAGCTTGATGTAGATATAGCAGCTAATGCCGAAGATTGCCCAGGCGATATAGGACAAAGAAAAGGCCGCTCAGCGACGCCTGCCTGTATTCCGGAGGATCCTGCTTAGTTGGAAAACAGACAAACAGGTAAATGTCGCTAATTACAGCGGCTGGATCTTGCCCGCCCGGACGACGATCTTCCCGTCCTTGATGACGTGGCGGACGGGATTGACGCCCAGCTGGTAGATGAGGGAGGCGTAGTTCGGGACGTCGCAAATCAGGAGGTCCATGCGCTTGCCGACCTCGAGGCTCCCGACCCGGCCGTGCCGCGCGATGGCATAGGCGGCGTTCCCGGTGCAGGCGTTGAGCGCTTCTTCGATAGTCATCCGGAGCGTGTAGACCCCGAGCTGGAGGACGAGGAGCATCGAGCTCAACATCGAGCTCCCGGGGTTGAAGTCGGAGGCCAAGGCCACGGCTGCCCCGGCCTCGATGAGCTTGCGGACGGGCGCTTTCTTTTCAAGCATCAGGAAGAACGGGACGCCCGGCAGGAGGAGGGCCGCCGTCCCGCTTGCCGCGATCTTCCGGATGCCTTCGTCCGTCGCGTTGATGAGATGTTCGGCTGATATCGCGCCCGACTCGGCCGCATATTCCGTTGCACCGAGCGGTACGAACTCGTCGGCGTGGATCTTGACGCCCAGCCCGGCCGCCCTGGCGGCCTCGGCCAGGCGCTTCGTGTCCTCGAGATCGAAGACGTTCGGTTCGCAGAAGATGTCGAAGAACTCGGCCAGCCCGCGGGCCCGGACCTCGGGCAGGACCTTGTCGATGATGAGGTCGATGTATTCGGCCTTCCGGCCTTTGTACTCCGGCGGTATTTCGTGGGCGCCCATGTACGTAGGGACGATATCCACGGGGTGCGCCCCGCGGAGCGCCGCCAGGGCCTCAAGCTGTTTGACCTCGTCCTCAAAATTGAGACCGTAACCGCTCTTGGCCTCGACGGTCGTCGTACCCGTGAGCAGCATCTGGTTGAGCCTCTGTTTGCAGAGAGAGACGAGTTCGTCCTTCGTGGCGGCCCGGGTCGCCTTGACCGTCGTCTGGATGCCCATGCCCTGCGCGGCCAGCTCCTGGTAGGTCGCGCCCTTGAGCCGGAGCAGGAACTCGTGCTCGCGGTTCCCGGCGAAGGGAAGATGTGTGTGGCTGTCGACGAACCCGGGCAGGGCGAGGCTGTCCCGGCCGTCGATCCAATTCGCCCCCGGCGCCGCCGTGACCGTCTCGCGAAAGGCGTCGGCCAAGCCGACGAAGACGATCTCCCCTTTGTTCGAGGCGATCCAGCCGTCCTCGACGACACCGAGGTCGCCGAGAGCCGGCCCCCTCTTCGGGAGCGGGCCGGCGCACGTGACGAGCTGGCGGCAGCCGGAGACGACGCAATCAGCTGATATCATGCGACGATTTTCTTATCGGGGCGTGCTTGGCGCGCCGGATGAAGGACGGGGTCTCTAAGTTATCCCACTGGTTCTCCCAGGAGGGCGGCTCCCAGGCGGGCGGCGTGTTGCCCCCCCTGGGCTCGAAGATATAGGGCGGCGTCTCGGTCCGGACCGGGAACGGGGGGGGCGTCTTGCTCCGATGCGTCAGCGTGAAATCCTCGGTCGCTCCGATGATCTGAGGCTCGTTCATCTCGAAGCCCGTCGCGATAACCGTGACCTTGACCATTTCCTTCATCGCCGGGTCGATGACCGTCCCGAAGATGATATTGGCCTCGGGGTGGGCCAAGCTGTGGATAAGCTGTGAGGCCTTAGAGACCTCGTGGAGCGTGATGTCCTTGCCGCCCGTGATGTTGATGAGGACGCCGTGCGCGCCCTCGATCGACGTGTCGATGAGGAGAGGGCTTGAGATAGCCTTCTGGGCGGCCTCGACGGCCCGGTCGTCGCCCGAGGCGATGCCCGTGCCCATAAAGGCCATGCCCATGCCCTTCATGATGGACTTGACGTCGGCGAAATCCAGGTTGATGAGGCCCGGCTTGGTAATGAGGTCGGAGATGCCCTGGGCTGCCTGACGTAGGATGTCGTCGGCCATCTTGAAGGCGTCCTGGATGGACGTGTTCAGCTGGACGGTCTGAAGCAGCCGCTCATTGGGGATGGCAATGACCGTGTCCACGACGTTCTTGATCTCCCGGAGTCCCTCCGCGGCCTGCTTGGCCCGGACCTTGCCCTCGAACTCGAACGGCAGGGTGACGATGGCGATGACGAGGACGTCCATCTCCGCGGCCAGGTTGGCCAGGATGGGCGTCGCGCCGGTGCCAGTCCCGCCGCCCAGGCCGGCCGTCAGAAAGACCATGTCGGCGCCCTGGAGGCTCTCGATGAGCCGTTCGGTGTCCTCCTGGGCGGCCATCTTTCCGGTCTCGGGCCGGCCGCCCGACCCGAGACCACGGGTCAGCTGGCCCCCGATCGGGATCTTGATCGTCGCCCGATTGCTGTTCAGGGCCTGAAGGTCCGTATTGACGGCTATGAACTCGACGCCCTGGATGCCGGACTCGATCATCCGGTTGACGGCGTTCCCGCCGCCGCCGCCAATGCCGATGACTTTGATCTTGGCCCCGACGGTCTCCTCCACGAGGTGGAATTTCAGCTTGCTCAAAAGTTCTTCGCTCATGTGTTCCTCCTATCCTTCCCTGAACCAGTCGGTGAACCTGGCCCAGGCGCCTTTTTTTCGTTCCCTGGAGAACCCGCGCTCCAGGCCCTTGTTATAGCCGTACAGGACGAGCCCGACGGCCGTCGCGAAGTCCGGCGTGGCGACCCGGTCGACCAGCCCGCCGACGCCGCTCGGGTCGCCGCGGCGCACGGGCAGGTCGAAGATCTCCTCGGCGACCTCTTCCAGTCCTTCGAGGAGCGACGTCCCGCCCGTCAGCACGATGCCCGAGTTCAGCGATTTCTCGTAGCCCATCCTCTTGATGTCCGCGTCCACGAGACGGAAGATCTCCTCCGCCCGCGGCTGGATGATGTCGGCCAGGATCTGGCGGGAGAGAATACGGGGCTTCCGGCCCTTTCCGACCGAGGGGACCTCGATCGTCTCCTGTTCGTCGGCGACCGGGCCGGCGATGCAGCCGTTCCGCTTCTTGATCTTCTCGGCCTCCGGGATGGGAGTCCTGAGGCCGACGGCGATGTCGTTGGTGACGTTGTCCCCGCCGATGGGGATCGTCGAGGAGTACCAGAGGCTGCCGCGCTCGAAGATGGCGACCTCGGTCGTCCCGGCCCCGATGTCGATGAGCCCGACGCCCAGTTCCCGCTCGTCGGGGGTCAGAACGGAGGCGCTCGTGGCGATCTGGTTGAGGACGATCTCCTCGGTGGCGACGCCCGCCCTCTGGATGCAGCTCTTGAGATTCTGGAGGGAAGTGACGGCCGAGGTCACGATGTGGACGTTGACCTCGAGCTTGATGCCGCTCATGCCCAGAGGGTCCTTGATCCCGTCCTGCTCATCGACGACGAACTCCTGGGGGATGATGTGGATGATCGCGCGGTCCGGCGGAATGGACAGCGCTTTCGACTGGTCGATGACGCGCTTGATGTCCTCCCGGGTGATCTCCCGGTTCTTGCCGGAGACGGCGACCACGCCCCGCGAGTTGAAGCTCTTGATGTGAGCGCCGGAGATGCCGATGTAGGCCGAGCCGATCTCGACGCCGGCCATGAGCTCGGCCTCCTCCTGAGCTTTCTTGACGGCGGCCGTCGTTTCATCGAGGTTGACGACGACACCTTTCCGCAGGCCGCGCGATTCCGTCGCGCCGACGCCGACGATCTCGACCTTGTTCTCCTCGGTGACCTCGCCGATGAGGACCACGACCTTCTTGGTCCCGACGTCGATCCCTACGATGTAGGTGCTTTTTGCCATTATGCGGCCTCCTTCTCCGGACCGGCGGGGACGTCCGGTCCCTCCGGCCCCCGAAGCGTGACGTAGACGCGGTCGTCGAACCGCAGGTCGATGGTCTCCAGGGCGCCGAGGGTGCCTTCCCACCCCGCCCGGCGCTCCCGGAACAGACGGATTTTATCGGTGAACTCCCGGTCGCCCAGCCGGATCCGGACGGAGTCGTCGCGGAAAACGAGTTCGACCGTCCCCAGGTCCGAAAGGTCGAGCCGCGAGACCGCCGCCCGTTCCGGGGCCGGGAGGCCGTCCAGACATTCCCAGGCCAGCCGGAGCTTTTCGGCCCGGCCGTTCCGGAAGCCGTCCCGGTCGGCGAAGACGGGGAGCTCGGTTTCCTCCGGCGTTCCCGGAGCTCCGAGTTCGGCGCCTTCCCTGTCGACGAGGGTCAGGACGTATCGCTTGAGGAGGGCCCGGGGCACGCGTTCTTCGATCTCGACCCGCAAGGCGGAGGGGAAGATCTTCCGGATGCGCGCCTCGCGGACCCAGGGGAAGGACCGGACCTGGGCCCTCAGGCCGTCGATGTCGCAGAGCAGGATGTTGCCGAGCCGGTGCCCCGCGAACGCCCGCTCGAGCTCCCGCTTCAGGGAGGGACGGGTGCAGACGACCTCGACGCTCCGAATGGCCAGCTTGTCCCAGGATATGAAGAAGAGGTATGCCCGGGCGAACGCAAAGAACGTCCCGGCCAGGACGCAGAACATGCCCAGCACGTGCTTGGAGCGCAGGGCCCCCTGCCTCTGGACCTGACGGCCCCTGAGGGCCCCGTCGCCCCGCTGGAAGACGAGGGCCTGGGCGATGTTCGAGGGAAGGGTCGCCATGTCTATTTCCCTGCCTCCAGAGCTTCCGCGATCCGCGGGACCGTCCGATTGATGTTGCCCGCCCCTAGGACGAGGATGATGTCGTTCGGCTGGGCCAGGCCGGCGACGAGCGACGGGACCTTGGCAAGGTCCGGCTCGAAATAGGCCTGTTTGTGGCCGAACTGGAGGATCTCATCGTGCAGGGCCTTTCCCGAGACCCCTGGAATCGGGGCCTCTCCCGCGGGATAGACCTCGGTGATGACGAGGACGTCGGCCCGGTTGAAGGCCGTCGCGAACGCCTGCATCAGGTGCGACAGGCGCGTGTACCGGTGGGGCTGGAACACGGCGACGATGCGACGCGTCCAGCCGCTCTTCGCGGCTTCGAGGGTCGCCCGGATCTCGGTCGGGTGGTGGGCGTAGTCCTCGACGAGCATGATGTCCCGGACCGTCTTCTTCAGCTCGAAGCGCCGGCCCGTACCCGTATAGCCCTCGAGGGCCTTGAAGATCGTCCCGATCGGGATGTCCAGATCCTCGCCCACGGCGATGGCCGCCATGGCGTTCAAGATGTTGTGTTTGCCGGGGACGTTGAGCCGGAGCTGGCCCAGCCGCTCGCCCTTGCGGTAGACCGTCGACTCGCTCGCGAACGCGTCGAACCGGTAATCGCGGGCGAAGTAATCGGCCTGGGCCGAGAACCCGTAGGTGATGATCTTGCGCTCGATCTCCGGGATAATGCCCTGGAGGTTCGCGTCGTCCAGGCAAAGGACGACCGGGCAGTAGAACGGGACCTTGTTGGCAAAGTTGACGAACGTCCACCGGATCTCCTCGATATCCTTGTACTGGTCGAGGTGCTCCTCGTCGATGTTGGTCAGGACGGCGATGAAGGGGGAGAGGTAGAGGAAGGACCGGTCGCTCTCGTCGGCCTCGGCCACGATGAAGTCCCC
>CAZPEP010000047.1:0-58228 GCA_964585685.1 uncultured Eubacteriales bacterium | reverse complement strand
CTGGTCCGCCAGGGGACCGTCTCCAAGGAAGCCGCCAAGAGGCTCCGGTGGATGGACCATTATGCGGAGCATGGTAACGCCCGGCTGACCTGCCGGTACTTCGGGATAAGCCCCCAGACCTTCTACCGGTGGAAGAACCGGTATGATCCCTATGACCTGACGACGCTGGAGGAAGAGTCGCGGCGGCCCCATAGGGTTCGTCTACGGAAGACGCCGAGGGCGGTGGAGAGCCGGGTCCTGGAGCTGAGGGACCGCTATCCGCGTTGGGGGAGGGAGAAGCTGGCGGTCCTGTTGGAACGGGAAGGGATCCGGCTGTCAGGCTCGACGGTGGGACGGGTGATGGCGAGGCTGCGGGAGCGGGGGCTCTTGGTGGAACCGGAGAACGTGAGACAGGCCAAGTTGGCCCGTCGGAGGCGCCGGAAGCCCCGCTACGCCGTCAGGAAGCCTAAGGGCTACAGGGTTGAGGCTCCCGGAGACCTGGTCCAAGTAGACACGCTTCAGGTGTGGCTGGTCCCCAAAGAAGTGCGGTTCCAGTTCAGTGCCTGGGACATGACCACCAAGTACGGCGCGTCCCGGGCCTACAGACGACAGACCAGCACCGCCGCCGCCGACTTCCTCCATCACCTGAAAACGAAGTTTCCGTTCCCGATCAAGGCCATCCAGATCGATGGCGGCTCGGAGTTCATGGACCAGTTCGAAGAGACCTGCCGGAGGCTCAAGATCACCCTGTTCGTAAACCCTCCAAAATGTCCGGAGATCAACGGAGGCGTGGAACGGTTGAACCGGACCAGCCGTGAGGAGTTCTACGAGGTGGAAGACCTGGCCCTTGACACGGCGGAGCTGAACCGGCAGATCGAGGAGTGGGAGCACACCTACAACTACATCCGCCCCCACGAAACACTGGACTATCTGACCCCTAACGAATATTATCGCCGATGGAAGAAAATCCAAAAGTCCCAAGTGTCACTAATGTTATGACCCCATTCATGGGGTTGACAGCGTTCCGATGCCGGCGATATAGTCGCAGTCAGCGTGAAGAATGACGGGCGCTTCCGGTCGCTATTCGAGCGGACCGACCTTGGACCTTTAATAGGAGAGTGATGATGATCGATGATGTGAAAAGGATCCTCAGTGATTCCAAAACCGCGCGCTGGACGGCGATCCTGCTGATCTCCGTCACCATGTTCGCCGGGTATTTTCTGGCCGACGTCATGTCGCCGCTCCAGGGCATGCTCGAAAAACAGCTGCGGTGGAGCAGCACGGACTATGGCTGGTATACCGGGGCCTACGGCTGGTTCAACGTTTTCCTGTTCTTCCTCATCCTCGGAGGGATGATTCTTGACAAGCTCGGCGCCCGCTTCGCCGGCCTGGCCTCAGCGATCGTCATGATCGCGGGAGCCGCCGTCAAGTATTGGGCCATCACGACCCATGCCCTCGATGGACGGAACTGGCACATCCTGTTCTGGACCTTCCCCGCCCAGGTCTGGATGGCGGCCCTCGGATACGCCATCTTCGGCGTCGGGGTCGAGGTGGCGGGCATCACCACCTCCAAGATCATCGTGAAGTGGTTCAAGGGCCACGAATTGGCGCTGGCCATGGGCTTGCAGTTGGCTATCGCCCGTCTGGGAACGGCCTTTGCCCTCTCGACGTCGCTGCCCATCGCCAAGGCATTCGGGCGCGTCTCGGCGCCCGTGCTGATCTGTCTGATCATGCTGTGCATTGGTCTGCTGAGCTTCTTCGTCTTTACGTTCAAGGATAGGAGGCTTGACGCCTCGGTCGCCGCCGCCAAAGGCGGCGCGGCCGCCTTGCCCGAGGAAGCCTTCCGGCTGAGCGACATCTTCAGCATCATCAAGAACCGGGGGTGGTGGTATATAACCATCCTCTGCGCGCTTTTCTACTCTGCCGTGTTCCCCTTCCTGAAGTACGCCACCTATTTCATGGTCAACAAGTTCGGAGTTTCGGAGGCTTGGGCGGGAGCTATCCCGGGGCTCCTTCCTTTCGGTACGATCCTGCTGACCCCGGTCTTTGGCAACCTGTATGATCGCAAAGGCAAGGGCGCTTCCATCATGATCCTCGGATCGTTCCTCATCATCCTGGTCCATCTGCTGTTCGCCGTTCCGATCTTCAACCATTGGCTGCTCGCTATCGGGCTCATGATCGTCCTCGGGATCGGCTTCTCCCTCGTCCCTTCGGCCATGTGGCCGTCCGTTCCCAAGATCATCCCGGAACGCCAGCTGGGAACGGCGTATGCGCTGATCTTCTGGGTCCAGAACGCGTTCGCCCTGATGTCCGTCCCGGCCCTGATCGGATGGGTCCTCGACAAGTACTGCGTGACCGGGACCGTCTTGCGGGATGGGCAATCCGTCACGACCTACAACTATACGATCCCCATGGTCATTTTCATGGCGTTCGGCATGACGGCGCTCGTTTTCGCGTTCCTGCTGAAAGCGGAGGACAAGAAGAAAGGCTACGGCCTCGAGCTTCCCAATATCAGAAAATAGGGAGCGAGCCGGGAAGGAGAAAGCGGCATGGCTGAGATATCACGCAGGGACTTCATGAAGACGGCGGGACTGGCGGCGGGAGGCTGCGGGCTGTTGCTCAAGGGATGCGCGTCCAAGACCTCTTACGATGTCGTCATCAAGGACGGACTCGTCATCGACGGGCTGGGGACGTCCGGGCGCGTCGCCGATATCGGGATCGTCGGCGACTCCATCATCCGGATCGGAAGAATCCCGTACTCCCACGGAGCTTTGGTCATTTCTGCCAGAGGGATGGTGGTCGCGCCCGGTTTCATCGACGTCCACAACCATGCCGATGTCGATATCCTGGTCAATCCAAGGGCCGAAAGCGACATCCGTCAGGGCGTGACCACGCTCGTCGCGGGCCAATGCGGCGACTCGCCGTTCCCCCTGTCGGACGGGATGTTCGAGGAAAGAGAGAAACGGCTGAGCAAGGAATACGGTCTGTCCCTCTCGTGGCGCGATATCCGCGGGTTCTATGCCCGGATCGATAAGGCGGGCACGGCCCTGAATTACGCGTCGTTCGTCGGCCAAGGGACCGTCCGGGCGGCCGCCATGGGTTACGGGGACCGGAAGCCGGAGCCTGCCGAGCTTGCCCTCATGAAGAAGCACGTCGCCGACAGCTGCGCCGGAGGGGCCTTCGGGATCTCGACCGGGCTCGAATACGCGCCGGGAGGCTTCTCCTCGACGGAGGAGCTCATCGATGTCTGCCGGGCGGCGGTGCCGTACAATGGAATGTACGCCACCCATATGCGGGACGAAGAAGATCTCGTCGTCGAAGCCGTGGACGAGGCCATCCGCATCGCCCGGGAGTCAGGCCTTCCCCTCCAGATCTCCCACCTGAAGACGGGGTACGCGCGCAACTGGGCCAAGCTCGGGACCGTCCTCGGGCATATCGAATCGGCCCGGGCCGCGGGCCTGGACGTTTTCTGCGATCGTTATCCGTACATCGCGGCGGCGACCGACCTGGACATTTATTTCCCGCTATGGGCGAGGGAGGGGACGACGGAAGCCTTCCTTCGCCGGCTTCAGGACCCCGGCCTCGAGGGCAAGTTGAAGGCCTTCATCAAGGAGAAGGAGGAGGAGACAGGTTCCTGGGACAAA
Organism: uncultured Eubacteriales bacterium; assembly: GCA_964585685.1. Lineage (GTDB taxonomy): Bacteria > Acidobacteriota > Aminicenantia > Aminicenantales > Saccharicenantaceae > JALHVH01. Next base: position 54,605 of record CAZPEP010000047.1, on the reverse strand, counting down.
GTTCTCATCTCCGAAGTCGACACGGAGAAGAATAAGTGGCTCGAGGGCACGAGCGTCCTCGAAGCTTCTCGGAAATCGAACAAAGCGCCCTACGATTTCATGAAAGACCTCCTCATCGAGGAAAATGGCCGTGTGGGTATGGTCCAGTTCTGCATGAGCGAGGACAACCTCAAGACGCTCATGGCCCATCCCCTGGTCGGCGTCGGGTCGGACGGATCGGCCCTGGCGCCCTACGGCCCCCTGGGCAAAGGCAAGCCCCACCCGCGCTCGTACGGAGCGTTCCCGAGGGCCTTCGGGGAGTATGTCCGCGAGGACAGGCTCCTGTCCCTCGAGGAAATGGTCCGGAAGACGACTTCCGTGCCGGCCGGGCGGTTCGGCTTCGAGAGGAGGGGAGTCCTGCGGGCGGGCAATTTCGCGGATATCGTCGTGTTCGACCCCGACAAGGTTCGCGACAAGGCCACCTGGGCTGACCCTCATCAATACCCGGAAGGCATCCCTTACGTCCTCGTCAACGGGAAGGTCGTCATCCGGGACGGGGAACATTCTGGAGGCATGCCGGGGGCGGTGCTCCGGAAGGGAGGACCGGAGGCGGCGTGAGGATCCGTCTATCTGGGGCCGTCATCGCGTTCGCCCTCTTTGCGGCGGCGGGAGCGGTGCTTTCAACGGCTCGGCAGGACCCGCCCCAGGGCCCGGTCATCGGGCTCAAGTACAGGTCCCTCCAGCCCGGCGAGGCCATCGTCGCCACGCTTGAGAACGGGAAAGGGATCCGCCGGGCGGTATTCCATTTTCGCGGCCGGGACTACGAGCTCGGCAATTCCGGGGCCGCGGGCGAGGCTCTCGTCTTCATCGGCCTCGACTTGGGAACTCCTACGGGAATCTATCCCTTGTCGGTCACGGTCGAGAGGTCGGACGGGGTCCGGGAGGTCCTCCACCAGGATATCGTCGTCGATGCCAAGGAGTTCCCGAGCAAGAAGCTTTGGGTCAAGGAGGATTTCGCCGTCCCCCCCAAGGCCGTCGATGAACGGATCGCCAGAGAAGCCGAGCTCCTTGCCGCCGTGTATGCCGGCGATACGCCCCGCTGGCTGGGCCGCGGAAACTTCATGCTCCCGCACGAGGGCAAGGCCTTTCCCAACTTCGGCCAGCGCCGGATCTACAACAACAAGCCGCGTTCGACCCACGGCGGGGTGGACATCTCAGCGCCCCTGGGGGCTTCCATCCGGGCCGCGAACGCCGGCAAGATCGTTCTGGCCAGCGATCTCTATCTCTCCGGCAAGACCGTCATCATCGACCATGGGCTCGGCGTCTTCAGCTCCTACGGCCACATGTCGAAGATCCTGGTGAAGCGGGGGTCCGACGTCGGAAAGGGCGACGTCCTCGGAAAGGCCGGCTCGACGGGCCGTTCCACCGGCCCGCACCTCCATTGGGCCGTGAGGATCTACGATGCCAGAGTCGATCCGTTCTCTTTGCTCGGGCTGGGGCTCGGGCAACAATGATACTTCCCCGCCGATATCGGCGTCATCTTATTAACGGTCGAGGTTTGAGGTTCGACGTCAGGGGTTCCAGGGCGGCGGCATTCTCCCAGATGGTCGGGAGACGCTGTAAGCGACGAACGGGGATAGGCTCGAGAGCATGAAACGTCCGCGCACGATCGAGATCAACGACGAGTTCCGTAAGGCCTTGGAGCTGATGGAGGGCACGGACAGGCACGTCTTCATCACGGGCAAGGCGGGGACGGGGAAATCGACTCTCCTCGAGCATTTCCGGAGCGTCACCGGCAAGCGGATCGCCGTCCTGGCGCCGACCGGGGTGGCCGCCCTGAACGTGGGCGGCCAGACGGTCCACTCCTTCTGCACGTTCAAGCCGGACATCACCCTCGACAAGGTCAAGAAGGTCCGGGGCGAGGGGGCGGAGCTCTACAAGAACCTCGACGCCGTCGTCATCGACGAGATCTCCATGGTCCGGGCCGACCTCCTGGACTGCATCGAGAAGTTTCTGCGGCTCAACGGGCGGCATCCTCGGTCCTGGTTCGGCGGGACGCAGATGATCTTCATCGGCGACCTCTACCAGCTCCCCCCGGTGGTCACGTCGTCGGAGAGGGACATCTTCGCCGGCCGCTACGAAACGCCCTACTTCTTTTCCTCGAAGATCTTCAACGAGCCGACCTTCGACATGGAGCTTGTCGAGCTCGAGAAAGTCTACCGCCAGACCGATGCGGAGTTCGTCCGCCTCCTCAACGCCTTCCGGAACGGGTCGGTCACGACGGAAGACATCGCCCTCCTCAACGAGAAGCTCGATCCGTTCTTCACGCCGTCCGACAAGGATTTCTACATCACCTTGACCAGTACCAACGACCTGGCCGGCCGCCGGAACCGAGAGAAGCTCGACCGCCTGCCCGGGGAGACGTGGACGTGCCAGGGCGAGCTCGAGGGCGAGTTCGAGCGGAGGTCGCTCCCGACCGACGAGATTCTCGAGCTCAAGGCCGGGGCGCAGGTCATGCTCGTTGCCAACGATCGGAAGGGCCGGTGGGTCAACGGTTCCATCGGCCGGATCGCCGGGTTCTCCAGGAAGGCGGAAGCCCACGATCGCATCCTCGTCGAGCTCAGGGACGGCCCGACGGTCGAGGTTGAGCCTTGGGTCTGGGAGCTCTTCCGGTACCGGTACGACGCCGAGGCGCAGCGGATCTTCACGGAACAGACGGGCTCCTTCACCCAGTATCCCCTGAAACTCGCCTGGGCGGTCACGATCCACAAGAGCCAGGGGAAGACCTTCGACCGGGTCGTCGTCGACATCGGCCGCGGCACGTTCGCCCACGGACAGCTCTACGTCGCCCTCAGCCGCTGCACGAACTTCCATGGTCTTGTCCTTCGGACCAGGGTCGGCCGACAGCACATTCGGCTGGACTACCGGGTCATCCGTTTCCTGACCAGGTACCAGTACAGGAAGGCCGATGAGAGGCTCTCCTACGAGGACAAGAAAGGGCTCATCCGGAAGGCCATCCTACGGAAAGGTGAGCTGGACATCGTTTATCTGAAAACCGACGACACCAAAACGAAGCGCCGCATCCGGCCCGAAACCATCGAGATGATGGAGTACTGCGGGAAGACCTTCGAAGGCGTGAGGGCCTATTGCTTTAAGCGGCGGGAAGCCCGGACCTTTCGCATCGAGCGCATGCTGGAAGTCGACGAGGTCTGAAGGCGGAGGAAGAACTCGCGAGCCGGGAGGGTTTGACCCGTTCGCCGACGCTACCCCGCCTTTCATGGCGGGGACGCGAAGCGCAAAGCGGGGCTCAGGGTTAACCCCGAACAAGCCCCGGTCCCGGCCTTGCCCAAACCGGGACTGGGAAGTAGAGGGTTTGACAAACCTCCATGGGCTTCTTATAGTAAAGGCTCGAAAAAGGACCCGAACATGATGGTTGCGAGCTTTCCCGAGGCCATACGGCGGGCCTACGCGGCCGGCCAGGAGGACGAGGCCCTCGAGCCCATCGTCCGCGTGGACAAGGAGGGCCGGCTTGTGGGCAAGATCGCCGACGGCGACTCCGTCATCTTCTATGACATCCGGGGCGAGCGGGAGGTCGAACTGACGGAAAGCTTGATCGACCCCGCCTTCCGGCATTTCCCCGTCCGCCGCCTCGACCTTCATTTCGTCACCCTTATCGAGTACTCGCGGTCGCTCCGGGTCAAGGTCGCCTTCCCGCCCGAAGAGCACCTCAGGAATACGCTGATCGAGGTCCTCTCGGCCGCCGGATTCGACGTGATCAAAGTCTCGGAATCCGAGAAGGCCATCCACGTCGGCTATTTCCTCAACGGCAAGAGCGACACGGTCTTTCCCCGAGAGGAACGGGTGGTCGTCCCGTCCCCGCAGACCGGAGATTACGCCTCCGTTCCGGCCATGAGCGCTGCGGGCGTCGTCGACGCAGTCGAAAAAGCCCTGGCCGGAGACGGCTCCAAGCTCGTCATCGCCAACCTCGCCAACGTCGATGTCGTCGGTCACATCGAGGACAAGAAGGCCGTGCTCGAGGCCATCGGGACCGTGGACAAGGCCCTCGGACGGATCACGGAGGCCTCCAGGCGGGAGAAAGCCGTACTCGTCGTCACCGCCGACCACGGGACCGTGGAGGAGTGGCTCTACCCGGACGGGACCGTGAACACCGGGCATACGAAGAATCCGGTTCCGTTCATCCTAGCCGATCTTTCCGGCGAAGCCGGCGCAACGGCCCGGCTGAGGGCGGCCGGGGAGCTGGCCGACGTTGCCCCCACGATCCTCGATTTGGCGGGAGTCACGATCCCTCCAGAAATGACCGGCCGGAGCCTCCTCGAGGACCCCGCGCCGATGGGAACCCGCCGGAAGATCCTGCTTCTCATCCTCGACGGCTGGGGCAGGCGCGAGGACCGGTTCGGCAACATGATCCTTGAGGCGGAGACGCCGCATTTCAGTGGCCTCTGGTCGGTCTTCCCGCACGCCGTCCTCGATTCGTTCGGCGAGGCCGTAGGCATGCCGGCCGGGACCGTGGGCAATTCTGAGGCCGGGCACCTCCACCTCGGGGCCGGTCGGCGCGTCCTCCTCGACCGGGTCAAGATCGACAAAGCCGTCGAGAGCGGGTCATTCTACCGGAACGAGGCCTTCGTCTGGGCGATGGAATGCGCCCGGGCGACTGGCCGGGCCCTCCACCTCATGGGCATCGTGTCTCATTACAGCTCGCACGGCACCATCCGCCATCTCTTTGCCCTCCTGCGCATGGCCCGGGACGCCGGACTGAAGAACGTCTTCGTCCACGCCTTCATCGGCCGGCGGGGGGAGAGGCCGGAAAGCGGAGCCATCTACGTGGAGAAGGTCGAGGAGACTTGCCGGGAGCTTGGGACGGGGGAGGTCGTGACGGTGATGGGGCGGTTCTGGTCCCTCGACAGGGAGGAGAACTGGGACCGCATCGAAAAGGCCTATCGCGCCCTCGTCGACGGCGTTGGGACGCAAATCCCCCCTTGCCCCCCTTTTACAAAGGGGGGAGAGCCTCAGCCCGACCCCTCTTATACTAATACTAAAGGGGAGTAGGCCTTTACTAAAGGGGAGCAGGTCTTCGCGTATCGAGGACGCGTGAGGGGGAACCTTTTAGGAGGGCGCCCGTAAAATACTTAAGAGGGTGCCCGTAAGATTAATGAAGATGAGCCTGGAAGTCAACGAAATCCACTTCAGCTACGGGCGGATCGTTGCCCTCGCCGGCGTGAGCCTTAAGCTCGACGGCGGGGCCGTCGGGCTCCTGGGGCCGAACGGCGCCGGCAAGAGCACGCTCCTCCGCATCCTCCTCGGATTCCTGACGCCCTCGAAGGGGGAGGGGCGGGTCCTCGGCTACGATATCCGCACCGAAAGGGCGCTCATCCGCAGGTCGATCGGCTACATGCCCGAGGACGACTGCTTCATCGCGGGCATGGACGCCGTTGCCTTCACGTCCTATTTCGGCGAACTCTCGGGCATGCCCCGGGAGGAGGCGATGAAGAGGGCCCACGAGGTCCTGTTCTACGTCGGGCTCGGTGAGTCGCGGTACCGGCTCCTCGATACTTACTCGGCGGGGATGAAGCAGCGGCTGAAGCTGGCCCAGGCCCTCGTTCACGACCCGAAGCTCCTCTTCCTCGACGAGCCGACGTCGAACCTAGATCCGCACGGCCGCCGGGAGATCCTCGAGCTTATCCGGGACATCTCCTCGACCAAGGACATCCAGGTCCTCATCTCTTCGCACATCCTGGCGGATATAGAGACCCTCTGCGCTGACGTCGTCATCCTGAACAAGGGTCGGGTCGCCGCCCAGGGCAGCCTTCAAAACCTCCGGGCGATCGACTACAGCCTGTTCGAGGTCCGAGTCAAGGGAGACGAAGACCTTTTCCGGAGCGAGGCCGAGGCCCGGGGATGCCGCGTCGACCGGACCGAGGACGGCATCTTCAAGGTTTACATGCCCGCCGACAAGGACCGCATGGAGATCTTCCGTTCGGCCGCGGCGGCCGGGGCGCAGGTCCGGCACTTCATCAAGAGCCGGACGTCTCTCGAGGACCTCTTTGCCCGGACCGTGGGGGTGGATTGATGGCGACGATCCGCGACAGGGGCTATAGCCACTGGGACGGGACGCTCCGGGAGCGCCGCTTCCCCTGGTGGCCCATCACTCGGACCGGCATCCTGCTGACCTTCCGGAAGAAGCAGTTTAAATTCTTCTTCTCCTTCGCCTTCGTCCCCGCCCTCGCCTTCCTGGCCGGGATCTACATCTCGGAACGGCTCGAGGACTTCAAGTTCATGTTCAAGGGGTCGGAGAAGTTCATCACCATCAACCCGGCCTACTTCAAGACCTATTTCACGAGCGACTTCCTGCTGTTCATGATGGTCATGCTCCTCGTCTTCGCCGGCTCGGGCCTCGTCGCGGACGACCTGAAGCACAACGCCCTTCAGCTCTATTTTTCCCGGCCCCTCGGGAAAAAGGACTACCTGCTGGGCAAGGCCGCGGTCGTCTTCTTCTTCATCCTCGTCCTGACGCTCGTCCCCGGCCTCCTCTTCGTCATCTTCAAGCTCATCTTTGCCGGGAGTTTCCGGTTCCTGGCCGAGTATCCTTGGCTCCTTTTGTCAATCGTCGGGTATTCGGCCCTGCTGACGCTCTTTTTCGCCTCATACACGCTCCTCTTGTCCGCGCTCAGCAAGAACCGGAGGTACGTGACCATCCTCATCTTCGGCGTCTACCTGTTCTCGGACATCCTCTACAACATCCTGTTCGGCACCTTTCGTAACCCGTATTTCGCCCTCTTCAGCCTCAAGGGGAACCTCCAGCAGGCCGGGGCGATGATGTTCGGCCAGAAGCCGCCGTTCGCCTATCCCGGATATCTGTCATTCCTCGTGTTGGCCGGGATCTGCGCCACCTCGGCCGCCGTTCTTTGGCGGCGGTTGCGGAGCGTCGAGGAGGTCCGGTGAACCCCACGATCGAGACGCGGAACCTCTCCAAGTGGTACGGGAACGTCCTCGGCCTGAGCGACGTCACGCTGGCCATAGAGCCCGGGATCACCGGACTGCTGGGGCCCAACGGAGCGGGCAAATCGACCTTCATGAAACTGCTGACCGGCCAGCTCAAGCCAAACATCGGCGAGGTTGCGGTCCTGGGGCGCCGGGTCCGGAACGCCTATCCGCTATTCGCCAAGATCGGCTTCTGCCCGGAATCGGACGCTTTCTACGAAGAGATCACCGGGTGGGAGTTTCTGACGGGGCTCCTGTCCTTCTACGGCTATTCGCGGGACGAGGCCCGGGTCCGGGCAGCGAAGGCTCTGGACATCGTCGAGCTTACCGCGGACAAGGACCGGAGGATTCGCGGCTACAGCCGGGGCATGCGCCAGCGCATCCGGTTCGCTCAGGCTATCGCCCACGACCCCGAGATCATCATCCTCGACGAGCCCTTGAGCGGCCTCGATCCATTAGGAAAGCGAAAGCTCATCCACCTCGTCAAGGGGTACCGGGACCAGGGGCGGACCATCCTCGTCTCGAGCCACGTCCTGCCGGAGATCGAAGCCATGACGTCGCGGATCATCCTCATTCACCAAGGGAAGATCCTGGCACAGGGCGACATCCATTACATCCGCGACCTCATCGAGACGCATCCCCACGTCATCTCGCTCAAGTGCGACGACCCCCGGGCCCTGGCGGCCAGGTTCGTGAAGGAACCCTACGTCCAGAACCTGCGTTTCGAGGCCGACGCCTGCGGCCTCGTCGTCGAAACCCACAACCGGGACGCCTTCTTCGGCCGGCTCAACGCCGTCCTTCTGGAGGGGGGCTTCCTCGTCGAGGAGATCACCTCGCCGGACGACAACCTCCAGGCCGTGTTCGATTACCTGGTGGGGAAGTGACATGCTGAGAACCGTTCGCGAGGTCGCCGCGTTCTTTTTCTTCCTGGGGCGGAGGGCCCGGAAGGTCCGGGCTTTCCTCCTACTCGGCCTGCTCCCGGTCGCCCTGGCGGTCATGGTGCGGATCGTCTTCGCCGGCCGCTCGGGCGACGTGATGTCCGTGTTCCAGGACATCCTCATGATCTACGACCTGCAGTTCCTGGCGGTCATTCTGACGCTATTCTACGGGACGTCGGTCTGTTCGGAGGAGATCGAGGGGAAGACACTGCCCTACCTCACGACCAGGCCCCTCTCCAAGAGCGGGATCATAATCGGGAAATATGCCGCCTACACGGCCCTCGCGGCCCTGATCGTGGGGCTAAGCCTCGTGGCTTCCTATCTCGTCATGAATGGGCGTCGGCTCGGAGAACTCTCAGCCTGGACGACCCTCCTGCGTTACGCCGGTGTCCTCGTCCTCGGGCTGATGGCCTACATGGCCCTTTTCACGTTCCTTGGCGCGCTCCTGAAGAGATCCATCCTGATCGGGCTGGCCTTCGGATTCGGCTGGGAGACGGTCATCCAGTACTTTCCCGGATCGACCCAGCGCTTCTCGATCGTCCACTACCTGAAGTCGCTGCTCCCGTACTATTCGCCGGGAAAATACTCGATCCTGATGTTCCGGCTGGAGCCGACGGGGCCGGCCTTGGCAATCCTCTCCCTCTTCCTGATCACGGCCGTCTTCCTGGGACTGGCCTGCTTGGTCTTCAGCTTGAAAGAGTATATGTTCGAGGATTAACCTTCGGATTCTTCTTTCAGCTCTTCCGTGGGCACTTCCGCCGGTTCCTCCGGCTTGGTCTCTTCCTTGGGCTTTATCATGCCTTCGACCTTCTGCGCGGCGGACTTCGTGAGCCGTTCGAGGACGTCCTCCGGCAGGCCGGCCGCGATCTTGACGAAATCGGTTCCCGAGGAGACCTCGATCCGGTTCAGGAGCTCGCCGACATCGGGATTTTTGGCAGCGGCTCCGGCCCCCAAAGCCTTGAAGCCGGTCAGCATGTCGGCCAGCTGCTTGTTCTTGGTCGGATCGCCGCCCTGGGCCTTGATCTCCATGAGGAACGTCTTGTCCCTGTAATCGAAGAACAGGGTCATGGCCTTCATTCCCTCGAGACTGCTCATCATCGGGTTGGACTGGGCGATCTTCTTCGCGGCCTCTTCGGGGATGGCGAACGCGCACCAGACCAAGGCGTTCTTGTTGGCGGTCTTGATGATCGAGGCCAGGCCGTCGTTCTTCAGGATGTTCTCCCCCTTCTTCGCGAAGACGTCGATGACCTGCCGGACCATACCGTCGCTTCCGGCCACGGCGGTCGAAGCGTCGAGGAATGCGGCGGAGACGGGGGGCTTTCCGGGCTCGGTCTTGACCCCCGAATAGACGACGACACCCTCGTAGGTCTCTTCCTTGATCTCGGCCCCGTCCTTCTTCATCATGGCCAGGAGAAGAGCCTTGTCATACTTCAAGGCAACGACGACGGCCGCTTCCTGCTTCATGGCTGCGCCTTCGGATTGGCCGGCGAGGGCGACCGCTAAACCGTAGATGTCCTTTTGAGGGTCGATCCCGGTTGCCTTGATGAACTCCTGGTATTTCGCCTGGTTCTTGTCTTCCTTGATGGCCTTGTCGGCGAACTGCATGGTGATGGCCCTGTGGAAATCGACGACGACGACGCCTTGGGAGTTCTTGGGGAGCAGGTTGAGAAGGGCCCCCGTTCCGGCCCCGGGCCCTTCGGCCTTTTTGCCGCAGGCGACGAAGGAGACAAGGGCGAGAGAAACGACGATTCCGAATGCCGCGAATCTTTTCATCGATATGTCCTCCTATTCGAGTCCTAATGGAAACTATATCAAAAGAGGGAAGGGGAATGCAAGAACGCGCGGAGTTCCGGGAAAGACGAAATTTCATTTGCTTTTTCCCGGCCGTTCGAATTACCTTGAAGGTCCATGAACCGACAAGGATCCGATCATGACAATGACCCTTGACACGCTCATCCGTTCCCGGCGGAGCATCCGCCGCTTCCTGCCCGACCCCGTGGACAGGGCGAAGATCCTCTCCTGCCTCGAAGCGGCCAGGCTCGCTCCGTCGGCCGAGGGCGCCCAGCCGTGGAGGTTCCTCGTGATCGACGACCCGGAGATCAAAGAGAAGCTGGCCCGCGAGGCGTTCTCCGGGATCCACGGGATGATGAAGTTCGCCGGCCGGGCGCCGGTCCTCGTCGTCGTCCTCGCCTCCCTCGACGTTCTGACCCACCGGCTCGGCCGGCATATCCAGGGAACGCAGTTCTATCTCATCGACATCGGCATCGCGGGCGAGCATTTCGTCCTCAAGGCGGAGGAGCAGGGCCTCGCGACCTGCTGGATCGGCTGGTTCAACTCCCGGCGCGTCCGCAAAGTCCTCCGCATCCCCCGGAAATATAAGCTCGTCGCGCTGTTCCCCCTGGGGTACGCGGCGAGCCGGCCGCCGTCCGAAACGAAGCGAAAGGCCATGGAAGAGATCGCCTGGTTCAACAGGATTCCATGAGGAGATCGGACATGGCCGTGTTCCTGCTCGTCGTCCTCGTCGTCTACGGTGGCACGAATTTTTATATCCTGCGCCGCGGCGGGCAGGCGCTTGCGGGATATCCGGCGGCGCGGGCCGTCTTCTTCGCCGTCATGGGGCTCCTCGTCCTCGCCTATCCGGTTGGCCGGGCCTTCAACGGCCCATCGCGGGGCCTGCTCTCCAACGCGCTCATCCATTCCGGGTCGTTCTACATGGCATTGATGCTGAACCTGTTCTTCGCGCTCCTCGCCCTGGACATTTTCCGCCTCGCGAACCGCGCTGTCCGCTTCTTCCCGAAGGCATGGACCGCGGAACCGCACAGGATCTGCCTCATCGCTTTCATCGCTGTCATGGGCGTTTCCCTGTTTGGGCTCATCGGGGGCTACGTCAACGCCCTCCACCCGCGCCTCCGGACGCTCGATATCCGGCTCGATAAGCCCGCCGGAGGCGGGCGCGGTGGCCTGGAAGCCGTCGTCGCCTCGGATATCCATCTGGGAACCATCATGGGGAGCCGGCGGCTCGAGACCATCGTGGCCAGGATCAACGCGCTCGAACCGGACATCGTCTTCCTGCCCGGCGACATCGTGGACGAAAGCGTTTCGCTCGCCGAAGAGGAGAAGATGATCTCCGCCCTGACCTCCATCAAGGCACCCCTGGGGGTCTTTTCCGTCCCGGGGAACCATGAGTATTACGGCGGGTTCACCAAGAACATGGAATACCTTGCTAGGGGAGGGGTAAGGGTCCTCCAAGACGAGGCCCTCACCGTCGGCGGCGCGTTCGTCCTTGCCGGGCGCAAAGACCCGACCACCCTCCGGTTTGGGGAGAAGCGAAAGGCGCTCTCGGAGATCCTCGAGGGCGCAGGGGTCGATCACGCTCTTCCCGTCATCCTCCTCGATCATCAGCCGGTCCGGCTGAAGGAGGCCGAGGAAGCCGGCGTGGACCTCCAACTGTCCGGCCACACCCATGCCGGCCAGCTCTTCCCCCTCAACCTCATCAACAAAGCGATCTACGAGCAGTACTGGGGTTATCTGAGGAAGGGGAAGACCCAGTACTACGTCTCGTGCGGCGTCGGCACCTGGGGCGCGCCCGTGCGTACCGGCAGCGTCCCCGAGATCGTGCGGGTCAGGGTCGAATTTGCGGGTCGATGATTCCGGCCGGGCCGGGCGGACGGCAGTTTTGACTCCCGGTTCCGTTCATAATATTCTTATCAAGAATCGCCGGTGTTTCGAGGTGTCCCGATGAGAGAAATGAAGCGTCGGAGGAAGATCCCGGTGGAACAGTACGACGAGTTCAAGAAGACTTTGGACGCCTTCGGCGTCCTGCAGAACACCCTCATCCTGCTCGAGAAGGCCAGGTGATGGCGGCGCGGAAGCCGGCGGGATTCAAGCTCCCGCACACGCTGGCCCTGATCTTTGCCCTGGTCATCGGGGTCTACGTCATGAGCCTCGTCGTTCCCTCGGGCGAGTTTAAGCGCGTCGAGAAGACGGTCCAGGGCCAGACGCGCCTGATGACCGTTCCGGGGACCTACACCGAGACCCCCAAGCATATGCTCGGGCCTCAGTGGCTCCTCATCGCGCCGGTCCGCGGTTTCCAGGACGGTGCCCTCATCATCTTCATCATTCTCATCTTCGGCGGCACGTTCGCCATTCTGGGCAAGAGCGGGGCCATCGAGTCCGGGATCCAGAGGCTGTCCTGGTTCTTCGCGCGGAAGCCTAAGACGCAGAAGTTCGTCATTCCGGTCCTGATGGTCGTCTTCTCGCTGGCGGGAGGGGTCTACGGGATGGCCGAGGAGTCCATCCCATTCGTCCTCATCTTCATCCCGCTGGCCCTGTCGCTCGGCTACGACTCCCTCGTCGGCGTGGCCATCCCGTTCGTCGGGGCGGCGGCGGGGTTCGGTGCCGCCTTCTTCAACCCCTTCACGGTCGGCATCGCCCAGGGATTCTCGGAACTGCCCCTTTACTCGGGCCTGACCTATCGGCTCATCCTCTGGGTCCTCAACACCGTCCTGTCCATCGTCTTCGTCATGATCTACGCCGAGAAGATCAGGAAGGATCCCAAGAAGAGCCCGGTCTACGACATCGACTTGGCGCGGGGCTACACGTCCTCGGAGATCCGGGCGAAGGAGCTTCTCTGGGGGCCGGCCCAGAAGACGGTGCTGGGTATCCTGTTCGCCGGGGTCATCGTCCTCATATACGGGATCTTGGCCAAGGGCTGGTACATGGAAGAGATTGGGGCCCTGTTCCTGGGCATCGGGCTGGTCGCCGGGCCCGTGGCTGGGATCAGGCCGTCGGACATGGCCAGGACCTTTGTGACGGGGGCCGCGGACCTCATCGGCGTCGCCCTGATCATTGCCGGAGGCCGGGCCATCCTGATCATCCTCAACGAGGCCGTCGTCCTGGACACGGTCCTGCAGGCGGCCGCCGGGTTCATCTCGGCTGTCCCGGGGATCCTCACCGCCCAGATCATGTTCCTCATGCAGGCGGTCATCAACTTCTTCGTCCATTCGGGGACCGCCCAGGCGGCGCTGACCATGCCGGTCATGTCCCCGCTCAGCGACCTCGTCGGCATCACCCGTCAGACGACGGTCCTGGCCTTCCAGCTTTGCGAGGTTGTCAACCCTATCCTGCCCACGTCGGCGGTGACGATGGGCGTCCTAGGCGTCGCGAAGATCCCGTGGGAGAAGTGGGCGAAGTGGTTCCTGCCGCTTATGCTCATCCTGGTCGCGTTCAGTCTCGTCGCGCTGATACCGCCGGTCCTGATGAAGTGGGGACCGTTCTGAGGGCAGGAAGATTCGAAGGGATTGAACGCCCGGCGCGCGCTGCGGAAGGATATCCCCGAGTCCTGAGAAAGAGATTCCTTGCAGGGCGCTACTTCTTGGGCGCCGCCACCTTGGACGCGTCGTACCTGCGGATGACCTCCTCGGTGATGTCCATGGCGGGGTTGAAGAAGACGATCCCGCTGGCGCCGAGGTCGAGGACGAGGTCCAGGCCCTTTTCCTTCGCCAAGCCCTCGATGATGACAACCATATCGCCCCGGATCCTCTGGACCAGGCTGATCTGGAACTGTTGGGCTTCCCGGGTGCCGTCCTCTTCCCGCCGCTTCCGGGCCGTCGTCTTCTTGTCGAGGTCGGATTGGATCTGGAGAGCGGCCTCGTTCGAAAGCGTCATCCGCTGGGTCGTGAGCTTGGTCTCAAGGGTCTTGATCTCGGTGTCCAGGCGGGCGAGATCGGACTTGATCTTGTTCTCCTGGTCCAGGAGCTGGGCCTGGGCCTTCTTGCCTTCCGCGGAGGTCGTGAAGGCCTGTTGCGAGTTGATGACACCGGCCTTCGTCGTCTGCTGGGCGTAAGCCCCGGCGGCGAGGCCGAGGGCGAGGATGGCGATCAGGGGTTTTGCGATCTTCCTGGCTGACATGTTTCTCTCTCCTTCTTATTCGGAATAGAAAGTATTTATAACTCGGCTGCGCCTGAAGTCGTTGCCACGGCCGCGGGCCGCGGCAACGACCCGGAGCTATCTCATGGTCCTGAGCGTCTCCGCGACGCGGCCGAGGGCGGCGAGGAGATAGGACTCCTCGGGCCCGTAGCCGAACCGGAGGTACCCGTCCATCTCGAAATGGTCGCCCGGGACGAGGAGGACGCTCTTTTCGCGGATGAGCTTCTCTACGAGCTCGGTGGAATTGATCCGGAGGGCGTAGCGGGCGTAGCAGATGGCCCCGGCGTGGGGCGGTCGGTAGGAAAAAACCCCGTCCTGGGCCTTGAGCCAGCGGTCGAGGACGGGGAAGTTCGCGTTCAGGATGCCCCGGGTTCGGCTGAGGATGCGCTCCCGGTTCCCGGGGGACAAGGCGATCGCGGCGAGGCGGTCGCTCAATGCGGACGGGGATATCGTCGTGTAATCGTGGTAGGGCCAGGTCCGCCCGATGATGTCGTCCGGCCCGGCGATCCAGCCGATCCTTAGCCCGGGCAGGCCGTAGGCCTTGGACAGCCCGTTGACAGCGAGGACCTTTTCGTACATCCCGAAGAAGCTCGGCGTCCGGACCCCCGAAAGCTCGGCGCCCTGATAGACCTCGTCGGCAAGGATCCAGGCGCCGACTTTGTCGGCTAGGGCAACGATCGCGGCCATGGACGCGGCATTTAGGACGGCACCCGTCGGATTATTGGGGTTGGTCAGTACGATGAGCTTCGTCTTCGGAGTGACGAGCTTCGCGAGCTCGTCAAGGTCGGGCTGCCAATCCAGCTCCTCGCGAAGGCGGAACGGCCTGACGTTCGCCCCGAAGCCCCGGAGGAGCCCCCACATCTGCATGTAGTTCGGGAGCTCGAAGACGACTTCGTCGCCGGGCTCGATGAGGCTCCATATCAGCAGGAAGTTCGCTTCGGACGACCCGGCCGTGGCCAGGACCCCGCCCAACCCGATCCCGGGATAGAGGGCCCGGATCCGCTCGCGGAGCTCCTCCGTCCCGTTGCTTTGGGTGTAGCCGATGGAAATTCGCTTAAGTCCGTCGAGCTCGTCCGGGCTCAGAAACCCCTCGAGGGTCAGGGGGTGGACCCCGCTCTCTGAGAGGTTGTAGTCCACGGCGTTCTCCCAGGTGGACTGCATACGTTCCATCTTGAAGGTTTCGATCCTCATACCGGTGCTCCTTTAGATCTCGACCTTGAACAGGCCTTTGAAGGCGTATCCGAAGACGATGGAAAGGACGAAGTAGACGATAAGCCAGTGGATGTGCATCCCGAACAGGGACATGGAGGCCGTCGGGTACCGGACCTCTACGGAACGAACCACCGAGCTCGAGGGGAGGGGCGCCTCGCCGGGGTTGAAAACCTGGTCGAGGAGATTGCGTCCCGGCTTGAGGGCGGGGATGGGGGAGAGCCGTGTCGCGCCGACGGAAGCGCTCTTGACGACGGTCTCTCCGCCGACCGTAAGGGTAAGCTTTCCCTGGCCCGCGGTCTTTGCCCGGAGGCGCCAGTCGATCTCAGCCCCATCCTCGATCCGGAGCGGAGGCGTCTCGACCTCGAGTTCGGTAGAGGCGGCGAGCGCGGCCGGGACCTCCGAGGGGTATTTGCCCTCGGCCAGCCGGACCTTGACGAGGACCGGGTCGCCGGGCTTCAGGGACTCGGACCCGAACCAGAGATTCAGCCGGATGAGGATGAGGAGCACGGGGACGATCATGACGAGCATGGGCTTCATGTTGTGCCCGACGTATTTGAAGTTGGCCAGGAGGATGCGTCCCTGGGCTTTGAGCTGGACCCCCATGTTGTCCTTGAACAGCCTCAGTTCGAGGAGGTGGGCCTTGATCCTATTTTTCTCCTTCCTGATCCCGGCCTGGTTGGACGTATGCCGGAAGATAAGAAGCATCAGGAAGGAGGTCAGCAGGGAGACGAGGATCATGGCCACCCACGGGCCCAGGCCGCGGACGGGCAGGAACAGGATGTCAAAGACCTTGTTCAGGATCGAGTTGAATATCCACATGGCGTCAGGAGATGTACCCCAGCCCTTTCAGTTTCTTCTTGATCTCCTCTTCGGAATCGGCTTCCTCGATCTTGGCGATCTCCTTCTCGAGGAGGTGGGTGATGAACTCCTCGGGTGAGGTGTAGCCCGACATCGCCGCGAACTTTTCGACCTTTTCGTAAAGGCTCTTTTCGATCTTGATTTTCGCCTTTCCCATTTTCGTCCTCCCGTTCCGTCTCCGTCTGTCTACCCCTTCAGGACGTTCTTTCCGATCATCCCCGCCGTGGGCTCGATCCCGAACGTCTCGAGGATCGTGGCCGTCAGGTCGAAGAGGGCCGGGGTTTCCGATACGATCTCCCGGTTCGCCAGGAGGATCCCGGGGATGACCTCGGCCGCGGACATATGGTCACCGCTCCATTTCTGGGTGTTGTTCTCGAAGATCTCCTTGGGGAAGCTCCCCAGGGGGGATTGCCAGGAGATGCGGATGCCCCGGTTGAATCCCAGGACGATATCCGGCGCCTGGTCCACGCAGGGCCCCTGATAGATGTCCGTCGCCACATAGGCCTTGAGGATCGCCCTCTCGCCGGTCGCGGGGTCGACGATCTCTTCGAGTTTCTTCGCGAGCTCCCGGACCAGATTGTCTTTCTCCGCCCCCCCGGCGACGATACCCTGTTTCTCACGGCCGCGCTGGTTGACGTAGAGTCCGTTGAGGCCGATGCCGTAGGCCCGGCTCCGCGACCAGTCCGTGTTCTCGAAGAGCGACGTCTCCGTCTGCCGGCGCTCGTCGACGAGCTTGTGGTATCCGCTCTCCTTGAGCCAGGTATTGAGGTTGAAGCCCCGGCGGAAGGGGTTGAAGCCGTGGTCGGACATGACGATGAGGGTCGTGTCCGGGCCGGTCCGCTCCATCGTCCTTGCCAGGACGCGGTCCATCTCGATATAGATATTCTCGATGACGTTCCCGTACTTGGACGCGAGGCCGGCGTCGTAGGCCGGGTGCTGGGGGTCGATGAGGCGCCAGAACATGTGCTGACGCTGGTCGGTGTTCGAGAAATAATAAAAGAGGAGCCCGGATTCGAACCTGCGAAGCTCGTCCTCGTACATGGCCAAGCTCTCCCGAAGAACCATATCGTCCTGCTCCAGGAACTCGCCCTCGTCCAGGATCAGGTTGTCCAGGGCGCTCGTGTCGGCCGGGAGGCCCTTGGTGAAGAACGGCCCGAACCTCTTCGAAAGCTCCTTGGCGTAGGACTCGGGGGTCGTGATGGGGAGGGCCGGGTTCGCCGGGTCGATGTTGATCGGGCTGATGTAGAGCTTGAACTTCGGCCGGACCTCCTTGAGGTAGAACATGCAGATGCCGCCGACGCTCTGGGTGGGGATGAGCCCGAAGCTCACCTTCTTCCAGCCGCTCCACTCCTTCTCTTTGAGGATGAACTCCTGGTCCTGGATGACGATCTTGGCAACAGGGTTCTCGGAGTCGAGGAAGACCTTGAAGTCGACGAGCGTCTCGGGGCTTTCCCGGCGAAAGCTGTTCGTCGGGCCGGGGAGCTGGGCCTCGACCCGGTTGCCGATGACGTAGACCTCGTGGACGCGGCCGCCGCCCCCGGCCTCCTGCGTGATCTCCCGGTACTCGTTCGTGTAATAGTTGAACAGGCCGTAATAGCCCTTGATGTCGGGCGTTCCCATCCCGGAAATGGTCCTTTGTTTCGTCGCGACCGGAGGGTAGTTGGATGGGATCTTGAAGATGGTCGCGGGGACGCCGTGCTCTTCGAGGGTCTGCCAGAAGGCCTTGCCCTTCCGGAGATTGGCCACCGCGCCCCCGGAGAGGGGGAGGACGATGCCGCCGATCCGGACGGTCTTCGACGCCCCGGTCGTGGCCGAGGCCGAAAAGGTCGGAATGTAGGTCGCCGGGTCCCGATGGATGAAATCGAAGATGCCGTGGCCGCCCGGGTTGGTCCCGGCGATGAAGTTCGACCAGGCGACCGGGCTCTGGGGCGGGACGCTCGTCCTGAGCGGGCTGAACCCTCCCGCGGCCGCGAGCTTCCGGAAGGCCGGGAGCTTCCCTTCGTCCATCCAGACCTTGACGAGGTGCGGGTCCATGCCGTCGAACCCGAGGATAACGACCTTGCGGGCCGTGGCCTTTCGGCCGACGGCCCGGATGACGGGCGCCCCGTCCCCACCGAGGGCGAGGGCGGACGCCGCCCCGAGGCCGAGCTTCAAGAATTCCCTGCGGTCGATCATGGGTGCTTTCCTTGCGGTGCGAACGGGTCGCCGGTCCCGACGAGCGAGTGTCCGTCCATGTGGGCGGGCGGCTTGACGCCGAACAGCTCGAGAACGGTTGGGGCCACATCCATGATGGACGGGTCCTTCTCCTTCAGGGGGATGTTCGTGAAGAGGACGCCGGGGACGACCTCGGGGTCGATGCAATGGTCGCCGCCCCAAGCCTTGACGTTGTCCTCGAGGACAGTCGCATCCACTTTCCCTGTGACCGAGTCCCACGAGACCCGGTAGCCTTCGGCGTAGCCGACGATGAGGTCGGGGGCATTCCCTTTGTACGGACCGGAATAGATGGCCGCCGTGTCGTAAATCCGATTGATGGCCACGGCGCCCTTGGCGTCGTCCTTGAAGCCGGAGAGCTTCCGGACGAGCTCGGCCTTGAGCGCTTCGGCCTCGGCCCCCGGGCCGACGATGCCCTTGGCCTCGCGGCCCTTGATGTTTAGGTAGAGGCCGCCGAGCCCCAGCCCGTAGGCTTTCGTCCGGTCCCAATCGACATCCTTGAACCATTCCCCGCTCGATGTCTTCCCGTCCTTGAGGGCCAGGTAGCCGTTCTTCCAAAGCCAGGAGTTGACGTTGACCCCGCGGCGGAAGGACTTGAAGCCGTGGTCGGACATGACGACGAGGACACTCTTCGCGTCGAGCTTCGCCCGCACCCGGCCCACGAGGTCGTCCATGCGGACGTAAAGGTCCTCAATGACCTGCGGTCCCAGCTTGTTCTGGCCGGCCCGGACGCCGGGATGGCCCTTGTCGAGGTACCGGAGGAACATGTGCTGGATGCTATCGGTCGTTTCGAACACGCAGCAGACGAGGCCCTTCTTCGTTTTCTTCATCGCGTTGAAGAGCATCGCCTCCCACTCCATGTGGTTGGAGTAGGTGAGGTCCAGGAACGCCTGCTCGCCGAGCACGCCCTCGTTGAGGGCCCAGGTGTCGTTCGCCTCGCCCAGGGTGATGAAGCTGCCCAGGAGCTTGGCGAGGTAAACGGAATAATAGAACGGATAGGAGATCGGCAGGGCCGGCTTTTCCGGGTCGATGTTGAGGGGTGTGACGTACATCTCGAAATGGGGCTTGATCCTCGATACGTAGAACCGGCAGACGGCCTGGATCTTGATCCCCAGGCCCGGCTTGAATGCGATTCGGACCCAGGGGGAGAACGTCCCCGTCCTGAGCGGGATCTTCTGGCCCGAGACGTCGATCGTGACGCCGTCCCCTTTGGGATCGACCGCGACCGTCAAGGGAAGGCGGACCTCGCCGCCCTTCTTGAGGAGCGAGTTCTCCGGGCCCGAGAGGTACGTTTCGACCCGGCCGTCCTTGAGGACGACCGGGATGTTCATCCCGCCTTCTTTCCGGTCGGTCCGGCTCTCGTCGGTCGTATAGAAGGAGAACGTCCCCTGGCTTCCCTTGAGGTCGGGGGCGCACATCCCGGAGAGGAGGTGCCCCCTGAACTTCTCCGGCGGGAAGGTGATCGGGACCCGGAGGATCGTGCTGAAGACGCCCTTTTCGCCCAGGATCTTCCAGAACGTGACGCTCTTGCGCATGCCCCGGATTTCCGGCTTCGACAGGGGGATGTTGTACTTGCCGAGAGACAGGACGCGCTTGGGATTTCCGATGCGCGCCGAGGAGAGGTCCGGGAGGTACGTCCGGGGGTTGCGGCTCAGGAAGTCGAAGATGTTGTGCTTGGACGGCTCGGAGCCGGTCATGAAGGACGACCAGGCGACCGGGGATATCGAAGGCACGGTGGTCCGGAGCCGGCCGTAGAAGCCGTCCTTTCTGAGCTTCGCGAGGTTCGGGAGCTTGCCTTCGGCCATGAACTTGTCGGCCAGGGTGGGCTCCATGCCGTCGAGGCCGAGGATGACGATCTTGTTGACCCGGCTGGCCTTGTAGGCCTTTCGGCCGCGGACGGCCCGCCAGAGGAAGCGGAAGGGCCAGGATAAGAAAGAAAAGACGGCGAGGAAAAAGGTCACGAAGAGGACCAGGAAGGAGGAGAGGAACGCGAATCCCGCCCCCGGCCCGACGTAGGCCGCGAGCGGAACCGAGGCGAAGACGAAGAGCAGGGCCAGGACCTTGAGGCGTCGGGGTGTTCTTGGCGTCATGGTGTTCTCGGGAAATTCTTCAGGATGATCGGGGCGAGGTCCGAGATGGCCAGGTCCGCGCCCTCCTCGGAGGCGGACCAGAACATGGCGTCGTCCCAGGTATGCATGCCCTGGAGGTTCGAGCGGCCGAAGACCTCTTTCTTCTTGACGGAGCCCTTCATATCGAACCCGTATTCGCCGACGACGATGAGGTCGGGTCCCTGGGGGACGAGCGGGCCGGAATAGACGTCCTCGGCCCGGAAGACCTTTCGGACGACCTTCCGGCCTTCATATTCGAGCCTTTCGATCTTCCCGGCGATCTCATCGACGAGCGATTTCTTTTCAGAGGCATCCACCGAGCCGGAGGGGAACTTCCCTTTCAAGTTCAGATAGATGCGGTTGGGGTCAAGGGCGAAGGCTTTCGTCCCGGGCATCACGTCCTCGAGGCCCTTCGGCGACGGGTTGACGAAGGCCAGATAGCCCTCCCGCTCCAGCCAGGCATTGAGGTAGACCTCCTGGACGATGCCGGTGAAGCCGTGGTCGGACATCAGATGGAAGCCCTCGTCTCCGCCCGTCAGCTTCCGGAAGGCGGCCGACGCCCTGGCGATGATCCCGTCGATTCTTCGATAATAGTCGAGGAAAGCTTTGTGATGGGTGTCGCCCGTATCCTCGTAGGCGTTCCAGAGGAAATGGTGGAGCCGGTCGGTCCCGGTGACGACGAGCTCGAAATAATCCCATTCCTCGCCCCAGAAGAATTCCAGGGCCTTCTCCCGGCCGGACGTCGTCCGGTCGAGCTCCTGCCAGAAGAATCCGGAATCTTCGCGGGACTTCACGGTATCGATGTCGATGCGATAGCCCATCTTGTCGAGGGCCGCCCGGTAGGAGAGGGGCTGGACGGCCCGGGCCATGTCGAGGGCGACGAAGCCCGAGACGAGCACGCCGTCGATCCGGCGGGCGGGGTAGGTCGACGGTTGGTTGATGATGACGCTCTTTCGGCCCATGGACCCCAGTGTGTCCCAAAAGGTCTTCGCCTTAAGGTCGCCGAAGTTGGGGAAGCGGAGCTCGTAGGAGCCCGGCTTGAAGTCGGTGAAACCGAAGATGCCGTGCGTCCCGGAGTTCGTCCCGGTCATGAAATCGGTCCAAGAGACCGCCGAGATCTCCGGCAGGCTGGCCCGCATCCGGTGCAGATGCCCCGATGCGAGGAGGCCGGCCGTGGCCGGCATGACGCCTTTCACGGCCAGGTCGAGGAGCATGGAATGGGGGACGCCGTCCAGCCCGATGACGCAGGCGCGCTCTTTCTTTCTTTTCTTGAAGAGGTTCATGGAAGCCAATAATTATACCTGTAACGCGCCCGGTGTCAACCAGGTGAATGGGGTCAAGTCATGGCATCCCTGTCATTGCGAGGAGCCTTGCGACGCGGCAATCTCCTGAGATTGCTTCGGTTCGCCCGCAATGACGCGGGGGCCTTGAGACCTGACTCCCTATCGGGCTTGGGCCAGGAAGTAGTCCGAGACGTTGATGCGGTACTTGTCGGGGTCGAGGGGCCGGAGGATACTCCGCGCGAACCGGTCCGTGGCCGGGCCCTTTTCGGAGAGGTCGGCCATCTCCCCGTCGATGCGGTTGCCCTCACGGTCGGTGATGAGTTTGATCCTCGGTCTGAGGACGTGGACGGGGTCGGGGTTTGTGTTGAAGACGATCCCGATTTCCCCGGTGTCCAGGTAGACCACCGTGCCGATGGGGTAGGCGCCCATCATGCTGACAAAGGCCTTGAGGAGGACCGGGTTGAACTCGGTCCCGATGTGCTCCATCATCAGGCCCAGGGCTTCGGCCCGGGTGAAGACCTTCTTCCGGTAGACCCTCTTGGTCGTGACGGCGTCGAAGTAATCGACGACCTTGACGATCTTGCTGAAAAGGTTGGCCGTTTGCTTCTTGAAGGTGTGGGGATAGCCCGTGTCGTCCTCCTTGATGTGGTGCTCCAGGGCGACGTGGATGGCCCGGAGGGGGAGGCGTCTGAACTCTTTGAGCTGGAGGAGCTTCTCCGCCCCCTGGGTGGGGTGCATTTCCATGATCTCCCGCTCCTCGTCGCTCAGGCGGGCGGGCTTGTTGAGGATCTCCAGGGGGGTGTCGAGCTTCCCCAGGTCATGAAAGAAGGCGGCCATCCCCAGATCGACGAGCTCGCCGCGGTTGAGGCCGAGCCTGCGGCCCAGGGCGATGGAGAGCATGCAGACGTTGACGGAGTGGTTCAGGGTGTACTCATCGTAATTCTTGATGTTGGTCAGGCCGTAGACGAAGGCCTCGTTATCGACGATGTGGTTGAAGATGGACTGCATGAGGCGGCGGGTCGTCGTCAGCTTCAGCTTCTCGTCGCGCTGGTCCTTGGCGAAGGTCTCCTTCAGGTGGTAGATGCTCAGGAAGTAGAGATTGGACGTATTCTTTTCCGCGCTCGGAAAGGTCTCGTTCGGTACGACCTTCTCCAGATCGACGCCGTCGATCCCGGCCTCCGCGACCTCGGCGGCCAGCTCTTGGAAGGTCGTATGGGCCTTCTTCTCCTTCTTGGCGAGCACGGCCATGAATCGGACGAGCCCGTCCAGGGCCAGCCCCTCGCGGAACCGGATCCCGCCGATCTCCCTCTTCCGGAATTCCTCCAGGACGAACTTGAAGATGGAGTAGTTCTGGAGGACGAACTTGATGCGGAGCCCGTTCATGAAGAGCGACCCCTGGCGGACCGAGAAGGCCGCCTGCCCCCCGGTCCCGATGAGCGAGGAGAGGGCTTCGAACATCAGCCGGGCCTGTTCCTGGAGCATCTCGTTGTTAGGCTCGTAAAGCTTGGCGATCTTATAGACGATGTGGAAGCGGATGAGCAGGTCGACGGCCGCTCGCTGGAAGGCCTTGGCGTCCTTGCGGTCGCGCTCGGCCGCCGTGTCTTCCGCGCGCCGTTCGTTCCCGTTCATCACGACTCCTTGTTCCTCGCGGCCCCGGGTGCCGAGGCCAGCCTGACCAGGGCCGCCGCGCATGCCTCCCGGACCTTCTTCAGGCGGGATCGGGACCCGCGCCGCAGGGCGTCGAGGGCTGCGGGAGAAGCCATGTTCTCGAGCCCCCGGACGGCGCAGAGGTGCGTTGCGATATCGGCCGGCGAAGGGAAGAGGGTGCGGCGTTCGAGCGTCCTCTTCAGGAACGCGAAGGCCTCATCCGTCCGCGTCCTCCCGAGGAAGTCGAAGATGGCCTGCTTTTCCGCGTCGCTCCTCTTCCGGAACGATCTCTCCGAAGCCTCAAGGATGATGGCGAGGAGCCTGGGCTTGTCGCCGAGATACTTGAGCCGCAGGGCCGCCTGGACGCGGAGTTCCTCGTCGGGATCCTTGAGAAAGCCTGCGAGGATCTTGTTGGCCATCGCGTCCTCGAAGCGCCCCAGGGCGTGGATCGCCTCGAGCTTGATGCCCCGGTGCTGGAATCCCAGGAAGGCCGCAAGAGATTGAGGTGCCTTCGGGTCCCGGCTCCCTGCGATGTGCCGGATGATCTCGCTCGAGAGGTCTGGGCGGGAATCGTTGGCCAGGACGGTCAAGGTTCCGAGATCCTTCAGGTCGAGTTCCCGGACGAAGCCCATGACCTTCGCCCGGAATTCGGGGTCGGGGGAGGTCTCGTAGACCTCGGCGGCGAGGGGTAGGGCACGGTCCCTCAGGAGCCTGAGGTAGCCGAAGAACGCGCCGACATCCACGCCGGAGGACGTCTTGAAGAGCTCTTTGACGGCCCCCAGGGTCCGCTCGCTGACGATGGTCATCAGGAAGGCGTCCAGGAGGTCCGTCTTCGCCGCGTCCCGCCCGGCCAGGAAATCCCGAAGATTCTGGACCTTTCGGACGATGAGGATGGGGACCTGGAAGTTGCCGTTCTGGAGCTGGTCGAAGTGGTACTCCATCATTACTTCCAAGCTGGCACGGAACCGGTCGAGCTCCTTTTCGAGGTAGATGATCTCGATGACGAGGTCCAGGAACTCCTCCTCCTGGGAGCTCGTCCGGTTGGCGTGGATGAGGTCGCCGATCTCCTCGACCTCATGGTCGGTTAGGGAGGCGTCTTGAGCCCCCCCCTTGGGCGCTGTGTCCCCCGGGCCGGTCGCGAGCGCCCCGGCCTCGATCGGGGAAGGCAAGCCGCCCTCTTCCAGGTCCTCCGGGAGGACGGAGATCTTCCCCGTCCGGAACTGGGCCTCGTCCACCTGGATGTCGACGACCCTGGCGGCGAGCTCAGCCGGCAGGACGCGAGACCCAGCCATGGACCGCTCGCCTGCGGCGTCCTCCATGATCTTGTTCTCCAGGTAGTCGTCGGGGGCGTAATACTGGATGTTGGGGAGGTCCCTCTCCCACAAGGCGTTAACGATGTCGCTGTCCTCGGCCGGCTTCTGCGATTCGCGCTTGATAAGCTCGAGAAACTCGGCGATCTCCGCCTTCTCGAGCCCCTGGTAGAAGAAGAGTGTCTGCATCCCGTCCTTGAAGAAGAAGAAAGGAAGGCTCTTAACGGACAGCTCGTCCCGGTAGACCGGCTTCCCGCGGAAGGTGAAGACATACTCCTCGATCCCGACATCGAGCTTCCCGTTGTCCTCAAGGAAGGCCTTCAACTTCTTCGTCAGGTCCTCGACGAAGTTCCGGACGCTGGCATGCTCGAAGGGGAAAATCTTCATGGCCGAGACGGTGTTGGCCGTCGCGAGCATGATCTCCCGGACGCGGTCCGTCAGCCTGGGATCAGGGGGCGGGGCATCGACGGGGAGGGCGTCCGGATTCCCTTGGATCTTAGGGGCCATATCAGGACTCAAGGTAAATGATTTTCTCCGTTTCGTCAATGATAATGACGGCCCCCGGCCCGGGGAATTCTCAAGAGAAACCGCGGGGCTCAGGTTGAGGTTCAGGTCCAGGTCGAGCCAATTATCACTTCTTGTTCAGGACCTTCTTCTCGTGCGCGGCCGTTTTCTGCCGCTACCGTGTTGAGGGAGGGACGCCGGACCTCAGGCAACACTGGTCCCAGACGGCCCCGAACGGAAAGCCTCGAAACTCTTCCGCGAGGGCCCGGCGGCCGGCGTGGTCGCTACGGTCCTCCAGCTCGCGGAACCTGCCTTCATGCTCGAGAAGGGCGACGAGAAGCGTCCTCAGTATCGCGCGGGCGCCGGCGGCCCAGGTCCCGACACGGTTCGGACCGGCGTCACGATCCTCCAGGCCGATGTGGACCCGATCGGGGGCGCCGCTGCAGACGATCTCCCTGGCCAGGGCCAAGGTCCCGTCATCGGGAATATCGGCACGGGTGTCGTTCCATGGGAAGTCCTGGGAGACGCGGATCAAGATCTCATCGGAGAATTGGAGAACGGCCGAGATCCGGTCGGCCGCGCACCGGGCGGGGAGGCCGCGGCCGAGGTTCAGGCTGAGGAGCTTCCCCCGGCTCATGGCGTATCCCATGCAGAATTCGTGAGAGGCGACCGCGAACGCTTCGTTTCCGTTCCCGGTCGGCCGGCTTTCCAGGGCGTCCTTCATCTGGGAGGGGCTGTGCTCGGTGTCGAAGATCTCGTCCAGGGAATCCCGGAGGAGATCCCGTCGCGTCCATCGGTCGAACGGGATGTCCCCGGAGCCGTCGGGGACCCAAAGTGCGTGGACGCAGGGGGCTTTCAGTTCGCGGCCGATGGAGGCGCTGATCTTACGGCAGCGCCGGACGTGCTCGATCCAGAACCGGCGAACGTCCTTTTCCCGGTGGCTCAGCGTGAATCCCGACGCGGCCAGGGGATGGCCGTAACAGGCCGCGCTGAAGTCGAGCTTGAGGCCTTCCTGTTTGGCCCATTCGACCCATCCCCGGAAATGGGACGGCTCGAGGGCGTTTCGTTCCACGAGGCCTTCGGGGGATTCCGAGTGGAGGGCGTGGAGGCCGAGGCGGTGGCGGCCCGGAATGAGCGTGAAGGCTTTGTGAAGATCCTCGCGAAGCTCCCGGATGTTCCCGGGTTCCCCCGTAGTCCCGGAGGCGCGGTCGGCTTCCTGCCGACATAGAAGAGATAGAGGGATTCGACCGAGCGCCGCCAGGGCCTTCTCCGTATCGACCCCGAGCTCGGCATAGCGCTCCCGGCTCAAAGTATAGTTCTTCTCGATCGATGCAGAATCCATCGTCAACCCTCTGGTTCTCCGGCTCCCGTTCCCTCTTATATTCTCGCCCGAAGCCGCTGTCAAGCGGACAGGGGGGACGGTGTCGGGACCGCTGGAAAAGGCCGGGAGTTTATCCTATGATAGAAGAGCGGCCCGAAAAAAAGCGCAGAAAAATGACCCTCGACGACAATCTCAGATTTCTGAAAAAGGAGCGCGACGCCCGGTCCCGTTCCAAAAACGTGGAAGACGCATGGAAAAATATCGGCCGAGAAGCGGAGGCCCTGACCGTCAAGGAAAAGCTCGAGCGGCTCATCAGCCTGACCGGCGGCGGAAAATTTCCCGCGAAACATGCCGCGCCCCCGGCCTTCGGCCCCCTTCACCGCGACCCTTTTCGGTTCATCGAAAATCCGTACGCCCTTGGCACGCGATACGGCGACATCTCCATCGCCCTGGGGCTCGAGATCCCAGGCAAGGCGCTAGCCTTCCTGAGTCACGACGAGGAGTTCGAGGCCCTGACCCTCGATTCCGCGCTTTTCCTGGACCTCGAGACAACGGGTCTCGCCGGCGGGACGGGAACCCTGCCGTTCCTCGTTGGCATGGGATACTACCGGGACGGCAAGTTCAAAGTCGCCCAGTATTTCCTCGGCGAGATGGCCGACGAGGACGCTATGATCCGCGAACTCTCCGGTTTCATCCGGGACATGGATTTCAAGTCCGTCGTCACTTATAACGGCAAGGCATTCGACCTCCCGCTCCTCGAGACACGATTCGCCATGCACCGGGAGCGCTTTCCGCTCGCCGGTCTGCCGCACCTCGATTTCCTGTTCGCCGCCCGCCAGCTCTGGAAGCACAAGTACGAGAGCTGCCGCCTCTTCCACCTCGCCCGGGAGATCGTCCGGGCCGAGCGCGACGAGGACATCCCCGGGGCCGAGATCCCTATGCGGTACTTCCAGTACATTCGGACGGGCGACGAATCGCTCATCGAGCCTATCCTCTACCACAACCAGGAGGACATCCTCTCACTGCTCGGCGTCGTCATCGCTGGGGCCATGCTCCTAAGGCGCGGCCAACGGCCGGACGCCGCCGAGGAATTGGACCCGTTGGACCTCGTTGGCGTCGGTCGCCTCTACGAGAGCGCCGGGGACACGGAGCGGTCCGCCGAGCTCTTTGAGCAGGCCTTGAAGCGGAACCTTTCGGGCGAACTCTCGGTCCGGGTCCAAAAAAAACTCTCCTCGCATTTCAAGAAGAACCGGGATTGGGAGAAGGCCGTCGTCCTCTGGAAGGAACTCTCTTGTCAGGACCGACTCGACGTGGTCCGGGAGCTGGCCATGTATTACGAACACAAGGAAAAGAGGTACGACGAGGCGCTCCGGACGGCGGAGGAAGGCCTGGCCATGTCCATGGCGTTTTCCAGCCAACACGAACAGGACTTCCGGAAGCGCCTGGAGAGGATCCGGGGCAAGATGGAGAGGGCGGACGCCGGCCCGGCCCGCAAGTCGGGGCCCCGACCTTGACCTCCGATTTGTCTTAGGCTATCATGGATTCCACTTTTCCTGACGTGCGCCCGTAGCTCAGTTGGATAGAGCGTCTGACTACGAATCAGCAGGTCGGGTGTTCGAGTCACCCCGGGCGCGCTTCCCTTATCCTTGATTATTCAACCGCTTACCTTGATTTTCTTGTGAGCCTGAGTTATCTAGACTGAGCCATTTATTGCGGTTTTGTCCACACCGTGTCCACACGGGATTGCGGAGGTCTAGAAAGATCGGATAGGAACGTCGGCCTGTCACGCCGGAGGTCGCGAGTTCGAGTCTCGTCGGCCCCGCCACTTTTTACCCGGGTTTTCCCCATATGAATCATCGTTTTCCTTCGTTTTTCGTTTAAGTACCATTAGATTAGTCCGAAGCAGGCGAGTTCTAGCAAAATCTGTTACACCGGCGTTATACGGGGATAGGGTTGCTTTACTGCGGGGTATGGACTTCATGTATTTGCGGGTGCTATAAGTAAAACAGAAAGAGATTGGGGGAAGTCGAGGGCGGCCTTTACAAATAGTCTATCTTTGCCGTCCACTTGTCCATAAAAAGGAGGGTTTTATGAAACGCATTGCTATTGCGGTCTGCGTGGTTGTCCTGGTCTTGGCCGTCGCCGTCATTGCCCAGACGCCAGCCCAGCCAATAAGCGGGAGCGTGGAACAGGAATTGATAAAACTGGGGAAGGACTGGGCGAATGCCCTTGTCAAGGCCGACTTGGCATTCCTTGAGGGGATTTTGGCGGATGATTATATCTCAACGGACTCCGAAGGGACTGTGGGGACTAAAAACCAAGAAATTGCGAGCCTGAAATCTGGCGATTATTTACTGATTTCCACAGTGCTCGATAATATTAAGGTCCACGTTTATGGAGACGCGGCGGTGTATTCCGGCCGGAGTACCGACAAAGCACAGTTCAAAGGCAAGGATATCAGTGGTCGGTATCAGTGGACGGATACCTGGGTTAAGCGTGGCGGCCGTTGGCAGTGCGTGGCCTCGCACGGTTCGAGAATAGCTCAGAAGTAGTCCCGGACCCCCTCTGGCATCCCGGCGATTGAACGACTTAGGCTCACCGACTAATGGGAAAACCTGGGAGTATGGACATACCCCCCGACCTTTGAGGCCTATATCATAGAGAGTTTAATAGCCAATCTGTCCACAGAGAATGGGCCGAGAGCAAGGCGGGGAGTCGGTTGGGCCGGATCTCTCCTTGGTTGGGGGCGGCATTTCGCTTTGCTTTGACAGCGCGATTCGTCCAGATGCCCTTGCTCGCCTAACAGTGCTATTATTAAATATGTTAGAATTAATCCAGGGCAAGAAAATGTTCGTGAACTCAATCACCCAAAAGGGAGATCAAAATGCCGAGATTCCATAAAAAAGAAATAAAGCGCGCTACGGGAATCGTGGCTTTGTTGGGAGCTTTAATGTTTTCCTTCATAAGCTGCACGACTCCGAACAACCCTGACCAACTGGTCACCGATGTCATTGCCGTCAATTCATGTGGTGCGGCCGTGGACGTTTTTATGGATGGAACTTTGCAGTTCTCAATTGAAAATAATTATCATCAAACCATATATGGCGTAAGCCAAGGCTCCCATCTGTTTGAAGCCAAGAAAAAGGGGACCGAGATATTGGTTTCATCAGCCACTCTTAAGATTTACCCGTATCAGACCTACGAATACGACATTATAGGCCCATGCGCCGTTACTGTGACCAACGAATTCGGGGAAACCCTCCAAATATTCTCTGACGGAACATATCAGTTTGATCTGTATGACAATTCCAGCATTGCCATAGCTCAAATTGCTTTTGGCGTGCACAGTCTCAGCGCCGCCAAAAAAAGCGATAGCGCGGTTGTGGCGACAACCAGCATCGATTTTCAAGAGATTAAAGAATATAAATGGACCATAACGAAGTGAGCATTGGATGCATCTGCGGACGACGAATCCGATCGAATCGACGTTCGCGACGGTGCGTCATCGAACAAGGCAGACGAAAGGCTGCGGCTCCCATACGGCGCCGCTGATAATGGTGTTCAAGCTGGCGGAACAGGCCGAGCTCCCGACCTCGGGCAAGCGTCCTATGAATCGCTTTGTGCTTTCATCGGGAGGGGAATATATTTAAGAAATTATGGGAGGGGATCGTGAACTTCCGCTCGTTGCCAAGGCATTACCGTTATCTGTTCGTGTTCGGGGCCATCGCCCTGGCGGCTGGGTTGGCTTGGGGGCTTTCGGACCAGCCCAGGACGCAGCAGCTTTCCGCAATGCGCAGCAAGTTCCCGAACGCCGCTAAACAACCCGCGTTCTGCACGAATTGCGCCCGGCTCAGCGCCCATGTCTGCAGCATGCCGGGCTACGGCTGTCTGGGTTGCGACATTCTCCAGCCCCTTTTCGGCGTCAACGGCTACTTCGATCCGGGCTTCTATATCATGAATCACGGCAGTTTGCCGTCCAATCCGGGCACTCTGACCGTCCAGTGGTACGACCTTGCCGCGAAGGCGAACATCACCCAGACGCTCCCGGTCCCGGCCATCGCCGCGGGGGCCGACAATTACGTGACGATCCCCAACGCGGGAATGCTGTTTCTTGCCAGCGAGGGGGTCACGCTGACGCTCGACTATTCGGATGCCGCGGGCACGCGCCACCTGGTCCGGAAGGCCACCAAGTGCCCTGACAACTAGCCTGAGTTCCCTTTAAGCTTATGGGCGCGGCTTCCTAGCTCCGAAAGCGATCACGGAGACCTTCGAGCACGACCCTCTTGTCCAGGACCTGATGGCGCCGGGACAGGGACGCGGGGACCGTCAGGGCGTCATCGGCTACTTTCTCTCCTGCTACGCGGATTTCGCGTCGGCCGAAATGTTTGATCCCAAGTTGCGCATGATCCGGACGAAGACCCTCATGCAGGGGGACGACTGCTGCAACAACCGGTATGTCATAGAGAGATAGGCGGCTCCTGCCTGGGCCGCAGCTACTTCTTGCGCCTGAGCTCCCTTATCGCATGTCAGTTGCTATTCGATCCACGCCTTTATATAACTGTCCAAAGGAATGAGCCATGAATAAAACCGAAGTAAGTTGCGTTTAAGGTCGCTGAGAGGTTCTGACCCATGGATGGACGCCTGATCATTGCCGACGAGAGGATCGAGACCTCGGCGAAGCTCACCTCGACGAATCCGGCGACCCTCGAGTCGCTGGGCGAGGTCTCGCTGGCCCAGGAGGACGAATGCCGGAAGGCCATCGAAGCGGCCAAGGCCGCCGAACGGGGATGGCGGGAACTTCCGATTGCGGACAAGAAGAGGATCTTCCTGCGGGTCAAAGACATTCTTCTTGCCCGGGCGGGGGAGCTGGTCGATCTCGTCTGCCGCGAGAAGGGGTCGCCCATCGTCGAGGCCAACGCTATCGACGTCATCACCGGCCTTGAGATCCTCGATTACTACGGCTGTAACCTCGACAAGGTCCGCGCTCCCCGCAAGACGGTCCTTCATGTCCCTCTCTTGGCCCACAAGAAGAGCGCCTTCCTGTTCCAGCCCTTGGGTGTGACGCTTATCATCTCCCCCTGGAATTTCCCTTTCGTGATCCCCTTGAGCGATGCGACCAGCGCCCTTGCGGCCGGGAACACGGTCGTCCTCAAGCCGTCCTCGACGACGCCGTTCACCGGCCTGTTCATCGGCGAACTCTACCGGGAGGCAGGCCTCCCGCCCGGCGTCCTCAACATCGTCAATTGCCGGGCCGCGCAGGCCGAATACATGATCACTCATCCCACGGTCCAGACGGTCATGTTCACCGGGAGCGTCGGGATCGGGCGCCGGGTCATGGAGCTTGCGGCCAGGAACCTGACCCACATCGTCCTCGAGCTCGGCGGCAAGGACCCGATGATCGTCCTCGACGACGCCGACCTGGACCTCGCGGCGCGCGGCGCCGTCTGGGCGGCCTTCATGAACTCCGGCCAGAGCTGCGCCTCGATCGAGCGGGTCTATGTCGACGAAAAGATCGCGGAGGCGTTCACGGCCAAAGTCCTTGAGCTGACCCGGTCCCTCAAGGCCGGGAATCCCCTGGACCCCGACATCGACGTCGGCCCGATGACGACCAAGGACCAGCGGGAGACGGTCGAGGGACACATCGCCGACGCTCGCGCCAAAGGGGCTCGTGTCCTTTGCGGCGGAGAGAGGCTCGAGGGCTTCCCCGGATACTTCCTGACGCCCGCGGTCGTCTCCGGCGTCGATCACTCCATGAAGATCATGACCGAGGAGACCTTCGGTCCCGTCCTTCCGATCATGGCCTTCAAGACCCTGGAGGAAGCGCTGGCTCTCGCCAACGACTGCGAGTACGGCCTGACGGCTTCGGTCTGGACTCGGAGCAGGAAGAAGGCCGCCTGGCTGGCCGAGAGGATCGAAGCCGGGACGGTGACGATCAACGATCACATGTTCTCGTTCACCGACCCCAAGGCGATCTGGGGGGGCGTCAAGAAGACGGGCGTGGGGCGATCCCACGGCCCCTACGGGCTCCTCGACATCTCGAACATCAAGCTCGTCAGCGTCGATTTCCACCGCCGCAAGGACCAGCTCTGGTGGTACCCCTACGGCCGGGCCAAGTGGAGCTTCATGAGGAACGCCGTCGTCCTCCTCCACCACAAAAAGCTGGGGGCCAAGCTCAAATCGCTCGGCGCGCTCCTGCCCCAGTGGCGCGCCATCAAGGCCGGCAGTTCCCTGAAAAATCTCTGGAAGCTGACCGGGCGCTTGTTCCGCTGATGTCAAAGCAAAAATGCCGATAAACCAGGTCCCGTCCCTAGGTGGGACATGGATCTCTCAATTTCGGGGCCGCTCGCCCGACTTAAGCTATAGATGCACCCGCAAAAGGGAGCACTCTAAGGAGGAACAGATGAAAAGGGCAATCGTCTTGTCGTTGGTTTTTCTTGTGATCTTTTCGGTCGGCCTTTCGGCCAAGGTCAAGGTCGTCCCGGGCGTCTATTCTACTGAAAACGGCGATTTCTACACCAAGTTCTGGAAGGAATCGTTCAAAGGCGGAGGCCCCGGACAAGCGGGCAACGTGCTCATGGCCCTGGGCGAGGGCTATATCTTCAATCAGGCCAAACTGGTCACCGTTGAGTACGGCACGTACGTGGAGGGAGTCGACACCTACACCTACAAATCCACTTATACAGGCGGCATGATGACCCTCATCCCCAGCGGCCCCTGGTGCGACTCCGGAACCCTCAAGGCGAGGAATATCACAGCCGTCAATTATTCGTTCCAGGATCCCGTTCTGACCGGGATTCTCAAATTCCATCTGACGATCGAGGGAGACTTTATCAACGCCCCCGGCTACCACTTCGTCGTCGAGGCCCGGTACGAGGGACAGCCCGAGGTCAAGTATGACGAGATCACCGGCCTGCCATGTTTCCAGAGGGGAATGGATTACGACGTGACGATCACGATCACAGGTGCACCGTCGGTCCCGAAAAAAAGGGGTCGGTCATAAGCGACTGACGATGCCGAAGCGGATGACCGCTGCCCCGCGGATTACCTGAGCACGGAGAAGCTCGCTACCTTGGGCTTCACGAGCTGGATGTAGTCGGAATATTTAAGCTTGACGAGCTCCGAATGGGAGCAGGCGTTGAAGGCGATCTCCTCGTTCTCGGCCAGCAGGGAGTCCACCAGGACGTCGATCCCATAGAGGTTCCCGAAGGGCGGCATGGCGCCGGTGTCGCATCCCGCGAAGATGTCCTTGAAATCGGCCTCATGAGCGATATCAACGTCGCGCGCCCCGACGGCCTTCTTCAGGAGCGGGATGTCCAGCTTGTGCGAGGCGGGCAGGACGGCCATGGTCATCCGCCCGTCGATCCTCAGGACGACGGTCTTGGCGAGCTCCTTTCCGGGGATGTGCGCCGACGCCGCGGTTTCCTGCGCCGTGTAAGCCGTCGAGTGACGGATCTGGACGTACCTAATCTTGTTCCCGTCCAGGAATTCCTTGAGCTTTTGGATCGGCATGACCCCTCCTTATGACTTTTGCGTTCCCTTTATTAAATTAGGTCCAGGCTGGAGGGTTGTCAAGTTCCGCGCCGTTTGCACTCTGGGGCGCTCTGAGCTAGAATCCTTTTTTTGGAGGTGACATTATGCGCTTGATGGACGGACGCACGCGCCGCGGCGGGCTGTTAGGTCTTCTGATCGTCGTTCTCCTGGCCCTCGCCGCCGGGACGACCCTCCAGGCCCAAGATAAGACATTGGCAGGGAAGCTGAAGGGCTTCGACGCCTACATGGCGAAGGTCCTTAAGGACTGGAACGTGCCCGGCATAGGCGTGGGGATCGTAGCCGGAGACAAGCTGGTCTTTGTCAAAGGCTACGGCTACCGGGACTACGGGAAGAAGTTCCCGTTCACCGACACGACACTCTTCCAGATCGCATCCAATACCAAACTCTTCACGGCGGTGGCCGCGGGGATGCTCGTGAACGAGGGGAAGCTGACGTGGGACAAGCCGGTCCGCGAGTCCGTCCCTGCCATCCGTTTCTACGATGACCAGCTCAACAACACGGTCACTCTCCGCGACATGCTTGCTCACCGGACAGGCATTACGCGCCACGACACCATCTGGTACAAGTCGGACTTCACCCGGAAGGAGCTCTTCGACCGGGTCAAGTATCTCGAGCCGAGCGCGCCGCTTCGCCAAACCTTCCTCTACAACAATCTGATGTACGCGGCCGCGGGGTACATTATCGAGCTCCAATCCGGCAAGACCTGGGAAAACTTCGTCCGGGAGCGGATTTTCACCCCCCTCGGGATGACGAGCACGGTCTTTTCCGTCGCCGACATGCTTAAACAGCCCGACCGCGGCGTCCCTTATACCGAGAAGCGGGACAGCTTCGAGCTCTACGAGATCCCATACTATGAAGATATGGCGGGGGTCGCGCCCTGCGGGGCCATCATTTCCAACATCCAGGACATGTCGCACTGGCTGAGGGCCCTAATGAACGAGGGGATGTATGAGGGGAAGCAGGTCCTTCCGGCCGACGTGCTCAAGGCGACCCTCGAGCCGGCCATCGCCCTCCCCAACACCCTGCCGGAGACACGGGGCTTCTGGGAGATCCTGAACGCGGTCTATGGGATGGGCCGTGAAACGATCTCGTATCGGGGCCGCCTTATCACCTTCCACGGCGGGGATCTTCCGGGCTTCCATTCCCAGATCTCCTTCATGCCCAAGGAGAAGCTCGGCGTTATCGTTTTCGTTATCGGAGACCATTGCGGCGTCCTCTATAATCATATCAGTTACAACGTTTACGAGCGCCTTCTGGGCCTCGACGAAACCCCCTGGAGCGCCCGGATGCTCGATTTTCGGCTGAAGGGCAAGAAGGCGGGCACCGAGGCCCGGACTAAGTCTGGTGCGGAAAGGGTCCCGAACACCAAGCCTTCGCACGCGCTTGCAGAATATGCGGCCGAATACGAGCATCCCGCTTACGGCGTTCTGAAGGTCATGCTGGAGGGCGGTGCGCTTCAGGTGGATTTCCACAAGATCAAGCTCCCGCTATCTCATTTCCACTATGACCGTTTCGACACGCCGGACGACGAGCAGTACGGGAGGTTTTCGATCAGTTTTCGGACCAATCCCCAGGGCGATATCGACAAGGCGGTCATGTCCCTGGACGAGGCTGAAGCGGTCTTCACGCGAAAGGCCGACAAGCTCGGGCCGGCCATGCTGGCTAAGCTCGCGGGGACTTATATGACTCCCACAGGCGTCAATTTCCGGGTGGCCCTCAAGGAGGACGGAAGCCTGAACCTGGTCTTCCCCGGCCAGCCCGAAGAGCCCTTGATCCCCTATAAAGGGCTGAAGTTCCGGATCAAGGCGTTCTCGGACGTCATGTTCGAGTTTGTCCTGGAGAACGGAGAGGTCAAAGCCCTCAAGCAGACGGACCCATCTGGGGAGAACGTATTCAAGCGAATCTAGCGGGTCGCGTTCGGGCGACGAAGCACTGGGCCGATGACATGAGGCCCAAGGCCGAGTTCTATCTGGCGATCGCGGCAACGCATCGAAGCCCCGTCCCGCCGCCGAGGTCCGGCAGGGAGACCGTGTCATCCTTGCTCCCGCGAACGGGAAAGCCGGAGGTCACTTCGTCTTCTTCGAAGCAGCCCCGATTTCCGGGCCCGTGACGTCCGTCAAAACGGGCGCTTATACCCCCCGAAGCTCTAGAAGATTATCCGGATGCCGACCCTCGCCGCGCGCGGATCGACGAAGCTGAGAAGCTCGTGCCCGCCCGTCGACAAAGACTCCCCGGGAATCCAATCGTAGCCGATACGCGTCCCCCAGTCGTCGATCGTGTCGTCGTTAAAAACATTGAATACATCCAGGATGATCCCGAGCCTGTATCTTCCCGACAGCATGAACGTCTTTTCCAGGCGGAGGTCAAGCCCATTGGCCATCTTGTAATGATTGGAGCCGCGCCGCTCGACGAAGACGGTCTCGCGGCCCTGGTTGAGGAGCGACGAGGAGGTCCGGTAGCGCGTCGCCCAAGCCCGGCCGGTGATGGAGTGGAAGTAGGCGCTGAAATTGACCTCGAACGGCAGGACGTAGGTGGCCTGGACCTTGATCATGTGGGTCGGGTCGGAGGAGGAATTTCCTTCGCCGTTCGTCCAGAAATTGGGATTGGAGGTGTCGTTCCACCTTCCGAAATCATCGGATTGTCCGTTGTCGATCGTCCCGGTGGCCTTGCCATAGACGTAGGAAGCCAGGAACTGCCATTTGTTGGAGAACCGCTTGTTGAACATCAGCTCAATGCCCCAGTACTTCCTGTAGGGGTCGAGCAGGATCCAGGGATCGCCCTTCTTGATATTGCCCAGGACGAAGTCGTGGGCGTTCCCGGAAACGAGGTTATAAAGCGTCAAAGGCGTCTCGACAGTGGGGACGGTGAACGCGACCTCCTCGTATTGGGCGGCCATGTCATAGACCCCCATGATGTTCCGCCAACGGCGCGAGATGAACGATGCGGAGAACGAGGCGTCCTTAAAAAGCTCGCGCTCCAGGCTCACCGTGAATTGGTCCATGTACGGATGTTTTGTTCCGGGAGCCAGCCTGTAAGCGTTCAGGGTTCGTTCGAACTCCACAAATTTCCCTTCGTTGATGTCCCACATAGAGCTGATATACGGTTTGAAAGCCGTGGGGTTGAGCCGGTCGAAGATGTTGCTCAGCATGGCCTCGGTGAACTGGCCGTAATGGGCCTTGAGGATGGTCGTCTTGTCGCCCAGAAGGTCGAAGGTGAAACCGAGGCGGGGGGCAAGCCGTGAGCTTTTGTAGACCGAGCCGGATACCCCGTTTACGAACCCCCAGTTCTGGCTGAAGCGGAGCCCGGCGCTGATGTTCAGGCGCTTCGTGACCTGCCAGGAGTCCTGGGCGAAGGTCTCGATCCGAAGATATTTGCTGTCGAGATCGTAGCCTTCGTACTGGTAGGCCAAGTATTGTCCCTGGGGCCCGGCGTAATAATAGCCGAGGTAGTCGACGTAGTAAGTGTTGTTCGTGCCGGTGAAGCCATACCGGCTTCGGACGCCGGAGCGCTCGAGTTCGACGCCGAACTTGAAGTCGTGGTCGCCCTTGATGAAATCCTCGGCGTAGTGCGTCAAACTGGCGTTGACCTGGAGCCGGGAGCGGTCCGCTTGATAATAATGATAGGAGTTGCCGTAGAACTTGTTGTCGTTGAGGTCGAAATGGGCGTTGACGTCCCTGCCCATTTTGGGCTCGAGATAATAGTATCCCCAGAAGTAG
The DNA here is from genome assembly GCA_964585685.1 of uncultured Eubacteriales bacterium. Classification (GTDB taxonomy): domain Bacteria; phylum Acidobacteriota; class Aminicenantia; order Aminicenantales; family Saccharicenantaceae; genus JALHVH01. Next base: position 17,040 of record CAZPEP010000047.1, on the reverse strand, counting down.
GCGGCCTTGAAATCGAGGAATGTCTTGGGGCTGAGGATGTGGGTCATGGTCAGGCTGCCGACGACCTCGGGAGATTTCTGGGACACCGTCGATTCCGGCGCGAGTTCTGCGTGCACGTAACCGAACGGCGCCCGGTTGACACCGTTATACGTGTCGACCTCGAGGGAGAACATGGCGTTGGTCTTCGGGGACAGCTGTGAGCTCAATTTCCAGAAGGAGCGGGGCTGATAGTAGTTGCGTGCTTCGGGGAACCCGGTGGGAAAGAACCAGGTCTCATAATATTGGAGGCCGACATAGAACCACAGTTTGTCTTTGATAAGGGGACCACCCAAGTGGCCGTTGATATCGAAGAGCTTGTTGACGGGGGAGGTCACGTCGGGCCAGTCGGCCGCATAGTTGTTGTTGTTCACGGTCTGCCACAGGCCCTTCGGAAATTCGCCGGGCTTGCCCTGGAAGTCGAACTCGAAATGGCCCGAAAACTCGTTGCCGCCCGACTTCGTGACCAGGTTGAAGATGACCCCGGTGAAATTCCCGTATTCGGCCGGCAGTCCGAGCCCCATGACCTTGGCCTCCTCGATGATGTTGTGGTCGAGGAAGACCCAGGCGGAGCCGCCCTCGGGATCCGAGACGTTGACCCCGTCCATGGAGTAGGCGATACCTGTGTCCTGGGAAGCGCCGTAGGCAGAGTTGTCGGTGACCCCGGGCGCCAGGTTGACGATGTTCGCCGTAAACTGGTTGTAGGGGATGTTCCGGAGGATCTCGTTGCTCAGGGTGACCGATGCCGATTCGGTCGATTTGACGTCGACGGTCGGCGCCTCGCCGACAACCGTGACCTCCTCGGCGACGGACGTCTGGTTTAGGACGATGTCCACGGACAGCCGTGTCGTCGTCGTCAGGCGGATGCCTTCCCTAAGAACCGTCCGGAACCCCGGCATCTCGGCCTTGACCGCGTACGTCCCCGGCGGGAGCGCGGGGAAGCGGAAGAGGCCGTTGGCGTCGGTCAGGGCCGACCGCGTGCCCATCAGGTTCGGGGACGTCAGGGTCACGGTGACCCCGGGAAGGGGAGCGTTGTCCGTGTCGGTGGCCACCCCCTCGATGGCGCCGGTGTCCTTGGATTGGGAAAGGACGAACGGTGACAGGAAAAGCAGAAAGACCGCTGCGGCCGCGAAAGTTTTAGTTCTCATGTTCCCTCCTCTCGATCGATGGCGCAAGAATGGAAGAATGAAGACGGCTCGAACGAAACGGTCGGAACGTCTGCATTTCTAGAATTCCCTGCTAACTGCAGGGAAATATAAGAAATCCATTACGTCTTGTCAACGAAAATGTTTCCAAAAGTCCGCATTCCGGCTCCCTTGCGTGGCGCTCGGGCCCGTGATATAAATCGTCCGAAGCTCGGAAGATATTGGTTGCGGGAGGGCCTATGAAAAGAACGATGGCTGTCTTGGCGGGGTTTCTTCTTCTGACAGGGCTGGCGGTGGCGCAATCCCCGAAACCCGGGATCAGGGTCTTCATTTCGGCGGATATGGAGGGGATCTGGGGCGTCGTCCATGGCGATCAGACCTCGCCGGAGTCCGCCGAGTACGGGCCGGCACGCCGCTGGATGACGGACGATGTCAACGCGGTCGTCGCGGGCCTCTTTGAGGCCGGGGCGACCGAGGTCGTGGTCAACGACTCCCATGGCAGCATGCGCAACATCCTTCCCGACGAACTCGACCCCAGGGTGACCCTGATCAGCGGGTCGCCGAAACCCCTTTCGATGATGCAGGGGATCGCCGGGTCCTTCCAGGCCTGCCTCTTCGTCGGCTACCACGCCAAGGCCGGGACCGAGGCGGCCATCCTGGACCACACGATCTCCGGCTCGGTCGTCCGCGGTATCAGGATCAATGGCGTCGAGATGCCCGAGCTCGGGATCAACGCGGCCATCGCGGGCTATTTCGACGTTCCGGTCGTCATGGTCAGTGGAGACACCGCGTTCTGCGCCCAGGCGAAGGCCATGCTGGGCTCTGGGACGGTCGCGGTGCCTGTCAAGGAGGGCGTAGGGAGATACGCGGCCCGTCTGTTCCCGAAGGACGCAGCGCGGAAGGCGCTCCGGGACGGGGCCCGAGAGGCGTTGCTCCAGCGTTCGGTGACGAAGGTCTATAAAATCGAACCTCCGTGCCGGTTCGAGGTGGGATTCCAGACCAGCGGCCAGGCCGAGATGGCGATGCTCCTTCCGGCGGTCCAGCGGGCGGACGCCCGGACCGGGATCTTCTCGACCAACGATTATATCGAAGGGTTCAAACTGATGAGGGCCATGATCGCCCTCGGCGCCGGCCGGTGAGCCCGGTGAAGGAAAGCTTGATAAACGCCGCCGTGAAGACTATGTCTACGGTCTTATTCCGGAGCTAGAGGAGGATCCATGGGCGGATTTTTCGGGATCGCATCGCGCCGGGACGCCATCGCCGACCTGTATTACGGGACCGATTACCACTCCCATCTCGGGACGAAGAGGGGAGGCCTGGCGGTCCTGCGCGACGACGGCCTCCGCCGGGTTATCCATAACATAGAGAACGCCCAGTTTCGGTCGAAGTTCGACGACGATATCGGTCGGATGCATGCCCGTTCCGGGATCGGTGTCATCAGCGACACCGACGACCAGCCGCTCCTCATCCGCTCGCACCTCGGGGACTTCGCCATCGCGACGGTCGGGACCGTCAAGAATGCTTCCGACCTTGCGGGCGAGGCCTTCCGGAGCCGTCGCCTGCACTTCTCCGAGATGGGAGGCGGTGAGCTCAACCCGACCGAGCTCGTGGCCACGCTCATCAACCAGGGGGAGAGCTTCGAGGAGGGGATACGGATCGCCCAGGACTCTATCGTTGGCTCCTGCTCGATCCTCCTGCTCACGAAGGACGGTCTCTACGCCGCCCGGGACAAGCGGGGTCGGACCCCGGTCATCATCGGAAAGAACCATGAGAGCGTTGCCGTGACGATGGAGACCTGCGCCCTTCCAAATTTGGGCTTCGGGACCTGGAAGGATCTGGGGCCGGGGGAGATCGTCTTCGTGACGGCCGACGGCTTCGAACGCCGCGGCGAGCCCAGCGACGTCCTCCAGATCTGCTCCTTCCTCTGGGTCTATTACGGCTATCCCGCCTCGAGCTATGAAGGGATCAATGTCGAAGCCGTTCGGAACCGGTGCGGAGTTGCCCTAGCCCGTCGGCACCCCGCGGAGATCGATTTTGTGGCCGGCATTCCGGATTCCGGCGTAGGGCACGGGCTCGGCTTCGCGGCTGAGGCTGGGATCCCGTTCCGCCGCCCCTTCGTCAAGTACACGCCGACCTGGGCCCGGAGCTTCATGCCCCAGAACCAGGAGGTCCGGGACCTCGTCGCCCGAATGAAACTCATTCCGATCCGGGAGCTCATCGAGGGAAGGAAATTCCTCTTCTGCGAGGACTCCATCGTCCGCGGAACCCAGCTCAAAGACACCGTCCGGAGGCTCTACAACGTCGGAGCCGTAGAGGTCCATATGCGGCCTGCCTGCCCCCCTCTCGTCTACGGCTGTAAGTTCCTGAACTTCTCGGTCTCCCGGTCGGTCATGGATCTGGCTGCGCGCCGGGCCATCCGCGAGCGCGAGGGCCCGGATTTCGAGGATTTCGCCAGATACACGCGTTATGGCTCGACGGAATACATTGCCATGGAGGAAAGCATCCGGAAGCGCCTGAACTTGACTTCGCTCAAATACCAGCGGCTCGACGACCTGGTCGAGGCCATAGGCCTTCCCAAGGAAAAACTCTGCACCTATTGCTGGGACGGGGTCGAAAGGTAAAACAGGGACGCCACGGCTCTTGAAAACCGGGTTTCGCCTTGTTCCCTTATACGATATCCTGGGCAGGAAAATATTTCCATGAGAGCGCTTGACAACGAGTGTACCCGAACATAGATTGATATTGGCTAAGCAGAAAGGCCACAATCCGGGACGGCCGGATCGACCCTTGGATAGGGCCTTCCCGAGACAGCTTCGATGGAGCCCGCTGATGCGGGCGGAAGGTCTGTAGGGGCCTTAGATGAGGCAGGCCCGACAGATAGGGAAGAGGAAGGCCAGGGATGGAGAAGGGGAGAGAAGGCCGCCCCGGTCTCTTTTTATCCACAGAATAGCCGTTTTCTGCCCCTCTCATCCTGCCCTCCCGCCCCGTGCTCTCCGATTGACAATTCACCCGGCCTAGAATATATATCCAAAAAATTATTCAGTTGGAGGCCCATGATGTCAACTCGTATCAGATTCGCGGCCGCGCTTGTTATCGCGGGGCTTTGGACGTTTTCGGGATTTGCCGAAAGCGAAAAACCCCTGCTTCTCCGACAGCCGTCGATCAGCCGGACGGCGGTCGTTTTCAGCTATGCAGGGGACCTGTGGACGGCCCCCCGCGACGGCGGGGAGTCTCGCCGGCTAACGGCCGGAATCGGGGTCGAAAGAAATCCGGTTTTTTCGCCGGACGGGTGTCTCGTGGCCTTTACAGGCGAGTATGAAGGCAACACCGATGTGTATATCGTCCCCGCATCGGGCGGCGTTCCCCTCCGCCTGACGCATCACCCGGACGCCGATTCCGTCGTCGGCTGGACGCCCGATGGGAAGCATGTCCTCTTTGTATCGTCGCGGGCGAGCTTTTCGCCGGTGTTTCGCCTGTTCACCGTGCCCGTCGATGGCGGATTCCCCGAGGAGCTCCCTTTGCCAACTGCCTTCCAGGCCTCCTATGCACCTGACGGCAAGAGCCTGGCCTATGTCCCGACGATGCAATGGCAACGAGCATGGAAGCGCTATAAGGGGGGCCAGACCTACCCGGTCTGGATCGTCGACCTCGCCGACCTCAAGGTCAAGAAGGTCCCGAGGGCGAACTCCAATGACTTCAACCCCATGTGGATCGGGGGCAAGGTCTTCTTCCTTTCGGATCGGAACGGCGCGGTCTCGCTTTTCGCCTACGACCTCGAGGCGAAAACGGTGCAGGAAGCCCTGCCGAACGACGGGTTCGACTTCAAGTCCGCCTCGGCCGGGCCGGGGGGGATCGTCATCGAACAGTTCGGAGGTCTTCTCCTCTATGACACGGGCACGGGGAAAGCACGGAAGATCCCGATCAGACTCGACGGGGACCTCGCCGAGGTCCGACCGCACTTTGTCAAAGTGGGGACCAGGATCGCGTCCGCGAACATCTCGCCCAACGGGGCCCGGGCGGTTTTCGAGGCCCGGGGAGAGATCCTGACTGTCCCAGCCGAGAAGGGCGACATTCGGAACCTGACCGGGACGACGGGGGTCATGGAACGCGACCCGTCTTGGTCGCCGGATGGGCAGTCGATCGCCTATTTCTCCGAAGCCTCCGGAGAGTATGCCCTGCACATCGTCGACCAGGCGGGGAAAAGCCTCGCGAAGACGATCAGGCTCGGTGAACCACCTTCTTTCTTCTACCGCCCGGTCTGGTCGCCCGACGGTAAGAAGATCGCCTACAACGACAAGCGGCTGACTCTCTGGTACGTGGACATCGACAAGGGCATTCCGGTCAAGGTAGATACGACGCACTACTATAACCCCGCGTTCGCGTTCGACTTCGGCTGGTCTCCGGATAGCCGGTGGCTCGTCTACAGGAAACAACTGAAGAACCACATGAACGCCGTGTTCGTCTATGCCCTCGAGACCGGAACGACGAGCCAGGTCACCGACGGGCTGAGCGACGCCTGTTTCCCGGCCTTCGACAAGAGCGGCAAGTACCTGTTCTTCGCGGCCAGCACGGACGTCGGCCTGACCCCGGGCTGGCTCAATATGTCCAGCATGGACCGGCCCGTGACCCGGAGCGTCTATGTCGCGGTGCTCCGCAAGGACCTTCCTTCTCCCCTTGCGGCCGAGAGCGACGAGGAAAAGCCTAAGGAGGAAGCGAAGACCGACAAGGCCAAGTCCCCCGATAAGGACGGCAAGGGAAAAGCGGATGCGGGCAAGGGCGAAGACAAGGCCAAAGAGCCCGTCAAGGTCATGATCGACCTCGAGAAGATTGGTCAGCGCATCCTCGCCCTGCCTGTTGAGGCAAAGAATTACGTCGGTCTCGCCGCCGGCAAGGAAGGGATCGTCTTCCTCCACGAGGGGCCGCCGGTCAGCGGCGGGTTCGGCGCTCCCGGCCGGCCGCTCCATAAGTTCGACCTGGCGACCAGGAAGCTCGATAAATTCCTGGACGGTGTCAACGGATTCGTCCTATCGGCGACGGGCGAGAAGATCCTCTTCAAGCGGGGAGAGACGTGGTCCATCGCCGCGACAGCCGGGCCGGTGGAGCCCGGGAAGGGCGTGCTCAGGACTTCCGAGATGGAGGTCTACGCGGAGCCGCTTATCGAATGGAAACAGATGTTCCGCGAGGCCCTGCGCATCGAGCGGGATTTTTTCTATGATCCCGGTCTCCACGGCCTCGATCTCAAGGCGACCGAAGCAAGATACGCCCCCTTCCTCGAAGGGATCGCCAGCCGCGATGACCTGAACGCCCTTTTCGAGGACATGCTGGGTGAACTCACCTGCGGCCACGTATTCGTGGGCGGCGGTGACCAGCCCGAGGTCAAACCTGTGCCGACGGGGTTGCTCGGAGCCGATTACGAGATCGCCGGTGGCCGCTACCGGTTTGCGCGAGTATACGACGGTGAGAACTGGAACCCTGACCTTCGGGCGCCTTTGACCCAGCCCGGGGTCAACGTCAACGCCGGTGAATACCTGCTCGCCGTCGACGGGCGCGACCTAGCTGCTTCGGAGGAGATCTACAAGTATTTCCTGGCGACGGCCGGCAAGCAGGTCGTCCTCAAGGTCGGGCCGAGCCCGGAAGGCAAAGGTGCCCGAGAGGTAACCGTGGTCCCGGTGCCGAGCGAGTACCGTCTCCGGAACCTCGCCTGGATCGAGGACAATCGGAGGAAGGTCGACGCCCTGAGCGGCGGAAAACTGGGCTATGTTTGGCTGCCGGACACGGCTGAAGGCGGTTTCACCAACTTCAATCGGTACTATTTCGCCCAGGTCGGGAAGGAGGGCGTGGTCGTCGACGAGAGGTTTAACCAGGGAGGTCTCATCGCCGATTACGTCATCGATTACATGAGGCGGCCACTCATGGGATATTTCGCGTCCCGGGAAGGGGCCGATTACATCACGCCGGTCGGCTCGATCTACGGCCCCAAGGCCATGATCATCAACGAATACGCCGGTTCGGGCGGGGACATGATGCCGTGGCTGTTCCGGGCGGCCGGCATCGGGCCCCTCGTCGGAACGCGGACCTGGGGTGGGCTCGTCGGCATGGCGGGCGCGGCGCCGCTTATGGACGGTGGGCGAGCCGGCGCGCCGCAGAGCGGCTTCTGGAACCCGAACGGGACCTGGGACGTCGAGAACTTCGGTGTCGCTCCCGACATTGAAGTGGAGATGGACCCGGCGTCGGTCAAGAGCGGACGCGATCCCCAGCTGGAGAAGGCCGTGGCGGTCGTGCTCGAGCTTCTGGCCAAGAACCCGCCGCCGAAGCATACCAAGCCTGCCTATCCGGTTTATAAAAGGAATTGGTGAGGGTCGCGGACAGGATCAGGCTGGGCCCGGGAGAGGAGAGGGGCTGGCGGGCCGCATAAGATTGACGATGAACGTCTAAGAAAGCTTCCGGGCTTCCACGTAGAACCGTTTCTCCCAGGCCTCGCCCATGGAGAATGTCTTGCGGGGCAGAGCCCCGTCCAGGATAACGGTGCGGAACAGCTGGTTCTTGTCCATGGCTGGGAGATAGAAGCCTCTGTTCCCTGCTTGGCTCCCCAGCTTGATGACGGCGTCAGTCCCATGGACGTAATCGATGCCCGCGGCGCCCCGGCTCTTCAGAAAGACGTCGAGGAAGTTCTGTAGGGTTCCGACGGGGAGGTTGGCGTCCGGAGTCTCGACGTCGATGACGCCGAACTCGCCGGTGCGGATGATACCGATCCGGTGGGTTCCCAACGGCGCGCCGTCCACGGCGTCCTTCATGGACTCGAAGTCCTTTGCGGGCTCGAAGTCATAACGCCCGCGATAGAAGGCCTTCATCTCCTCGAGCGGGTAGCGCCCGGGCTTCAGGTCGAAAATGATCCTGTGGATAGGCTTGAAGTTCAGCGCGTCATCATGAAGGTTTACGAGCTCGACGAGGGCATACCTCAGCGGCGAGGACATGATCGCCGCCCGGTCGGCCGCGGCCTCTTTGGCCTTTTCCCAGATGGCCTTGGCCGTGGCCAGCGAATGGTTACCATCTCCCATGGCGTAAAGGAGGACGGGCGTCTCCGGCTTCAGGCCGAATCTGGCCGCGAAGAAACCGGGGTCGGCCAGGGCCTCCAGGGCCCGGATGACGCCCCGTTCAAGATCCGGTTCGCTCACCCGGCGCCCGGCGAGGTGCCCGGAGTCCATCATCAGTTCGAAATCGTAGAGGGGCTCGAGGCGGTCCCGGTTCTCGTTCAGGGGCCCGATGACCGTGTCCGCCGGGTCGTCGATAAGGACCATGATGTGGGGGAGCTCGAGGGGTGCGTCCTCCCGGATGCGGACCCTAGGCGGGATGCGCTCGAGGATGGTGCCCTCGGTCGCCCGGATCCGGCTCGTCGAGCCCTTACGGAAGTCGTAGTGTTCCAGATCGAGGCAGACTATCAGACCCTTGCGCGTATGTGCTCCTGTCTGGCGCTCGACATAGACGAAGCCTTCGACCTCCCGGAGCATCCCGGAGTCCCAGTACTCCTTCATGTCCCGGTGGATCCCGGCTATCCGCGCATTGGGGTCCTTCTCGTTGAGATAGACCTCGGGGTAGATGAGGTTCAGCGTGGACGGGGCGGAACCGGCGATTTCGGCCACCCTCTGCCAGTATTCGGGCTCCGACGTGTATTGGTCGCAGGCGATGACCGCCCATTTCATGAGGTCCGAGCCCGGCTTCGGGAGGCAGATCTCCGGGACACCCAAGCATATCGATCCGTGAGTCCTCATGGTTGTTCCTTTCGGCGCAAACAATAGTCAAGGAATTTTATACATCATCGAGGGGTCCTTTTCAACGTCTTGTTCGCCCGGACGGCGTATGGTATAAGCAGGGCCAGAAGCATTTTGAGCAGAAGGCTGTGAAGGTCCGATGACGACGGATGCGCTTTCGGTGCTGTTCAACCCGTCGGCGGGGCAGGGACGGGCCCTTGACCTCCGGGCCGGGGTCGAATCCCGGCTCCGGGAGAGCGGGGTCCCCCACGACTTTTTCGTGACCGGGAGCGAGGACGAGCTGAAAAACCTGGCCCGCGAGCACGGCAGGAAATACCGGACGGTCGCCGGAGCCGGGGGGGATTCGACGTTCCACATCATCGCCAACGAGCTTCTCGCGTCAGGGGCGACGGCCCGTCTGGGCATGATCGGCGTCGGATCCTCCAACGACATCGGCCGAGAGTTTGGCCTGGATTCGCTGGACAAGGCGTGTGCAGCGCTCCGGGCCGGGCGCGCGCGCCGGATCGACGTAGGGCGCATCGTCCACGGGGGCGAGACCCTGCGCTACTTCCTCGGACAGGCCAACGTCGGGCTCGGCGCGATGGTGAACGCCTATATCGCGGGCCTTTCGCGACGAGGGTCTAGGCTGGCCAGGCGCCAGACCGCCGCCGGCGTCCTCGGGGCCTTCCGCTCCTTCCGGTCCGGAAGGCTTCCGCTCGAGCTCGAGATCGCAGACGGGGACGCGGACGTTCGGGGACGGTTCATGATCGCCGTCTTCGGCAACACCCGCTACTGGGCGACAGGGAAAAGCATCGTTCCCGACGCGAAGCCCGACGATGGGATCCTCGATGCGTGCCTTGTCGGCGCGTGCTCCTTCTGCCGGCTCGCCCGGATCGCCGTCCTGGCGTCGCGCGGGGTCCACGGGCGCGCGAAGGAGGTCTCGTTCCTGAAGGCCGTTGGCTTCGAGGTCATCGGGGCGGTCCCGTTCGAGGTCCAGACCGACGGCGAAATCCTCGGCGGCGCCGGTCATCCCGAAACATTCGACAGGGTCCGGTTCGACGTCCGCCCAGGAGCCCTGGAGGTCGTCTGCTGAGCGGCCCCCCCCTCTCTATCTCTTCAAGCTTCCGATGCCGCCCTTGACATAGGCTTCCCAGAACGCCCGGTAGTGCATCGCGCTCACGCCGATCTTTTCGATCTCCTCGGCCGTGAGCTTTCGGGCGACCCTGGCGGGGGACCCGAGGATGAGAGATCTCTCCGGATAGGCTTTTCCGGGCGGGACGAGCGAGCCGGCGGCCACAACGGAATCGCGGGGGATGGTGCAGCCGTCGAGGAGGATTGCCCCCATGCCGATGAGACAATTGTCGCCGACCGTGCAGGCGTGGAGGATGGCTCCGTGCCCCACCGTAACCCCCCGGCCGAGGATTGTGTTCCGGCCGCTGTCGACGTGAGCCACGCAATTGTCCTGGATGTTCGTGTTTTCGCCGACGATGATGTCCGCGATGTCGGCCCGAAGGACGCTGTTATACCAGACGCTCGCCCCGGCCTCGAGCACCACCCGGCCGATGAGCCGGGCGCCTTCGGCGACGAATGTCTCCGGATCGAGCACCGGAGCCCTGTCCCTGAATCGTTCCATTCTGACCTCCGATCCCGCGAGATTATTTTTTCAAAAGCGGTGCCCTTCCGGGCGCTAAAAAACGATGAGGACCAGACTTTCGGCGACCGCGGCCGGACGCTTCTTGCCTTCGATCTCGATCGTGTTCTCGACCGTCACGAGCATCCGGCGGAACCCCTTCCGCGCAACCTCTTTGAGGAAGGCGCGGCTGCGGATACGGGCGCCGGTCAGGACCGGGCTCACGAACCGGACCCGGTTCAGCCCGTAATGGACGGCCATCCGGCATTCCCTTCGGAATAGAGCGCTCTCCGCGAGAAAACGGGGTAGAAGGGAGAGCAGGAGAAACCCATGGGCTACCGTTCCCCCGAGCGGGCCCTTCGCGGCCCGATCGCGGTCGACGTGGATCCACTGGCGGTCCTCCGTGCATTCAGCGAACGCGTCGATCCTTTCCTGGGTCACGGCAAGCCAGTCAGAGACGCCGAGCTCCTTTCCGACGAGGCCTTTGAGCGCCCTGGGTGTCAGCCTTTCCCGCGTCATGGTCCCGATATAGCAGGAATCGAGCCTCAAGTAAAGCCGAGCCGGCGGCCGCCCCGGGGCCCGGAGGCTTTCCAACCCCGGGGGGAGTCGGGTATACTGGAATTAAGTTCCAAGCCGCATAAGGATGATGAAGATGAAAAAAACAGCTCTTTTTCTGGCGTCGGTCCTCACCGTGGCGGTCCCGGCGCTCGCCGATGCTGCGGCGGTCCCCCCGGTCCGGTGGAACCGTTCCTGCGCGGACAGGGCCTTCATCACGGTATCGGTCCTCAGAAATACGCTGGAAGGGGACCTTGACGGAAAGCTCGCGTTGGGAACTACGGAGAAAGTGTTCTACGTCCCCAGGCTGGATGCCGGATTCGGCATCAGCATCGGCTACGGACAGACGCGCAAGAACGGGCTCTGGATGGCCAATTTCACGCGATCCGTCCACGACGCGTCGTTCCGCGGCATCGGAAGCTCCGCGTCGTACAATGCGATCGAATTCGGAGGCAAAGGCTATCTCTGGATGCAGGGGGCCGTTCTCCCGTACATCCAGATCGGGTTCGGCCTGCCGTGGCTCCATGTCCCCGGCGCCGCGGAACGCGGCGGGAAGATTTATGCCGCCAATTACCTCGGCCTTTCGGTCAACGGCGGCGCCGGGGTCCTCGCCCCTCTGGGTTCGAGGACCTTCCTGACCTGCGGTGTCACCTACCGCTACTTCGCCGGCATGTATGCCAAGGGTCCCGGCCGGGGGAGGGACGTCACCAACTTATACATCGATCGCACCGGTGCGCGCCGGGACATCTTCCTGAAGGTCCCCGGACTCCGGATCGAAATCGGGATCGGCTATCTCATCTGAATGTTTACTGGGGAAGCGCCTGGGTCGAGCGGGCCGGCGAACCTCTATCAAACTCGATCGGACGGCAGGTCCTATTCGGGTTGAGTATTTTCCGGGCATCTGATAAAAAGGAGACATGGCGTTCAGGTCCGATCGGACGGATAAGTCCCGGGGAGGGGGAACGGCGCCGCGTCTCATCCTGGGCCTGGCCCTTGCGGCCCTTCTCCTCAGGAACGTCCCTCTCTGCTGGCTCATGCCGTTATGGTCGTTCGGGGACGAGATGGGCCATCTGGATTGCGCCATGAAGTGGAACCGGGGTCATATCCCACAAGCCCGGGACAAGCTCGAACCGATCCTCTTCAAGCTCTATCGTGCGCGGGCCGATCAAAGGTACCTGACCGCCACGCCCGTTCCCCGGGTCAAGAAGATCGAACACCTGGGGATAGGAGGCTACACATACGAAGCCAAACATCCGCCCCTACCATATTGGATCATGGCGGTCTTCATAAGGCTTTTCAAAAATCTAGGGATCTCCCTGCTCGTCCAGGTAAAGCTATTCCGTATGATTTCTCTTGGGGCCATGGTCGGAGGGATCGTAGTCCTATATCGAGGGTTGAGAAAAGATCCCCGGTTGGGAACGGTGTTTTACGCCCCACTCCTCTTCATCGGCCTTCTCGCCCAGGACATGTATTTTTCGATTAATACCGACACCTTCTCGTTTCTGTTCGGCGCCGTCGCGTTCTCGGGAATCATGGCCGTCTTCCGTTCGCCCCAGGCGCTGCGCGGGTGGCTTCTCCTCTCCGCCGGGACGATCCTGATGATGTGGACGAAAGCGAGCAACCTTGGTTTCTTCGTCCTCTGGGGGGTCCTGGGCGTTCTCCTTCTGATGAAGGGAAGAGACCGGCGCGCGTCCAGGTTATTCGCGGCGAGTCTCCTAATCGTGGTCCTGCTCTCGTCGCCGTTCTATATATATAATCAAGTCCGTTTTTCCAATCCCTTCCAGGCAAGCTATGCGGACTTGTTCGGCCCGAACCCCTACGTTCCGGCCGGACTTTCCCTCCACAGTGCCGTCGTGTTCCTCGAGGCCTACACGCGCACCCTCTTCAGAGGCGAAATGATCTGGAACGGAAGGTTCTTTGATATTTTCGACGGGGTAGATAAGAGCCTCGTACTGACATGGTTCCCGTTCATCGTCTTTCTCGCAGGCCTGGCGTGGGGCGCCTCCCGAAGGGGCCTCCCCGAACGGCCCCTCGAGCCTTTTCTGCTTGGCGCGGGAACTTTGGTCCCGGCGGCACTCGCTATGGGCTATTTTTTTCTGGGCATGACTCCGTACTACCAATTGCGTCTTAGTCTGTCGATGGTCTATCCGGTCCTATTCGTCTTCGGCCTCGGGTGGAAGGCGCTGCTTCGCGGGGACAACCTCTCGCTCGCCGTCCCCTCCACCCTCCTGCTCATCTACAACGCGGCCCATACGTTCATCATGCTCGGCAAGGTGCTGGCCTGAAAGGCTTCGCTATTTCTTCCAAACGGGCACGCCGCGTCCCGGCGTCCATGGGGCGCCGGCGGCCTCGAGTTCGTCGCCGAGCTTCTTGAGATCGACCTCGATGAGCGTCCGCAGGTCTTCCTGGAGCCGTTCATAGGCCGTCGCGGCGATCTCGTAGCCGCGCTTCGCGGTCTCCGTGATAGGGCAGGTCGTCGAGATCTGGACGCCGACCCTTTCCATCAGCGCCGGCTGCGCCGGCTCGGACCGGCGCCGCAGGGTCCGGTCTCCGTAAAGCGCCCTCATAGCGCCTCTCAGCCCTTCCCGCAAGGCTTCGATCTTAGTCCCGAGCTTCTGGTCGGCCTCGGGCGTCGCGAGAAGGGCCTTCTTCATGGCCTCGAGGCGTTTCCCGGCTTCTTCAGCCGCGGCGCCCGCGCCCATCATGGCCCGCTGAAGTTCGCCGGCCTTCTTCTGGAAAGCGAGGAGGGCGGCCTTGTCCTTTTCGGCCAGGCTTGCGAGCCCGAGCGATTCGACGACGAACGATTTCGGTTCACCCATCGGGACCAGGGTCCCGTCGACCGCCTTAGCCAAAGTCACGGTGAAGGTCCCCGGGACGACGAGCGGACCCCGAGGGCTCCAGTCCCAATCCTCGCGTTCCTTCTCTTCGAGCTCGACCGGGTCGACGGCCGGGTAGCGAAGGTCCCAGGCAACCCGATGGAGGCCCTTGACGGCCGGCCCCGAGATCCGGCGCACGACCTCGCCCGACTCGTCCGTGATCGTCAGGACGATCTCGGGCTTATCCTCGGCCTCCTCTTTCCGGAGCGCGTCCCAGCCGGGGAAGGGGATGGGCTTCCCGGCCTTGGTGAGTTCCTTATCCCGATCTCGCCGGGCCTCGGCGGAGGTCTTCAGGGAGTCCTTGAGATGATAGGTGAAGACGGCCCCGAACAGCGGATTGGGCGCCAGGTAATACGCCTCGCCGAGGAATCCCTTGCCGTCCGAATCGATGGGCCGGAGCGGCAGGTACATCAGGGCTTTGCGGGGGGCGAACAGGACCGCCTCCACGCCGAGGGTCCTTGCATCCATTTCGCGTAGGGGGGAATAATCGTCGAGGACAAAGAACCCGCGGCCGAAAGAAGCGCCGACGAGATCGCCTTCGCGCTCCTGGACCTCGATGTCCCGGAACGAGATCGTCGGTACTCCGCCGGAGAGTTTCGTCCAGGCGCCGCCGCCGTCCAGCGTGGCAAATATGCCGAACTCGGTCCCGGCGAAGAGGAGTCCCTTCTTCAGGTGGTCCTCCGCGACGGACCAGACGATGGTCCGGTCGGGGAGAGTCGCGCCGATGTTCGTCCACGTCCGGCCCCGGTCGGCGCTCATGAGCAGGTAAGGCTTGTAATCGCCCGTCTTATGGTTATCCACTGCCGCATAGACGGTGTCCTTGCCGTGCTTGGAGGCGCGGATCCTGTTGACGAAGAAGGCATCCGGAATGCCGGGGATCCTTTCGACTTTTCGCCAGCTCGCGCCGCCGTCCTCGGTGACCTGAATGAGGCCGTCGTCCGTTCCGGCGTAGATGAGCCCTTCGGCGAGGGGGGATTCCGCGATCGCGGTGACGGTCCCGAACAGGGACATTGCGCCGTGGTCCCAGAGGGCATCGACGCCCCAGCTCTTGTCCATGATCCTCTGCTCAAGCCGGAATATGCCCCGGGTCAGGTCGGGGCTGATCCGTTTCCAGCTGTCGCCGCGGTTGTCGCTCCTCCAGACGTATTGTGACGCATAGTAGATGCGGATGGGGGAGTGGGGACTGACGAGGACGGGCGAGTCCCAGTTGAAACGAAGCGGGGGTTCGCCGGGTTCGGGCCGCGGGCTGATGGGGACAGCTTCATGGCTCTTCCTGTCGTACCGGAGGAGGTTCCCCTCCTGCCACTCGAGATAGATGATGTTCGGGTCGTTTGGGTCGATGGCGGAGGCATAGCCGTCCGCTCCGTAAGTGATGGTCCAGTCGGAGTTGGCGATGCCGTTCGCGTGGAGCGTTCGCGAGGGCCCGGCTTGACTGCCGTTGTCCTGGGTGCCCCCGTGAACGTTATAAAAGGGGAGGGCGTTATCGAGGGCCAGCTTGTAGAACTGGGTCACGGGGAGGTTCTCGAAGAACCTCCAGGTCCGCCCCCGGTCGAAGCTCTCGTACAACCCGCCGTCGCATCCGCTGAGAAGGTAATCCGGGTCCCCCGCGAGGAAGGCCAAGGCGTGGTTGTCGACGTGCTTATTTTTTTCCCCGACAGGGCGCCATGTTTTCCCTCCGTCGTCGGTCACTTTCTGTTCCGGGTCCATCTGGTAGACGCGGTCAAAGACGTTGGGGTCGGCGAAGATCTCCTGATAGTAGTGCGGGCCCGTGCCGCCGCTGATATAGGAGTTCCTCTTCTCGAAGCTCTCGCCCCGGTTCGCCGAGCGGTAGAAGCCTTTCTCCCCGGGTCCGGCCTCGACGGTCGCATAAACGACGCGCGGGTCGATGGGCGAAACGGCCAGGCCGATCTTCCCCATATCGCCCGAAGGCAATCCGACCGTGAGCTTACGCCAGATCAGGCCGGCGTCCTCGCTTTTGTAGATCCCGGATTCGGGCCCGCCGCCCATGAAGGCGGCTACGGACCTCCGCCTCTGGTAGGCTGCCGCGTAGAGGATGTCCGGGTTCGCAGGGTCGAATTCGGCGCTGGCGACGCCGGTGTCCTTGGAGATCTCGAGTGACGGCTTCCAAGTCTTGCCGCCGTCGACGCTTTTGAAGAGGCCGCGTTCTCCGCCGGGGGACCAAAGGGGGCCCTCGGCCGCCACGTAAATGGTCGCGGAGTCGCGCGGATCGACGAGGATGCGGGAGATGTGTTCGGAGGTCTTGAGCCCCATGTTCGTCCAGGTCGCGCCGCCGTTCAGGCTCTTGTACACGCCGTCGCCGTAGCCGACGTGGCGGCCGCTGACGTTCTCGCCTGTGCCCACCCAAACCGTCTCGGGGTTACAGGGGTCGAGGGTGACGCATCCGATGGAATAGGAGCCCTGCGCATCGAAGATCGGTTTCCAGCTCAGGCCCGCGTTCTCGGTCTTCCAGACGCCGCCCGAACCCGCGGCAACATACCAGGTCCGCCTGTTCAGGGGGTGGATGGCGATGTCGCTGATCCGGCCGGACATCAGGCCGGGGCCGATGTTGCGGAACTCCAGCCCGGCAAGGATCTCGGACGTCGGTGGGCCAGGCTTCGCCGGCTGGGCGGCGGGCCGATCCTTAGCGGCCGAAATGGCCGGGGATAGGGCCAATAAGACGAGGCACGTGCCGAAGATGAATTTCTTCATGAATTCCTCCATCGCTACAAAATGCCGCACGACAATCGGATAGCCAAAAATACGCCAGAACGGCGGGAAATTCAATGGGTTCTTGATTCCAGGAGTTCCCCCAAAAAGATTATGGATCGAAAAGCGTTGGTTGGACAGGGAGAGGGTTTTGTAGCGCTAAGAGCTTCTTCAGTCCCTGGGTCTGGCTGTAGAGAAACTGCCGGATCCCGTCGGCCAGGGCGTAGAGGCGGAAGTCGGGGATGCCGAAGACGCGCTTGGCGGCCCGCAGGACGTGACCGGCCAGCACCCGGAGCTTCATCCGGAGTCCCAGGTACACGGCCGCAAAATAAGCGGCGGCCGTC
>CAZPEP010000046.1:0-4808 GCA_964585685.1 uncultured Eubacteriales bacterium | reverse complement strand
CTGCCCCCTCAGCAGGACGGTTTTGACGCGCGTCCGGTAATCGAGCGGGTCGCCGTCAAAGACGACGATGTCCGCATCCTTGCCCGCCTCAAGGCTCCCAATCCTGTCGGCGACGCCGAGCACCTCGGCCGCCGTCAGGGTGATGGCCCTCAGGGCCGCGTCCCTGTCCATCCCGCCCTTGACGGCGAGCGCCGCCGCAAGCGGCAGTTCCTCCAACGCTCCGATCCCCAACGAGTTGTCCTCGGCCTCCAGGACAACCTTAATGCCCGCCTTTGCCAGGACGGCTGCGTTGGCGACCGTCACGTCCATCGTCTCGACCCGCTTCGGCCCGATGCCCATGGGGCCGACGATGACCGGGATCCCGCGCTTGGCGATCTCCCCGGCGACCCGGAAGCCCTCCGCGCACCCGATGAGGACGGCTTTGAACTTGAACTCATCGACGAGTCGGAGCGCCGTCATGATGTCGTCCGCCCGATAACACTCGATGAACGCCGGAAGCTTACCGTCGAGGAGCGCGGCCAGCGGCTCGAGGGCAAGGTCACGCTTCGGAGGCGCCGCCTCTTCCCCGGCCTTGCCGGCCTTCGCCTTCCCCTTAGCCTTTGCCTGTCCGGCCTCGTAGTCCTTGACCTTCTTCAGATATTCGCCCGCCTCGAGGAGGGCCTTACGCACGATATAAGCGCTCCCCATCCGGGTCGAGGGCAGGCGCCCCTTCCCTCCGTACGCGTCCTTCGGTCCCTCGCCCAGCGAAAGCTTGATCCCGGCAGGCGAGAGGATGGTCATTTCCTCGACGGTCTTGCCGGCGAGCCGGACGACGGCCGCCTGCCCGCCAATGACATTTCCCCGCCCGGGTGTTACGAGCGCCGCCGTGATCCCCGCCTCCCGCGCATGCTTGAGGCTTTTGTCGAACGGGTTCAGCGCGTCCAGGACGAGCAGTTGGGCCGTGACCGGGTCGGAGAGCTCGTCGCTGTTAAACGGCCCGTAGCCCTCCCGGAGCCCGATGGTCGTGTGCGCCTCGACGAGCCCGGGGAGCACCCAGCCGCCGGCCGAGTCGATGACCGTCGCGCCCTCGGGGACGGGGATGTCCTTTCCGACGCGCACGATCTTCCCGTTTTCGACGATGACGACGCCGCCCTCGATGGCGGGTCCGTTCATCGGCAGGACCTTGCCGCCCTTGATGACAACAATCTCCGGCGCCCCCGCCGCGACGATCCCGACGCTCAACAGACACACCATTATCGCAACAACGATGATATTCCTCATACGATCACCTTCCCTTCGCCTCGTAGACAACCTTGCCGTCGATCATCACCTTAAGCGCCCGGCTCTGGATATCGAACGGATCGCCGTCGAATATGACCAGGTCCGCGTCCTTGCCCGCCTCGATGCTCCCGATGCGCTTCTCCAAGCCCGTGAGCTTCGCGGGGTTGATGGTGATGGCCTTGAGCGCCTCGGCCGGGTCCATCCCGTACTTGACCGCGACAGCCGCCTGATAACGCAGAAACTGCTCCTGAACGACGTCGGCGTCGGTCATGATGTTGACCTCGACGCCATGCTTGACCAGGTAATCGGCCAGGTTGACGAGATTCCCGTCGTCGTCGTACGTGATCATCAGCGGCCCGACGACCACGACGACTCCGCGTTTCGCCAGCTCTTCGGCAACCTTGTAGCTCTCATCGGCGTGGCCGAGTGAGAGCTTGAGGAATTTGAACTCCTCGGCAAGGCGGACCGCGGTCATGATGTCGTCGGCCGCGCTGACGTGGATATGGACCGGAATCTCGCGTTCGAGAACCTTGAGCATCGCCTCCTTCTTGAGATCGCGGGCAGGCGGCGCAGCGTCCGGCTTTTTCGCTTTCTCCTTCGCGGTGCGGGCCAGTGCGTCCCGGTAATCGGCCGCGTCGAGCATCGCCTGCCGCACGAGGTAGGCCGTCCCCATTTTGGTCATGGGCATGAGGCCCTTTGAGGCGTACATGCCCTTGCGGCCCAGCGCCATCTTCATGTCGGCCGGGAAAGCAAGGACCATGTCGTCCACCGTCCCGCCCCGGAGCTTGAGGACAGCCGACTGGCCACCGATCACGTTACCGCTCCCGGGCCGGACGATGACTGTCGTCACGCCCTCGGCCAGGGCGTTCCGGAACTGGTCCTTATCCGGTCCCGAGCCCTCAGGGTGGATGGAATCGATGACCCGGAGCTGGGGCGTCACCGGGTCGGTCATCTCGTTGTCCTCCGTGACGCCGAACGACGATCCGAGGCCCAGGTGCGAATGCGAATCGATGAGCCCGGGCGTGACGACGCAGCTTGCCGCGTCGATGACCCGCGCCCCATCCGGGACCTTCACGTCGGCCCCGACCTCAAGGATCTTCCCGTTCGCGACGAGCACCGTGCCTTTGGCGATCTCGCCCTTGGTCACGGTCAGGATGCGGGCGTTAATTATCGCCACGATCTCATTTGTAGCCTCAGGCTTTAGCCTGAGCTCTTCGCCCCGCGCCATCGCGCTTCCGGCCGGGGCTAATCCGACACTCAGCAGACACAATAGGCTCGAAACAGCGATCATCTTCCTCATCTGTTCACCTTTCAAAAGGGTTCAGGATTTGCGGCCTATGCGTCATTGCGAGCGAAGCGTGGCAATCCCAGGCGCGCGATACGAGATCGCTTCGTCGCAAGACTCATCGCAATGACTAACAAGCCAAGACCTGTCCCCTAACTTTTTCCATAAGCTCATCCATATTCCTAACCGTATACCCCTCGACCGGCACCGGGTCGTGAAATTCGACGCGGACCGTCCCCCGATTCGCCCCGAGCCGCCCCTTGGGCATCAATTCAAACGTTCCCCGGATGGTCACCGGGACGATGGGCGCGCCGGCTCCGACGGCCAGGAAAAATCCGCCCCTGTGGAACCTGCCCAGCCTTCCGTCCAAGCTCCGCGTCCCCTCCGGAAATATCAGAAAGGAATAGCCCTTCTCCTTTATGTCCCTCACGGCCCTCTCGATGCTCCGTACGCCTCCGCCTCCCGCCCTCCGGTCCACCGGCACGAATCCCGCGGCGATCATGATCCACCCGAGGACGGGGAAAGCAAAGACGCTCTTCTTGAGAATGACCCGGACCCTCTGCGGGATGAGCGCGAACAGCAGGGGGCCGTCGAGGAAGCTCGAGTGGTTGGCCATGAAGACGTAGGGCATGCCCGGATCGAAGCGTTCGAGGCCCGAGGTCTCGACCTTAATCCCGAGGACCGTCCGGCTCATCCGCATGACCCAATTCGCCACGATAAAGAGCGGGGCGCTGATCCTGAACGCCATAAAGAAGAGCACGAACGGGGCGCTGACGATGAGGAGGAGGGTGTAAAAGACGAGCAAGAAGACCGCGCGCACCGTTCTCACGCGCCCTGCCCCTTCCGCTTAGCGGCTATCGCGGCCAGCTTCCCCTCAACATTCTTGCGGATCCTTCCGTCCGGGATCCTCTCCACCCATTCCCAGGCTTTCTTGAAGCTGAACGACCGTGGAAAATCGAGCTCCGGGAAATGCCCGTACTGCCGTTTCTTGCGCGCCGAAAGATATAGTGAATCGACGAGCGCCTTCTCCGGCTCGGCGATGAGGAAAGCCCCGGAATCCTTGTACCAGCGGAACCCGGCGAAGAAAGCGGGCGCTATCCGATGCACGGAGAACGTCCCCAGGCTCGTCACGATGGTCTTCGAATGCGCCGGAGACGCCAGCGTAACGACCCGGGGGATCTGCCCGACGATCCCGTGGAGGTGCAGGGCGCTGATGAAGGACAGGTAGGCCCTGTCCTTCGGGAACAGGTAGGGGATGACGGCAAACACGCTCGCCCGCGAGTCGCCCGCGACCGCCCATATCCCACGCCGGACCTTCCGCAAGACGCCCCGCCTCGCCAGCCGGGCCAGCGCCTGCGTCGTCGCCGAGGCGGACCGGCCCGAAAGAGCGGTCAGCTCGAACGTCGTGAAGACGGGTCGCCGCGCCGACGTGATGAGCTCGAGGACGGAGGGCTCAAGCATGGGCCTCTCCCCTCTCCTCCAGGAAACGGGTGACCTTGAGCTTGATCTCGTCCCACACCCCCGCGGAATCATAGGCCCCGCGGTCCTCGGGCGCAAGATAGGCCAAGACCGTGTCCCGGAACACAACAAAGTCCACTTCGAACACGCGCTCGGAAGCCTTGCCCAGCAGGTCCTTCGCGTCCCGTCCTATCCCCGCCCCGCCCGCGTACTTGGCGCTCAAAAGATGGAGGTCGAAGATATCCCGTGCCTGGGTCTCGGACCTCGTCGCCAGGGCCTCAATCTTATGTACGACGGCAGAATCCAGATCATAATGCGGAGCAATGAGAGGAGGCATCTGATACCCCCTCAGGATGGCCTCGGATACGAAACCCTTTTCTACGCGGCCGTGAAACCCCCTCCTAGAGAAATCGACCTTGGAGAACAGGTCCTCCCCGGCTGCCGTCAGGAGATGGACCTTAAATCGCTGGGTCGTCTCCGTTTGTTTGGCCTTCGTCATGTCCGGAAGTCCCAGCCGCTCGATGCCGTACGGCTTGAGCGTCTCCTGGAATGACGGGGCCTCGAGAATCCGCATCACCGTGTCCCTGAGGGCGACGACGCCGACGCTCGTCACGTCTAAATCGATGTCCTCGGAATACCGGATGCTTCCGAAGAAGAAGCGGAGGTTCGCGCCTCCCTTGACGGAGAACGACCCCGCCGGTACTTTCCGGCCGAGTCTCCGGAGGAATTCCAGGTGGAATATCTCCCTCAGCTGGAGCGGATTGTAGGACATAGCTACGTTCATATTATGTACTATAGTTTAGTT
>CAZPEP010000045.1:0-26556 GCA_964585685.1 uncultured Eubacteriales bacterium | reverse complement strand
CCCGTCCATCTGGGCCGCCCCCGAGATCATGTTCTTGATGTAGTCCGCATGTCCCGGACAGTCGATGTGCGCATAGTGCCGGATCGCCGACTCGTATTCCACGTGGCTCAAGGCCACCGTCAGGATCTTCGTCGCATCCCGGCGGAACATCTTCGCGTCCGCCTTCGCCACGTCGTCATAGCTCCTCGCCACCGCCAGCCCCTTCGTGGCCAGCACCTTCGTGATCGCCGCCGTCAGCGTCGTCTTCCCGTGATCGATGTGCCCGATCGTCCCCACGTTCACGTGCGGCTTCGTCCTCGCGAATTTTTCCTTGGCCATCACTTACCTCCTGAATTCCTTATCGGTCATGCGTCAAAGGACCCGTTCTATGCGTCAAGCCCAAGACCAGAATTGAACTGGTGACCCCGTCCTTACCAAGGACGTGCTCTACCAACTGAGCTACTTGGGCCCGTCGAACTCGAAAAGGAAGAGCGGGAAACGGGGATCGAACCCGCGACATTCAGCTTGGAAGGCTGACGCTCTACCAACTGAGCTATTCCCGCCCAGGAAATGGGCAGGGAAGGATTCGAACCTCCGAAGCGTTTCCGCAGCGGGTTTACAGCCCGCCCCATTTGGCCACTCTGGAACCTGCCCGACATTTCTATTCTCATCCTTTAATCTCTTGGGGGCCCCGGACCTCCGGGCTTCGCTCGCCGCCGCGAAGGATGCCGCCCCAAAAAACTAATCCGCCCGTCGCCAACGCTAAGCCAGCGAAGGGACTCGAACCCCTGACCCGCTGATTACAAATCAGCCGCTCTACCTACTGAGCTACGCTGGCGTCTCCTCGATGTCCTGCCCGGCGAGCCTGAGTTCCCGCGAGAGATAGGGGGAAAGAGAATGGGCTTAAAAATCGATAAACCTTCTCTTATACCAGCTCGAGCCTTTTGTTTTTCAGAAGGTAATTCTGAAAAAACGAAAAATTACAAGATTTATGCTATCGGAATTATCCTTTTTTGTCAAGAATTTATTTTTTTCCGGAGGAATCCCCCCCAACCCCCCTTTTTCAAAGGGGGGAACCCTAATAGGGGACCCTAATATAAGGGGAGGGACTGGGAGGATTTAAGCTTGCCCCCCTTTGAAAAAGGGGGGAACCCTAATAGGGGACCCTAATAAAGGGGAGAGACTGGGAGGATTTAAGCTTGCCCCCCTTTGAAAAATGGGGGTTGGGGGGATTTAACAAATTGACAGTCCCCGGGCGAATTGTTATGATTCGGACTCATTCCCGGAGGGATGGACGATCGATGATCGAACGATATACTTTACCTGAAATGGGCAGCATCTGGACAGAGGAGAACCGTTACCGCCGATGGCTCGACGTCGAGCTAGCGGTCTGCGAGGCCTGGGCGAAGCTCGGGAAGATCTCTCCGGCCTCCCTGAAGGCCATCAAGGCCAGGGCCGGATTCTCCATCGAGCGTATCGACGAGATCGAGAAGGTGGTCAAGCACGATGTCATCGCCTTCCTGACATCGGTCAACGAGAAAGTCGGCCCGGACGGCCGGTTCATCCATCTGGGCCTCACCTCCTACGACGTCGTAGACACAGCCCTATCCCTCCTCATCCGGGAGTCCTTGGAGAAGATCCTCGCCCGGCTCAGCGGGCTCGAAAAGGTCCTGAAACGCCAGGCTCTGAAGTACAAGAAGACGCCCTGCATCGGCCGGACCCACGGGATCCACGCCGAGCCGGTGACCTTTGGGTTCAAGATCCTCGTCTGGATCGAGGAGGTCCGCCGGCACATCGAACGAACGAAACGGGCCATCGACGTCATCTCGGTCGGCCGCATCTCGGGCTCGGTCGGCACCTACATCCACCTGGACCCCCGCGTCGAGATGTACGCCCTCCGGAAGCTCAAGCTCCGCCCGGCCAGAGTCTCGACCCAGGTCCTCCAGCGGGACCGGCACGCCGAGGTCATGGCCTCCCTTGCCCTGACCGCGACCTCGCTCGAAAAGTTCGCCATCGAGATCCGGCACCTGCAGAGGACCGAGGTCCTCGAGGTCGAGGAGCCTTTCACCAAAGGCCAGAAGGGCTCCTCCTCGATGCCCCACAAAAAGAATCCCGTCCGCTGTGAGCGTATCTCGGGACTCGCCCGCATTATCCGGGCGAACCTGCAGGTCGCCCTGGAGAACATCCCCCTATGGCATGAGAGGGACATCTCCCACTCCTCCGCCGAGCGGATCATCTTCCCTGACTCGTTCATCCTGACGGATTACCTGCTGGCGGAGACGACCGACATTCTCGCCAACTGGGTCGTCCACCCCGGCCGGATGCTGGAAAACATCGGGGCGACGCGCGGCCTGGTCTTTTCCCAGAGCGTCCTCCTGGCTCTGACACGCAAGGGACTCAGCCGGGAGCAGGCTTACCAGATCGTCCAGAGGAACTGCCTGAAGGCCTGGAACGAGGGGCTAGACTTCAAGGCCCTGATCCTAACCGAACCGGAAGCCGCCTCCGTCCTCAGCGCCGAGGAACTCGAGCGCTGTTTTTCCCTCGATCCCTACCTCGGCAGGATCGACCACATCTTCGAAAGGGTGCTATCCGATGAAAGTTAGGATCCTGGTCTCGTTCAAGGACAGCGTTCTCGACCCCCAGGGGCAGACCGTGAAGAACGCCCTGCACACGCTCGGCTATGACGGCGTCCGGGAGGTGCGGCAGGGCAAGGTCTTCGAGCTCGAGCTCACCGGGGTCTCCGAGGAGGAGGCAGGAAAGCTGGTCCCGGAGGTCGCCCGCAAGGTGTTGGCCAACCCGATCATCGAGAAATACACCTGGCAGATCGTCAAAGATTGAACGGGGGGCAGCCATGAAATTCGGCGTCGTCATGTTCCCTGGTTCCAACTGCGACCACGACACGTACCATGTCCTTAAGAATGTTCTGGGGCAGGACACGGTCTTCCTCTGGCACAAGGACCATGACCTCCGCGGGGTGGACAGCGTCATCCTGCCGGGGGGCTTTTCCTATGGGGATTACCTGCGCTCGGGGGCCATCGCCAAGTTCTCGCCGCTGATGCAGGAGGTCAAGGCCTTCGCCCGCCGCGGCGGCCGCGTCCTTGGGATATGCAACGGCTTCCAGATCCTCCTCGAGCTCGGCCTCCTCCCCGGGGCCATGCTCCGGAACAAGGGGCTCAAGTTCCTCTGCCAGTTCGTCCACATCCGCGTCGAGAACGCCCGGACCGATTTCACCCGGGCCGCGACAAAGGGGCGAGTCCTCCGGATCCCCATAGCGCATTTCGACGGCAACTATTACGCCCCGGACCGGGTCTACGCGGGCCTCCTCCGGACGAAGCGGGTCGTCTTCCGTTACTGTGACGCGGACGGCCGTTTCACGGAGGAGGCCAACGTCAACGGCTCCATGGGCGCCATCGCCGGGATCATCAACGAGGGCGGGAACGTCCTGGGCCTGATGCCCCACCCCGAGAGGGCCTCCGAAGCCCTGCTCGGCAGCGAGGACGGCCGGGTCATCTTCGAATCCCTGATCGCGTCCATCGGACGCGAGGACCGCGGGAAAGCCTCCGCACGTGCCTAAAGTGTTCATCCGAAACGTCCGGTCTCGCCCGTCTCGCGTTGATAAAGAGAGTTGCCTATGATCGACGAAAAGCTGATCAAGGACCACGGCCTGACGCTCGAGGAATACGGCGTCATCATCAAGCTCATCGGCAGGGAACCCAACATCACGGAGCTTGGCATCTTCTCCGTGATGTGGTCAGAACATTGCGGCTACAAGAGCTCCCGCGTTTACCTTAGGGGCCTTCCCACAAAGGGGAAACACGTCATCCAGGGCCCGGGCGAGAACGCCGGCATCCTCGATATCGGCGGCGGACTGGCCGTCGTCTTCAAGATCGAGTCCCATAACCACCCGTCGTTCATCGAGCCTTATCAGGGGGCGGCCACGGGCGTCGGCGGCATCCTTCGGGACATCTTCACCATGGGCGCCAGGCCGATCGCCGTCATGGATTCCCTCCGGTTCGGTCCCCTCGACGACCCCCTCAACAGGTCCGTCCTGGAAGGCGTCGTCTCCGGGATCGCCGGCTACGGGAACTCGATCGGCATCCCGACCGTCGGCGGAGAGATCCAATTCGACCCGGGATATTCCCTCAACCCCCTGGTCAACGTCTTCGCCCTTGGGCTTGCCGAGAAGGGCCGGATCTTCTACGCAAAAGCGGAGGGGACCGGGAACCCGGTCCTCTACGTGGGCGCCAAGACGGGCCGCGATGGCATCCACGGCGCAACCATGGCCTCGGCCGAGTTCGGCAAGGACACCGAGCACAAGCGGCCCAACGTCCAGGTCGGGGACCCGTTCAAGGAGAAACTCCTCCTCGAGGCCTGCTTGGAGGTGATGGCCACGGATATGATCGTCGGCATCCAGGACATGGGGGCCGCGGGACTGACCTGCTCGACGACCGAGATGGCAGCCAAGGCCGGCACCGGGATGGATGTCGACCTCGACCTCGTCCCCCAAAGAGAAGAGGGCATGACTCCCTACGAGATCTTGCTCTCGGAGTCCCAAGAGCGGATGCTCATCTGCGCCAAGAAGGATCGGGTCCAGGAGGTCCAGGCGATCTTCGCCAAGTGGGACCTCGACGCCGTCGTCATCGGGCACGTCACGGACGGCGGGCGGCTCAAGGTCCGGTTCCACGAAGAACAGGTCGTCGACATCCCCGTGGACGCCGTCGTCAACCTCTGCCCGGCCTACCGGAGGCCCGTGAAGACGCCCGCGTTCCTGCGGACGGTTTCAAAGCTCCCCGATCTCCCCGTTCCGGAGGACCTGAACGAGGCTTTCTTCGAGGTCGTCGCTTCCCCGTCCATTGCGGACAAGGAATGGGTGTTCCGCCAGTACGACCACATGATCCAGATCAACACATCCTTCCTGCCGGGAGCGGACGCCGCCGTCCTGAGGATCAAAGGCTCGAGCAAGGCCCTGGCCATGACCCTGGACGGGAATGCGCTCTACACGTACCTCGACCCGCGGACGGGCGGGAAGATCGCCGTCGCCGAGGCCTGCCGGAACCTGGCCTGCGTCGGGGCCCGGCCCATCGGGGTCACCAACTGCCTGAACTTCGGGAACCCCGAGAAGCCCGAGGTCATGTGGCAGTTCAAGGAGGCTGTCGCCGGGATGTCCGAAGCCTGCGAAGCCTTCGAGATCCCGGTTACGGGCGGGAACGTCAGCTTCTACAACGACACTGAGGGCGCGTCCATCCACCCGACGCCGGTCCTCGGGGTCGTCGGTCTCATCGAGGATATCAGCAAGGCCGTCCGGCCGGGGTTCCGGTCGAACGGGGACGTCGTCATCCTCCTCGGGGAGAACAAGGACGAGCTCGGGGGGTCGGAATACCTGAAGGTGCGGTTCGGGCTCCAACAGGGAGTCCCACCCGCGATCGATCTCGCCCGCGAGAGGGCGGTCCATGAACTGTGCCTCGAAGCGGCGGAGAGGGGCCTCCTGAGGTCCGCCCATGACGTTTCGGACGGCGGGCTCGCCGTTTGCCTGGCCGAATCCGCCTTCTTCGGGGAACGGAAACCGGGCTGCTCGATCGACCTCGAGGATCGCATCCGCCCGGACGCCCTGCTCTTCGGCGAGACCCAGTCCCGGATCGTCGTGACCGTCTCCCTGCGCCGGGTTGCCAGGTTCTTCGCCCTAACGAAGAAGCGGAAGGTCCGGACGACCCGGATCGGCCTGGTCGGCGGCTCCGACATCGTCGTCCGCGTCCGGCAACGGGAGGTCCTCCGCGTCCCCGTCGCAGCGGCGTTCCGGGCGTGGAAGGAAAGCATTCCCGCCCGCTATAAGATCAAAGGATGAAGGTCCCCGTCAACTTGAAAAAGAAGACCACGCCGACGCGGACGGCCGCCCTCGGGGCCCCGGTCCTTCTTTTGTTCCTGCTCGCGACGGCCCTTCCCTCCTTCGGCCTAACGGTCCATTTCAAGCTCTCCGGAAGCTACAGCCGCCTTTCGCTCGACGATGTCAATCGCTCCTTGAGCGGGTGGGCCGACTTCGTGAAGAGAAGGGCGGCCGCGACGCCGGACTGGACCTACGAGAGCGGAAAAGCCGGTCGAGTCCGCGGCGGTTTCGACCTCGAGGGGGAGTTCCTTCTGGACTTCACCCGGCGCTGGTCGGTCGGAATCGGGTCCGGCTATTCCTATGCCGAAGCCGCGGAGTCGGCGACGGCCCTCGACGTAGTGCAGTCGACGGTCCCCTACGTCCACGCCAGACCGACCAAGATCACGGCCACTCCGCTGGTCGTTTCGGGGTATCATTTCTGGCCTCTCGGCCGGATGTTCAGCGTGTATGTCAGGGCGGGAATGGGGTGGATCTGGGCCAGGTATTCGGACCGCGAAGCCTCAAGGAAAGCGGCTGCCGCGGGCTTTACTTACACGAACGCCCAATCCGCCTCCGGCCGCGGCGTCCTCGCGCTCGGCGGGGTGGGAATCAGGTACGCCCACGACGGAAGCCTCGGGTTCTTCCTGGAGGCCGTATTGAGGCGGGCCAAGGTCAACGCGTTCGGGAACGAGACGCGGACGCTTTACTTCTTCGAAGAATATGACCCTAACCTGGATTTCTGGCAGGCCAAGATGAGCCTCCTCGATGGGCCGCCGACCGGCGAGACCTTCCGTTCGGTCCAGAAGGCCGTCGTGGATTACGGCGGCCTGGTCCTGAAACTCGGGTTCTTCGTCAAATTCTAGGCGGGACGGAGGCGACGTGAGCGACGAGACCTATCGCAGTCCGCGGAAAAGGGGCCGCATCGCCGTCCTTCTCTCGGGAAGGGGCTCCAACTTCCGGGCCATCCTCGCCGCCGTCCGGGAGGGACGGATCGACGCCGGCATCGCGCTCGTCCTGAGCAACAAAGCCGAAGCCCCCGGCCTCGCGAGCGCCCGGGAGGCAGGACTCGAAACGCTCTTTCTGGACCCCAAGCTCTTCCCTTCCAAAGAGGACTATGACGCAGAGATCGTCCGCGAGCTGAATGCCCGGGACGTCGACCTCGTCTGCCTGGCCGGCTACATGAAGATCCTGACGCCGGTCTTCTGCCGCGCCTTCAAGAACCGCATCCTGAACATCCACCCCGCCCTCCTACCGGCCTTCCCCGGCCTCCATGTCCAACAAAAAGCCATCGACTGGGGCGTCCGCTATTCAGGCTGTACGGTCCATTTCGTGGCCGAAGAGGTGGACATGGGGCCCATCGTCCTCCAGGCGGCCATTCCCGTCCTCCAGGACGACACCGAGGAGACGCTCGCCGCGCGCATCCTCATCGAGGAGCACAGGATCTACCCGGAGGCCGTCCGGCTCTTCTTCGAAGGAAGGATCGGAATCCGCGGCCGGAGAGTTTTCATCCTGGACTGACGCCTGGGGACCGCGATCCCGGGCCCCGGACCCGGGCCTCTCGCCTCCTCTCGTGGACGCGCAACAGCGCAACCCCGCCGAGGATCATGACGCCACCGGCGATTTGGACGGCCTCCAGGCGCTCGCCGAGAAAAGCCGCAGCGATGGCCACCGTAAAGACCGGCTCCAGGGTGACGATGAGGTTGGCAACGCTGGCCGGCAGGTAGCCGAGGCTGACGTTATAGAGCCCGAATCCTATCAGGGTCGGTCCCGCCGCTAGCAGGAACAAAACGCCCCATCCGGCCAGAGCATCCCCGAGCCATAGAAAGTCGGCAGGACGAGCCGCGGCGCCGGGCAGGACCCCGCCCGCGAACAGGTTGAACGATGCCAAGAAGACCGCCGCGGCCCCGAACGTATAGAGGACCGTCGTCCAAGGGTTGAGGCCTCTGCGGGAAGCCGCCCGACCCATGAGGCTATACCCGGCGTAGCCAAGGCCCGACAGGACGCCGGCCAGGATCCCAAGGAGGCTGGCATTCCGCAGGGTCGTGTCGAGACCCCCCGAAACGAGGACGCAGCCTCCTAGCGTGGATGCGACGGCGAGGAGCTTGGCGAGGTCCAATTTCTCCTTGAGAAGCCACCGGCCCAGGAGAACGGAGAATCCTGCCGAGCTGTAGCCCAGAACCGTGGCCACGGAGGCCCCCGCGAAGGCGACCGAAAGGGTCCAGAGGGAGTTGAACACGGCGAGCACGAGGCCGTAGGCGGCGAGGAATCGAAGGTCCCGGGCCGCGACCTTGGACAGCTCGGGGCGCCGGATCCTGAGGACGACGAAGAGCAGAAGGGCGGTGAACGTATCCCTCCAGAAAGCGAGGACAAGAGGAGGGATGTGATAGGTCAGGGTCAGATGACGGATGAGGATGGCGGTGGTCGAGAGGACCGCCGCGCTGGCGAGGGCGATGGAATATCCGCGGCTCAGCCCGGAACGCACCCGCGCGGATTCGGGAGCTTCCCGGCCGATGGCGTTCTGCATCACGTTCCGATCATCTGACCGGCCCGTCCACGGACTTTATGTCGCCCGAAAGCAGGTATTCCCATCTCATGCAACGACGATCCGGTGGACCTTCTTCTTTCCGGCCTTGAGTATCATGCCGTCGGGTCCGACGTCCCGGATCGTCAGGAGCCTTTCGAGGCCCTCGATGCGCTCGTCGTTGACGTATAGCCCTCCCTGCTTGATCAGTCGTTTCGCCTCGCCGCGCGACGGCGTAAGGCCGACGTCGGTAAAGAGCTCGGCGGGACTGATCCCGGCTTCCAGCCGGGCCCACGAGACGGCCGTCGAGGGGAGGGCCTCCACGTCTTTGTCGCCCGCGCCTCCGAACGCGGCCACCGCCGCGGCACGCGCCTCGCGGGCCGCGTCCTCGCCGTGGGAGATCCGTGTCGCTTCGTAAGCCAGGACCCGTTTCGCCTCATTGATCTCCGTGTCCTTGAGGGCCTCCAGGCGGCGGATCTCGTCGAGCGGCAGAAGCGTGTAGATGCGCAGGAATCGGCCGACGTCCAGGTCGTCACTGTTGATCCAGTACTGGTAGAAATCATATGGGCTGAAAAGCTCCGGGTCCAGCCATACGGCCCCCCTGGCCGTCTTGCCCATCTTGGCTCCCGAAGAGGTGGTCGTCAAAGGAAAGGTCAAGGCCTGGACCTCGGCTCCTTCGACCCGGCGGATAAGGTCGACGCCGGCCAAGATGTTCCCCCACTGATCGTCCCCTCCCATCTGCAGAGTGCAGCCGACGGTCCGGTAGAGGTGAAGATAATCGTAGGCCTGGAGCAATTGATAGTTGAACTCGATGAACGAAAGGCCCTTCTCGAGCCTTAGTTTGTAGGCCTCGGAGGCCAGCATCCGGTTAACGGAGAAATGCCGGCCGATGTCGCGCAGGAACCCCACGTAGTTCAGCGGAAGGAGCCAGTCCGTGTTGTCGGCCGTGAGGGCTCCCTGACCGTCGAACCGGAGGTATCGGTCGAGCTGGGCGTGAATCGACCTCCCGAAGGCACGGATAGTCGCCTCGTCGAGCATCTGCCGCATCTCGGTCTTGCCACTCGGGTCGCCGACCATGGTCGTCCCGCCGCCGGTCAGGGCTATGGCCCGGTGGCCGGCCCGCCGCAGGTGAACCATGGCCATGATCGGCACGAGGCTCCCAGCGTGAAGGCTTCGGGCCGTGCTATCAAAGCCGATGTAAAAGGTGACCGTCCTTTCGCCGAGCATCTTCCGCACGGCGTCCTCGTCGGATACCTGGGCGATGAAGCCGCGTTCTTTCAATTCGTCGTACACGTTGCCGCTCACGTCCGTTGTGCTCCTTGCCATTTTATAGCACAGCGCGCCGGCGATGACAACGGACCCGCCGGAGGAAAAAGTCGGTTGTGTCGCCGTGTCGATTGCTTTATGATAGGAAAGGTCATGAAAAAGACGCGGGTCGCTCTCGTCTACAACGCGTACACCGACGGCGTGGCCGAATCCGCGGCGGACGGCGGCGGCGTGCGTTACCTGCGCCAGATGATCCGCGGAATGGCCCGCGCCCTCCGGAAAGGCGGCAACGACGTCGCCGTCATTTCCCTCGCCGATGACCTGCGAAGTTTCCAACGGACCCTCCAGCGGCTGAAACCGGACATCGTCTTTAACCAGTACGACGACGTCGTCCACGGGGCCCTCTACGAAATGCGCGTGGCCGCGCTCGTCCAGATCATGGGGTACCCGATCACGGGGTCGCCCGCCCTCGGACTTGGCTTGAGCCGGTACAAATACATGTGCGCCAGCCTTCTCCAGGGCGCCGGAATCCCCATCCCCCTTTTTACGACCCTCCTCGAGCGGATCCGCGACGTCGACGGCCCGAAGTGGACCTTCCCGCTGATCGTCCAGCCGAGCCAGGAGCACGCCGGGATCGGTGTGGGCCGCGATTCCATAGTCCACTCGAAGAAGGAGCTCCGGATGAAGGTCCGGGAGATCCTGACGAAGTACCAACAACCCGCCCTAGCCCAGCAATTCATCTCCGGGCGCGAGTTTAATATCGGCCTTGTCGGGGGCAAGAAACTCCGCGTCCTCCCGCCGGCCGAAGTCGATTATTCCCGGCTGCCGAAGCAGGTCCCGCCGATCATGTCCTACGCGGCCAAATGGATCCAGACCTCGGTTGAGTACCAGCGGATATCCGTGACGTGCCCGGCCGCCGTCGAGCCCGGGCTTGCCGCCCGCATCTCGAGCACCGCGGTCAAGGCCTTCCGGGCCATCGGCGGCTGGGGGTACGGCCGGGTGGACATTCGGCTCGACGAGGATCTTGTGCCCCGCGTCCTCGAAGTGAACTGCAATCCTTGTCTCGACGAAGGCATCGGCCTGGCCCGGTCGGCGCATATCGCCGGGATCCCGTATCCGGACCTGCTGAATCTCGTCATCCGGGCGGCGTTCGACGGCCCTCCCCACGACGTCCATATCCCGATGACCTTCGCCACGAACGCCCGGGGCGCCAAGCGAAGGTGACCGTCATCCGGTGAGCCGGCCCGTATAGGAATAATCCATCGCCAAGGCGGTCGCCAAGGCAGCGATGTCCATAAGCTTTCGCGAGCGGCGGCTCCCCGGGAACCCGAGGCCGAGGGTTTCCGCCCTATGTTCCAGCTTGTTCAGGATCGCGCCCGTCTCCTCCTCGTCCAGCCCCGACCAACGGACTACGAGAGCCAGGAGGTCCCTATGGCGTTCGCGCAGGAAACCCGCCGCGGGGACGGGCGCCTTTCCGCGGAACGGAGGAAAGACCTGCTGGAGCCTGTCGTCCACATAGCCCTGGGCGGCTTTCCTGTACCTCTCGGCCCTTAGCCCGTAGTACCGGATGAGCCTGATGTTCATCGTCGCGACGGGGCTTAATAATCCCCCCTGGCGGACCCGGGGCATTTCGCCGCGGATACCCTTGATCAGGCCGTCGATGTAATTCAGTTTCTTCAAGGCCGGCCAGAGCCGGTATCGTTCCCGCCAGCCGCCGCGCGGCGTCAGCCAGACGGCGAACGTCTCGGCGAAATCCTCGTCCGGGTGCCTTTGGGCGTACATGCGGCCGTAGGAGCGGGTCTCGAGGTGCCTGACGAACCCCCGGCTCCGGCGGTCCGGCCGGAACGTGCCCGGGTACGGCCTGGAGAAAGGCCCGAACGTTTCCCTCCAACCCGGCTTTTTCCAGAGCCGAAAGGCGTAGTTCACGGCGTGCCCCGCCTCGTGCCGCAGATACATCATGATCTCCCGCCCGTCCTCGATCTCCCCCGCCTGCTCCTCTTCCAGGCGGACGAGGCGCGGGTCGGATAGGTAGAACGGAATGCCGATCACCGGGACCTTGTTCGGGCATCCCCAGACGTCGGAGAGGTAGAACTCCGGCCGAAAACGGATCCGCCGGGACTCGAGTTCGCGGAGGAGCCTGCGCGTATAGGGCTCGACCGGTGAGCCCTCGAGGCGGAGGCCGAGGTCCGAGACCTTGGTGTTCAGCAGTTCCAGGCGGACGGTCTCCCAACCGTGGACCAGGGACCTGATATGCCGTTCGGACATGGTCGTTTCGCCTCTTCTCACGCCGATGAACCGGAACTATAGCCCTCCGGGACCGGAAAATCCAATGATTATTTCTACCCCGGACGGCATCTGAAGGGATTCACTTGAGCATCGGCGGGGGCACCATCGCCGGGGGGCGGCCGAAAACCTTCCCGTAAGTCCCCGGGTAAACATCCTTGCCGCCCAGCATCAGGCACGTGAGGGGCATGGCCTTCCTGGCGAGGGCGGATATGCCGGCGACGACGGCGCGGATGTCCCACTGGGCCGAGGCGTCCTCCCTGAGCCGCGAGACATGATAGAGCTCCCGGGCATTGATCTTAAGGAGGACCCGCCGCCTGTGGGCGTTGGTCAGGACATAATCCGCGGCCGGGCCCACGGCCTTCACTAGGCGGGCGTGGACTTCGTTCGTCGCGGCGACGACCTCCAGGAATTCGGCGGCCGCCCCGACCTCAGCGACGGATGAAGGGACGGTCACGCCGAGCTCCGGGTCATAGGGCTGGGCGGTCAGGGTCGCCATCCTGTGGCGCTTGAGCTGGGCATAGCAGGAGGCGGAAACGACGAGCTCGAAGGTTAGGTCGGGATGCTCGAATTCCCGGAGCGGAAAATCATAGAACTCCATGCGCCGGAAGGCTGCCTTCACGACGCGCTTTTTCGCGGCGGCCGTCATGGCCCGGACGCGGGCGAGGCAGGCGTCGTAAGGATCGCCGGAGGTCGCGTGGGCCAGAGCGGCCAACAGCCTGTCGTCCGCATCCGGGGTGGCCCCGATGAGCAGGATCGGACGGGGGGACCTCCCCTTCCCCGCCTTGCACGAGCGACCGGCCGTCACGGACCCCGCGAACGCGCTTCCTATGTCCCGAAGGGTTTCGGTGTCGAATCCCGCGCCTTCAGTGAACAGGATGATCGAAGGGGCAACCTCCCCGGCCAGGGCATGGAGCCGGGAGCCGATCTCGCGGAGCTCGGCGAGGGGTTTGGAAGCGAACCGGCGGATAAGGAGCTCGAGGTTGCGGGCATTAATGGTCATCCCCAGCTGGCCTTGGGTGGCCAGGCTCACGATATACCGCGCGTCCTCCTTGGCCCACCCGTCCAGGACGGAATGGTTTCGCGAGTCATTCGCGACTTCGGTGTTCCTCTCAAAGACATGAGGCCGGAGTCTGGCGTAAAGCCGATGATAGAGGGCGTTCTGCCTCCGAACCGCGGACGCGAAGAGGCCTTCCATCCCGGCCTCGCGGACCTCCGCGGGGACGACGAAGTCCTCGCCCAACTTAATGTACCGCTGGGATTTCTCGGTGAAGGAGCAGAGGCGGAACCGTTCGAGGTCCTCGATGACCAGCCGGGATACGCCGATGATGTCGAAGTTGAAGATGGCGTGCTCGGCCACGGAGTGATGCCCCATCCCGAAGATGATGATGCGGTTCGAGCGCCGGGCCCGCTCCACCTCCGCCCGGGCGGCGGCCCGAAGCTCATCGGCGGGGCGGGGGTCACGGGAGATCCGGGCGTAGGCCGCAGAAAGGGTCTCGGGCGTAACGTCGGCCCTGGGAGGAGAGTTCCGCTTAAGCTCGTCGATGACCTCGGCGTCGACGTTGTACCCCGCCAGGACGATCTTCACGGGGATAAACATAGCAGAAGGGCTGAAGGGATTCAATGACGCGCGAGATGGTCTTTCCGCCGCCCCCCTTTTGGTGTAGAATTAGATTATAAAGGAGGGTACCATGATGAACTTTCGAAAACTCGGTATCGGCGTTTCTCTTGTGTTCCTCGTTACGGCGGTCATCGCCGCGGGGTTCCTGACCGGCCAGGTCCCGGTCAAGCCGAAGCAGACCCTCAAAGTCCAGTTTCGGCCCCCGACGGACCTGACAATCTGTACGAAATGTGCCCGGCTCGATGTCCGGATCTTCAGCCTTCCGGGAGACGGTTGCGTCCACTGCGAGGGCATGGCCGAGATGGGCCTATTCGCCTTCTTCGACCCGGACATCTATATCGAGAACCACGGCACTCTCGCGTCCAACCCGGGAACCGTGGCCTTAGAGTATTACGACCTCGTGCTGAAGACCACGAAAACTATGTCGGTCGCGATCCCGGCCGTCCCGCCGGGCGGCTGGGAAGCGGTCGGGCTCCCCTGCGTGTATATGGTGTTCCTCAAGACCGACGGGATCAAGATGACGATCAATTATTCGGATGCCGCGGGGTCGCGCAACCGGGTCCGCACGGTTAGGCAATGCCCCGATAACTGACCCGCGTCGACCGGTGCGGGTTCTGTGCCTAAGACGGGCCGAGAATGCGTCCCAACACGATGCGCCAGCCCGTCAGGGGCGAGGTCGTGAAGAACATGCGCCGCATCGTGTTGTTATAGACGTAGGTCACTTCCCCTGATCTCTCCGTCAGGATTGTGCCCACAGCCTTCGTCAATGTTTCGCTCTTCTGCTCCCGCGGGTCAACGAAGTCGAGCTTGGGGTCGCGATGAAAGGCAGTCAGTCCGCCGGGCGACAGCCCGTAGAACACGAGGTCATCCGGGGTTTTGAGTACGCTATTCAGCGCCTGGCTCAGATCGTCGACGAAGATCGAGGCCCCCACACCCCCGATGACCGTGCCGCTGCGTTGCACCGGCACGGCTAAGATGATGGATTTCTTTCCGGTGGATTTACTGACCACCAGGTCACCCATGACCCTCTGCCCGGCCATAAGCATCGGGAAGTAGGAACGGTCGTTCAGCTTTTGGCTGACCAGGCCCTTCTCGGAAGTGTAGTAGGTGCCGTCGGGGAGGGCGAACCAAACGACCTGCGGCAGGCTGGGAAGCGGCGTTGCTTGAATTAGCTCCTTCATATTGTCCCATTGGCCGGACCGCACCTCAGCGCATTGCGCCAGAAGCTCTAAAGTATGATGGACGTGAGCGAGGTTCTCGTCCACCAGGCCGGTCAGCGCCGACAGAAGCGACTTGACATACGGATCGGTCGGATCATCAGGCGCGGGCCGGGTTTCCGCCCATCCCCACAAACCCAATAAAAGCAAAGTCACGCAGAACGTGCCGATGAGCCTCCTCAACGTGTTCATGTTCCCCCCTCCGTTTGTTTGACGATATGCGAATTATTCGTGGCGAACGCGGCCTCTACGACATTCAGAGGTAGTATCCGCTGCCGACAACCCATCCGAATGGTTCAAACAGGAGCACGTATGATCTCTTGGGTCGAGTGGCGGTTTGCCCCTTCTTTGAAAACAGGTACTCGACATACCCGCCACCGGCTTTACCTTTTGCGAGCAAGTCCTTTACGTAGAACGTGCCCTTCGCGTCTTTGTCCCCAAGCCGATTTCTTCCCTCCACATCCTCTCTGCCGTATAGAACCACATTGACACCTTCCAGCGTATCGGCCCAGAAATATCCTTCGGTACCGTACTTGAGGTCCCGCAGCAGGTCGGCGCCAAGTTTTTTTGCCTTCTCAAGGGTCATTTCACCTTGTTGATGCTTTGTCAAGATTGCCTGAAGCATGCTGACCGCCGTTTCGACCTCACTCTTGATCAGCAGATCCTGAGCCGACGATGTTCCCGGCTGTCCGGACTGCGCCGCAGCAGGCAGACACAAACCCGCCACAATCAGAAGACCCACGAGTCCGGTGATCATAATTCTTTTCATGATTCCCCCTCTCTGTCCGACCGGAAGCATATCGTCAAAGACTTGGTAAAGTCAAATCCCGGAGGCCTACCCCTTTATAACGCCGACGGGAACGACGCGGGCTACCAACCTCCCGAGCCCGGCCGCGTCGGAGACGCGAACGACCTCGTCCACGTCCTTGTAGGCTTCGGAGGCCTCTTCGGCGACGCCTCGCAGGTTCGCTGTGCGCAGTTCGATGCCTCTTGCGGCCAGCTCGTCGCGGATCCGTTCGCCGCGGAAGCGCTTGAGCGCCTCGTGGCGGCTCATGACCCGCCCCGCGCCGTGGGCCGTCGAGCCAAAGCTCTTTGCCTCCGCCTCCGCCGTCCCCGCCAGTATATAAGAGGATGTGCCCATGGAGCCCGGGATGATGACCGGCTGGCCGACTGCCCGATACGCGGCGGGAATTTCCCTGCGGCCGGGGCCGAAGCTCCGGGTCGCACCCTTGCGGTGGACGCAGAGCCGCGTCGCCGCGCCGTCGATCCGGTGCGTCTCTACCTTCGCCACGTTATGGCAGACATCATAGACCTGGCCCATGGCGGCCGGACCGCCCAGGACCCGGGCGAAAACGCCCCGGACCCAATGGGCGATCATCTGGCGGTTGGCAAAAGCGTAATTCACGGCGGCGCACATGGCGCCGTAATAGCTCCGGCCGAGGGCCGACCGGAAGGGCGCATGAACGAGCTCGCGATCGGGAAGGCCCTCCGTCCCGCGCTCGTTCTCCATGCGTTCGATGAAATCGGTAGCGACCTGGTGGCCGAGCCCCCGGCTCCCGCAATGGATCATGACCGTGATCTGGCCCTCGCCGGCGATGCCGAAGGCCCGGGCCGTCTCCGCGTCGAAGATCTCGGCGACCTTCTGAATTTCCAGGAAGTGGTTCCCGGCACCCAGCGTCCCGAGTTGGGGGATGCCCCTCTCGATGGCCCTGTCCGAAAGCGCCCCAGGGTCGGCGTCCCGCATCCGGCCTCCCTCCTCCGTCCGCTCCAGATCCTCCGGGACGCCGTATCCGTTCCGGACGGACCATTCCGCGCCCTCGGCCAGGATCTGCCGGAGGACGCCGCGGCTGAGCTTCGTCACGCCGGCCTTGCCGACTCCGGCCGGGACCTCCTTGAAGATCTCGGCAAGCAGCTCCTTGCGCCGGGCGGCGATGCCCTCTTCCCGATACCCTGTGGCCAGGAGCCGGACCCCGCAATTGATGTCGTAGCCGACCCCGCCGGGGGAGATGACGCCCTCGTCGAGGTCGAAGGCGGCGACGCCGCCGATGGGGAACCCGTAGCCCTGGTGGGCATCGGGCATGACATAGGACATTCTCCGGATGCCCGGCAGACAGGCGACGTTACGGGCTTGAGTCAGGGTCAGGTCGCGGCGGATGTCCCGGAGGAGCTTGTCCGACGCATAGAGGACCGCGGGGACCCTCATATCCCCCTGCTTGGGGATCTCCCAAGTGTTCCCGTCGATCTTACGGAGTTCCATCCCCCTACATGTCGACCACGACCTGGACGGTGTACCGGCCGCAGTCGCTCTCCTCGATTTTCATCTCATTGTACGTCACGGCCTTGACGTCCCCGAAGAGCTCGTACCGGTCCGCGAGCGCGTCTCCGATGAAGACGGCTTCGATGCGGCTGCTTGTCTCCTCCCGCTCGATCATTAGGCCCGCGACCTCCCCGAGCAGGAACCGTCGGGTCTCGAAGAGATAGATGACCTCTCCGAGGAACTTAACCAGGAGCTGTTTGATGTCCCTCGCCTTTATGCGGACCGCACAGCGCGCCCGGGGCTCGACTTTTGTCCAGTCCCACATGAGCGAGGCCGTGGCGAG
The DNA here is from genome assembly GCA_964585685.1 of uncultured Eubacteriales bacterium. GTDB lineage: Bacteria > Acidobacteriota > Aminicenantia > Aminicenantales > Saccharicenantaceae > JALHVH01. The sequence goes on along the minus strand of CAZPEP010000045.1, from coordinate 9,209 downwards.
GGCGGCGTTGCCGAACGCCTCCTCGAGGGTCGCCCCGTAGGCTTGAAACTTCCCGTCGGCAGTGTGGGGAAGGATTCTGTATCGTCCCGAGGAATCACCCATGCTCCCATTCTAACAGAGTCCATGCCCCGAAAGACAGCCCACCGCCGGAGCACGGATTAACTTGGCGGGTATGCCCCGTAAGGTCAATAAACCCCGGCGATCCGGGTCCCGCAGGAGGGGCAGTTCGAGCCCTTGAGAGCGCTCTTCCCGACCCGAAAGCCTTCTCGGCCGATGAGGACTTTGCCGCAGGTCGGGCAACGCGTGTCTTCGTCGAATCCCCCGACGTTGCCGACATACACGTAGCGCAGGCCTTCTCTCTTTCCGACGGCCGAGGCCCGTTCGAGTGTCGCAACCGGCGTCGGGGTCGCCTCGGTATACTCGTAATCCGGATGGAACCGGCTGATGTGCCATGGGATGTCCGGGTCGACCGAAGCGATGAAACGGGCTATGGACGCAAGTTCGTCCTCGCCGTCGTTGAGCCCGGGGACGACGAGCGTCGTGACCTCGACCCAGACGCCGGACTCTTTCATGATGCGGATGGAATCGAGAACGGGGGCAAGCCGGGCCTTACAGGCTTTTTTGTACGTCTCTTCCTTGAAGGCCTTGAGGTCCACGTTCGCGGCGTCCAGATACGGGAGGACGGTCCCCAGGGCCTCAGCCGTCATGTAGCCATTCGTCACGAAGACGTTCAGGAGGCCTTTGTTCCTGGCGAGCATCGCGGTGTCAAAGGCGTATTCGAAGAAGACCGTCGGTTCGGTGTAGGTATAGGAAACGCTCCGGCAGCCGCGCGCCAAGGCCTCGCGCACGACGTCCTCCGGCATGAGCTTGAAGCTTCCGGCCTCTCCGCCTCTTTTGGACGCCTGGGAGATCTGCCAGTTCTGGCAAAAGCCGCACTTGAAGTTGCATCCGACGGTCGCGATCGAGAACGACTTCGTCCCGGGCAGGAAATGATAGAGGGGCTTCTTCTCGATAGGATCGACGGCCGCAGCTATGACGTCGCCGTAGACGAGGGTGTGGAGCTTCCCGTCGAGGTTCCGCCGGACCCCGCAGACGCCGAAGTCCGAAGGGGCGATCGCGCACCTGTGCGCACACAGGCCGCAGGAGACCTTGCCCCCTTCGAGGGCCTTCCATAGCATCGCTTCTTTGATCATGACGAGGGATGAAATTCCGTCGCGGACGGACATAGATGTTTGATCGGACAATTCGGGCAATCGGGCTTCCTGGCCGGGCAGGTCTTCCGGCCGTGCTCGACGAGCAGGAAATTAAGATCCAGCCAGGCCTCCCGGGGGACGATCTCGATGAGGTCCCGCTCAATCTTCACGGGGTCTGTCTCCCGGCTCAATCCGAGCCGGCCGGCAAGGCGGCGGACATGGGTGTCCACGGCGATCCCCTCGGCCTTGCCGTAGCCGGCCGCGAGGACGATGTTGGCCGTCTTGCGGGCGACGCCTGGAAGGGTCACGAGGTCCTTCATCGTGTCCGGGACCTTCCCGCCGTAAACCTCGACGATGCGCTTCGCGGCACCCGTGATGTTCTTGGCCTTGTTCCGGAAGAAGCCGGTCGAACGGACGGCTCCCTCGAGCTCCGCCCGCTCGGCCCCGGCGAAGGCCTCGGCCGTGGGATACTTCCGGAACAGCGCCGGCGTCACCATATTGACCCGCTGATCCGTGCACTGCGCGGCAAGGATGGTGGCCACGAGGATCTGGAGCGGGTTCCGGAACTCGAGAGCCGTCCTACTGTCGGGGAATTCGCGGCGCAAGATCGCCACGATCCCGGCGACCCGCTCTTTAATTCCCTTCAATCGGCGCTCCGCCCGGACCGTTTCATTGCCCTGTCAGGGGCCGACATGGAACAGGTCCTGCCCGACGTGGAAGTCCTCGACGTCGTAGTAATCGGGGAACCTGGACAGGAGGTCGATCTCGGAGCGAACCATGGCGGCATGGCTCCGCTCGACGCGGCCGAGATAGGTCAGGATCCGCCGGCTCCCCTCATCCTCGGCCCTCTCCCCCGCTTCGCCGTATACCCGCTCGGAGATCTCCTCCGCGGCGAGCGCGGCCTTGAACAGGTCGAGGACCGACGGGGCCTCGCCGAGCGCGGCACCGATGGGCGGCATCGGCGAACGCTCGGGCATCTCGAGGCTCATCCCGGCGTACCTCTGCGCAAAAAGCCGCTCGAGGATCTTCTGGTGCTGTTCCTCCTCGAAGGCCAAGAACTCCAGTTTCCGAACGAGGAGGGAGTTCTTCACCCTCTCCCCGAGTTTCGCGTAGAACACTGCCGCGTCGATCTCCGACCGAATGGCCGCGGCGACGACCTGGAACGGCCGTAGTTCCGGATCCAATGTCATGGGGCCCTCCATCGATCCAAGCCCGGGGCCTAGAACGTGATGAACTTTTCCTTCGGGGCGCCGCAAACGGGGCACGCGTCCGGGGCGTCGCCTTCCATGGTGAAGCCGCAAACCGAGCAGACGTGAACGGGGACGGCTTCGATATCCTTGCCCGTGTCGACGGATGCCTTGGCCTTCCCGTAGATCCGGGCATGGACCTTCTCCGCGGCCAGCGCATAGTTCAGGAAGGTAAGAGCGGTCTTCTCGCCCTGGAGCTCGGCGACCTTGACGTAGGCGGGGTACATCTCCTCGATCTCGAAGTTTTCCCCCCCGATCGCCCCGCCCAGGTTCTCGGCGGTCGTCCCGACCCCGGTGAGCGTCTTCAGATGGTTGGTCGCATGGACCTGCTCGGAATAGGCGGTCGCCTTGAATATCCGGGCGACGTTGGGCAGATTCTCGGAAGCCGCCTTAGCCGAGAAGGCCAGGTATTTGATATGGGCCTGGCTCTCGCCGGCGAGGGCGTCCTTAACGTTGACCTCGGTCATCTTTCTCATGGCGTTCATCCTCCTTCAGATATTTAGCATTTTGACGATAGCCCCCCGGGCCCGGTCGGCCGTGGCGGGGGGGACTGTGACCCGATAGGTCCCGGTTTCCAGAGACATCAGGACCTTGGCGAGGGTGATCTTCTTCATGTTGAAGCAGAAAGCCATCTCCCGCGCCGGGAAATATTCGACGGCCGGGTTTTCCTTCTTCAGGCGGTGAATGATCCCCGCCTCCGTGGCCAGAATGACCTCCCGGCGCGCGGTCGCCCGCGCCTCCCGGACCATGCCTCCGGTTGACAGGACCTTGTCCGCGGCGCCGAGGACCTCGGGGGGACATTCCGGGTGCGCCCAGACCTCGGCGTCCGGATGCAGGGCTTTCTTGTCCCGGACGTCCGAGGCCTTGAAACGGTGATGGACGTAACAATATCCGTCCCAGCCGAAGATCTTCCGCCCGGTCAGGCCGGCGGTCCAGGCGGCGAGGTTCTTGTCGGGGACGAAAAGGACTTCGCCCTCGGGGAGCGAGTTCACGACCTTCGCCGCGTTGGCGGACGTACAGCATATATCGGATTCGGCCTTGACCTCGGCCGAAGTGTTGATGTAGCAGACGACCGGGAGTCCGGGATATTTCGCCTTCCACGCCCTGAGCTCCGCCGCCGTGATCATGTCGGCCATGGGACAGCCCGCCTCCGCGTCAGGGAGGAGGACGGTCTTGTCGGGAGCCAGGATGGCCGCCGTCTCGGCCATGAAATGGACGCCGCAGAACACGATGGTCCCGGCGTCCCAGCCCGCGGCCTTCTGGCTCAGCTCGAGCGAGTCGCCGACGAAATCCGCGGCGTCCTGAACGTCGGCCGGCTGGTAGTTGTGGGCGACGATGAAGGCACCCCGCTCCGCCTTGAGCCGGGCGATATCCCGGAAGAGCCTGTCCCGTTCTTCGTGCATGGCCGGGTCGGCGGGGTCATTTCTCCAGGGCTTCGCCGCAGTGGACACAGGTCTCCGCGCTCCTCTTGTTAAGGTCCCCGCAGGAGGCGCATTCGATGAATTCGACGTCGCACTTCCGACAGAGTTCCCCGGCCCCCTCCTCGACGAGCGGTCCGTCGCAGTAAGGGCAGGCGCATTCCTCCGCTTCGCGGTCCGGGACCTTTTTGGCCTCCCCCGCCACTGCGGTCGGGGACTGCTTTTCGCGGTAGTTGGAAATGGCCGCGTGCAGGGCGTCGGCCCCGAGGTTGGAGCAGTGGAGCTTGTTCTTGGGCAGGCCTCCCAGTTCCTCGGCGACGAGTCTGTTGGTGATCTTCATGGCCTCGTCCAGGGTCTTGCCCATGGCCATCTCGCTGACGATGCTCGAGACGGCGATGGCCGCCCCGCAGCCGAAGGTCTGGAACTTGATGTCCGTCAGACGGTCGTCCGCGACCTTGATGTAAAAGGCCATCATGTCGCCGCAGACGGGGTTGCCGACCTGGCCGACGCCGTCGGCGTCCTTGATGACGCCCACGTTGCGGGGGTTCTGGAAATGCTCCATGACCTTATCGGTGTAGATCATGACGTCTTCTCCTCAAGATATTTCGTGTAAAGCGGGGACATCCGGCGCAGCTTGTCGACGATCGGCGGGAAGACCTCCAGGACGCGGTCGATGTCCGCGGCCGTCGTCGTCTCGAGCAGGCTGAATACCAGCGACCCCTGGGCCAGGGCGGGGTCCACGCCCATCGCCAGAAGCACGTGGGAAACTTTGAGCGACTTGGAGGTGCAGGCCGACCCGCTCGAGGCCGCAACGCCCTTCATGTCCAGGTGGAGCAGCATGGCCTCGCCCTCGATGAACTCCACACAGAAGCTGGCGTTGTGCGGGAGCCGGTTCGACGGGTCACCCGTGAGGACGGAGCGGTTTACCCGCTCGAGCAGGCCCCGGATCAGCCGGTCTCGTAGCGGGGTCTCGATCTCGATCCTCTTCGTCATCTCGGCATTGGCGATCTCCGCCGCGCGCCCCATGCCGACGATGGCAGGGACGTTCTCGGTCCCGCCGCGGCGTCCGCCTTCCTGGACGCCCCCGTCGACGAGGGAAACGATCCGGGTTCCCTTCCGGAGATAGAGGGCTGCCGCCCCTTTAGGCCCATAGAACTGGTCGGCCGCCAGGCTTAAGGCGTCCGCGCCCAAGGCTCGGACGTCGACCGGGACGTTTCCAGACGCCGCTACAGCGTCGGTATGGAAGGGGACGCCGAATTCCCGGGCGATCCGGGCGATCTCGGCCACCGGCTCCAGGGTCCCGACCTCGCTGTTGGCCGCCTGGACCGAGACGAGGACGGTATCCTTCGTCAGGGCCTTACGGACGTCACCGGGATCGACGCGGCCGAGCGCGTCGACGGGGACGAGCACCGTCTCGAACCCGAGCTTCTCAAGGCTCCGTGCCGCATTCAGGACGGAAAGGTGCTCGATCGCGGAAACGACGATCCGCTTTCCCATGGACCGGCGGGCCAAAGCCATCCCCTTGAGGGCCATGTTGTTCGATTCGGACCCCGAGGCCGTGAAGAACACTTCCTCGGCCGAGGCCCCGATGAGGCCCGCGACTCGGACCCTCGCCTCCTCGACTGCTTGAAGGGCTTCCTGGCCCCCCGAATGGAGGCTTTGAGGGTTCGCAAAGCGCTCCCCAAAAAACGGGAGCATGGCCTCGACGACCTCGGGCCGCGGCGGGGTCGCCGCGATATGATCGAGATAAATGAGGGGCACAGTTTCAGACGGATTCGACGCTCTTGATCTCGGGGATCTCTTTCCTGATTTGGCGCTCGATCCCCATCTTGAGGGTCATCTGGGACATCGGGCATCCGCCGCAGGCCCCGGTCAGACGAACCTTGACGACGCCGTCGACGACGTCCACGAGCTCGACGTCTCCGCCGTCGGCCTGGAGGGCGGGGCGGATCCTATTTAGGGACTTTTCGACCTTCTCTTTCATTGTTAGGCTCCTTGAATCTTCCTGTCGGATCGATTCCTATTCTACGTCTTTCTGCGGCCCCTGGCAAGCAATCCTATAAATATAGTAGGAAATAGCGGGGGCCGCACGGCGGGCCGCTACTTCCCGGCTTTGAGGCTTTCGACGTCGAGGATCCCCCGGAGCTCAGGCTCGAGGAAAATCGTGTCCTCGCGCTCGACGCCCGTAGAGATGACGGCCACCTTCGTTTCAATGAGGTCCTCGATCGCCCGGACGTAGTCCTTGAACGTGGAGGGGAGCGCAGCGCTGTCCCTGGCCTTGCGGACGGAGTCCCGCCAGCCGGGCATCTTCCTGTAAACGGGCTCGACGGCGGCAAGGATCCACGGCTCGGTCGGGAACTCCTTCAGGACCTCCCCCCCGACGCGGTATCCCGTGCAGATCGAGACCTCGCCCATCCCTTCCAGGACGTCGGGCTTGGTCATGGCGATCCGGTCGATCCCGTTGACGCGGCAGGCATAGCGGACGGCCACGGCATCGAACCAGCCGCACCGGCGTGGCCTCCCCGTCGTCGCTCCGAACTCGTCGCCGTGGGTCGCCATCCACCGGCCCGGCTCGTGGGCAAGCTCGGTCGGGAACGGCCCGCTCCCGACGCGAGTGGTGTAGGCCTTCGTGATGCCCAGGATGCCGTGAATGGACTTTGGCCCGACCCCGAGGCCGATCGCAACCCCGCCGGCCGTCGAGCTCGACGACGTGACGAACGGATAGGTCCCATGGTCGAGGTCGAGCAGCACGCCCTGAGCGCCCTCGAAGAGGATCCGCTTTCCCCGCTTCATCTCCTCGTGGAGGAACAGGGAGACGTCCCTAAGGAAGGGTTTCATGCGCTCGGCGTAGCCGGCGTATTCGTCGAAGATCGCGCCGGCGTCGAGCGCGAGGACTCCGTAAGTTGCGAGGAGCCTGTTTTTAACCTCGACGTTCTCGCGGATCTTGTCCCGGAGAACGGCGAGGTTCAGCAGGTCCCCTGTCCGGACGCCCCACCGGGCCGCTTTGTCTTCATACGCGGGCCCGATCCCGCGGCAGGTCGTGCCGATCCGCTTCTCCCCACGCGCCTCCTCCGAGATCCGCTCGACCAGGGGGTGATAGGGCATGATCAGGTGGGCTTTATCGCTGACAATGATGCGCCCCGCCTCCGCCGCCGCTCCTCCGGACAGAAGATCCTCGATCTCCTTAAAGAAGGCGGCAGGGGAGATGACAAGTCCGTTGCCGATGATGCACGTCTTCCCGGGGTGCAGGATCCCCGATGGGATGAGATGGAGGACGACCTTGCGGCCGTTGACATAGACGGTGTGGCCGGCGTTGTGACCGCCCTGGTAGCGAGCGACGACGTCGAAGGCGGGGGTCAGGAGATCGACGATCTTGCCCTTGCCTTCATCTCCCCATTGCGTTCCGAGGACGAGCAGATTGGCCATGAGACTCCTTCTTTCGTTTGCAGGCGCCCGCGCGGGACGACGATGGCGCCGGATGCCGGCGGAACCGGAATTCTAGCAAATCCCGGGAAGCACGACAAGGTCAAAAGCTGACGGCAGCCTGGATTTGGACTAGATTGTTTTTCAGCGCGAGACCTTTTTCCCTGTTGATGTCGTATTCCGCCTTGACGACGAACGAAGGGCCGAGGTAATAGCGGGCTCCCAAGGCCCAACGGCTCCGGACGACCAGGGTCTCGGCGCCGCCTTTGAGGACGATGAGGTGAAGTCCAGCGCTGGGATCCCCGGGGTCCCACCGCTGGAAGCTCGCCACCGGCTGGAGCTTGCCGAGATAAAGGGCTACGAGCCCAAAGAAACCGTCGGCCTTCCCGTCAGGCAGGCCGCCGGGGTTCTTCCAACGGCCCCTTGTATACTCGCCGCGGACCTCGTAGTCCTTCGTGACCCAGGTCAGGTCGGCCCCGTCTAGGGTAAGGCGAAGCGCGTTGTTCGCATCGTATTTTCCCGAATAATGGGAAACCCCGACCTCGAATCCCTCTCCCGCGATGAAGCCGAGCCGGCCGCCCATGGCCTTGTCCTTGTTGATATCCCGGAACAGCTGGCCGGCCGCGGCGCCGTCCTTCTCCCCGAGCCCGTTCGCGAAATAGGCCGCGTAGCGCAGGAACCCGACCCGGCCCTGGGCCGTGAGCCCGATGTCTCGCCAGCTCTCGGGATAAGCGGCCTCGAGGTTCAGCGGCGTGCCGACGAGGACCGTCTGCTGGGGGCGGTTGGACTCGTTGTATTTGCCGAAGGGGACCAGAAAGAGTCCGAGCCGGAGGTCTCCGGAGGCGCCGAGCCGGAAGCCGGCGAGCGCCTGCTCCAGCTCGAACGTCGATTCCGACCTGAACCTCGCCTCGACGAGGAACGATAATCCCTGGCCCAGGTCCCCGCTCGCGAGGACGCCCCCCTTCAGGTCCTGAAAGCTCCCGTGGCTCGCGCCGCTCTGTTCCTGCCCCTTCTGGAACGCGAAGGACAAATATCCCCCGGTCTGGACCACGGCGCCGAAGCCGAAGGACGCCAAGAGAAGAACCCCGATCGCAAACAGCGCTTTTTTCATCGGATTCATAGCCCCGCGAGGTCGAAACCGTCCTCGAGGAGTTCCCCTTTCCAGGTCGCGACGTTCTTTCTTGAAGCGGTCAGCCGGGCGATGTCCGCGGCCCCTTTCTTGGTCCCCATCCAGATCGCTCCTTCGAGGATCCCGTCCTTCAGGACCAGCTTCCTGTAGATCCCGGCGCCGGCGTCCTCTTTGGCGATCGACTCGTATCCGGGCCCCTCGGGATTGACAAGGCCGACGGAAGTCACCAAGATCCCGACGACCTTGAGGGTGTTCGACGGGACCGTGCCCTCGTATCTCTTCTCCATCCCCAGCATGTTGTACGCGGCGGCCCGGGCCTGGTCGAAGGAGGCCGGTATGATGCCGTAGACGCGGCCCTTATGCTGAGCGACGTCCCCCGCGGCGTACACGGCCGGATGGCTCGTCCGCAGATGGTCGTCGACGACGACGCCGCGGTCCGCCTCGATCCCCGCTTCTTTGGCGAGGGCGATGTTGGGCCGCACGCCCGCGGCGAAAACGACCATATCGGCCTCGGCCGAGCTCCCGTCCTGAAACCTCAATCCCGAGGCTCCCCCTTCGCCCGTGATCTCTTCGGCCGACGCCCCCAGCCGGACGCCGATCCCCAGCCGCTCGACCTGGGCCTTGAGGAGGGCGGCGCCGCGCGGGTCGAGCTGGCGCGGAAGGAGCCGGTCGAAGAACTCGTTCACCGAGACCTCCGCCCCGCGGGCCTTGAGGGCCCGGGCGATCTCCAGCCCGAGGAGCCCCCCGCCGAGGACGGCGACGCGCCGCCGGGTCGTCAGGGCTTCCAGGATGGCTTGCG
>CAZPEP010000044.1:0-90668 GCA_964585685.1 uncultured Eubacteriales bacterium | reverse complement strand
CCCATATCCGGAAAAGAAGGTTCGCGATGGAGGGAACGCCATGAACGTGCACTTCACGGCCCGCCAGACCGACCTGACGCCCCAGGTCAGGCAGTATTGCGAGAAGCGGCTCAAGGCGCTCGAGAAGCTCCTGGGCTCCGTGCTCGAAGTGGACATCATCCTCTCCGTGGCGAAGACGAGGCATCGCGCCGAGCTCCACATCAAGGACAAGGGGGCCGGCCTCGTCGTCGTCGAGGAGACGCCCGACATGATGAACTCCTTGAACCTGGCCTTCGACGGACTCGAGACGAAGATCCGGAAGGAACGGGAGAAGTTCCGGGATCGGAAGCGCCGGAAGGGACGCGAGCGGAAGGACCTCATCCTGCCCGTCGAGGCCGAAGAGCCCGAGCGCCGGATCCTCCGGAGCCCGCACTTCTCGCTGAAGCCCATGTCCGTGGAAGAGGCCGCGCTTCAGCTCGACATGAAGAACCGTGAGGTCTTCGTGTTCCGCAAAGAGGGTTCCGAGAAGTGGGCCGTCCTGTTCCGCCGCAAGGACGGCCACGTCGGCCTGGTCGAGCCCGAATGAAACTCCACAGCCTCCTCTCCGTAGACCTGATCATACCTGACCTCAAGTCCATCACCAGGGACGAGGTCCTGAAGGAGATCGTGAAGTTCCTGAAGTCCGGGGACAGGATCTCCAAGGACAAGGACCTATATGACAAGCTCATCCAGCGGGAGAAGCTGGGGAGCACCGCCATCGGGGAAGGTGTCGCCATCCCCCACTGCAAGCTCAAAGGCGTCAAGAGCCCGCTGCTCGTCCTGGGCGTCTCCCATCGGGGAGTGGACTTCGATTCCCTGGACGGGAAACCCTCCCACCTCTTCTTCCTGGTCGTCTGCTCCCCGGATAACCCGAGCATGAGCCTCCAGATCCTTGCCGCCATCGCCCATCTCGTCCGGAAGGCGACCGCGCTCCCCGGGCGGGTCCTGGAGGCCCGGAGCCCCAAAGCCATCATCGAGATCGTCCGCGAGGAGGAAGACAAGTCCCATGGATAGCCCCGGGAGGCGCACCGCGGCCGGCCCTGGCGCCGGGGGGACGACCCTGTCGGGGGGCCTGCTCCGGATCTTCGGGGTCGGGGCGCTGATCATCGGCGATTCCGGAATCGGCAAGAGCGAGAGTTCGCTCGAGCTCATCGCCCGCGGACACAAGTTCGTCTCGGACGACGTCGTCCGGGTGCGGCGCGAAGGTCCCTGCCGGCTCTCCGGAGAAGCGCCCCCGCTCAGCCGGAACTTCATGGAGATACGTGGCCTGGGGATCATCAACATCCGGGAGATCTTCGGCCCCCGGTCCATCCTCCCGAGGTCGCGGATCGATTTCATCATCCGCCTCAAAAAATGGCGGCACGGTCTGGAGCTTGACCGGCTGGGCCTCAAGCTTCCGGAGGACGAGGTCATCCTGGGGGAAAAGGTGCCCCAGGTCTTCATCCCCGTCGCTCCGGGACGGAACATTGCCACGCTGATCGAGGTCGCCTGCAAGGTCTATCTTCTGGGAAAGAAGGGATACCACGCGCCCTCCGAGATCATGAAAAGGCTGGACAGGGCCCTGTCCTGAGGAGGCGCCATGGGTGTGCCGCGCAATGACAACAGGTTTCTCGTCGTCACGGGTTTGTCGGGGTCGGGAAAGACGGTCGTCAGCCGCTTCCTGGAGGACCTCGGGTATTACTGCGTCGACAACCTCCCGGCCAAGCTCATCCCCAGCTTCGTCGACCTCTGGCAGAAGAAGAAGGTCGACATCGAAAGGGTCGCCCTAGTCGTCGACATCCGCGAGCCCGCCTTCCTGACGGAATTTCCCGGGATCTACCGGGAGATCCGGAAGAGGATCTCCCCGCGCCTCATCTTCCTCGACTCCTCGGACGAATGCCTGGTCAAGCGGTTCAGCGAGAGCCGCCGGCCGCACCCCCTCGCCCGCCGCCGGCCGGTCCTCGAAGGGGTCCGTCTCGAGCGCCGCCGGATGGCGGAGATCATGAAGATGGCCGATGAGGTCATCGACACTTCGGTCATGAACATCTCCCAGCTCAAGGAGCGCCTTGCCCGGAAGGTCCTGAAGCGACGGACGCCCCGGATGCAGATCGTCCTTATCAGTTTCGGCTATAAATACGGTCTCCCGCTGGACTCCGACCTCGTCTTCGACACCCGGTTCCTGCCCAACCCCTTCTACGTTGACCGCCTTCGCGACCGGAACGGCCGGTCGCAGAGCGTCCGGGACTTCGTCCTCGGGGCGCCGGAGACAAAAGCCTTCCTCCGGGAGCTCTTCGCGTTCGTCGACCGCCTTGTCCCCCAGTTCGTCCGGGAGGGCAAGAGCACCCTGACCATTGCCCTCGGCTGCACCGGGGGGAAGCACCGGTCCGTCGCCGTCGCCGACGCGCTCAGGGGCCACCTCAAAGCCGGGGGGGCCGACGCGAAAATTTATCACAGGGATATTTATAAATGACGGACTTTTCCTATAGAATATAAGGCTGGCAAAGACCCATGATCGGCGGAATCATCGTCTCACACGGAAAACTGGCGGAGGAGCTCCTGAACGCCCTGACCATCATCCTGGGCGAGGCTCCCAACATCGAATCGATCTCAATCGGCTGGTACGACGATGTGGAGGATTCGAAGAAGAAGATCAACCTCAGCCTCAAGCGTGTGGACCAGAAGAACGGTGTCATCATCTTTACCGATATGTTCGGGGGGACGCCCTCGAACCTGAGCTTCAGCTTCCTGAAGGACAATCAGGTGGAGATCATCACCGGCGTCAACCTGCCCATGCTCATCAAGTTCGTTTCGCTCCAGAGGAACAACGACCTCCGGGAGGTCGCTCGGAAGGTCGTCGAGCAGGGCAAGAAGAACATCCACCTCGTCAGCGCGCTCCTCGGGGCCAAGTTGAAATAACCATGCTCGAACATCGGATTATGATCAGGAACAAGCTTGGGCTCCACGCCCGGGCCGCGGTGAAGTTCGTCAACCTCTCCAACCGTTTCGGTGCCTCGGTCAAAATCGTCAAGGATGACAACGAAATCGACGGGAAGAGCATCCTCGGCATCCTAACCTTGGCGGCCATCCAGGGGAGCGAGATCACCCTCCTCGTCGCCGGCAAGGACGAGGAGGCCGCCCTCAAGGCCCTTTCGGACCTCGTCAATAACAGGTTCGATGAGAAAGAGTGACGGCCGATGGACATCAACCGCCTGAGGGGCATCGGGGTTTCGCCGGGGATTGCCATGGGCGAGGTCGCCCTTTCCGAGCGGGTGATCTTCACGTCGCGTCGCGAGGCCATTCCCGCCGTCCAGGTTGAGGACGAGATCCGGCGCCTCCGCTGGGCCATCGAGCGGACCAAGAACGAGCTCGTCCGGATCAAGACCGACATCAGCTCGAAGATGGGGGATGAGCATGCCTTCATCTTCGAGGCCCACCTCATGATCCTCGAGGACCCGTCCCTGCTCTCCGGGCTTGAAAAGGTCATCATCGAGGACAAGGTCCGCTCGGAGTGGGCCCTCTCTCGGACCAACGCCCGCTACGAGCAGGTCTTCGAGGCCATGAATGACGAGTACTTCAAGCAGAGGAAGTCCGACATCTCCGACGTCCTGGCTAAGATCTATAAGAACCTGGAGACGCGGAAGGAGAAGAAGGAGGCCTCCGACGGGCAGAAGGTCCTCGTGGCCCACGACCTCTTGCCCTCCGAGGCGGCCACGAGCTTCAGCGGGCAGAACATTCTGGCTGTGGCCCTGGATATGGGCGGCCAGACCTCCCACACGGCCATCCTGGCGCGCTCCCTGAATATCCCTGCGGTCGTCGGCCTCCACAACGTCACGCTCCGAGTGAAGAACGGCGACACCATCATCGTGGACGGCACCGACGGCGAGGTCATCGTCAACCCGACGCCTGTCGTCCGCCGCGAGTTCCTGAGCAAGAAGGAGAAGTACGACAAGTACCGCAAGGACCTCCAGAAGACAGCCCGGCTGGCCTCGCGGACCCTGGACGGCGTCCCCTTCGTCCCGATGGCCAATATCGAGCTTCCCGAGGAGATGGCCCAGGCCCGCTCCTATGGCGCCGAGGGCATCGGCCTGTTCCGCTCTGAGTTCATCTACCTCCAGAGGACGACCCTGCCGACCGAGGAGGACCACCTCGCCATCTACGAGCGCCTGGCCCGGGAGGCGCACCCGATGTCCGTCACCATCCGGACGATCGACATCGGCGGGGAAAAGACCCTCCCCCAGCTCAACATCGAGAAGGAGCCCAACCCGGCCCTGGGCCTGAGGGCCATCCGCTTCTCCCTGCGGAACCGGGACATGTTCCGGATGCAGCTGCGGGCCATCCTCAGGGCCAGCGTCAAGGGCAACGTTCGGGTCCTCGTGCCCATGATCACGGAGATCGAGGAGATCTTCGAGGTCAGGGCCCTCTTCGAGGAGGTCAAGGACGGGCTCCGGCGCGCGGGGGAAAGGTTCGACGAGAAGATCCCGTTGGGCGGGATGATCGAGGTGCCCGCGGCCGCCGCCCTGATGGACCACCTGGCCAAGGAGCTGGATTTCCTGAGCATCGGCACGAACGACCTCATCCAGTATTACCTGGCGGTCGACCGCTCGAACGAATTCGTCTCCTACCTCTACAAGCCCCTCCACCCCGCGGTCCTACGGCTGATCCGATATGTCATCAAGACGGCGGAGGCCGCCGGCAAGGAGGTGGCCGTCTGCGGTGAGATGGCGGCCGACCCGCTGTCGGCCCTGGTCCTGCTCGGCTTTGGGCTCCGGACCTTCAGCATGAACCCCATCTTCATCCCGCGCATCAAGAAGGCCCTGCGCTCGATCGAAGTAGCGACGGTCGAGAAGGTCGTCGCCGAGGCCATGCAATACGCGAGCGCCCAGGAGATCGAGGAGCACCTCATCGAGGGCATCCTCGTCAAGTACCCCGAGGTCTTCCTCATGGGTCAGAGCTGACCGCTCCGCCCTTTCCTGCCCGGCAATCCCCGACTTCCGGCCGTGATGGGAACGAAGTCTTTGTTAAGGGCTTTGTTTCCGGCTGGGACCTAAGTGCCTTCGCGGGGCGGAGCGGGCACGGATCCTCGACCGCAGGTCGAGGAGAGCGGAGCCCGAAGCGAAAGCGGCCTGGCTCGCCGGGACAGGCCGCGGCCGACGGAAGGCGCGCCCCGAGCCGGGAATTCCTCGATGAGCGCGAAAAGAAAGGCCCAGGATATACGGGACTGGCTCAGCGGCCGAAGTCGTCCTGGATGCGGACGATGTCGGACTCGTCGGGATCGCCGATCCAGATCTCCATGACACGGGCCGGCAGAGGGCCGAGGCCCCGGAGGCGATGGATGGATTCCCGGGGAATGAAGATCTCCTCGTTCGGGGCAGGAGACCAGACCCGGTCGCCGACGGTCACTTCGAGGCCCGGGTCGAGGGCGACCCAGAACTCGGCGCGCCGGCGGTGGACCTGGAGCGAAAGGGCCCGGCCGGGCTCCACGGTGATGATCTTGACGGTGGCCCCGAGCTCGTACGGATAGGCCCGGAACTTTCCCCAGGGGCGGACGTCCTCGAGGATGCGTTCCCTAAAAAATCTTTCGAGGTCGTCGTTGGCGTTCATGGCCGAAGCTCCCGGGGCGGTCGCGGCGCGGGGCTCAGAACGGGATGTCGTCGTCGCCGCCGCTCCCGCTTCCGTGAGCCGTCTCGTCCCCTTCCATCGGGAAATCCGGGGTGGACTGGTTGCCGGCGACGGCCTCCTCTTGGCCTGACTCCTCCCGCTTGCCGAGGAGGACGATGTTCTGAGCTTCGACCTCCGTCGTCGAGCGCTTGTTCCCGTCCTTGTCCTGCCACGAGCGGGTCCGGAGCTTTCCTTCGAGGAGGATCTGCTTTCCCTGGGTCAGGTACTTCTCGCAGAAATCGGCCAGTGGGCCCCAGACTACGATGCGGTGCCATTCGGTCCGGTTGACGGCTTCGTTCGTGTTCTTGTTGAAGAACCGTTCGTTGGTGGCCAGGGTGAAATGGACGACCTTGCGTTCCGTGCCGGGGAGGAAGCGCGCTTCCGGCTTCTGGCCCAGGCGGCCGACCAGGATGACCTTGTTCAGGCTGTTGACGTCTCTCATTTTTCCCCCAATTCCTTGATCTTCTGTTGGGCGATGCGGGTCTCTTCCTCGACCGGGAATTTGGCGATGAGGAGCTTGAAGGCCGCGAGGGCCTCCTCGGTCCGGCCCATCTCCGCGAAGCTCATGCCCTTCTTGAGATAGGCAGGTGCGACCTTGTCCCCCTGCGGATAGGCGAGGATGAGCTCGTTGAAGATGTTGACGGCGTCCTCGAACTTCCGCTGGCTGTAGGCGCATTCCCCGATCCAGTAAAGGGCGTTGTCGGCGAGCGGGCTGGCGGAGAACTGCTCCTTGTACATCTTGAACCCTTCGACAGCCAGGTCGAAGTTTCCCTTGAGGTAATCGTTATATGCCATGTTGTAGACGTCCTGGGGAGAGACGTTGGAGGGCAGAGGCGGCGGAGGCGTCCCTGCCTGGTCCGCGGGTTTGGCCGCGGGGGGAGCGTCGCCGGGCGCTTTTGTGTCGGCCGGCTTGGCCTCGGCGGCCGGGGCCGGAGGCATGCCTCCCCTCAGGCCGACGAGCGCGTCGGAGATTCTGGCCAGATCGAGGCTCAGCTGCTCGATCCTCCCAGCCAGGGCCTGATACTGCTGGGGGATGGCCTTCAGGTCTTCCTTCAGGCCGGTCTGGTCCGCCTGCGATCGCCGGAGGGTTTCTCCAAGCCCGTCAAGTTTCTCCCGGACGAGTCGGATGTCCTCTGCGTTCTTCTGGATCCGGTCGGCGATGTCCTGGACCTGCTTCTTGAGGACCTGGACGTCGTCGTAGATGAGTTCGTACGCCTTCTTGGTCTTGTCGGCGCCGGCGGACCAGAGGGGCAGGAGGAGGAGAAGGCATGCCCCGAGTGCTCCTTTTTTCACGGGCTATTTTTCGATGATGGTGAACTGGGCGCGCCTGTTCTTCTGCCAGGACGCTTCGTCGTGGCCGCTCGCGAGGGCCTGGCTCTTTCCGTAAGAGAGGATCTTCATCCGGTCGGCGGAGATCCCCAGGGAGACAAGGTAATCGAAGGCGCTCTTGGCCCGCTTCTCTCCCAAGGCCAGGTTATAGTCCTCGGTCCCGCGCTCGTCGCAATGGCCTTCAACCAGAACCTTGACGGTCCGGAACTTGTTCAGCCAGGTGGCGTTCCTGTCGAGGGCCGGCTTGGCGTCCTCGCGGACGAAGTACTTGTCGTAGTCGAAGGGAATCATCGCCAGGGGTTGTTCCTTGTTGATCTGCTCGAGCGACTTGGACATGAAGATCTCCTCCTCGCTGAGGACGGGCTCCTGGACGACGGGCTCTTCGACCTTCTCGACTCGGGGCTGTTCTTTGACCTGGGGCGGCGGCGGGGGGACCTCCTTGACCTTCTTCTTGCAGCCGGCGAAGAAGGTGAAGACAAGGACGAAGGCGAGCGCGTAAACGAGTGTCTTTTTCATAAGGGCCTCCTAAAAATCTGCAATGCTAGATTTATATACAGTCTGAGTCAAATTCTGTCAATAGAATTCGGCAGAAATGGGCGTCTTTGGGGGCCCGAACCCCGCCCCTGGCACCGCCGCAGGGCTGGGGTCCCCTCCGGCGGGGTCAGTTCGTCCAGTTGGCGAGCTTATTCTCGCCGCTCGAGGTCAGGCAACGGAGGTTGGCCCCGTCATAGTCGACGGCGTAGATCTGGATCGAGCCCTTGAGGTTCGAGGCGAAGACCAGGTGGCGGCCGTCGGGACTCCAGGTTGGGTTCTCGTTTCGGGCGTTGCTCTCGGTGAGCTTGACGATCTGCTGGGTCCGAAGGTTTAGGACGTAGATGTCGAAGACGTTGTCGACCCGGGAGACGAAGGCGATCCGCTCGCCGTCGGGCGACCAGGCGGGGGCGTCGTGGTAGTTCCCCCCGAAGCTGACCTTGCGGACGTTGGAGCCCTCGGCGTCCATGATATAGATCTGGGGGTTCCCGGTGCCCAGGCGGTCGGAGGTGAAGGCGATCTCCCGGCCCGTCGGTGACCAGGAGGGCGCCGTGTCGATGGCCGAATTGATGGTCAGCCGCCGGACCTTCGTCCCGTCGGCTTCGGCCGTGTAGATCTCGGCGTTCCCGTCCATGGTCGAGCAGAAGGCGAGCTTCTTCCCGTCCGGGGAGAAGGCGCCGGAGAAGTTCGTCCCGCGCCCGGAGACCGCCGCGCTCTTCCCTTCATAGAGGGACAGAATAACCAGGTCGGGATTGCTCCGCTTGTAGGTCGTGTAGACGATCCTCCGCTGGTCGGGGGCCCAGGCCGGCATGTAATCCTTGATCCGATTGAACGTGATCCGGGTCTGGCCGGCGCCGTCGTAGTCCATCATATAGATCTCGTCGTTCCCGTCCCGGTTGGAAACGAACGCGATCTTCGAGGTGAAGACGGGTTTCTCGCCGTAGAGCTTCATGATCTCGTCGGCCATCCGGTGGGCGGCCAGCCGCAAGGCGTTCCGGTCGGGCTGGTAGCGCTTGCCGAGGATAAAGCGCTCGCTCTTGACGTCGTAGAGCTTTCCCTCGAAGACGATCGCCTTGCCCTCCTCGGCGATCTCGCCGGCCAGCAGGAGTTTGGCCTGGATGGAGTCCCAGTCCTTGAAGAAGACCTTGTCCGGGCTGAGCGGCCGGATGTACCCGTAGTGGGTCCGGGGGAGGAGTTGGAAGACACGGCTGTAGCGCAAGTCTTCCTCCAGAACCTTGCGGATCTCCTCCGCCGCCGCCTTGGCCTCGGGTGAGCCCGAGCGGACGAGGAAATCCGGCAGGGCCAGCGGGATCATGGGCGTGCCCTCGCGGATGGTCAGGACGACCTCCTGCTGGGCGGCGGCGGGATGGACGGCGACGAGGACGGCCATACTCACGGCTAGGGCCGTGAGTGTGACCACAGGGCGGCTGAGGCGATGATTCATTTGGAATGCTCGAAGATGAGATGGATGCCGAGGTAGGCCCCATCGTAATCGCTCGGAAGGGGCGGGAAAGGGGCGGAGATCTGGATGGCCCGCTGGGCGGACATGTCCAGCGAGGCGATCCCGCTCGATTCCTTGACCGTCAGGTCCGCGATCTGGCCGTTCCTCAGGATCTTGAAATAGACTGTGGTGTAAAAGGTCCCGGCGACCCCCGGGTCGACGAGCGCTGTGAACCAGCTCGAGGAGACCCGGTCCGAGATAATCTGGAGATAATACTGGTACGGAAAATCGGAGAGGCCTATTTGGTCCCCGTAGCCGGACCCGAAGCCGCCGCTCCCGGTGCCGTCGCCGAGGCCGATCCGGAGGCCGGCTCCGTCCCGGGAACCGGCCTGGGCGGCCGTGTCCGTTGGGGTGCCGGTGTCCGTCCGGGGTTTGGTGATCGCAGCCTTCTTCGGGTCCTTGGCCGCCCCGTCCTTCTTCGGCTTGTCGACGGGGTAGGTCATGGACGGCTTGGCCTGGGGCTTGACCTTCGAGGCGACGGTCAGGTCCCGGAGCGTCTCCTTTTTCGCCGGCGCCTGGACGGCGGCGGCCTTCGGCCCGCCGGGGCTTCCGGAGCCACCACTCCTGCCGGGGAATCCGCCGAAGCTGACGTAGTGGACCAGCCCTTTCTTCCCGGGCTTGGGCATCGAAGGGGACAGGGCGATCAGGGTGAACAGGACGGCGTGGAAGACGGCCGAATAGGCCATCGCCCGCTTGAACGTACGTTCGTTCGCCGGGGACCTGATCATTCCTTCTTCTTGCCGAGGGCCGGTTCGACGGGCTCCGTGACGAGCCCGATCGTCTCGACGCCGGCCTTCTTGGCGATGTCCATGATGCTGACGATGACGCCGTAGGGGAGACCTTCGTCGGCCTTGATATAGACGATCTTCTTGGCCTTGCCGGCGAAGAACCCCTGGAGCCGGCGCTCGAGGAGGTTGATGTTGATGACCGAGCCGTCAATGTGGATGTACTTGTCCGGTGTGACGGTCAGGGTCAGCCCCTCCTCGGCCGGGACCGAATCCGTTTCGGCCCGGGGCAGGGCGACGCCGATCCCCGACTGCATCATCGGAGCGGTGACCATGAAGATGATGAGGAGGACGAGCATGACGTCGATGAACGGTGTGACGTTGATCTCGGACAGGGATGTCCCGATCCGCCTCTTCCTAATTCCCATAGAGCCTCTCGACGATGGCGATGAACTCGAAGCTGAAGTCGTCCATGTCCGTGATGACGTCCTTGATCCGGCCGAGGAAGAAGTTATAGGCGATGACCGCGGGGATGGCGGCGAAGAGGCCGACGGCCGTGGCGATGAGGGCTTCGGCGATGCCCGGGGCGACGGTCACAAGACTGGCCGAGCGGACGACGCCGATGCGGAAGAAGGCGTCCATGATCCCCCAGACCGTCCCGAAAAGGCCGATGAACGGCGTCACGCTGCCGGTCGTGGCCAGAAAGCTCATCAGCCGCTCCATCCGGGCGATCTCCTGGTTGGCGGCCTTCTGGAGGGCCCGGTTGAGGGTCTCGATCCTCTCGGGGGAAAGGGCGGGGTTGGGGTTCGATTTCGTGAAATAGGCGAGCTCCTTGAACCCGGCTTGAAAGAGGGCCGCGTGCGGGCTGAGCTTGTACTTCCGGGCGGCCTCGCCGACCTCGGAGAGGTTCTTGCTCCTGCGGAAGGCGTTCAGGAACCTCTGCGACTGGGCCGCGGCCTGGCGGAGCATCCGCCGCTTGAAGATGATGATGGCCCAAGAGAACACGGAGAAGAATAGGAGGATGAGGAGGATCAGCTGGACGACGATCGAGGCGTCAGTGATGAGTTTAATAATATTCATAATGCACCGTCTCAAAAGTAGCACACGGTCCCGGATCTGTCAATTTGAGGCGATTGACAAGCTCCGGCCTGCCGTTATACGTTAAAGGAACGCGCCAACATCGTTTCTTCCAACCGGCTCGGGTTTTGGCCCTGAGCTTCGTCCTGGCCATCCTGGTCGGAGGGATTCTGCTCTGGCTCCCGGCGAGCGCCCGGGGTGGGCGGGTCGCTTTCATCGATGCCCTGTTCACGGCGACCTCGGCGGTTTGCGTCACGGGGCTCGTCTCCGTGGACACGGCCACGGCCTTCAGCGGTTTCGGCCAGACCGTCATCCTCGCGCTCATCCAGCTCGGCGGGCTGGGGATCATGACGTTCTCCTCGCTCATCCTCCTCGTGGCGTCCGGCAGGGTCTCTCTCAAGGACAGGCTCGCCGTCCAGACGAGCTTCCGCCCGTCGGCGGGCGGCGATTTCAAGTCGCTGATAACGAGCGTTTTCCTCTTTACGGCGGCCCTGGAGGCGGCCGGGACGCTTTCCCTCTTCCTCCGGTTCCGACGGGATTTCCCGCCGCCGCGGGCCCTGGCCCTGGCCGCGTTCCATGGGATCTCAGCCTTCTGCAACGCCGGCTTCTCGCTGTTCAGCGACAATCTGATGGGTTATCGCGGGGACTGGATCGTGAACGTGACCATCATGCTCCTCATCGTCTTCGGGGGGCTCGGTTTCTTCGTGCTCCAGGAGATCGTGGGGGGGGCGTTGGCCGCGGTCCGCCGTCGGCACTTCCGTTTTTCGCTCCACTCGAAGCTCGTCTTCGTCATGACGGCGGCCCTTGTCTTCGTATCCGCCGGCCTCCTGCTCTGGCTCGAGCATTCCGGCTCGATGAAGGGCTATGCCCCGGAGGAGAAGGTCCTGAGCGCGGCGTTCCAGGTCGTGACGGCCCGGACGGCAGGGTTCAATACAGTGGACCTCGCGGCGTATACGTCGGCCTCCGCTTACCTGTTGATTTTTCTGATGTTCGTCGGCGCTTCTCCCGGCTCGACGGGCGGCGGCGTCAAGACCAGTACCGTGGGGGTCATCCTCGCTTTCCTCCGGTCCAAGATCAGAGCCCGCGACTCCACGTCCCTCTTCCGCCGGACGATTCCCGCGGACGACGTGACGAAGGCCTATACCGTGATCTCCCTGGCCATGAGTCTTATCTTCGCGATCACGTTCGTCATGCTGTTGGATCAGCCCGGGCTCGGTCTTAAAGAGGTCCTCTTCGAGGTCGTCTCGGCATTCGGAACGGTCGGGCTGTCCTTGGGCATCACCCCCGGCCTTACCTCCGTCAACAAGGCTGCCCTCATCCTGACCATGTACATCGGCCGGGTCGGCCCGGTGACCCTTCTCTACGCCTTCAGCCGGTACCGGGCCGCCGGGAGGTTCGAATACGCGGAAGAGAACGTGATGATCGGATAGACCCATGAAAAGGAGTCCTCAGACATGAAGTTTGCCGTCATCGGGTACGGGAGTTTCGGTTCGAACATGGCCAAGACCCTGTTCGGGAAGGGCCACGAGGTCCTGGTCATCGACAAGGACCGGGAGAGGGTCGCCGCAGCCAAGGACTTTGCGACCAACGCCGTGATGACGGATTCGGGCATCAAGGAGAACCTCGAGGCCCTCGGTCTTAAGGACATGGACGTGGTCGTTGTGAGCTTGGGCCACGCGATGGAGGCCTCGGTCCTCACGACCCTCTACCTCCGCGAGCTTGGCGTCAAACGGATCCTGACCAAGGCCCTTTCCGAGGACCACGCCAAGGTCCTCGAGGCCGTCGGTGCCACCGAGGTCGTTTACCCAGAGAAGGACATGGCCGTCCGGACGGCCCTCCGGCTGAGCTCGCCCAATATCCTCGAATACCTGCCCCTCAGCAACGGGATCACCATCCAGGAGATCGCCCCGCCGGCCCGGTTCATCGGGAAAACACTCAAAGAGCTCGACCTGACCAACCGCCTGGGGGTTCAGATCATCGCCGTCAAGGAGATCATTCCGGACCACGTCGTCGTCATCCCCCGCGCCGATTTCGTCATCAAGGACAGCGACATCCTCGTCGTCATCGGCGAGGAATCCGAGCTCAGCAAGATTTAAGAGGAGATCAAAGCCTTCCCATGTTCAGAACATCCGACCTGAAAAAAGGCGACGTCGTTAAGATCGACGACGAAGCGCACATCGTCGAGACGATCAAAGTCCAATCCCCCTCGGCCCGCGGAGCGGTGACGCTGTATAAGATCCGTTTCCGCAACCTGAAATCGAAGCGCAAGATCGACCAGGCCCTGCACGGCGACGATATCCTGCCCGAGGCCGATTTCGAGCGGCGGCCGGTGCAATACCTGTACGGCGACGTGTCGAGCATCACCTTCATGGACCTGCAGGATTTCAGCCAGTTCACGATGGCAAAAGACGAGATCGAGGAGGAGTGGCCCTATCTCGCCGAGGGGATCGAGGGGCTGTTGTCGCTCTCGTCGGAAGGCCGCGTCCTCGGCCTTGAGCTTCCGGCATTCATCACCCTTGCGATCGTGGAGACCCCTCCGTCGGTGAAGGGAGGATCGGTCACGGCGCGAATGAAACCGGCCACCCTGTCCACAGGGCTGGTCGTACCGGTCCCTGAGCACATATCGACCGGAGACCGCATCCGCGTAAACACCCGCACGGGCGAATATGCATCCAAGGCCTGAGCCGGCATTCGTACCTCTGCTTGTCTTGACGGCCATCGAGATCCGACCTTATGAAAAATAGCGGATATCCCTATCCCGATCGCATTCTCCAGCGGGACGAAGGCGTCTCGGTCGCGGCCTTCTATTCCCTCCGCTACACCCACTCGACCGAGGGCACGTGGCGGCATCGGATCGAGGCGGGGCAGATTTTACTGAACGGACGGCCGGCATTGCCGGACGAAACTCTGACCCGGGGCGACCGCCTGATCTACCATCGTCCTCCCTGGGAAGAGCCCGAAGCTCCGAGGGATTTTGAGACCCTATTCGAAGACCGGGACGTTCTGGCTTTGGCGAAGCCTTCCGGACTGCCCGTTCTTCCCGGCGGCATGTTTTTGGAAAACACCCTGCTTTACTTGGTGCGGCAACGCTATGGTGCCGGGTGTTCGCCGCTTCATCGGCTCGGGCGCGGCACCTCCGGGGCGATCCTCTTCACCCGCAACGCCCGGACCGCCCGATCGTTAGCGGCCGCCATGTATGAACGGCGGATTCGAAAGGTGTATCTAGCCTTGGCCTCCGGGACTGCGATGCCGGACGCTTTCACGATTGACGTGCCCATCGGCCCCGTCCCGTATCGGCGTCCGGCGACCGTCCACGCGTATTGCCCCGACGGCCGGCCGTCGATGAGCCATGTCCGGGTGGTCCGCCGGCTCCCCGAAGAGAACGCGACCCTCCTGGAAGTGACGATTCCAACGGGACGTCCCCATCAGATCCGGATCCACCTCAGCTATGCGGGCTTCCCCCTTGTGGGTGACCCGCTCTATCGACCGGGAGGAATTCCCCGTGCCGACGGCGACGATGATGAATCCGCCGTGCGGCCCGGCGAGTGCGGCTATCTCCTGCATTCCTGGAAGATCCGTTTTCCCCATCCGGAAAGAGACGAAGACGTGGAGATCGTATGTCCTCCCCCTCCGGTTCTGGATCCGGGATGAGGATGTTGACATCGCCCGGGGTCGGTGATAGCGTCGTCCTATTCGGGGATGAACACCGGCGTTCTTGATTTGGGCCGCGGAGCGTTCGTCCGCTGCCTCCATCGGCGCAGGCTCCATCAAGCCCCGCAGATCGGCCCCGAAAGGAGGGGAAAATGATAGGAGCCATTATGGCCAAAAAGGCCCTGGCGGCGGCTTTCGACGCCCTGAATCGTCATGACCTGGCGAAGTTCATGGCGGTTTGGCGAGACGACGGAGTGTTCGTCTATCCGGGGGACATTCCCGAGAGCGGGACGTTCCGGGGGCGGGCGGCCGTCGAAGGCTGGTTCCGCCGCTTCTTCGAACAATTCCCGGAGATCGGATTCGATGTCCACGACATCTGCGTCCGGAACATCTTCGACCTGCGCGGAAGCAACGTCGGCGCCGTGCATTGGGACCTCCGGCTCACCAACCGGGCCGGACGGGTTGGGACTAACAGCGGCGTGACGGTCGTCACTATCGATCGCGGCAAGGTCATCTATGTGAAGGACTTCATCTTCGACCTCGGGGACAATTTCCGGCGCAATTGGGGCGCGCTGTAGCGCGGGAAACACCATGAGCCGATCGTATGCCCGTTCCGCCGTTTCCATGTCGGCCGTAGCGGCCGCTGTTTTTGCGCTTTTCGCGCAGCCCATGGTCGCGGGAGATCAGGCGAAAGAGCCCGTTCGCGTCGAGTTCCTCAGCGAAGGGGAGGTCGTGCGCGGCAGGTTCTTTCCGGGAACCGACGACGATCCCGTGACGCTGGTCCTCGTCCCCGGCTGGCCGGGAAATCCCGATGACGTGCTCGGCCTGGGCGCCTTGCTCGCGCCGCAGGGCGTCAACGTCCTCACGTTCAATCCGCGCGGCCTGTACGAAAGCGAGGGGACCGCGACATTCCCCGGGACCCTGTTGGACATCGGAGCCGCAGTTCGTTGGGTGACGACGCCGGAGATTCGCAAGCGCTTCAACATCGACCCCGGGAAGATTGCCCTGGGGGGACATAGCAACGGCGGCGGCATGGCCATGGCCTACGCCGCGAAAGATCCGCAAATCCGTCGCGTGATCTCGATCGCCGGGAACGACCACGGGGAATTCATCCGCGAGCTCCAGCGGAATCCCGAGATGGCCGAGGCCATCCGCAAGATGCTCCTCGGGACGCGGGCCCCGGCGGGGCCGGCCCGCTTCGACCTGGAAGCGGACCTCCGGGAACTCCTCGAGCATCAGGACATCTACGGATCGAGGGAGAACGCCGCCAAGCTCGCGGACCGAGCCATCCTGATCATCGGCGGGTGGGAGGACACCCAGGCCACCGTCGACCAGTTCCTCCTGCCTTTCTACCGCGCTTTGAAACGCTCCGGCGCGGCCGACGTGACGTTCCTCGTCTACCACGCCGACCACGGTTTCGGTTCCGTCCGTGCGAAGCTGACCTCGGATATCCGCGACTGGCTCCTCCGCGGCCGGGCGGAATGAGCTTTTCCTCTGGGGATTCTTCCGAAGATCTTCAGACGATGTCATGAAGGGTTCGGGTATCCAAAGGGCGAGACAAGGGATCGGCTTGACAAGCGCCCCCGAGGAGCGATAAGCTTACGGCATAATTTATTGAGCATATGCCCCAAATAATGGACTTTATAACGCCGACAAGCCTAAAAGTCCTGGCGTTCTTCTTGGCCGATCCTATGGGGGAATTCCATGAGCGGGAAGTTCTGAGGAACGTGGGGATCAGCAAAGGCTCCGCCAATAGGATTCTTCGGCGCTTCGCTGAGCTTGCGCTTCTCAAAAGGAACAAGAAAGGCCGGATGGTTTTTTACCGCTTGAACGCGGACGACCCGTTCGTAAAACAGATGAAAGTCCTGTCCAACGTTTGGAAATTGAGGCCGTTCATCCAAGAGCTTCGAGAAGGTGTCAAGAAGGCTATCCTCTTCGGCAGTTGCGCGGAGGGAACGGACGTCGCAGAAAGCGACATCGACCTCCTTCTTGTCACCGACGAAAAACCCTTTGTGAAGGAACGGATCAGTGCCTTCAACCGGCAGAACCGGAGGCCGATCGCTCCCATCATCGTCGATCTCTCCGAATTCATGAAGATAAAGAAAGAAGACAAGCCGCTTTTTGAGAGGATAGACCGGGGAATCACGTTATGGGAACGGATCTGAACTCCAAACTGAAGAAACTGCTCGATGAGCGCAAGCTGACGAGGATCACCACAGATCGCAAGCTGGTTTTGAAAGAGATCGCGGCTTCGAAGTCGGATCTAACTGACGCAAAGGAATCTCTTGGACTAAATTAAGTTCAAGTGGGCGACTATTCAAGGCTATTATTCGATGTTCCACAGTGCAAGGGCCCTGCTCTATGAAAAGGGCTATAGGGAGAAGAGTCATTGGGCGCTCCTGGTGGCCATCGGTGAGCTATATGTGAATGAGATCGAGCGCTCACTTATCTTGGAGTTCGAGCACGGCATGTATTTACGTCAGGAGGCGGATTACGGCCTCAAGTTCTCCGAACGCGGCGCCCAGGATGTCATTGAAACCGCGGGGAAACTTCTCGAACGAGCCCAAGCCATTCTGAGAACTCATTAGAATCTCTATTCATCTTCATGCCGTTCTATTAAGATAGAAATGGGGACCGCGCGTTATGGTCCCCATTTTCAAACCAACTTCTTCAATATCTCCAGCGCGACCGGCTTGGCCAGGCGGCCGCTTTCCTTGGTCGGGCCGACGCAGGAGGGACAGCCGTCCTTGCAGGGACAGATCTCGATGGTCTTGAGGCCGTGCTCGAGGAGTTTTTTCTCGAGCAGAAACAGGGCGGGGCTCAGGCCGATGCCGCCGGGGAAGTTGTCGTAGATGAAGATGTTGGGCTCGAATTCCTCGGCCTCGACGACGGGGCCCTCCTCGCTGGCGCCCGCCCGGGCCGCGATGTCCCGGGGCGGTAATGACTCGCCGGTCGCGTTGTCGCCGATCGAGACGCCGATGTCGTGGACGTCGCACATCAGGAACAGCGGCGCGAGGTGGTGGAGGAGGTAGGAGAGGCCGAAGATGCCGTTGACGCGCTGTTCCGGCGTGTAGTCGAGGGTCTGGAGCACGTCCGAGGGAACCGTCAGCCACCAGGCGGTCGTGTGCATCTCGTTCTGCGGCAGGCTGAGGTCGCCGGCCCCGACGTTCTCCCCGGTGTGGAACTTGATCTTCTTGAAGCCCACGACCTGCGTCGCGACGTGGACCTCGCCATGGGCGACACGGGCCCGTCCGAGAACAGCTTTATCGAACTGGTCCAGGATCTTTATCTTGGTGTAGTCGATGGCGTCCGTGTAATAATCGACGTCGGTCTTCTTGACGTAGGCCTTGCGCTGTTCGTAGTCCAGCTTCTCGACGTAGTACTGCTCGCCCTCGCACATGTAGATGGCCTTCTCGTGGAGCGTCGTCAGGGCGGAGCTGAAATCCACCTCGGCGATGACGCGTGCCTTCCCGGTCTGGTCGACGACGACGAAATTGTCCGAGCTGATGCTCCGGAGGCTGACCCCGTCGGCGGGGTAGGCGTCGGAGGTCCAGTACCATTTGTCCTTCGAGCGGTGGAGGAGCTTCTCCTCCTCGAGGAACTTCAGGATCTCGCCGATCTCCGTCGTCCCGAACTTCTCCCCCTCCTGGAAGGGCAGCTCGAAGGCGCCGCATTCGACGTGGCTGACCATGATGGAGAGGTTGTCCGGGTTGATGAGAGCGTTCTCCGGCGGGCTGGTGAAGAAATATTCCGGGTGGTTGACGATGAACTGGTCGAGGGGCGAGCTCGAGGCGACGAGGACCGCGGCCGAGCGGCCCGTCTTCCGGCCGGCCCGGCCCGCCCTCTGCCAGGTCGAGGCAATGGTGCCGGGATAACCGGCGAGCACGGCGACGTCGAGGGTCCCGATGTCGATGCCGAGCTCGAGGGCGTTCGTTGAGACGACGCCGAGGATCTTCCCTTCGCGGAGGCCCTTCTCGATCTCGCGCCGGACCAGGGGCAGGTAGCCGCCGCGGTAGCCGCGGATGAGCCCCTCGTCCTTGATGGTCTTCTCGATGTCCTGCTTGAGGTAGGTGAGGAGGACCTCGGTGATGAGGCGGCTCTGGGCAAAGACGATGGTCTGGAGGTTGTGCTGGAGGAAGAGCGCAGCGATACGCCGGGACTCGTTGACGTACGAGCGCCGGATGCCCAGGGCCTCGTTGACGATGGGCGGCGTGTAGAAGACGAAGTGCTTCTCGCCCCGCGGGGCGCCGTTGTCGTCGACCAGGGTCACGGGGGCCTCGATCATCTTCTCGGCCATCTCTTTCGGATTGGCGATGGTCGCCGTGCACAGGATGAACTGGGGGTTCGAGCCGTAGAACGAGGCGACCCGCTTGAGACGGCGCAGGATGTTGGCCAGGTGGCTTCCGAATATGCCCCGGTAGTTATGGAGCTCGTCGATGACGATGTACTTCAGGTTCTCGAAGAGCTTGATCCACTTCGTGTGGTGCGGCAGGATGCCCGAATGAAGCATGTCCGGGTTGGTCAGGATGATGTGGCCCTGGGCCCGGATGGCCCGCCGGGCGTCCTGCGGCGTGTCTCCGTCGTAGGTGAAGATGCGGAGCTCGGAAGAGAGAAGCTTGGTGATTTCGTCGAGCTCCGCCCGCTGATCTTGGGCCAGGGCCTTGGTCGGAAAGAGGTAGATGGCCCGGCTCGACGGGTCGCGGATGATGGCGTCCAGGACGGGGAGGTTGTAGCAGAGCGTTTTCCCGGAGGCCGTGGGGGTCACGACCGCGATGTTCCGGCCCTGCCGCAGGGCCTCCCAGGAGCTCCGCTGATGCGAGTAGAGGGTCCCGTACCCCTTCTCCTTGAGGGCCCTGACCAAGGACGGCTCGGCGTCGTCAGGGTAGTCCGCGGTCCGGGCCTCCCGGGCGGGCAGGTGCTTTATGGCCGTGATGGAATCGTTCTTCAGGCCCAGGGCCTGGAGGAGGTCGAGGGATTTGAGAAGGTCTTCTTCCCGGGACATGTCGGGTTCATCTTAGCCGAACGCGGCGGGTAGGTCAATGAACCCTCGGGCGCGACGCCGCCGGCGCATCAGGCCAGAAGGCGGGCGAGACGGGTTACGCCTTCCCGGAGGTCGGCCGGAGGCGCATAGGAAAAATTCAGCCGCATCTCGTTCCTCCGCTCCGCTCCGGTCGGGTAGAACTTGCTCCCGGGGATATAGGCTACGCCGGCCTCGATCGCTCTACCGAAGAGGGCATCGGTGTCCATCCCCTCGGGGCAGGTGACCCAGATGAACAGTCCGCCCTCGGGCTCGGTCCACCGGATGTGAGGCGGCATCGTATCCTTCAGCGCGGACAGGATGACGTCTCGTTTCGCGCGATAAAGCCCCTTGATGCGTTCGATGTGCGGGCCCATGAATCTGCGTTCCAGGAAGCGTGCGACCACTCGCTGGACGACCCCCTCCGGCGCAACGATGATCTTCTGGGACCATCGGGCCATGGCCGAGATGAGAGCGGGCGGCCCGACGGCGAACCCGAGACGCAGTCCCGGCCCGAGGATCTTGGAGAAGGACTTGCAAATCGTGACGGTCCGGTCATCGGCGAACTCGGAGCGGGCCAGATTCCAGAGGCTCCCGAGTCGGGGACCGTAGAAGCGAAGGTCCCGGTATGGTTGGTCCTCGAGAATGAGGACCCCTGCCTCGCGCGAGACGCGGATGAGCTCCAGCCGGCGGGCCAGGCTCATCGTCCGCCCGCTCGGGTTCTGGAATTCGGGAATGGCGTAGATGAACTTGACCTTCCGGCCCCGGGCCTTCATGGCGGCGACGGTCTCCCGGACGCGGTCGACGATGAGCCCTTCTTCGTCCATGGGCACGGGCGCGAGCTCCGCTCCGCAGGCCTCGAGGGCGACCAGGGAGCCGCTGAAGGAGGGCGCCTCGCAGACGACGACGTCCCCCGGGTCAAGGACCGCCCGGGCGAAAAGATAGATGGAGTTGGTCGCCCCCTCGGTGATGATGATCTCGTCGGGACCGACGCCGGGCTCGTCTTCGTGGCGGAGGATCTCCCTCTTAAGGACGGGGTCGCCTTCGGTCGGGCCGTACTGGAGGACGTCCACTCCCTCGGTCGCGACCACCTCCTGGAACAGGCCGGCCAGCAGGTTCGCGGGGAAGGACTCGGGGCTCGGCAAGCCGCCGGCGAGCGAGATCATCCCCTCGACGCCTTTCGTCGCCTTCAGCATCTCGCGGATGAACGAAACGCCCATCGAGCGTGTCGTCCGGGACAGGGTTTCGTCGGGAAATGCCATGGCGAAGCCTCCTTTGTTCCGAAAGCCAATTATAGCAGATTTCCGGGAAGCCCGGCGCGCGGGCGCCCGCCCGCCCGGGATGAAAGCGGCCCGAATGTGATAGAATATAAAGTTATGCTCCAAGAGATCAAGGTCCGTAAGGCCGCCCAGCACAACCTGAAGCGGATCGACGTCGATTTGCCCAGGAACCGGCTCGTCGTCGTCACGGGCCCGAGCGGCTCGGGGAAATCCTCCTTCGCCTTCGACACCCTGTTCGCCGAGGGCCAGCGCCGCTATATCGAGTGCCTATCGACCTACGCCCGTCAGTTCATCGAGCAGATGGAGAAGCCGGAGGTCGAGTCCATCGAGGGCCTCTCGCCCTCGATCTCCATCGACCAGAAGACCATATCGACGAACCCCCGCTCGACGGTGGGCACGATCACGGAGGTTTACGACCTGCTGCGCCTGCTCTTCGCCCGGGCCGGGACCCCGCACTGCCCCGGCTGCGGGAAGGAGGTCGTCCCCCAGACCCCCGACCAGATCCTCGCGAGGGTCCTGGCCGCGTTCCGCGGGCAGACCGTCAGGATCCTCGCCCCCGTGGTCAAAGGCCGGAAGGGAGAGTACCACCGGCTCTTCGAGCGCCTGCGGAAGAAGGGCTTCCTCCGCGTCCGCGTCAACGGCACGATACGGGACCTGGACGATCCGATCCCCCTGGAAAAGACCCGGAAGCACACGGTCGAGGTCCTCGTCGACGAGGTCCGAGTCTCCGAGATCTCCCGCCGCCGGCTGGCCGAGGCCGTCGCCAAGGCCGTCGATGTTTCCGAGGGCGAGGTCCTCGTCGTTAACGGCACGGGGAGGGAGCATTATTTCTCCCTGAGGCTTCGGTGCCCGGCCTGCGAGATCAGCCTTCCCGAGCCCGAGCCCCGCAATTTCTCCTTCAACAGCCCTTACGGGGCCTGCCCCGAATGCCACGGTCTGGGCTCCCGGACCGCGGAGAACGATTGGGGGGAGGTCAAGCTGACCGAGGACGTCTGTCCCCTGTGCGGGGGCGCCCGGCTCAAAAGAGAGAGCCTGATGGTCAAGGTCCAGGGCCGGAACATCATCGAGCTCGCCGACCTGCCCATCGGCCGCCTGAGGGAGGAAGCGGCGGCCTTCGCCTTCCGGCCGGCCCTGAGAGAGGTGGCCGAGAAGATCGTCAAAGAGATCCGCGACCGCCTCGAGATCATGGACCGGCTGGGGATGTCCTATCTCCAGCTGGGTCGGCCCACGATCTCCCTCTCGGGCGGGGAGGCCCAGCGGGTCCGGTTGGCCGCCCAGGTCGGCGCCGGGCTGAGGGGGGTCCTCTACGTTCTGGACGAACCGACCATCGGGCTCCACCAAAGAGACAACGGCCGCCTGATCTCCATGCTCAAGGGCCTGCGGGACGCCGGAAACACCATCGTCGTCGTGGAGCACGACGAGCAGACGATCCGGGCCGCCGACCACATCCTGGACCTCGGGCCCGGCGCGGGCGAAGGCGGGGGATTCAAGGTGGCCGAGGGGCCGCTCGCCGAGATTCTGGAGTCTTCAGATTCCCTCACCGCCCAGTACCTGCGCGGCGAGAAATGCGTCCCCGTGCCCGCGTCGCGGCGGCGCCCGACGGGCTGGCTGACCGTGCACAAGGCGACCGAGCACAATCTCAAGGGGATCGACGTCCGACTCCCCCTGTCCGTGATGACGGCCGTTACCGGGGTCTCCGGATCGGGGAAGAGCACCCTTGTCCACGACATCCTGTACAAGAGCCTCGTCAACTCCCTCTACAAGGCCGGCCACAAGGCCGGGGTCCACGCCGGCATGACCGGAGCGGACCAGATCGACAAGGTCATCTCGGTCGATCAGAAACCCATCGGTAGGACGCCGCGCTCCAACCCGGCGACCTACACGGGGCTCTTCACGGTCCTGCGCGAGCTCTTCGCGCGGACGCCCGAGGCCAGGGCCCGGGGATTCGGCTCGGGCCGGTTCAGCTTCAACGTCAAAGCCGGCCGGTGCGAAGAATGCCAGGGGGCGGGCGTCCGGAAGATCGAGATGCACTTCCTGCCCGACGTCTTCGTGACCTGCGACCGCTGCGGGGGGAAGCGGTACAACAAGGAGACTCTGGCGGTTGCCTACAAGGGCCGGAACATCGCCGATTTCCTCGCGATGACCGTGGACGAGGCCTACGAATATCTGAAGACCGATCCCGCCCTAAAACGGAAGCTCGCCACCCTGAAGCGCGTCGGACTGGGATACGTCCGCCTCGGACAGCCTGCCCCAACCCTTTCGGGCGGCGAAGCTCAGCGCATCAAGCTGACCAAGGAACTGGGGCGGAAGGGCACGGGCCGGACTCTCTACCTCTTGGACGAGCCGACGACAGGGCTCCACTTCGACGACGTCCGCAAGCTCCTCGAAGTTCTCGCGGAGCTCACGGGGATGGGGAACACGGTCCTCGTCATCGAACACAACCTTGATGTCATCAAGTTTTGCGATTATATTATTGACCTCGGGCCCGAGGGGGGCGAGGACGGCGGGCGGATCGTCGCCCAAGGGACTCCAGAGGAGGTCGCGGCCGTCGAGGGGTCCCACACCGGCCGCTTCCTCCGGAAGTCGCTCCCCGTCGATCCCGCCGGAAAGAAGGACGGCTAGGGTACCATGGCGTTTATAGACATCACAGGCAACGACCGGGTCAAGCACATCCTGCAGATGGCTCTCCGGAGGCACAGGCTCCCCAATTCGCTCCTGTTCTCCGGCCCGGAGGGCGTGGGCAAGACGGCGACGGCCGTGACCGTAGCCAAGGCCTTGAACTGCCTGAACCTCGAGGACGACGCCTGCGATGCCTGCTCGTCCTGCCGGGTGATCGAGGCGGCCTCTCGGGACCCTGAGAAGCAGGGCCTCGCCCCGGACGTCATGCTCGTCTCGATCGTAGAGAACAAGAAGAAGATCGCGATCGAACAGATCCGCCTGCTCAAGCAGATGGCCTACCTCAGGCCGATGTCCGGCAGGGCTCGGGTCTTCATCGTCCGGGGGGCGGACGTCATGAGCGAAGAAGCCTCCAACTCCATCCTGAAGGTCCTCGAAGAGCCCCCGGCCGCCTCGACTCTTATCCTGG
The DNA here is from genome assembly GCA_964585685.1 of uncultured Eubacteriales bacterium. Taxonomy (GTDB): domain Bacteria; phylum Acidobacteriota; class Aminicenantia; order Aminicenantales; family Saccharicenantaceae; genus JALHVH01. The sequence continues at coordinate 66,817 of CAZPEP010000044.1, read as the reverse complement.
TCACCGAAAAACCGCACCTCGTCCTGCCCACGATCCGGTCCCGGTGCCGAACCCTAGAATTCTCCCTCGTCGCCAGGGAGGAGATCGCCCGGGCCCTCGTTGCCGGGGGGCACCCCGCCGACCGGGCGAAACTCCTCGCGTTCCTGGCCAACGGCAGCATGGAAAACGCCCTCGACCGGGACTGGGACGAGGCCCTTGAGGGACGGCAGGGAGCCTGGGCCCTGTTCCGGGCCCTGCTCGCGGGAGGAGGGGGGTCCGATTTCCTGAACGAGTTCGCCTTTGTTACGCGCGCCATGGGGGGGGACGACCTCCGGCGGACGCTGAAGCTGTTCGCCTCCTTCGCCCGGGACGTCCTCTTGATCAAGGAGGGCGGGGAGGGCCGGTTCCTGCTCAACCCCGACCTCGAGGAAGAGATCCGGGCAGCGACGGAGCTCTGGAACCTCCGGCAGCTCCAGTCGTGCCTGGGTTCCGTTGACGCGGCCCTGACGGGCCTGGACAGGAACATGAACCTCAACCTCCTGGCGGCCGCGTTCTATTCGAATTTAGGGGAAGCGCCACATGCCTGACATCGTTTGTCTGTTATCCGAATCGACGGGGAAGATCGTCCGCGCCCGGAAGGGCGAGGAGCCCCTGAGCGCCGGGGACTACTGCATCTTGGAATCGGAGCTCGGCGGGGACCTGGCGGTCGTCGTCGACGATTCCAGTCCGGTCTGCTGCAACCCGCGGGCGGGCCTGGGGGCGGTCCAGATCATCCGGAAGGCCACCGAGGATGACCGGCAGAAGTTCGCCTGGCTCCAGGAAAAGGAAGGGCTGGCCTTTGAGCTCTGCCTCCAGAGGATTACGTCCCGGAATCTGCCGATGAAGCTGGTCTCGGTGCGCTACTTCTTCAACGAAAAGAAGGGGATCTTCTATTATACGGCGGACGGCCGGATTGATTTCCGCCAGCTTGTCAAAGACCTGGCCAAGGAGCTGAGGATGCGGATCGAAATGCGCCAGGTCGGCGTCCGGGACGAGGCCAAGATGATCGGCGGGCTGGGGACGTGCGGCCGGATGCTCTGTTGCGCGACCTTTATGAGGACGTTCGAGCCCGTGACCATCCAGAAGGCCCGAAAACAGCAGATCGTCATCAACCCGACGAAGATCTCCGGCCTCTGCGGGCGGCTGATGTGCTGTCTGGCCTTCGAGGAGCAAACCAAGGGCCGGCTCTACATCGAGGACATGGACGACCACAACATCGAGGATTAGAATCCCCTTCGCAGGCTCCTTCTGATTCTGAGTGGGATTGCCTTCGAAGGACTCAGGGACATCCTTCCGGAAGACGCGGAATTGCCCCAGCGTGTCAATTCCGCTCCCCTTCCGGTCGTCGCTCTCCCCGTCCTTACGGACGGGGAACCTTGCCCGCTCCTACCTCCAGAGAGCTTCCGTCAGGATATCCCCTCCGTCCTTCGTGCGGCAATCCTCTCCGATTGAGAACGCCTTGCAGGGAATCTCTCAGCCCTTCGAAGGCGGGCACGAGCGAGGACCTCGGATACGGGGCGGCCTTGGGTCTCAATGATTGATCGTGAACTGGACCCGGCTGGAGACGGCAATGAGGGTGCCCTGGGAGGAGAAGGCCTTGACCTGCCAGGAGTACTTTTGGCCGGCGGTCATAAGGGCCTTGATGTCGTCGGGGAGACTGAGGCGGCTGTCCCTGGTCGTCGTCTTCCAGAGGAGCTTGCCGTTGTAGATGGAGACCTGGTATTCCACGTCCGTCCCGAGCGCCCTCCACTCGAAAAAGGCGGGTATGGAGCCGATGTCGATGACCGGGGAGATCAGGGTCAGGGAGCTCCCGCGGACCGTGTCCTCCCCGTTCAACACGAACTCGGGCGGGGCGTTGCGGAAGAGGGAGGTGACGGTGAGGACGGCGACGAGCAGGGCGGCGGCCGCTCCGGCGAACGCCCACTGGCGGGGGGTGAAGAATGAGAAGGCCCTATCGTACCAGGCGGTCTTCCTCGTCTCGATGGCAGGCCGCTCCTCGGCGACGAACGCAGACCGGTCGCGCTTCAGCACGCCGATGATCTCGTCCTGCTCGGCCAGCTTCGCGAAACAGGGAGCGCACTCGAAATAATGTTTCTCGAACTCCCCGGTCTCCTTCTCGCTGAGCTTCCCGAGGAGGTAGCCGTCGATCCAACTCTCATAACGGCATGTCTTCATTTCCGCCACCTTTCCTTGATTTCAACCCTTTAGTCGTCCGGGAGAGGGGAAAATGGAAGAAAGGCTCATTTTTTCATGTCCTTTTTGATGAGCTTGAGGGCGTAATTGACGCGTTCGCTGACCCGGCGGGGCGGGATCCCCAGCCTTTTGGCCACTTCCTCCCGGGGCAATTCCTTATAGTAATAGAGGTAAAGGACTTCCCGGAACTTCGGCTTGAGCCCCTTAACGGCTTCGGCGATCAGGGCGGCCCGTTCCTGAGTCTCGACCGCCTCGCTGGGGTCCGGAAAGGGGGCGGGCTCCGGGGCGTGCCTCAGGACCTTGGTCTTCTCACGGATGTGGTCGATGATCCGGCGGCTCGTGATGGTGTAGATGAACGTCCCTATGGAGGATTCCCCGCGGAATTCCCCGTTCCGGATCTTTTCAATGACCTGGGTGATGACCCCGTCGGCCACGTCCTCCCAGTCTGGGGTAGCCCCCCCGATGGCCTTTCGGACCCGGAAGGCCACGACGGGCCTGAACTTGAGGACAAGCTCATCCAAGTCGATCCCGGCCCTGTTCTCGGTCACGCCCGTATTATAAAGGGCGCCCAATGAGTTGACAAGCCTGGATTTCCGTCAATTTTCCGCCCTATCCCCCGACTAACCTATTGCTCGATGAAAGGACGGATGCCCATGATCGAAAGTGAATTTTCGAAAGGCCCCCGGGAACGCGACTGTGTTGTGATCAGGGACGAACAGGAATTCTGCTCTTACATCGAGACACGGCTCAGGGAGGACGGCTTCGAACTCGTCGAAACCAGCCCGATCGCCGGCTGGGGCCCCTGCTTGAGCGCCGGAGCCTTTTGAGCGCTCCCGGAGAAAAAAGGGAAACGTGAGATGATCGGGATGATGGACAGGGAAAAACGGCTCGTTTTGGAAGACGCGAACGGACTCAGGACCTATTTCTACGTGTTCCCGTCCGCGCCGCCGGCGGAACCCGGCGGTAGGGAATCCGGGGACCGGAGCGGATCCCGCGCCTCCCGTCCATCCGGCATCGGGACGTTCTTCAATTCCCGCTTGGTCGGGCTCCTCGCGGCCGAAGCCGGAGGAGGGGAAGCCGACGGGCATTCCCGGTTCGTGGCCGCCTATGCGTCCATCCTGGCCGACGCCATGGGAATCCGGGATCACCGGACCTTGGCGGGCATAGAACGCGGCGCCCTCCTCCATGACATAGGGAAGGCGGGCGTGCCCGCCTCCATCCTGAACAAACCCGGCGCCCTGACCGCCATCGAGAGGGAGATTGTCAGGGAGCACCCCGTCCTTGGTTACAAAATGACCGAGGGGCTCGGTTTCCTGGAGGAGGCCGGGGAGATCATTCTCTGTCACCACGAGCGGTTCGACGGCACGGGCTATCCGCGCGGGCTCGCCGGCCGGAGCATTCCCCTCGTGGCCCGGGTCTTCGCCCTGGCCGACACCCTGGATGCCATCACCTCCGACCGTCCCTATCGCAAGGGGTGGCGCTTCGAGGAGGCCCTCCGGGAGATCGGAAGAGCAAGCGGCAGGCAGTTCGATCCCGCCGTCGTGGACGTATTCCTGTCCATCCCCGTCTCCTCCTGGCGCCAGGCTCGGACCGATGTCCGATTTCCCGGTCTGCTCCCCTCGGTCAATTAAATCCCCCCAGCCCCCCTTTTACAAAGGGGGGTAGCTACTAAGTCCCCCCTAACCCCTATAAAAAAGGTGGACACCTCATCAGTATCCCCCTTTGAAAAAGGGGGACTATTGGGGGATTTTTGAAAAAATGGGGATTTAGGATTGGCGGAGGGCAGGAGGGCACTTCATTCGTTGCGGGGCTGGCGACGCACATTGTCCTTTAGGTAGGACTTGGCGTCGACGAGGATCTCCCGGGCTTTGCTGCCCTCGGAATGGCCGATGACCCCGTCGTTCTCCATCTGGTCGATGATCCGCGCCGCGCGGGCGTAGCCAAGCTTCAGGCGTCGCTGGAGGTACGAGGCCGAGGCCTGGCCCGTGAGGAGCACGAGCTCGAGGGCCTTGTCGTAGAGTTCGTCCTTTTCCCCGAACTCCTCCCAGAGCTGGTCGATGTCGCCCTTGACGGCTTCGACGATGCGCTCGTCGTATTCGGGCGTGCCCTGCTCCTTGACGAACTTGACGAGCCTCTTGACCTCGGGAATAGAGATATAGGCGCAGTGGAGCCTCATCAGGCGCGGGAAGTTCGGCGGCAGGAAGAGCATGTCGCCGAGGCCGAGCAGCTTGTCGGCGCCGCCCCCGTCGAGAATAATCCGGGAGTCGATCTTGGACGGGACGCGGAAGGCGATGCGGCAGCCAAAGTTGTTCTTGATCGTCCCGGTGATGACGTCGATCGAGGGCCGCTGGGTGGCCATGACGAGGTGGATGCCGACGGCCCGGGCCAGCTGGGCCAGGCGGGTGATGCTGCTCTCGACCTCCTGGGCGCTGACCATCATCAGCTCGGCCAGCTCGTCGATGATGATGACGATGTAGGGGAGGGGCTTGAGGATCTTCTTCTCCTCCTCGGTCAGCTTCCCCTTCTTTTCCTGGAGCGTCTGCTCGACGGTCTTGTTGAACTGGGTGATGTCCCGGACCTTCATCTGGCCGAGGAGACGCAGCCTCTCCTCCATCTTCCGGACGGCGTCGAAGAGGATGAAGCCCGCTTTCTTCGGATCGTTGATGACCGGCGCCAGAAGGTGGGGGATGCCCTCGTAGAGCGAGAACTCGAGCCGCTTGGGATCGATGAGGAGGAGCTTGACCTCGTCCGGCGTTGCTTTGTAAAGGATGCTGGCGATGATCGCGTTGAGGGCGACGCTCTTTCCCGACCCTGTGGCCCCGGCGATCAGGAGATGGGGCATGATGGCCAGGTCGGTGATGTAGACCTCGCCGTGGACGTTCTTGCCCAGGGCGATCGTCAGCTTCGATTGCGAATTCAGGAACTTCTCCGACTGGATGATGTCCCGGAGCTTGATGACCTCGCGCTTGTTGTTGGGGATCTCGACGCCGAGAGAGGATTTGCCCGGGATCCTCTGGATGCGGACCGACTCGGCCTCGAGGGCGAGGGACAGGTCCTCGGTGAGGCTGGCCACCCGGGAGACCTTGATGCCGGGGTCGGGGAACAGCTCGTAGGTCGTGATAACCGGGCCGGGGTGGTACTCGCGAACCTCGCCGGCCACGTCAAACTCCTTGAGCTTATCCTCGATCCGCCGCTTCTTCTCGTAGAGCTCGTTCTTGTCGATCTTCTCCGAGGGCTTGCCCGGTTCGAGGAGGCTGAACGGGGGGAAGTTATAATCGCCCTTCTTGCCGAGGTCGGGAAAAAGCAGGTTCTCGGCGGGGGCCGGGCCGGCGGGAGCCCTCTCCTTCTTCTTTTTCGCCTCCTTTTCCCGGCGTTTCCGCTCTTTCTCCCGTTCCTTTTCCAGCTGCCGGGCTTCCTTCCGGTCGGTTCCCTCGGCGTCCGGCTTTTCCTCGGGTGTTACGGCCGCGGCGGCCCACTTCTTGGCAACCTTTTCCCGTCGCTTCTCCCGTTCTTTGGTCTTCTGGTAACGGGTGACCTTGATCGTGACGTTCTGGAACGCCGAATCGAATGCCTTGCGGGAGAGCCGCGCCGTCCGGGCGAGCGACCAGCGCGTGGAGAACAGGAGAAAGAGGACGAGTGCGGCGGCCAGCAGAATAAGCGAGCCGGTGGGATTCAGGTAGCCGACGAGGGCTGAAGACAGAAGGTCCCCCAGGATCCCTCCCGCCCGGATCTCGGCCTTCCCCCACGGGAAGCTCCCGAAAAGGAGGAAGAGCAGGGGGCAGAGGATGAGGAGCAGGAGCACGACTCCGACCGTCCGGGCGACGAGCCGGGACCGGCCGTCGGGGAGAATGGCCTTGATCCCGACGAACCCGAAGGCGAAGGGGATGAAAAAGGCCATGAGTCCGAGGAACTGGAGCAGGGCTTCGGCGAAATGGGCTCCCGCCCGGCCGGCGTAGTTGTGCACGCCGTGCCCCGCCTCCAGGGAATTGGCCCAAGACGGGTCGCGGTGATTGTAGCTAGCCAGACTGAGGAGAGCGAAGATGCCGACGAAGATCATAAGGACGGCGACGATCTCGACGGCCAAGCCCGGCTTGCGCTTTTCCGGGCGCGACGACGTGCCGTTCCTCTTCGCCTGGGAACGTTTCATGGACCGGATTATATCACAGTTCGAATTCGTCCGCGGGGTCGGACAGGGGGCCCTCGATGCCGTCGACGGCGACTAGGGAGACGGCGTAGCGGTAGCGGTGGGTCTCGAGGATATCGAGGTCGTTGTACTTCTGCGGGTTGTGGAACGGCGAGTAAGGGAGGACGGCGATCAGTCGGTATTCAGCTATGGGCTCCGCCAGGTCCTTCTTGAAGATCCTGTAGCTTCGGAACAGGAACGGGTTTCGGATCTTCTGGCTGTGGCGCCAGGTCAGGTAATTGACCTTCCGGTTGGCGAGGAGGGACCGCTCCGTCGAACGGCGGACCGTGATCGGGGAAGGGGGGAAAGGGATCCTCCCTATCGCCTCGGCCCAGGTTCGGGCGATGACCTCGTATCCCCGCTCGTTGGGGTGGGCGTAGTCGGAAAGCAGAGAGGGCCAGCCCCCGTCGGCCTCGGGGAAATCCAGGAAGGTGTTGAACATGTCGACGAACGGGAGTTTTAGGTTCAGGGCGATCCGGGCGACCTCGTCGTTGAGGCCGGCGATCCGTTTCCGGAAGAGCGCGTCGCTCCAATAGGAGTCGTTCCTCGGAATGATGGTCGAGAGGACGGGAAGGACGCCGGCGTCGACGCACTTCAGGACCATCTGCTCGAGGTTGAAGGCGCTCGCGTCAAGCGAAAGGTCCGGCGTGACGACGTCGTTGGTCCCCTCCATCAGAAGGAGGTAGCGGCCAGGGTTGCTCGCGAGGACGTCGTTCATCCGGCCCAAACCGTTGACCGTGGTCTCGCCGGGGACACCCTCGTTGGCGACCGCAGAAAAGCCGAAACGCTCCGTAAGGCGGGTTTCGAGCCTCGGAACGTAGCCGAGCTCAACGGCGGGGCCGCCGTCGATCCAGCCGTACGTGATCTCGTCGCCGAACGCCGTGTACGTGTTCTCGTCCCGCCCGACCTCCGCGAGGGCAGGGTCGCCCGCCTCCGGGGCGGGGTTTCTCCGCGTCCTCAGCTGGTCATAGGACAGGGTCATCGAGCGGATCTCCCCGTCGGACCTCCAGGCGATGACGAGCCTTCCTTCGCGGGTCGAGACGCGGGGTTCGGCGATCTCTTCTCCCGTGGCGAGGAGTTCGAGCGTCGGCCCCCATGAGCCTGCGGCGAATACTCGGGCGCGCAGGGAGTTCGCCCGTCCGTGGACGTTGGCCCAGACGACGGCAGGGAGAGAGCCTCGGAGGCAAACGATGCCGGGCCAGGCGTCGGAACCCGTGTCGTCCGTGAGCGTTTCCTCGCCTGACCATCCGGCCCCTTCCCACCGGGAGCCGTAGACCTCGTAATCCTCCCCGTCATAACGGGACCAGACGACCCATGGGCGCCCGTCCGGGCTCAACACCGCATCCATCAGGATCCGGGGAGAAGCGCTGTCCGCGTGGAGCCGCGCGGTTGGCGACCACGCCGCTCCGTTGAAGCGGCGGAAGAACGTTTCGTCCCGGCCGAGGTCGTGCCCCGTCCAGAAGACCCAAACCTCCGACGGGCCTCCCGCCAGGACCTTAACCCTGGAGGCGGAGAGGAGGGACGGAGGGCTGATCCTCCATGTCCGGTTCGTGACGGGCTCCCGGACGCAGACCCGGGGCGTTTCCCCGGCATTGTCTATCCAGGCGACCCAGGGCCTGTTGAGGGCGTCGAAATCGAAATCGGGGGAAAGAGCGGTCCCGTTCGTTGCCGCCACGATGCCGTCCCTCTCGACGGAGTCACCGCCGACGCGTCCGAGTACGATCGAGCTCCCGCCTTCCCCGCCTTCGAGCCAAAGGGCGCGCAGGGCTCCGGCCCGGTCCTCCTTGAGGCGGGGGAGCGATGAGGTTGGCCTGCTTATGGCGAACCATGCCCTGTCGCTCGGATAGGCCGGGATAAGGCTCGACGAAAGGACCAGGAACACCGAGGCGAGGTTCGAAACCTTCATTTTCCGGACCGAATATATCACGGCCGCGAAAGGGGTGTCAATTTGGCGAGGGCCGGATCAGGGCATCCGGCGCAGGAGGAGCTTCCAGATGTATTCCCTGGGCACCCCGAGGAACGTTTCCCGCCAGGGCCGGTCGCAGGCCGAGCACGGGGCGAGGTCCTTGATATCCCCTTCGGCGGCCCTTTTTCGGATCTCGACCATGCGCTCGCCGTTCCAAATGTCGGCCAAGGACGACTTGCCGGCGTCGCCGACCGCGAGGTCCCCGAAAAAATCCTGGGTGCACGGGAGGACCCGGCCGTCCCAGAAGACGATGAGGGACGCCCAGGGGAACGTGCACGGTGCGTACGTCCGGCCCTTTCCCGGTCCGCCGATATCGCCCGCCCAGTTATGCATGTCCTTGATCCGGATCCTGTCCGGCGGGAATTCCTTGAATCTTTCGAGGAATGCCCGCTTTTCCTGCCGGCCGACGTTCCGGTAGATATCGGGGAAATCGATGAGCTCCAGGATCGTGCGCGGCCTCTTCGCCCCGAGCTCTTTCCGCACCCGGTGGAAGCTGCGGATGTTCTCGATGGTCTTCTCGAACGTGCCGTTGACCCGGATGCGCTCGTAGGTGGCCTTGTCGTAGCCGTCGAAGGAGAAGGTCAGCTGATGGAGCCCCGCTTCGATAAGCCGATGGGCCTTGTCTGCGTCAAGGAGTGTGGCGTTCGTGTGGAGCTTGGTCACGATCCCCGCCGCGCTCGCGGCCCGGACCATCTCGAAGAAATCCGGGTGAAGGAGGGATTCGCCTCGGTGGATGAGGTTGGCCTCGTGGACGAACCCGGCGGCCTCGTCGACGATCTTCCGGAAGAGCTCGAGCGGCATATAGCCCTTGTCCCTCCGGTCAAGGTCCTTGTTCGGGCACATGACGCACTTGAGGTTGCAGAAACTCGTCGGTTCGATCCAGAGCCGGATGGGGAGATAGGGGAGGATCGTTTCCCTCTTCCTGTAGGCCCGGAAGATGGCCCACAGCCTCCGGTAGTACTCGAGCTTCGTCATGGACGTAATATCCCGCCGTCATTTATAACATGTAAAAAGCGGGCACGCAATTCAATCGACCATTGAGAAGGCGATCCCATTCTCAGGACGTTGGAACAGCGCTGTCCGGAGATTCGTAAAGAGCGCGGTAGAGGGTGACGAGGCGGTTGGCGGGGAGCTCTTCGGCGCGGGCGTTGCGGGCGAGCCCGAGGGCGCCGTAGGCCGCTTCGATGCGGGCGCGGGGGAGGCCGCTCATTTCAAGGTTTTTGGCGAGCAGCTTCCGGCGGTGAGCGAAGGCCGCGCGGAGGAAGGCGCGGAACCTGTCCTCGTCGTCGAAGCGAAAGAGCGACGTTTCCCGGCGCGTCAGGGAGAGGAGAGCCGAATCGACCTTGGGCGGCGGGGAGAAGGACCCCGGGGAGACGCGGAATTCGATGCGAGCCTCGAAGCGATTCTGGAGGAGGATGGATATGGGCGCATGGTCCTTGGTGCCCGGCCGGCCGCAGACCCTTTCGGCGACCTCCTTCTGGATGAGGAAGACGCACTTCGCGAATATGGCGTGGGCGGCGAGGGCCATGAACAGGATGGGAGAGGACACGGAATAGGGGAGGTTCCCGACGAGCTTCGCCCGTCCGAACGCGCCGCCCGCGTCCTCGAGAAGGCTCACGAAGTCCGTTTTGAGGATGTCCGCCTCGACGACGCTCAGGTTCGGGCCCGCCTTTTCCCTGAGGAGGGGGATGAAGGCCGGGTCCTTCTCGATGGCGATAACGCGGCCCGCCCGCTCGGCGAGGAGGAAGGTCAGGCCGCCCTTCCCCGGGCCGATCTCGACGATGACGTCGGATGCCTCCGGGGCGATCGTCCGGACGATCTTGTCGAGGACGGAGCGGTTGACGAGAAAATGCTGGCCGAGGGCGTGACGTCGTGTTCTTTTCATGTCTGACCAGGGCCCTCCCGGGAGGACCCGGGGACCGGCCGGAAGCGGCGCTCAATCCTTAGGGCCGTTACCAGGGTCTCGACGAGCGTGAGGAGATCGAGCTTGGTCTTCCCTTTCTTCCGGTCGACAAAGACGATGGGAATCTCGCCGAGCCGGAAGCCCCGGAGGGAAGCCTTGTACAGGACCTCGAGGACGACGGACGGGCCGACCGAGATGCAGTCGTCGAGGTCGACGGCTTCGAGGACCTCCCTCCGAAAACAGCGGAAGCCCGAGGAAACGTCCTTCACCTGGAAACGGAACTTCCTCCGGATGAATAGGCGGACAAGGAGGGTGATGAACCTGCGGACGAGGCCCCGGTCTGCATCCCGGCCTCCCGGAACGAAGCGCGAACCCAGGACGACATCATACCGGTCCATGGCCGCGACCAGTTCCGGGATGTGCCGAGGAGGGTGGGAGAAGTCCCCGTCCATCTCGACGACGAAGTCCGGTGCGAGGGCCAGGGCGGCCTTGAACCCGTCAATCCCGGCGGCCCCCCGGCCCCTCCGCTTCGTCCGGATGAGGGCATGGACATGGCCGTCCTCCCGGCCCAGCGCTTTCGCGATGCGCCCGGTCCCGTCCGGGGAGTCGTCGTCGACGACAAGGACGCTCAGGTCGGCGCCCATCGGTAGGGAAAGGATCTCGCGCACGAGGCCGGCGATGTTCTCCGCCTCGTTGTAGGTCGGGATCATCACGACGATGCGACGGCGTTCGTCGGCCATGACGTTCAGGCGATAAGGCGCCCGACCTCTTCGAGGACCCGGTCCGGCCGGATCCCCTTCATGCAGACGGCATCCGGGCAGGTCTGTTTGTAGCACGGAGCGCACGCGGCCCCCGTGAAGAGCTTCACGCCGCGATCATAGAGGTCGATCTCCTGAGGGCAGGTCGGGCCGAACAGGGCAACGACTTTCTTTTTCAAGGCGATGGCCAGGTGCATGCCCAGCGTATCCGAGGTGACGAGGACGTCCATCAGGGAGATAAAGCCGGCGAAGTCGGGAAGAGAGTGGCTGTTTCCGGTGTTGTAGACCCGAGGCGGAGCCCCCGCGGTGATGGTCGTGTTAAGCGCCTCTTCCCTTGGTCCGCCAAGGAGGAATACGTTCGCGCCGAGCTCATCGGCCAGGCCGCGGACGAGCTCCCGATAGTGCTCCGCCGGCCATTGCTTGGTCTCGAATTTCGTTCCCGCGCCCGTGTTGAGCCCGACGGTCGGCCGGGAGGCGTCGATGCCATGCGTCTTCATGAACTCCCGGGCCTTCCGCTTTTCTTCGTCCCCGAGCTCGTAGACGTATTCGTCCCGTGCGTATTCGACCTCCGCCGCCTCGGCCGCGATCTCCTGGTAGGTCTTCAGGTTCGTCCGGTACTTGAGGTCGTCGTCGATCCCCAGCCGCAGGGCATAGGCCGCGGCATCGTTGAAGGCCGAGAGGTTCCCATGGGCGTTCATCCCGAACCCGTACTTTCGTACGGCCCGGACCTTCGTCGCGAGGGCCGCTATCCCCGGTTCCTTATCGAGGCAGACGAGGACGTCGAATTCCCGAACCTCGAGCGGCAGGGTCGCTTCCAACCCGAAGGGGAGGACGGCGTCCACGAGCGGATTGCCCACCAGGAGATCGATGCTCTCGCCGTCCACGAGCCAGGTGACGTGGCCCCTTGGGTACTTCCGCTTTAGACCCGGCAGGAGGGCGGTCGTCCTCAGGACGTCTCCCTGGGCCCGGCACTTGAGGACGAGGACCTTCGTCCGCGCGCCGAGAGGGTCGTATTCGGGACAATCCCCGCAGAGACGCTTGAACCCGCAGGGCTTATCCCCGCGGAAATGGGCGCAGTCGTTGTTGATGGGGCTCGTCATGGCGGCGTTTCCGCCCCTATTTATGCCATATTTCCCCTGCGAAGACAATCGGCTCGGCCCCGTGTTATAATGATGCCGGGATCACGAACAGAGGTGGAGCGTGAACGAAGAATTCCGCGGCAGCATCCATAAGGAGCTCCTGGCAGGGGACCGGTCCCTGACCGCTAAATACATGGAGATCTTCCCTGGCCGGAAGGGAATCTGGAGCCTCCTCAAGTATGAGTTCGTCACGTCGTGCGTGTCCGACGCCCCGGGCGCCTTCGGCTATTTCCTCCGGAAGGTCTTCTATCCGTGCCTCTTCAAGTCGGTCGGGAAAGGGTGCGTCTTCGGCAGGGGGATCACTATCCGCCATCCCCACAAGATCAGTGTCGGCGCTGGGACATTCGTCGACGACCGCGCGGTCCTCGACGCCAAGGGCTCGGCGAACGAGGGCATCGTCATCGGGGAGAACGCCTACATCGGCCGGAACGCCATCCTGAGTTGCAAGGAAGGGTCCATATACTTGGGGGATTACTGCAACGTCTCTGCCAACTGCACGATCCTCTCGGAGACCGAGGTGCGCCTCGGGAAATACTGCATCCTGGCCGGAAATTGCTACCTCGTGGCCGGCGGCAACCACAGTTTTGCGGACCTCGCGAAGCCCGTCATGTTCCAGCCGTCGCTCTCGAAGAACGGGATCCGGATCGACGACGACGTTTGGCTCGGGGCGGGCGTCCTCGTCCTCGACGGCGTCACCGTCGGCCGGAGCAGCGTCGTCGGAGCCGGGTCGGTGGTCACGGGGCCCGTTCCCGAATTTTCCTTCGCCCGCGGTGTGCGCCAACTCAAGATCCATGACCGCCGCGACCCCGGGGCCTGACGAGCTCCGAATCCTAGGCCTCTAACCTTACTTTAGTTTGATGCTCCCAAATCCCCGTGGTGTTCATATCTTGTTCGATTCGGTTGGTAGATTGGAAATTCAGATGAAAAAGAGGTCTTCTTTTCCGTGAAAAGAACTAGAGACGGGACCGGGTCGGCCTATAGCCAGCCCTGCTGCCGGTACCAGGCGACCGCCCGGGCCATCCCCGTCCGGAAATCGACTTCCGGCCGGAAGCCGAGCTCGCGCCGGGCCTTTTCGTTCGACAGAGCTTTGGGGTGGATGAAGAAGGCAAGCCTCGACCGGTTGAGCGGGGCTTCCCTCCCGAATGGCGCGAAGGCCTTTTCGAGCGCCCAGGCGGCGAGCTTCGCCGGAAGCACGGGGATGCGCAGCTTCGGGACCGGGACGCCGCAGGCGTCTGCGAGGACCGCGGCCATGCGGCGGACCGTGAGCACCTCGTCTCCCGTCAGGTGATAGATCTCCCCGCGTTTTCCTTTTTCGGCCGCGAGCAGGAGGCCGTCGACAAGATCGCCGATGAAGACGGGGGTTTGCCGGCCGTGGTCCGGCGCGACGAGGGCGAACCGGCGGTCGGCGACGGCCTTGATGATCTTTAAGGTCCGGTGGTCACCGGGTCCGTAAACCCAGCCGGGCCGGGCGATGACGAGGTCCATCCCGCGCCCCGCGAAGTCCATGGCGATCCGTTCCGCCTCGACCTTGCTCCGGTCGTAGTCGTTCCGGGGGTTCGGAGACATGCCTTCATCTGCGATCGCCCCGGGCTTGACCGCACCGATGACGCCGGCCGAACTGACGTGGACGGTCTTTCCGACGCCGGTTTCCTGAGCCGCCCCGAGGAGGGCTTCCGTTCCCAGGGCGTTGATCTTCAGGAACTCGTCCCCGGAGAGGCGGGAAGAGCCGAGGGCCGCCGCCAAATGGAAGAGGACGTTCGTCCCCGCGAGGGCTTCCTTCCAGGAGCCGGGGTCTCGGATATCGCCGTAGACGGTCTCGAGGCCCGGGACGAGAGAAACGGGACTCGTATGGACAAGAACGCGGACCTTCCAACCGCCCGCCGCCAGGCGGCGGACGAGATGGGCCCCGATGAATCCGGACGCGCCCGTGACGAATGCCTGCATCCGAAGGCTCCTACCGCCCGAAGTTCTCCATGGCCATCCCGAGACATCGAACGATCCTGTCCCGGTAGGCCGCGAACGTGTATTCCCGCTTCGCGAGCGCCGCGGCCGCCGCGGCCCGCCGCCCCGCTTCCGGGTCCGTCAGCGCGAAATCCAACCCTGCGGCCATGGCCTCCGGCGTCGCCTCGACCAGGACGGAGATCGTGTCGTCTAGGACCTGGGTGTGTGTATAGAGCCGCGTCGCGACGAGCGGCTTGCCCGACTTGAGGAAGGAATAAATCTTCAGGGGCGTGTTCGTGCCCGTCATCCTAGGCGAGACGAGGACGTCGGCGGCCTTCACGAACAGCGGGACGCGGGTGGGGGCGACCCTGTCGAGGACGACGACCCGGTCCGCAACGCCGAGCCCGGCGGCTTTGGTCTCGAGTTCCGCCCGTTCGGCCGGGCTCCCGCCGAGAAGGACGAGGATAGCCTTCTCCCGGATATGGGCCGCGGCTTCGACGAGCAGCGACACACCTTGATAAGGCCCGAAGTTCCCGGCGTAAAGGATGATCTTTTCGCCGCCGGGGGCCAGTTCGCGCTTCATGAGCTCGAACTCTCCCGGGCCGGTTTCAGGGGCGGGGAAATCGAGGACGTTCTCGATGAGGATGGTCTTGTCTCCGAAGCCCTCGGCCCGGACCTTGTTCATGAGGTCGGGGCAGATCACGATGACAGCGTGCGAGTTCCTGAGAATGAATCGCTCCATGCGGGTGAAGAGCCGTTTGAGCAGGGGCGATCTCGTGAACTCGAAGTTTTCGAGCTGCTGGGGCAGGCTCGAGTGCATGTCGTAGAGATGGGGAATACGGGCGAGCTTGCTCAGGAGGATGCCGGGGAAAGCCGCTTCCTCGTGGGAGTAGACGAGGTCATAGCGCGAACGGAGGATCAGGCCGAGGGCCTTCAGGGTGAGGGCCACGTCGAGCGGGACTTTGGCGGCAGAGGGGCCAATCTTGATCTTTCCGAGGCAGAGGAAGTTCGGCAAGCGGAAGATCCTTAGATTGGCCATCTTTACGTCCTCGCCCAGGGGGTAGGTGACGAGGTCGACTTCATGGCCGAGGGCGGTGAGCGCTGCGTTCCGGAAATAGACGCTTATGGGGGTTCCCCGAGGCTGGAAGAACGGCTCGGGGGCGAGCATGAGGATCTTCATGGCCGGTCGGATTCGACGGTTTCCTTGATGTGGTAGATCTTCTTAGCGGAGGATTCGTGGTAGGCGCGGACCATGATCTCGGCCAGGAGGCCGAGAGTGATGAACTGGATGCCGATGACGACAAGCAGAACAGCCAGGAGGAGCAGGGGCCGGTTGGCGATACTGTGCTTGAGGACGAGCCTCTCGTACGAAAGCCAGAGGCCCATGACCCCGCCCGCCAGGCCGCCGGCCATGCCGAACAGGCCGAAGATCTGCAGGGGGCGGGTCGAATAGCTCAGGAGGAACTTGACCGTTAGGAGGTCCAGGAGGACCTTGGGGGTCCTCATGATATTGTACTTGGACTTGCCCTTCAGGCGGGGCCGGTGGCGGACCTCGATCTCGGCGATGGAGACGCCCATCGTGCTGGCGATGGCCGGGATGAACCGGTGAAGCTCGCCGTAGAGGCTGATGTTCTTGACGACTTCCTTACGGAAGGCCTTGAGCGTGCAGCCGTAATCGTGAAGCTTGACCCCCGTGAATCGGGAGATGAGGCGGTTCGCCAGGATGGAGGGGAGTCTCCGGGACAGGAACCGGTCCTTCCGGTTTTTCCTCCAACCCGAGACGATGTCGAAGCCTTCGTCGATCTTCCCGATGAGGGCGGCGATATCGGCGGGATCGTTCTGGAGGTCGGCGTCCAGGGTGACGATGACCTCCCCCCGGGCGTTGTCGAACCCTGCGGCCAGGGCGGCCGTCTGGCCGAAGTTCCTCCGGAACCGGATGATCTTGACCCGCGGGTCTCCCGCCCGGAGGCGCGTCAGGACCTCGAAAGAGCCATCGGTGCTCCCGTCGTCGACAAATATGATCTCGTAATGTTTCCCCAGGCCGGGGCAGACCCGGCCGAGCTGTTCATAAAGCTCGGGGAGGCTTTCCTCCTCGTTATAGACGGGGATGACCAAGGAAATCTCTATCCGTCCTGTTATGTTCATCTTATAAAATATAGCACAAACAGCCGCCTCCAGTCCATCCTAAAAAGGCCAGAGCCTTGAAAGAGGGGTGTCCTTGGGTAGCTTATGGCGCCGGGGCCAGCAGCTCCCGGACCAGGGCCCGCACGCGTCCGGCGAAAATCTCTTTAGCGAAAGCCCGTCCGGCGTTCCAGGCCGCCTCGGCCAGGTTGGCACGCAACGCGGGCCTGTCGAACAGCCTGGCGGTGACGCCGACCAATTCGACGAGGCTTGAGAAAAGATAGCCATTCTCTGCGGATCGGACGATCTCGCGCATGCCGCCGCCATCGAAGACCAGGGGAATGCAGCCGCTCTGCATAGCCTCGGCAACGGTCATGCCGAAATGCTCCACAAGGGCCGGGTCGCTTTGTCCCAGACCGCAGAAATGCCAGAACAGGGAGGCCCGGCGATACAATTCCTGAAGCTCGGCCGCCGAGATGTTCACCCGCAGCTCCACCGGCAGACCAGGGTTGTCCGTCAGGAACTGTTGTACCTGATGGAGATATGGGTTATCGCCATGGCTGCCGCCGGCAAGGATCAAGCGCCAGCCGCGGCTGGCCCGGGCGTGACGGCGGATGAGCGCTTGAAGAACGCGGATCATGTCGAGCTGTTGCTTGTTCCCCCCGGGATCGAAGCGCGCTGCCGACAGGATGATCGGCTCCTTGTTTTCAGGGCGCGGCCCCGGCATGTCGACGGGGGGATAGATTTGAACATGGGGTTCGAGCCCCCAACGCTTTTCGATCCAGCCGGCGGTATAGCGGCTGTTGCACACAACGCGGTCGTAGCGGTCCACGTAGAAATAGCTGCGCGCCCGCCGTTCCGGGAAGTGAGTGATGAAGATAGAGCGGGTGGCCAGGGGCAAGACCATTTCCAACATGCCATTGTTGATGAAGAGGTCGTAGCCCAGAGTCGCCCGGCTGACGGCATGAAACGGATTGGCCATGGCGCGCGAGACGATCTCGGCGGGATCGATATAATCACCGCCCTTTTCCTCGAAAAAGGGGAGGGCTATCAGGCGGCTGGAGCAATCCTTGAGATCCAGCCGGTACCAGGCGGACAGCTGCTCGGTGGAGAAGGGGCGATTTCCGATCAAGGTGATCTCGCCCATATCCTGCAAGGCTTCGGCCAGCGTGGCGCCGTATTTCTGCGCCCCGCCGATGAACTGCCAGGTGTGGTCGTAGATGGCGATGCGCGGCTTTCTCAGTCCGAGCAGCAGCTGGCAGAGGTCGACGGTATTGATGGCGGTGCGAAGACCTGCGCGATCGGCAATGGCGTTGCCGATCCGGTCCAACAGGTCGGAGCTCGCCACCGAAGTTTGCAGGCACTCGGTGATGGCCCGCGCGTATTCCCAGGTTCCCGCCTGTCCCTGTTCGGCGATCCGCTTCAGAAATGCCTTTTCCCAAACCCGCCCTGCCGGAGCATGTCGGGCCGGCCGTTCGGCCGGGGAACGCTCACTCATGGCCGGAGGTCTCTCCATCGGGGGCATTCTCGATTTCCAGTTCGGCCAAGCGGAAGCGCAGATCGCGATTCTCACGTTCCAGCCGCTGCAGGCGCTGACGCAGTTGCTTGACCGCCAGGAACTGGATGAATTGGAGGTGTTCGAGTTGGCGGTTCAGATTGCCTTGCCTCGCCAGCGTAATACGCACCAGGGGCTTGGCCAGCTGCAGCAGAAGGTTCTTGAATCCGCCTTTGATCTTTCCCGATAGACCGTGCTTGGCCGGTGAAAGGCTGCCGGGCGGGATATCCATGGCCTGAGCCGGGTCAAGCGGGGCCCGGTCCAACTCGAGGAGGCGGTTCCAAAGTTCGTTTTCCAAGTCTTCATCGGTAAAGCCCCAGTAATCCGGCGGAAGATCGCGGTCCACCGGGCCGCCGGCAATGGCTTCGATGGTTCCGGCCCCTTCCGCCCGGAGGGCGAATTCCCGGCGCAGTCCCTGCAGCCTCCCGCTGATGTCCGTTTTGTTCTGATTCATCTCGCTCATCGAGGTTCCCTCCGCGCCGGGCGCACGGGTTGCATGTCGCGCAGAAACGCTGCGTACATGTCGGCACAACGGTCGATGCCGCATGTTTCGCCGGCATAGCGCGCCGCCTCGCGGCCCAGGGCGGCCCGCAAGTCGGGGCCATCGGCCAGGGCAACGATGAAATCTTTGAGCATTTCCTTTTCATCGATCCCGGTATCGATCTTGACGGCACAATGATCGGGAATCTCGCTGTAGGAACCACTGTCGCTCACGATGACCGGCCGGCCGTAGCTCATCATGCGCAGGAGAGATCCGGAGCTTTCGCCCATGGTGGGATTGCGCAGGTTTATGCCGATATCGCAGGCGGCGATCATCTGTTCCAACTCCGCCAAGGGCGCGAATCCCCGGGTTTGCACGTCAGGCCGGCCGGTGTTCAGCATCCGCGGCAAAATGCCGTCGTCGTCGCGGCCCACGATCAGGTAGCTCAGGTCGGGCCGGCCCAGCTCCTTCAATACGTCCAACACCAGGCCATAGCGCTTATTGCGGGTGACATATCCGGTGGAGACGAGGAAGATCTGTTCTGGCTTCACGCCGAGCCCGGCCCGAATCGCCTCCCGGTCGAAGGGATGGGTGGGGTGGCCATGGTGGGGGATGACGGCGGCGGGTTTTCCGTCCTGCAGCCAGAGCCGTGCCATGACGTAATGGGAATGGGCGATGACGCCCGCGGCCAGGCGGCAGACCTCTTCGTTCATCGGCAGTTGCAGCGCCATCCTGCTTTCCCAGAGCGGAAAGGGGTAGCGACCGGCACACTGCTCTCCTATCCAAGCCGCTTTATCCGGGTACAACTGCTGCAGGAAGCGGATGAAGCCGGGGAAGTCCCTGCCGGCACCCTGGCGGGCGGCGTAGAAGCCCATCAGCACGAGATCGTGGAGGACTACCACCCCGGGAAAGCGCAGCATGGCTTCATGGATATAGCGGTGGGCCAAGAAGTCGTTGCCCATATGATACACGATGCGGTCATAATCCTCGGCCTTGAAAGCCCTCGGGTCGAACGGCCGGATGGAGAAAGAACGGGCGATCCCGGCATTGCTCGGGGTGTAGGAGGGGTCGATATAGATATCGATGCTCGCATGCCGGGCGAGGCTCGGCAGCAGCTCTTCGCTATAATCGGCGATACCGCTCGGTACGGGGGAAAGCGGGCTGAACCAGGCGATCTTCATACCGCTCCCTCCAGCAATCGGGTAAGCACATGATCCCACGTGAGGGCGCTCACCGCTGCCCTGCCGGTTGCGCCCAGGCTCCGGCAGAGCTCACGGTCGCGGTAGAGGCGGTCGATGCAGGAAGCCGCCGCGGCCCAATCTCCGGGCGGCAGAACGAACCCGTTCCGTTCGTGAGCCACGAATTCCAAGGACCCGCCGGAGTCGCTGCAGGTCAGAACGGGTTTGGCGGCTAGGAAGGCCTCCAAGGTGACGTACCCGTAATCCTCGTCGAGCGGAGCGAAAAAAACGGCCAGGCAGCGGCCATAAAGGTCGATCAGACGATCGTCATCGACATATCCGGGAAACTCCACCCGCGCCGTAAGGCCCAGGTCACGGGTCAGCTGCTTGAGGCCGTGCTCTTCGGGCCCGGTTCCGGCGATCACGGCCCGGACCGCAGACTTCGTCCGCGCCAAAGCATGGATCAGGCCTTCGGTCCTCTTGAGCTGGTCCAAACGGCCCACCGAAAGAATGTAATCGCCGTATTCCAGACATTGAAGGCGATCGGCCAGCTTGGGGGGGTGGTAGAGGGTCTCGGCCTCCAACCCGTTGTATCTGTACATCCGTTGCCGGGTGTTGTCCGAATTGGTGAAACGTTTGGCAAAACGGGCAAGCGCGGCTGTATCGCGGGCCACGAAGCGGCGGTGGAGCCGACGGTCGCGCCACCGGTTCGGAGTGTATTCCGAATACGGGGTGCCGTAGAGATCGTAGAGTTGACGGTATTGATGGATTAGCCACAGCACCTGGCGGCTGTGGTGAACGAAATAGGACGGAAACTTGGTGGCGATGACCAGGTCGATCTTGAGACCGTTCGCTTCGCTCAGGTCGGCCATTTCCCACATCTTCATGCTGCGCCATAACTGGGCCCGGGGATACCATTTGTAAGGGAGGGTGATCAGCTCCACCCGGTGACCCCGGACGCGCAACTCCCGGCACAGGGAGGCCACGTGCTCCTCGGCTCCGCCGCTGACGAAAGGCACCTGAGGCGCACAGACGGCGATGGTCAGAGAGCGGCCGGCTTCGGCCCGAGCTTCAGCCGCAGGCGCCATGCCCCTTTTGCTCCAGCGCCACTTTAAGGGCCTCGATCTCCTTGAGCAGGCGCAGGTTGATCTCCCGCTGCCGCTCGAACGCGGGCTCCAGCCCCCGCTCCACCTCGAAGAGCAGTTTCCGCCGGATGCTGTTGATCAGCCTGGCTGGAAGGGAGGCCCGGTGCGATGTCTGAACGAAGACGCGGTGCCCGGTGATCAGGCGGCGGATGATGTCGGGGTTGGCCGCGTCGACCTCGGCTTTGATCGCGGCAATGCGGGCAAGCATTTCCGGGCGTTCCATGGCCTGATTGTATGAGAGGCCCCGTGGAAAGTCAATCGCTCAGCCCTGCTGTTTATCCTTCTCCCGGCGCACTTCCGCTACCTCGGCCTTCAGGCGTTCGACCTCCTCGGCTAGGTCGCGATTGATCTTCTCCTGGCGTGCGAACAGCTCGCCCAGGCTGTGGTTCAATTCCAAATTGAAGCGTTTCCTCAACGCATGGACGGCATGTTTCATAAAGGTTTGCTTCTGCGACGCCCTCATCCGCAAGGCCGGCTGCATTGCGGAGATATCCATCGCCGGGGGAATGACCGGCGGGCTAACGGATCCGGAATGGAGGCGCTTTTCCTCGGACAGCGTGGCCTGTACCACCGGGCAGGAGGGGAAACGGCGGCACAAACCGGGCAGGTTCCCCGTGGCCATCTGGCCCCGCAGCTTCTGCATGAACGGGCCGTTCCACAGTTTTTCTAGGCCGGTTTTGCGCCAGTCGCCGAGATCGTCAGAGATGAAGCAGCATGGGACAGTATTGCCGTTCTGATAGGGCAGGATGAAACGCCAGGGCAGGATGCAGCGGATGCCCAGATCCCGGTATTGGGGCGGGATAAAAAAGAAAAAGGTGCTCTCCGGGGATACCTGATACTGGCAATCCAGGCGAACTCCTTCAGAGACGGCGACTTCCGCCGCCTCCTGTCTGATCTCTTCGAGTTCGGCCGGGGTGAGAATCTCCTGTTGGTAGTTAAAGGTGAAGTCGCCGCGACGGACGACCCAGTTTTCATTGATCTGGTTCAGAGCCCGGAGCTCTACAACGTCGACACCCAGGCGAGCCCCTAAACGGATAAAGTCGGCCGTCTCGTGGCGGTTACAGCGCATGGGCATGAAAACGATTCCGGTCTTAGAGGCGAGCCCATCAGGCGCCACTTCTCGCCTTCTGGCGCTATAATAGGCGATGTTCTTCACCACGCGGTCGAAAAAGCGGCCCCTGACCTTAGCGTAAGTTTCCCCCGTGGCGGCGTCCAGGGAGAAGAGGATGGTCAGAATCTCAAAATACGGGACCATACGCTCGGTCATGGCTGGGCTGAGGGCGAGGCCGTTGGTGTTAAAGCCGAAGGGTTTGCCCCAATTATAGAAAAGCTGCAGGATGGGGATCAACTCGCGGTTGAGAAGGGGCTCGCCGATGCCGCAGTTGATCACCTCGTGGGCCAACTCCAGGTGCTCACCGAAACGCTTGATCTCTTTGATCTTCAGCCCGCGATGATGACGCGGCCCCACGCCGTTTTTCCAATTGTAACACATGCTGCAGGGCGGGATCATATTGCAGATCCCGATCAAGTCGATGTTAAAGATATAGGGCCGGGACTGTAGGACGGTTCTTTTTTCCCGGGTCTCGCGGTCGTTCAGTACTGTATTTTCCAGGGTTCGTCGTGGGATATCCCCGGGGAAACGGCGCAGCCAGTACTCCGTTGAATTTTTCAGTTGGCGTACGAATTCCGGCAGGGTCAGCTCGCCCCGATCCAGCCTGCCGGTGTAGTAGGCCAGACCTTCTTTATCGGGCTTGCGGCCGAGCAGCTTCCCATAGATCTCTTCAATATACGCTCCCGTTTGCGAAGCCTGGTGCATTCCTGTCCCTCGATACCGAGTCTACCAGGGCCATTTTATCCTATGTCACCCGTTCCCGCCATACGCCCCTTGGCACCCGTCATGTTGCCGCCGCAGGCCCCGGGGTTCGTTGACATCCGTGACCAATTTAAATACAATCGGACGCGGTGCGCCATGATCGGGAAAAAAGTTCTCATCGTCGATTACGACAGCGTGAGCCTCGAGGCGATGGTCAAGCTTCTGAAAACGCAGAAGGTCCAGATCATCAAGGCCGCGGACGGGCAGGCGGCCTACGATAAGTTCAAGTCCGAGAAGCCCGACCTCGTCGTCTTGGAAGCCATCCTCCCCAAGATCCACGGCTTCGACCTGACCAAGAAAATTTCCCAGGAGTCGGGGGGGCGCGTTCCGGTGATCATCGTCACAGGGCTTTATAGGGGGCCCCAGTACAAGCATGAAGCCCTGTCGTCCTTCGGCGCCGCCGACTATTTTGAAAAGCCTGTCGACCCGGATAAGTTCGTCGCTTCGGTCATGCAGCTCCTCCACGACGAGGAGGATATCGAAGAGGATCTCCCCGACTCCGATGCTGTCATCGAGGGCCTATCCCAGAAGATCAAGCCGAAGCCATCCCGGACGAAGGACAAAACCGTCCGAGAGAAAGACGTGTCCGCCTGAGCCGGCCGAGAGAGGGACCATGAACGACAGCCTCTGGACCCGATGCAATTCCTGCCAGCGCATCCTCTATAAGCAGGATATTTTGGACAATTTCTCCGTCTGCCCCGCCTGCAATTTCCACTTCCGGATCTCCTCGACGGAGCGACTCAGGATGCTGTTCGACGACGGCCGGTACGAGACGCTCGACGAGAACATCTTCCCGGTCGATTTTCTGGGCTTCGAGGATACCCAGAAATACGCCCGGCGGCTCGCTGACAGCCAGGCACGCACGGGCCTCTCCGAGGCCATTCAGACGGCCCGGGGGACGATGGGCGGCATCCCCGTCTACGTCCTGGCCATGGAGTTCGGTTTCATGGGCGGCAGCGTGGCGTCGGTCGTCGGCGAGAAGATCGCCCGTGCCTGCGAAAGGGCCGTCGAGGAGCGGCGCCCCGTGATCATCGTCTCCTGTTCCGGCGGCATGAGAATGCAGGAAGGCATGATGTCCCTGATGCAGATGATGAAGACGAGCGCTGCGATCGCCCGGATGGGCGAGGCGAAGGTCCCTTTCATCTCCGTCCTGGCCGACCCGACGACCGGCGGGACGACGGCGAGCTTCGCCATGCTGGGCGACATCAACGTCGCTGAGCCGCAGGCCTTGATCGGCTTCGCCGGCCCCAGGGTCATCGAACAGACCATCAAGGAGAAGCTCCCCAAGGGGTTTCAGAGGTCGGAATTCCTCCTCGAGCACGGCATGGTCGACGACGTTGTTGACCGGAAGAAGCTTAGGGACTACCTCATCCGGGCGCTCCGCCTCTTCTTGAACAGGGCCCAATGACCCATGGGCGGTGCCTCGAGTACCTGAAATCCCTCCAGCGGTTCGGGATCAAGCTCGGCCTCGAAAACATCCGGGCGCTTCTCGGGTCCCTCGGGGATCCCGACCGGAGGTTCCCTTCCGCCCTAATCGCAGGGACGAACGGAAAGGGGTCGGTCGCCGCCATGCTCGCCCGCATCCTGTCAGACCATGGCTTCCGGACCGGTCTGTACACGTCCCCCCATCTCGTCAGCGTCGAGGAGCGGATCCGGATCGGCGACGACATCATTCCCGAAAAGGACTTCTGCCGCACCCTTGCGGCCGTCAGGAAAGGGGCCGAAGCGCTCCTTGTCTCCGGGGGCCTCGTCCACCCGCCGACGTACTTCGAGGTCCTCACGGCGGCGGCCCTGGTCCATTTCGCAGAAGAAGCCGTCGACTTCGCGGTCCTTGAGGTCGGCATGGGCGGGAGGTTCGACGCCACAAACGCGGTGACGCCTCTTCTGTCCGTCATCACGACCGTATCCATGGACCATCAGAATTACCTGGGGCGCACGCTGGGAGAGGTCGCCTTCGAGAAGGCGGGGATCATCAAGGAAAGCGTCCCGCTCGTCTGCGGCGTCCGCGAGGGAACGGCCCTGAGGGTGATCCGCCGGCGGGCCCGGGAACTCCGGGCTCCCGTCATCGAGGTCTTCGGCCCCGGAACGGCTTTCGCCTCCCGCCCGGCGAAGGGCGGTTTCAAGTTCGCATATAACACGGGACGAACCCGATACGAATTCAAGCCGTCCCTCCCGGGGTTCCATCAGGGCGAGAACGCGGCCGTGACCATTCGGGCGGCCGAGGTCCTCGGCCGGGTCTGGAGGCCGCTTGATCGACGGAAGACGGTCGAGGCCGTCGGCCGCACCCATTGGGAAGGCCGCCTCGAGAGGATCGGCCTGAAGCCGCTGGTCATCCTGGACGGAGCCCACAACCCCGAGGGCGCCGCCGCGCTCGCCGCCTATGTCCGCGACATCGTCCGGAAACCGGTCATTCTGATCTTTGACTCGATGAAGGACAAGGACATCCGGGCGATCGCCGCGCCCCTATTCCCCCTGGCCCGGACGGTCATCCTGACGAGGGTCCCGATGGCCCGGGCGGCGGAACCGGAGGAGGTGCTCCGCTGCTGGAAGGGGCGCCGGGACAATATTCTGACCGAGCCGGACGTCGGGAAGGCCCTGGAACTGGCCAAGCGCCTCGCCGGGGCGCGGACGCCCATCCTGGCGGCAGGCTCCCTGTTCCTCGTCGGGGAAATCAAGAGGGCGCTTCCCCGCGGAGAGCCCTGATCCCCGGCGGGACGGGCGGTGCCGGGGGGGCGAGTTGCTTTTTCGGCCTGAAAATGTTACATTTTTTTCGCTTACGGACAGGAAAATGACATGTTGGCCATCGATCTTACGTTCATCGTCATCTTCCTCCTGGTCTGGATCCTCGTCCTCGTCCTGACCCGGGTGTTCTTCAAACCTGTGGGCCGGATCATGGAGAAACGGCGAGCCAGCGAGTCCGCGGACAGAGAAGCGACCCGGGAGGCCTTGGAGGCCGGCGAGCTGGACCTCCGCCGGATCGAGGATGAGATTAAGGAGGCCCGGGCTTCCTCCGAACGGCTCAGGGAGGAGCTCGAGGCCCAGGCCCTCGGGGAAAAGGCTCGAATCATCTCCGAGGTCCAGGCGGACGCCCGAGACCGGATCGAGAAGGCTAAGGCCGAGATCGAGGACCAGGTCCGCCGGCTCAAGGACCAGCTCGAGGGCGAAGCTGGGCGCTTGGCTGACATCATCGAAAAGAAGGTCGCGCATTGAAGCTCAAGAAGATCGGACCCGCCGCAATCATCCTCCTCGCGCTCCTCTTTATGGGGGCGAGCCCCGAGGAAGGCGGGCGCCCGGCAGCCCCCATGAATTTCCTGGGGAAGGTTGTCAATTTCCTCATCCTCTTCGGCGGGCTGGGCTTTCTCCTCCACAAGCCCGTCCGGACGCTCCTCGAAAAGCGATCGGCGGACGTCAGGCGTTCCCTCGACGAGGCTCATGCCTCCCGGGTCGAGGCCGAGGAGAAGCGCGCGGCGGCCGGGACGAGGCTGGACGGCGTCGCCGCCGAGATCGGGCGAATGAAGGCGGAGGCCGCTTCGCGCGGGCGGCTCGAGAAGGAACGGATCGCGCGGGCGGCCGACGAGGAGGGCGCTCGGCTCAGGGACCTTGCCGGGAGGGAGATTGACGCCCAGGCCAAGACCGCCGTCCGGGAGCTCAAAGCTTTCGTCGCCGAAGCCGCGACCTCGATCGCCCGGGAGAGGATCCGCAAAGGGCTCACCGCGGGGGATCAGGGCGCGCTCGTCGACAAGTCCATTGAAAGGCTTTCCAGGCTGAATGAAAAATCCCATTCTGGTTAAGAAGTATACCCAGGGGCTTGTTGCCGCCCTAGCGGACGGGGCCGAGTTCCGCCGGGCCCTCGGGGAGCTCGAGGGCTTCGCCGGCCTGGTCCGGGACCGGGACGACCTCCGGCGGGCCCTGGTGAACCCCTTTATGAACGCCCGGAAGAAGGCCGGGATCGTCCGCGAGGTCCTCGAAAGGGCGAGCGCCCTGGACAAGACCGTCCGGCTCGTCCTCCTCCTCGCAGAGCACGGGCGGCTGGAGCTCCTCCCGGAGATCGTGACTGGCGCTCCCGAGGCCTGGAACGAGAGACGGGGGGTTGCGACACTCGAGGTCTCTTCAGTCGTCCCGCTGACGGACGATCAGAAGGTCCGCCTGGAGGCGGCCCTCGAGCGCCTGGAGGGAAGGCCGGTGAGCCTGGGCTACCGGATCGACCCAGGGATCATCGGGGGGCTGGCCCTCCGGAAGGGGAACATCGTCTACGACGCCTCGGTCGCGGGCGACCTCCTCAGGCTCAAGGAAAAGATCACGGAAGGGCAGTGACGACCATGGACATCAAAGCCGACGAGATCACGAAAATCATCCAGCGCCAGATCGAGGGCTACGAGAGCTACGTCGACATCCGGGAGGTCGGGACGGTGACCTCGGTCGGCGACGGCATCGCCCGGATCCATGGTCTAGACCACGCGATGTACAACGAACTGCTCGAGTTCCCCCAGGGCGTTTTCGGGATCGCCCTGAACCTGGAGGAGGAAAGCGTAGGGGCCGTCCTCCTCGGCGAGAGTTCCCTCGTCAGGGAAGGCGACGTGGTCAAGAGGACCCATAAGATCATGCAGGTTCCCGCCGGGCCGGCCCTCATCGGCCGCGTGGTCAATCCCCTGGGGAAGCCGCTGGACGGGAAGGGCCCCATCAGGACCGACGTCTACATGGCCATCGAACGGCTCGCCCCTGGCGTCGTGGAGCGCCAACCGGTACGGGAGCCCCTCCAGACGGGCATCAAGGCCATCGACGCCATCATCCCTATCGGGCGCGG
This sequence comes from uncultured Eubacteriales bacterium, assembly GCA_964585685.1. Classification (GTDB taxonomy): domain Bacteria; phylum Acidobacteriota; class Aminicenantia; order Aminicenantales; family Saccharicenantaceae; genus JALHVH01. Next base: position 39,559 of record CAZPEP010000044.1, on the reverse strand, counting down.
CCAGCGCGAGCTCATCATCGGCGACCGCCAGACCGGCAAGACCGTCATCGCCACCGACACGATCCTCAATCAGAAGGGCTCCGGCGTCATCTGCGTCTACGTTGCTATCGGCCAGAAGAACTCGACGATCGCCCAGATCGTCAAGAGCCTCGAGGACCATGGGGCTATGGAGTACACCATCGTCGTCGCGTCCTCGGCCAGCGACCCGTCCCCCCTCCAGTACCTGGCCCCCTATTCGGGCTGCGCCATCGGCGAGTACTTCCGGGACAACGGTGGGCACGCCCTCATCATCTACGACGACCTGTCAAAGCACGCCGCGGCCTACCGCGAGATCTCCCTCCTCCTGAGGCGCCCACCGGGACGGGAGGCCTACCCGGGCGACGTCTTCTATCTTCACTCCCGACTCCTCGAGCGGGCGGCCAAGCTCAACGACGAGCAGGGCGGCGGATCCCTCACGGCCGTGCCGATCATCGAGACCCAGGCCGGGGACGTCTCAGGATACATCCCGACCAACGTCATTTCCATCACCGACGGGCAGATCTACCTCGTTCCCGAGCTTTTCAACTCGGGCATCCGGCCCGCCATCGATGTCGGCATCTCGGTCTCTCGGGTCGGCGGGAACGCCCAGATCAAGGCCATGAAGCAGGTTGCCGGTAGGCTCCGGCTCGATCTGACCCAGTATCGCGAGCTCCAGACATTCGCCCAGTTCGGGACGGAGCTCGATAAGACGAGTCAGGCCCAGCTCGACAGGGGCGTGCGACTGACCGAGATTCTCAAGCAGGACCAGTTCGTCCCGCTCCCGGTGGAGAAGCAGGTCCTCATTATTTACGCCGGTAACCGCGGGTTCCTCGACGTTTTCGGTCTCGACCGGGTCCGGGAATACGAAAAGAAGCTTTTCGCGTTCGTCGAGGCGGAGCGGCCTGACTTGCTGACCCGGATCGCCACGAAAAAGCAGATCGACGCGTCCCTTGACGAGGACATCGGAGCGGCCCTCGCCGAATTCAACGTCCGGTTCAAAGCGGCGGCGAAATAGCGTGCCCACCCTCATCAACCTCCGCCGACGCATCCGGAGCGTCCGGAACAGCCAGCAGATCACCCAGGCGATGAAGACCGTCTCAATGGTCAAGTATAAAAATGCCCATAGGCACGTCCTCGAATCGAGGCCGTATTGGCACGTCTTCCCCGAGATCGCCGCCCGGGTCGCCTCCCTGGCGGGGGCGGAGGGCCATCCCCTGCTTGCCGAGCGGAGGGAGATGAAGGCCGAGGTCGTGATCGTGACTTCGGACAAGGGCCTGGCCGGGGCTTTCAACGCCAACCTCCTGGCGAAGGCCCGGTCCTTCCTCAAGGAAAAGTCCCTGACGGCCGAGCCGGGGCTCGTCCTCTTAGGCAAAAAGGCCGTCAACGAGTTCCGGAGGGCCCGCCTCCGCGTCGACCGGGCGTATCCCGAACGGACGGACAAGCTCGGCCGGGACGAGGTCCGGGAACTCGCCGGGTTCCTGATTAGGCTCTATGCCCTTCAAAGGACCGACGCGATCTACCTCGTTTACAACGAGTTCAAGTCCATCGTCGCCCCCCGCATCGTCGTCGACCGGCTACTGCCGGTGTCCTTGCCGCCGGCCACCGACGGGGTCCCTGCCGCCCCGTCCGACTGGGAGCCCGAGGCCGCCGGGCTGGTCGCGGCGGTCCTGCCCCTCTACGTGGAGAGCCAGGTTCTCCACGCTCTCGGCGAGTCTCAGGCGGCTGAACAGGCGGCCCGGATGATGGCCATGGACAACGCCACCAAGAACGCCGGGGACCTCATCACGGACCTTGTCCTCGTGCTGAACAAGATCCGGCAGGCGACGATCACCAAGGAACTTCTGGAGATCATGACCGCGGTCGATGCGCTGGCCAAATAGCCTTTATGATTGGAGATTGACATGGCGGAGACAAAAGGAAACATCGGCAAAGTCGTACAGGTCATCGGACCCGTTGTCGACGTGCTGTTCAAGGAATGCGAGCTGCCGACGATCTATACGGCTATCCGGATCACGAGCGAGGGGTTCGACGCCCCGACGCCAATCGACATCATCGTCGAAGTCGAACAACACGTCGGTGAGGATAAGGTCCGCTGCGTGTCCATGCACCCGACCGACGGTCTGTCCCGGGGCATGAAGGCGGTGAGCCTCGGGGTCCCGATCGAGGTCCCGGTGGGCGAGGCGACTCTCGGCCGCATCCTGAACGTCATCGGGGAGCCGATCGACCACTTGGGCCCCGTGGTGACGGACAAAAAGTATTCCATCCACCGCGTCCCGCCGCCGCTCGAGGACCAGAGTACCCGGCTCGAGGTTTTCGAGACCGGGATCAAGGTCATCGACCTCATCCAGCCTTTCCTCAAGGGCGGGAAGATCGGCCTATTCGGCGGGGCCGGCGTCGGGAAGACCATCATCATCCAGGAGCTCATCCACAACGTGGCCATGAAGCACGGGGGCGTCTCCGTCTTCGCCGGGGTCGGCGAGCGGACGCGCGAGGGGAACGACCTATGGCTCGAGATGAAGGGCACGGGCGTTATCAACAAGACCACTCTGGTCTACGGCCAGATGACCGAGCCGCCGGGCGCCCGGGTGCGGGTCGGGCTGACCGCCCTATCGATGGCCGAGTACTTCCGCGACGAGCTCGGCCAGGATATCCTCCTGTTCATCGACAACATCTTCCGGTTCGTCCAGGCGGGTTCCGAGGTCTCGGCCCTGCTGGGCCGGATGCCCTCGGCCGTCGGCTATCAGCCGAACCTGGCCACCGAGCTGGGAGAGCTCGAGGAGCGGATCACCTCGACCAAGAAGGGGTCCATCACCTCGGTTCAGGCCATCTACGTCCCGGCCGACGATTTCACGGACCCCGCCCCGGCGACGACATTCTCCCACCTCGACGCCACGACGAACCTCGACCGCGGGCTGACGGCGATGGGCATCTACCCGGCCGTCGACCCCCTGGCCTCTTTCTCCCGTATCCTCGACCCGAGGATCATCGGCGAGGAGCACTACCGGGTCGCCCGCAGGGTCAAGGAGATCCTCCAGAGGTACAAGGACCTCCAGGACATCATCGCCATCATGGGCATCGAGGAACTCTCCGAGGACGACAAGCTCGTCGTCGCCCGGGCCCGGAAGATTCAGCGGTTCATGTCCCAGCCGTTCCACGTGGCCTCGGAATTCACGGGCCGGCCGGGCAAGTACGTGACGGTCGAGGAGACGGTCCGCGGGTTCCGGGAGATCTCCGAGGGCGTCCACGACGACAAGCCCGAGCAGGCGTTCTACATGGCCGGGACCATCGAGGACGTCGTCGAGCGCACCGAGGAGCTACGGTCCTCATGACGATCCGGCTCAAGGTCATCACGCCCCGGAGACTCCTCGTCGACGCCGACACGGACTCGGTCTCCCTGCCGACCCTGGAAGGGGAGATCGGGGTCCTGCCGGGCCACCGGCCTCTGTACGCCTCCCTCGGCCGCGGCGTGCTGTCGTACCGGGCGAACGGCGACGAGGAGCGTTTCGCCGTCAAGGGCGGGTTCGCCGAGGTCCGGCCGGACGAGGTCGTCGTCGTCACCGAAATGAGCGAGAATGAGCGCAGTGAGATCTCCGAATGACCGGGACGAGACCCTGGACCCTTTCTACCACGGGCGCTTCCGCATCCTCCAGGGGCGGAAGGGGTACCGGTTCTCGGTGGATGCCCCGCTCCTCGCGGACTTCGTGAGGACGCGTCCGTCCGACGAGCTCCTCGAGCTGGGGACGGGGAGCGGTGTCATTTCCATCCTGCTCAGCATCAAGCCGTTCGCGCGCATCACGGCCATTGAAATCCAGGAAGGTCTGGCCGACCTGGCCCGGCGGAACGTCATCCTCAACGGGCTCGAAGACCGGATCGAGGTCGTCCGGGCCGATTTCCGGACGTGGGACCCCGGCCGGAGGTTCGACGTCGTCTTCGCCAATCCCCCCTATATCCGCGGCCGGACCGGCCGGCTCAGTGCGAGCGAGGAGAAGAGCGTCGCCAAGCATGAGATTAACGGCGACATTTTTGATATAATGCGGGCGACTCGGGCCTTCCTCAAAGGAGGCGGCCGGGCCTATTTCGTCTATCCGGAAAGGCGGAGAAAGGACTTCGAAGACGCTGTGAACGGGCATGACCTGAAACTCAAGGCCATCCGGCCCATTTGCCCGCGCGAGGGCCAAGCGGCCAATCTTTTCCTGGTGGAGTGCGGGCGCGAGTCTCCTGAGACACGGGTCCTTCCGCACTTCATCCTCTACGGCAGAGACGGGGAGTACACCGCCGAGGCTGAGGCGGTCTTTTCCGGGAGGACGGGGCCATGAACCTGTTTCGGAACCTAAAGGGAGTATGGAAGTACCGGGTCCTCATCCAGAATCTGGTCAGCCGGGAACTCAAGGCCCGTTATCGCGGCACCGTCCTGGGCTTCCTCTGGTCCTTCTTTAACCCCCTCCTCCTCATGACCGTCTACACGGTCGTCTTCGGCTTCATCCTCAAGCCCAAAGACCTGAGCATCGGCGATACGCCATGGCTTTATGCCCTATATATGTTCTGCGGCGTCCTGCCTTGGACCTGGTTCACCTCATCGTCCCTGGAATCGGCCAACGTCCTGATGATCAACGGCAACCTGATCAAGAAGATCCTTTTCCCGGCTGAGATCCTGCCCGTGGTCACGGTGACGAGCAATCTCGTCCATTTCCTGTTCGGTCTGCCCATCCTGCTCATCTTCATCCCAATCATGGGAAAGTCGTTTACGCTCTGGATACTCTTCTTGCCCGTCGTCATCCTGGTCCAGTATGTCTTCTGCCTGGGGCTCAGCCTGCTCATCTCATCGCTCACCGTGCATTTTCGCGACATAAAGGACATCCTGGCCAATCTCCTCACCTTCTGGTTCTTCTCCACGCCGATCATCTACTCGCTCGACCTGCCGGCCATCAAAAAATCGCACTTCCTTAGCGTCCTCCTCAACCTTAATCCCATGACCCACATCATCAGCGGCTATCAGAGCTGCCTGTTCTACGGGGAACTGATCCATTGGAAAAAGCTCGGCGTCACCCTCCTCGCCGGCCTGCTGTTGTTCGTGATCGGGTACACCGTCTTCGACAGGCTGCGCGACTCGTTCTCGGAGGAGGTCTGAGTGTATGCCATCGAGGTCGACAACGTTTCCCGCTTCTACCAGAAATATTCCGCCCGGCACCGCTTCCAGACGTTCAAGAGCGCAATGGTCAAGGGCGACCTGATCGGATCCATCAAAGGGGACGAGCTGGTGACCGCCCTTGACGGCGTCAGTTTCAATGTCGAAAAGGGCCGGACCTTCGGGCTCATCGGAGAGAACGGCTCGGGCAAAAGCACGATGCTCAAGATCGTGGCCGGGATCGCCAAGCCGAGCTCCGGCCGGGTCGCCACGGTGGGCAAGGTCTCGGCTCTCATCGAGCTCGGCGCCGGGTTCCACCCCGAGATCACCGGCCGGGAGAACGTCTTCATCAACGGCATCATGCTGGGTCTGACCAAGAAAGAGATCAACGAGAAGTTCGATGAGATCGTCCGGTTCGCCGAGCTCGAGGACTTCATCGACGCCCCCGTCAAGACCTATAGCTCCGGGATGTACATGCGGCTCGGCTTCTCCGTGGCCATCAACGTCAATCCGGAGATCCTCCTCATCGACGAGGTCCTGGCCGTCGGCGACGCCTCCTTCATCCCCAAGTGCCTCGACCGGATCGACGACTTCCGCCGCCGGAAGAAGACCATCCTCTTCGTCAGCCACGATCTGGCCACCGTGGAGAAGATCTGCGACCGGGTCGTCTGGCTCAAGAACGGCCGCGTGGCGGCCGCCGGCGAGCCGAAAAGGATTGTTGACGCCTACCTCCAGGACGTCACCGTGAAGCAGGAAAAGGCCTTCGAGAAGAAGATCGAGGGCGCGGCCACCTCCGAGGGCAGCGGTGACGAGCGGCGCGAGAACCGATGGGGGGGACGCGAGATCGAGATCCGCAAGGTGACCCTCCGGAACCTCCAGGGCCAGCCGAAGCACGTCTTTTCTCCGGACGAGGGCCTGGTCATCGAGATGGATGTCGCTGCGCCTTCCCCGGCGTCGGATTTCGTCTTCGGGGTCGGGATCTTCAACTCCCAGGGCATCTCCTGCTACGGGACCAACACGCATCTCGAGGACCTGGAGCCCGTGCGCATCGGCGGCGAGGGGCGGGTCGAGTTCCGGATCGGGAAGCTCAACCTGATCAACGGGACGTACTACCTCGACGTGGCCGTTCACAAGAGGGACGGCTATCCCTACGACTATCATCAGAACCTCTATTCGTTCCTGGTTTCCTCCCCCACCAAGGACGTCGGCATCGCCCGTCTGCCGCACGAGTGGACCTTCAGCCCGACGGTCGAGATGGGGTCCCCGGGCAAGAAGCGGCCGTGAGAAACCCCAAGATCAAGAGCCGTCGCGAGCTCCTCCCCATCCGGTTGGCGCTCAAGAGGAAGGGGAAGACGGTTGTCTTCACGAACGGTTGTTTCGACCTCATGCATGCCGGGCATGTCCGACTCTTTCGCAAAGCCCGGGAGAAAGGGGACGTCCTCATCGTTGCCCTGAATACGGACGCCTCGATCCGAAGGCTCAAGGGGCGGGCGCGCCCCGTTTTTCCGCTCCGCGAGAGGCTCGAGGTCCTGTCCGCCTTCGCGGACGTTGACTACGTGACATGGTTCGTGGAGCCGACGCCCCGGAAGATCGTCGCCGAGCTCCTGCCCGACGTCCTGGTCAAGGGCGGAGATTGGGGCCCCGACCGGGTGGTGGGCCGGGCCGAGGTCGAGGCCGCCGGCGGTAGGGTCGTCATCGTACCCTATCTCGACGGGCACTCCAGCTCGAGCCTCATCGACAGGATCAAGGCCGCCGCGTCTCGGCGTTGAGGGCTGGCCTGTCTCGCCGCCGTCCTCCCGGGGCTCTATTCGACGCCATAGCCGATCGAACAGAAACTGACCCAGTGGCGCAGGGAGAAGGGAGCGGTCGTACCCATTCCCGTCTTGGTGAGCGGGATGGCGCCCTCGCTGTAGGTGTCCGAATAACGGAAAAGCGTTCCCGAGAGCTTCTTGTTCGCTGCCAGGGCGACGATCTTCTCCGCGGCGAGGAGCCCGAAGGGGACGGAATATTTGCCGCACCAGTAGGTGTTCCTGTAATCGATATAGGTCTCGCCCCAGAGCTCTTTCGTTAGCCCCTCGATCTTGGCCGCATCCATCGGACCTGTGAGGTAGCTTGCGATGAGATGACGGTCGAGGGCAGTCGCCTTTTCCCAGGCCTCGGCCCCCTCGCCGAACGGGGAGTTATCGAAATCCTTCCCATAATGGTTGCCGTCCGAGGAGATGAGGAAGGCGATGTCCTTTCCGGGGACCAGACCCTTTTCCTTGATGTACCCCGCGATGACGGCGGCCAGCTTTGTCGCGACCGTGTCCATCCTGTCGTACGGCATGGGCGCGACCATAATGGGTGTGATCTTCACGTCCGGGTTGTAGTACTGGAGGAAGGGCAGGAGCGCTTCGATGGAGTGCTCGAGCTCGTGGGCCCTGTCGCTGACCAAAAACATGTCCTTGTCCAGACGGGCCTTGATGCGCTCCCGGAGCCCTGAGATCCCGATCGGTTTCGTCAGCCCCGGAAACGCGTCGTATCCTTCGAGAATGAGGACGCCGTGGGGGTCGCCGATCTCCTTACGGACCGCGCCGTGCGTGACGCCGAAGATGACGACTTCCTTCGCCCGGAGGGTCTTGAAGAGCGGATGATAGATACGTCCCGCGTAGAGGTAATCGTCGTGGGGCGCGATGGCCGCGACCAGCCCCTCGCCGGGAAAGCCGTCCTTGTCCCGGGAGTCCAGGTATACTACGAGCCGGGCCATGCCGGCAGGGTTCCAACAGAAGCCGACGTCGTCGCGGACGGGTCGGGTCGTTCCGGCCGCGAGGGGCGTGGCGACGATCACGGCGGCGAGAATGCCGAATAGCCTTTTCATGTCATGCCATCGCCCCGGGGCCGTTCATAAGAAAACGAGGCAGGCGACCCCTAGCGCGACCAGATAATATCCGAAATAATGGAGCTTGCCGCGGTCGATGAAACCAAGCAGCAGCTTCAGGGCGATGACGCCGACGGCGAGGCTGATGGCGAACGCTGCGAGGAACAACCCGGGGGGCAGGGACGTTGCGGACACCCCCCGCAGCTCCAGGAGGGCGGCCCCGAAGATGACCGGCAGCCCCAGGAGAAAGGAGAAGCGCCCGGCTTCCTTTCTTTCCGTTCCGAGCAGGAGCGCGGTGCTGATCGTCGTACCAGAACGGGACACGCCGGGCAAGATGGCCAGGGCTTGGGCGAATCCGATCGCGGCCGCTTTCCGGGCATTGAGCGGGGCGGACAGCCTTTTTCGCAGGGCGGAGGCGAAGAGGAAGGCCGCCGTAACGAAGAACAGGGCTCCCGTCGTCCGGGGGTCGAGGAACATCCGTTCGAAGAAACCCTTGAAGGCCAGTCCCGCCGCCGCGGCCGGGATCGTCCCGAGGGCCAGGAACGCCGAGGTGCGGAAAGAGTCCCGCTTCTTCGCTGCGTCCCGCGAGAAGAGGCCCGCGACGAGCGTCCGGATGTCGTTCCGGAACACCCAGACGATGGCGGCCGCCGTCCCGAGATGGAGCGTCGCGTCGAGAAGGACGTTGTCCCGATTCCAGGAAAGAAAATGCTGGGCGATGACCAAGTGGCCGGACGAGGACACCGGCAGAAACTCGGTGATCCCTTGGATCAGGGCCAGCAAGGCAATCGTCAGCAGATCCATGGGCCGATGATAGTCCTATCGCCGGACCCGTTCAAGGCCGGGAGATTTTTCACGCCGGAAAACGAACGAACGTCCGGGATCAGAAGCCCACGGTCTTGAAGCCGGCTTTCTCCTTTAGCTTCGTCATAAAGGACGTGTAAGCCCCCTGCTGTTTCCCCTGCTTGAGCTGCGCTTCGATCTCGCCCTTGGCCTCGTCCAGCGCGCGGGTCTCCTTCTTGCGGTCGACGATCTTCAGGAGGTGGTAGCCGTAAGTCGTTTCCACGATTCCGCTGAGCTCCCCGACGGGAACTGAGAAGGCGGCGTCCTCAAACGGCTTGACCATGGCCCCGCGGCCGAAATTCTCGTACAGGCCGCCGTTTTCCTTGGACCCCGGGTCCTCGGAGTACTGCTTGGCCAAGGCGGCGAAATCCTCGCCGGCCTTGGCCTTGGCGAGGATCTCCTCGATCTTCTTGCGGGCCTCGGTCTTCTCGGTGTCCGTCTTCCCCTGCGTCAGCAGGAGGATGTGCCGGACGGAGGCTGTCCTATCCTCCGCGTAGGCCTTGGCGACGTCCTCGGGAGCGACGGCGATTTCCTTGGACAGCTTGGATTCAAGGAAGGCGTTGATAAGGATCTGCTCACCGAAGCTCTTCTTGATATGTTCGATGTCGAGCTCGTTCGCCTTCAGGTTGTCGAGAAACTTTTGTTCCCCGCCGGCCTGTTCATACTCGGCTTTGAGGGTGTTCTCCAGATACCCGGCTGGAGCGGCGGTCTTGGCCTTTATGGCCTCGTTGAGCAGGAGCTCCTTCTCTGCGAACTGAATGGCGGTGCGCTCGATGACCGATTTCAGCTGGGCGATTTCGAGGTCCTTGAGCCGGGCGGTCTGGGTTCCCGCGTTGTCCCGGAGAGCCAGGAGGACATCCCCGGTGGTGACGTTGAACCTTTTAGTCCTGACGAGGACGTTGTTGGCTGCCGGGTCGAGCGAGGGGACCTTGGCTGAAAGGTCCTTGGCCAGCTGGAAAGCCGGCGTTCCTTCCTTGAGCCCGACGTTCTCGGCCTTCCGAGCGCAACCCGGGAGGAGGAACGCCAAGGCGAGCGATAATGCCGCGAATCTCTTCATCATTGTCTCCTTGAAGCCGCTGGAATCGGATAGATATTAAACCACATCGCGTGTCCATATTCAAATGCCCCGTCCCGCCCGACGACTCGTCTCGCCTATCTCGCTCCTTATTTACACGTCATTTGCACGTCACGACGGTTTCGTGATAGACGATGCCGCGCTCCTTCAGCCCGTCCAGCATGAACTTCACGCATTCGGGGACCTGGCCGATGGATTCGGGGGCCGAGACGCCCTTGCGGACGAACAGGCCGCGGGCGATCATGCGGGCCGCCACAGTGGCCGTGTAGCCGGTCGTCCGGGCCATGGAATGGACGCCGGTCGCTTCGTCATAGCGGTCGAAGAGGTCGTAGGTCATGCTGACGGACCGGCCCTTCTTCCGGCCTTCGACGAGGACCCTCATGACGGTGAGGTCAACCTCGCCTTCATGAAGCTTCCATTTCGGGAAGAGGAGCTTCGCCGTGAAATCGACCGGGCGGATGCGGGCTCCATTGATCTCGATCTCCCGGGTTTCGAAGAAGCCCGTCTCCCTCAGGACGGCCATCTTCTCGATGTGGCCGGGGTAGCGGAGGGTCTTCTCCTTCATGTTGGGGACGTCAAGGGTCCTGGCCAGGGTGCGCAGGCCGTCCGTGTTGAAGGCCTCGAGGGTCCCGACGACCGGGAAGTTCATGAGCTCGGGGTCGGACAGGGCGGGGCGGATCACCATCTGCCCGTTCTCTATGTAGCGGGCCGGCCGGACGTATTCTTCGATGACGTCGGCCGGGGAGAAGACAGCCTTGTATTCATAGGGCCACTCCCGGACCTCGGGCAGGCCGCCGACGTAGATCGTGATGCTTGCGGGCTCGTCGAGCTTCTGGCAGGCGTGGGCGGCGAGGATGTTGCTCATGCCGGGGGCGACGCCGCAGTCCACGACGGCGGTGACGTCGTTCTTCCGGGCGAGGGCGTCCAGTTCGAACGCGTCCTCGGGGAAGAACGCGATGTCGACCACGGTCCTGCCGGCTTCGAGAACGGTCTGGAGGGTTTTGAAGCCCATGAAGCCGGGTACGGCGCTGACGACCATGTCGTGCTTCTGGACGATCCTTCGGACGATCTTCGCGTCCGAAAGATCTTCCTGGATGGCGGTGACGCCCCTGGTCTTCTTGACCCGAGCCAGAGCTTGGGCATCGATATCGACGACAGTGACCTTGAAATCCTTATCCTTGGCGAGGTCGAGGGCTATCGGGCCGCCGACCAGGCCCGAGCCTAACACGACGATCTTTTTCATGATGCCTCCTTCAGCGAATATGGGGGTGAGCCGCTGGTGGGACGGGGATGGGCCGAATTGGGATTACAGCCCGCTGAAGAGGTTGACGTAGCCGACGAGGTGCGCGTGGATGCCTTCGGATGTCGGGGGGCGGCGGAACCTAGCGGTGGTCACGGTGTCATTGTAGAGGTCGGCCCCGCGGCTGTCAATTCGAATCCGCGGGACAGAGAAACATAAACGTCCGCCGGGACGTTCAAGTCCGGAAGTCATCTTCCCGGGATGGAGAACGGACGTGCGGGATCAGAAGCCCACGGTCTTGAATCCTGCTTTGTCCCTTATTTTTGTCAGGAAGGTGTCCAAGATCACTTTTCGCTTTCTCCCGGCGATACGCTTTTCGATCTCGCCCTTGACCTCGTCAAACGGTCGGGTCTCTTTCTCCCGGCTGATGATCTGGAGGATGTGATACCCATAGGTCGTTTCCACGATGTCGCTAATCTGGCCGATCGGAACGGAGAAGGCGGCATCCTCAAAGGCCTTGTCCGTAATCCCGCGGAGGACCGCATACATGCCCCCGCTCTCCTTGCTGCCCGGCTCTTCGGAGTACTGTTTCGCCAGCTCAGCGAAGTCCTCCCCGGATCGGGCCCTGGCCAGGATCCCCGCCATCCGCTTCCGGATTTTAGTCTTTTCCGGCCCTGTCTTTCCCTGTGTCAGAAGGAGGATGTGGCGGACGGAAGCCGTCAGGTCCTCTCCGTAGGTCCTGGCCACTTCTTCAGCCGTGACGGTAACGTTCTTGTTCAGCGTCTTCTCCAAGAAGGCATCTATCCGGACCTGTTCCGCAAGGCTCTTCATGATGGTTTCGGCATCGACTTCGATCGTCTTTAGAGACTCCAGGAACTTCTCTTTGCCGCCGAGCCGCTCGTGTTCAGCCTTAATGACCTCGTCCAGGACAGCGGGGTCGACGAACACCTTGGCCCTCTCGGCTTCTTGGAGCAGGAGTTTTTTCTCGGCGAGCTCGACGGCGGCGGTCTCGATGGACTCCCTCAGTTGAATAGAGTCGAACTCCTTGAGCTGTTCGGTTTGATTCCCGAAGTTCCCCAGGAGGACCTGTATGGTCTCGCCGGTCGTTATGTCAAACTTCCGGGTCCGGATGAGGACATTATTCTCCACGGGATCAAGCATGGGGATCTTGACCGCCAGGTCCCTGGCAAGCTTGAAGGCCGGGGTGCCATCCTTGAGCACCATTTTTTCGGCCTTACGGTTACAGCTCGGGAAAAGGAATGCGAAAACAAGCAATAAAACCGGTATCCTCTTCATCTTGATCTCCTTTTAAGCCCATTAGAGGCGGAAAGAGAGTTAACCATATTGAGGATCTGTTTGCAACCGAGGCGTCGGTTGGATCAGGCCCTCTCTCGGGCGAGCCTTTTAGCCTCTTGCTCGGGAGGGCGGCAAGCAGCCGCTTTTACAGTGCGATACTCTCGGAATCAGGAAACGCTTCATGAGAGCTCCTTTCGTTAAATCTTCCTATATCCTATAATAATAATAGTGTATTGTCAAGGCGCGGGGCGCGGAGGTCTCGATCCGGTTCCCTAAGCCCGCGGCCTGGACGCCTTGATCAGCTTTTGGCCGAGCCACCGCCAGATATCCCTGTTGAATTCGGTGCTCGGCGGTGTCTCCTCGAGGAGCCCCTTGAAGCTGAAAGGCGCTTCGCCGGGGGCCTGGCGGTGGACGGGATCGCTCTCCCAGAGCATCCGGTTCTCCGGGTGGAATTGGATGCCGAGGACGTTGGGGTATTTCTCATGCGCGACGGCCTCAACGATCTTCCCATCCATGGAAGTGGCGATGACCTTGAGCTCTTTGCCCAATTTTTCCAACGCCTGGTGGTGGGAGCTGAGGACGCGCGGATGGTCGGCCGTTCCGAAGCCCATTTCCGAACAGAAGATCCCGTGCTCTTCAAGCCGGATCCCGTGGAAGTTTTGGGGCATCAGATTTTCCTGGGGATAAATCCGGTTATAGGGATTGTTGTGCCAAAGCTCGGGGTCGAGGGCGAGGACATCCTCAACGTCCGGCTTGTTGTAGACCTCGGACCAGATATCCTGGATGAGGGTCCCGCCCGTGGCGACGTTCAGGCTCTGACAGCCCAGACAGATCCCCAGGACCGGGAAGCCGGGCTTGTCGTCGAGGAGCGCCTTAAATGCCGGATCCTGGAGCCCGCCCAAAAGGTGGAATAATGCGGAGATCTCGAAATCATGGCGAACGGGGTCCTCGATCACGGTCAGGAGATTCGTCTTTTCGTTGTAGATGGAGGGGGGAATATCGGGGCCGCCGAAGAAGATGATGCCGTCGGAGGCCCGGAAGATCCTCTCGTACTCGGGAGTGCAGGCGTTCATCCTGAAGAGAGCGTCTTCGGAGATGTCCGCCGAGACGGTGTGGAAACGGAACCAGTCGATGCCGTTCTCCCGGACATAGGCGCGAGCGTCCTCATATTCGGTCGCTTCCCGGGCGTGATGGACGCCGACGACGACGAGCCCCGGAACGTCCAGGGCCCCCGTCTTCCTTAGGGCCGAGAGGGCCCGGATCGATCCGACGGAGGGATAGAAGACGACGAGCCGCACGCCCTCGTGTTTGACGGACGCGGTGTCAAAGAAGCGTTCCGGCGCTTGGGCGCCGAGGAGCGCCGAAACGGCCAGGATGCCGAGAGCGAAGCCCGCGGTTTTTTTGAGCCCGATCAGTTTCATCGTTCCCTCCTGGTTCGGTTCGTCGGACGGGATTCCGCCGACGCTGGACTGGAATTATATCGGCCCGGCGGGGCTTTGACAACATGATATAATGACATCTTCGATAACCTCGGGGGAGCGCACATGAAGACCGTTTCCGGCGAATTCTACGCCGGCCACAAGGCTGCCGAGACCCCGCGCTTCACCGTCATCGAAGGCCGCCGGCTGGAAGTCCGGGATGTTCTTTCAAGAAAACGGACGCTCGACCCGAAGACGGGCGAGGTCACGGATCTCTTCCGATGCCGTCTCGAGGACGGCCGGGTCGTGGACGTGGCGGCCCCGAAGCCGTGATCCAAAATTCGGTCCGCGCCGTCTCCGGCGCCGCGTCTTGAGATTCCGGGTGTTCCCCTCGAACCTTTTGGGCCGGCTTTTCGTTAACACGTTGGGAAAGAAACTGCACGCATGACCATATCAGGTTCGATACGAAGGCTTTTTTCGGTGACGGGCATCGGACTCTTGGCGTCGATGGCGTCCGTGGCCGCTTTCGCCGGGACCGGGGAACGCCTCGAGATCCCCAGGCTTACGATGACCCCGAAGATCGATGGTGTCCTGGACGAACCCCTCTGGGAAGCCGGGGCGCTTAAGATCGAGAACTTCGTCCAGCTCACGCCCAAGGAGAACGGGATACCGACCGAACGGACGATCGCCTACCTGGGCCACGACGCGAAGAACCTTTACATCGCGTTCCGTTGCTTCGATGTACAGCCCGGAAAGATCCGCTGTTCTATCACCAACCGCGATAACATCATTGACGATGACTGGATCGTCCTGTTCCTCGACACGTTCAACGAGAAGCGCCGCGCGTTCACGTTCATCCTGAACCCGGTCGGGATCCAGATGGACGGCATGCGGACCGAGGGCGGCGGCAACGATAACATCGACGACAGTTGGGACACGGTCTTCGCGTCCGACGGGCGGATCGACGAGCTGGGCTATACGATCGAAGCCGCCATCCCCTTCAAGAGCTTCCGTTTCCCGGATAGCGAGGACAAGTTATGGAACATCGTCCTCGGCCGGAACCTCCCCCGGACGGGAGAGATCATCATCTGGCCGACCGTCTCGAGGGATATCCCGGGGCTCCTCTCGCAGGGCGGGCAATTCCTAGTCCGGGGAAAGGTCGAGAAGGGGAAGAACCTGGAGATCATGCCCATCCTGACCGCCCTGAAGAGGGAGGGCGAAAAGCCCGATCTCGAGCCGGGCGTTAACCTCAAGTACGGGATCAACTCCGACATGACCTTGGACCTCACCGCCAATCCGGACTTCAGCCATATCGAAGCCGACGCCCCCCAGATCGACGTCAACCTGAGGTACGCCCTCCGGTACCAGGAAAAGAGGCCCTTCTTCCTCGAAGGGATGGAGTTGTTCCAGTTTCCCGAGATCGAGATGGTCTACACACGCCGGATCATCGACCCGGCTTGGGGGGTTAAGCTCTCAGGGAAGACAGGACGGATCGCCTACGCCCTCCTTTCGGCCTACGACCGGCATCCTTCCGAGAGCCTCTGGGACGTCCACGACGGCGGGAGCGCCGCGAAGGACGACAAGGCCCTGTTCAATATCGTCCGGTTGAAGACCGACGTCTTCAAGGAATCCTACCTGGGCTTTTCCTTGGCCGACAAGGAGATCGACGGTTCTTGGAACAGGGTCGCCGGCTTCGACGGCCAGTTCCGTTTCAATGACAAGTGGTTCTTCACGTTCCAGGCCGTGGGGTCGAAGAGCCGGGACGATGGCCAGGAGACGACCTTCGCCCCCGCCCTCTACGCGGATGCCTACTACTTCTCGAAATATTGGGGAGGCGGGGCCTATTGGAAGTCCCTCCATCCGGACTTCGAAGCCTCCTCGGGCTTCGTCAACCGCGTCGATTACCGGTCGGCTGGCGCCTACGTGTTCTTCACGCTCTATCCGGATAAGCGGTTCCTCAACCGCGTCAACCTGAACCTCGAGGCGGGGCAGAGGGAGGCCTATTTCTCCGATACGGTCCAGGACCGTTGGTTCAGGTCCCGGATCTCCTTCCGCTTCACGGAGTTCAACCAGTTGGAGGCCGTCCTGATCTCGAGCTTGGAACGATTCGCGGGCGTCGCGTTCAACAAGACCACCCTCGAGGTTCAGTCCCAGTTCAGCATTATCCGCCGGCTCCCTTTCAGTTTCTTCTTCATGACGGGAAACGCCGTCAACTACGACCCGGAGGACCCCTTCCTCGGCTACAGCAACCGGTACGGGATCTCCCTGAATTTCAAGCCGAGCAAGCGGATCCAGGTGGGTACGGACTTCAGCAAGGAGACCTTCTGGAGGAAATGGGGAGGGGACCGGCTCTGGGACTACAACGTCGTCCGGCTACGGACGACCTGCCAGGCCTCGAAGAAGCTCGCCTTCAGGGCCATCCTTGACTACAATCTCTTTTACAAGCAGATCTTCGGCAGCGTCCTGGCGAGCTACGTCGTCGGGCCTGGGACGCTGATCTACGCGGGATTCGACAGCAACTATGACCGGAACATCTTCCGCCGGTACGACCGGAAGAACTACAGCATCTATCTCAAGTTCTCCTACTGGCTGAGGATCTAGGGGGAAAATGGACGGAATCGGACGAATGGTCTAGAATGTCCGGGTGAGTCTGGGTTTTCTCTTCGATACGCCGGAATTCAAGGAGATCCTCGAGTCCGTCCTGAGCGGAGACAAGGGGCTCCGGATCGCCGGCATCACGGACGCCGCCAAACCCTATCTCCTGGCCTGTCTCGCCCTGAAGCTCGGGAGGAGGATGGTATGCGTCCGCCCTCCTTCCCGGGACCTCTCTCCCCTCGAAAAGGAATGCCGGTTCTTCCTGGGCCAATTCCGCTCGACGCTCGGGACGGGCGTCCTTCCGGCGCTCTCCGACGACCCGTACCTGGAGATCCCCCCTTCCCTCGAGGCGGTATCCTCGAGGATGCGATTCCTGCACGAGGCCCGGCCCGGGAAGCCTTCGCTGGTCCTGACGAACCCGTTCGGGCTCTTGAAGCCCATCCCTTGCCCGGAGGAGCTTGAGCGCTCGTTCATGAAGCTTGAGGTCGGGGAAAATGCCGACCGAGATATCCTCCTCCGAACCTTCGCCGAATACGGGTATTCGCGTGAGGACATCATCGCTTCGCCCGGAGAATACGCCTGGCGCGGCGGTATCGTGGACGTCTTTCCGCCCTGGCAGGCGAATCCCGTCCGGATCGAGTTCGCCGCCGACACAGTGGCCTCGCTCAGAGAATTCGATACGGGTACCCAACGCTCGCTCCGCCGCCTGGACCGGGCTCTCGTGCCCTCCCTCCGGGAGTTCCCCGGCACGCCCGAGTTCCTTGAGGACTGGGTCCGGCTCGCCCGCAAGGCCGGCGGGGAGGCCCGGGCGGACCTCGAGGAGAAGATTCGCTTCCTTGAGGGCGGCGAATACCTCCCCTCGTTCGTCTATCTGTCCCTCCTCGCCGCGGATCGGTTCGTCCCGTTCACCCGGTATCTCGGGGACTCCGTTTTCATCCTCGACGACCGGGACGAGATCGAGCGGGAATGGGTAAAGGCCAGGGAGGAACTCGTGAGCCATCACGGCGAACTGGCGGGAAGCAGGACCTTCGCCCTCCCGCCCGGGACGATCTACCCGCCCTCCCTCTGGAAGGCCGTTTCCCGGGACGCCCTCGTCATCCAGGAACTGGTCGCCGAGCCGGATCGGAAGACGGTCTCGTTTGCCTTCCAGCCGGTCCCAAAGTTCGAAAACAAGATCGGGTTCTTCCTGGAATACCTCAAGAAGCTCCAGTGGGAACGGGAGCTTTGTTATGTCTATCTCTCCAACCAGGGCACCCGGCAGAGGCTGGCCACCCTGCTCGAGGAAAGCGGCATCCAGGCGATCGAATCCTCCGATCCCCTCGCCGTTCCGAAGAGCGGTGAGATCAGCCTCCTCCTCGGCGGCCTGGGCGAAGGGTTCGCTTATCCGCGGGCCAAGGTCATCATCTTTGCCGAGCGGGACATCTTCACCGAGGAGAAGGTCCTCGTCCATCGTGCTTCCCGGAAGCCTTTCTTCTCCCAGTTCCAGGACCTCGAAAGCGGCGACCTCGTCGTTCATACGGATTACGGCGTCGGCATCTTCCACGGCCTGCGGCGGGTCGAGGTCGACGGAAGGTCCCGGGAGTTCATCGAGCTCCTCTACCGCGACGGCGACAAGCTGCTTGTCCCGGTCGAGGACCTGAACCTCGTCCAGAAATTTTCCAAGGCCGGCGACGCCGCGCCCCCCCTCGACAAGCTGGGGACGATCACGTGGCAGAAGACCAAGGCCCGGACCAGAAAGGCCGTCGAAGCTATCGCCCGGGAGCTCCTCGAGCTCTACGCCCTGAGGAAGTCGGTCCGGGGCATATCCTTCAGCCCCGAGGGTCTGTGGGGGACGGAGTTCGAAAAGATCTTCGAGCACGAGGAGACGGAGGACCAGCTTAAGTCCATTCGCGAGATCATAAAGGACATGGAGTCGGAAACTCCCATGGATCGCCTGCTCTGCGGCGATGTCGGCTATGGGAAGACCGAGGTTGCGATGCGCGCCGCCTTCAAGGCCGTCATGGACGGGAAACAGGTGGCCGTCCTTTGCCCGACCACGGTCCTGGCGAGCCAGCACCTCAAGACGTTCAAGGCCCGGATGGTTCTCTTCCCGGTGAGCGTCGAGGGGCTGACCCGGCTCCAATCCCGAATCGAGCAGAAGGCCGTCCTCGGGGACGTCGGAAAAGGGTTCGTCGACATCCTCGTCGGGACGCATCGGATCCTTTCCAAGGATGTCGTTTTCAAGGACCTCGGGCTCCTCATCGTCGACGAAGAGCAGAGGTTCGGCGTCAGTCACAAGGAGAGGATCAAGGGCCTCAGGGCGAACATCGACGTCTTGACCCTAACGGCAACGCCGATCCCCCGGACCCTCAACATGTCCCTGACCGGGCTCAGGGACATCAGCCTGATCGAGACGCCGCCCCGGGACCGGTTGTCCGTCCACACCGTCGTGACCCCGTGGAATGCCAAGCTCGTGGCTTCGGCCGTCCGCCAGGAACTCAACCGTGGGGGACAGGTCTTTTACGTCCACAACCGCATCGAGGACATCGACCGGGTGGCCCGCCTCGTGGAAAAACTGGTCCCGCAGGCCCGGGTCGTCACGATTCACGGCCAAATGTCCGGCGCCGCACTCGAGAAGCGGATGATGGCTTTCATCGCCCGCGAATACAACGTCCTCGTCTCCACGACGATCATCGAGAACGGCATTGACATCCCCCTGGTCAATACCCTGATCGTCGACCGGGCCGACCTCTTTGGGCTGGCCCAGCTCTATCAATTGCGCGGTCGGGTGGGCCGCTCCTCCCGCCAGGCCACCGCATATTTCCTCGTGCCCCCGCTGACGGAGCTCACGCCGCTCGCCCGGGAGCGGCTTAAGGCCCTTAAGGAGTTCTCCGAGCTGGGTTCCGGGTTCCGGCTGGCAGCTAAGGACCTCGAGATCCGCGGCGCCGGCAACCTCCTCGGCCACCGGCAGAGCGGGACCATCGAGGCGGTCGGCTACGAATATTTCATGCATCTGCTCGACCAGGCCATCCGCGAACAGAAAGGGGAGGTGGTCGAGGAGGTCAAGACGGAGATCAACCTCAAGGCCGATATTCGGGTGCCCGAGGACTACCTGCCGCAGGTGAACCTCAGGCTCAACCTATACAAGCGGCTGTCCTCCATCGAGGACCTGGGCGAGATCGATCGGATCCGAGGCGAGATCCGGGACAGGTTTGGGGACCTCCCGGCGAGCGTCGGGAACCTTATGCGCTACGGCGCGATCAAGTTCTTGGCAGTCCGGCTCAGGATCGAATCGTTGGACCGGGCGGGGGACAGACTCGTCTTCAAGTTCGAGCCGACCACTGGCGTGGACCTCGCCCGCGTCCCGGCCCTCCTCAAGAAGCACCGCGGGTCGATGACCCCGCAGGGAGTCATGGCGCTGACCCTCGGCGCGGCGGCGGACGCAGATTTCCTGGAGGCAACCATCGGCATCTTGAAGGAGTTGACCGGTTATACTACAATGAATTGAATATAAAAAAGATGAGAGCCCCGTTTTCCAGAACCTTCCCGCCGGCCGCCCTCGTGGCGATCCTCGGCTTCGCCTGCGCTGCCGCCTGCGGGGACCGGGGGAAGGCCGGAAGAGCTTCGGCCTCCGGAGGCGCGAAGGCCGCGGAGACGGTCATCCTAGAGGTCGAAGGGACGGAATTCCGCAATTCGGACCTGGACCGGTATGTCCGGGACAACGCCGGGAAGGGCGAGCTCTCGCCCGTCTCGCTGAGCCGCCTTTACGACAGATTCGTCGAGGAAAAGCTCCTCCTCGCGGCGGCCCGCGGGCAGGGCGTGACACTGACGTCCGAAGAGGAGAAGACCTATCTGGCGAAGCTTTCCGGCGAGGCCCCGCCCGGAGAAACTGGTACCATGACGGAGGGAGATCCGCACCTGTTTGACAGGCCCCTTATCGAAAAATATTCCGGCCGATTCCTCGCCAGCCTCAGCGTCCGGGACGACGAGGTCCATGCTTTCTACGAGGAGAATAAAAGGGACTTCCTGGTCTCCGAGCGGGTCCGGGTGAGCCAGATCCTCCTCGAGACCGAAAATGAAGCTGTGGAGGTCCTCCGCAGGCTCAGGAACGCTTCCGAAGAGGAGTTCCGAAAGATCGCCCGGGAGGAATCGATCGGCCCTGAAGCCTTCAAGGGGGGCGCCATGGGGGTCTTCAAGGCGGGGAACCTACCCTTCGAGATGGAGAAGGTCGTGTTTCCGCTCGAGGAAGGTCGCCTCAGTCCCGTTGTCGAATCCTCCTACGGCTACCATATATTCCGGGTGGACCGGAAGTTCCCGCCCCAACTCCTCCCGGAAGCGGAAGCGGTCCCGGCCATCCGTCTCAAGGTCCTGGCCGGCAAGGTCAAAGACGCCTTGGCCGCGCACCTGGAAGAGCTCAAGAGGACCCTCGCCTGGAGCTCGCACCCCGACAGATTACCCTTCGCTTATCAAAGGAACCTCCCATGAGAAAAAAAATTCCCGTCTTCGCCCTCTTAGGGCTCGCCGTTTTCCTGGCGCCTGCCGTCGGGCAGGTCGTCGAAGAGATCGTCGCCGTCGTCAACGATGACGTCATCACCCTGAGCCAGTACAAGGAACAGTTCGATGCTACCGTCCAGCAGCTCCGGTCCGCCCTTCAGGGGGAGGAGTACGAGAAGCAGTACCAGATGCTGAAGAACGAAATGCTGAACATGATGATCACCGACCTGCTCCTCATGCAGCAGGCCAAGGAGAAGAACCTTAACGTCTCTGATCAGGTCAAGATGGCCGTCGACAACATCAAGAAGGAGAACAACATCGAGTCCGACGACGACCTGAAGAGGGGCCTCCAGCAGCAGGGGCTGGATTATGCCCAGTGGGTTAAACAGCTCGAGGACAACATGCTGAGGCAGGCCACCATCTATTCCGAGGTGGACCGGACGATCGTCCTTGATGATTCGGAGATCGTCGGCTATTACAAGCTCCATCCCGAGGAGTTTACGGAGCCCGAGGAATACCATGTCCGCGCGATCTACCTCTCCACGGAGGGGAAGGCCCCGGAGGCCCTGGAAGAGGCGCGGAAGCTCATCTCCGGCAAGGTCAAGGCCGGGGAGCCCTTCAACGCGCTGGCCAAAGAATACTCGGACGGCCCGGCGAAGGAGGCCGAAGGGGACCTCGGCCGGTTCCGGAAGGGCGAATTGGACAAGGCCCTCGAACAATCGGCGGCCAAGCTCAAAGCGGGTGAGACGAGCGACTGGGTACAGACGAAAAACGGCTGGTACATCCTCAAGCTGGAGGAGAAGAAGGACAGCCGGCTAAGGACGTTCGAAGAGGTCAAGAAGGAAGTCGAGGAGAAGCTCTACTCCGAGAAAAAGCAGAAGAAGCTCGAGGATTACCTCAAGACTCTCAAGGAGAAGAGCTACATCAAGATCTTGAAGCCGAACCCCCTGGACCTGTAGGTCAGGTGACCAGGGCGGTTGAGGGGATTGCCCCCGCTTCCCTCAGTGCGATCTCGAAACTGACAAACTTCTCCTTATGTCGTCCGTTTCCCCGCGTCAGGAAGATCTTGGCGGGCAGGATCACGTTTATTCGGGCTGGCCCAGTTTTCCTTTCTTGACGTCGACGGGGGCAGGCTCGACGAAATCGATCGTCCGAGAAATGTCCCATTCACCGAGGAGGGTGAACTGGGACCCCCTCGAACGGGCAAAGATCTTGACCTCGGTCGGCTTCCACTGGACGTTGTTCTTGAAGGAGGCGACGGTCTTACCCTCGACCCCGAAGTTGCTCTTCAGGGTGATGATCTCGCTCGTTTCGCCCGGGTTTACGGCCTTGTTGCGGATGGCGGCCAGGAAGTTGTCTCCCAAGTTCTCGGGGTCCCCTTTGAACTTGAAGATGGCGTTGAAATTGACGTGTTGGAGGGGCGAGGTGCCGATGTTCTTGACCCGGAAGGATACGACGGGGACGAGGATGAGCCGGGGAGGCCATGGCTGATAATATTTGGAGACCCATTGGGTCTCGACGTCCGTCACCAGGATGGACGCTTTCAGCTCCTCGGTCGGGACGGACCTGCAGGAATACATGAAGAGGGCGGCGAGGACGCTCGCCATCATCAGGCATACGCTCGCGGTCTTTTTCATGGGAAGCCTCCTGTCGGTCAGGTTTAATATAATGGATGGAGGGGACGAATTCAAGCCGGGCGCGTCCGTCCCGGGCTAACGGTGGGCCATCTCGGACGCGAAGACGGCTTCGAGCCGGTAGCTCCGGAGCAGGCCGAAGTTGTCCCGGAGTGTCCGCAGGGTCTCCTTGAAAGGATGGCAGATGCCGACGGCCCGGCCGTCCCTCCGGGCAATCCGGAAGAGCTCGAGCAGGCGCTCCCGGATCAGGCCGGCGTCGCCGTCGGCGTCGAGGAAAACCTGGCGGGAAACCGCCGGCATGCCCATGTCCACGGCCACATCATAAGCGACGGATTTCCCGCTCGTCCGGCTATCGAGGAAGAAGAGGCCCCGTTCCCTGAGTGGCTCCAGGATCGTCCGCATCATCGCCGTGTCGGCCGTGACCTTGGACCCCATGTGGTTGTTAACGCCCCGGACGTACGGGACCCGGTCGAGTTCCTCGGCCATGAGCGACCGGATCTCTTCGTCGCCCATCTCGGAACGGATCAGACCCTCCGTGCCGGCTTCGGAGCCATTCCCGTTCAGGGATTCCAGGGGGAGGTGGAGGAGAACCTCGAGGCCTTTCTCGTGGGCCCTACGGGCGGTCTCTAGAGCATGGGGGCTGTAGGGGAGGACGGCGACGGTAACGGGCTCGCCGAGGCCTACGAGCTCATCCAGCGCTTCCAGGCTGTTCCCCATGTCATCTACGACCAGAGCGACCTTGCCCGCTGGGGCGGAAGATTTGACCGCGGGCGGTTCCTTGACGGGCGCGATCGCCTTCGGAACCACGGAGACCTTTGGCTCGGGAGCCTTCTCCGGTTTCGCCTTTTCGGGGATCGGGGGGAGAGGGGCGGCCTTCGGCCGTGCCGCCGGGGCCTTCTTTTCGCGGCTCCCGGTGAAAACATAGGACCTCTCGCCCCTCGTCCAGTTCCTATGGTCGAGGATAAGCGTCGCGGAGACCGCCAGCCCGCAAAGAACCCATGCGGCAAGCGTGGTGATAGGCCAATGGGAGAACACTTTCGGCAGGAGCCGCTTTCTCATGGGTCAGCGTTTGGGAAGGAGGGCCGAGGTCCTCTTGACGTAGGCGGCGGTGCCCTGGTCTCCTGCGTCGAGACGGTCGTCCGGCGTCACGCCTTCCTCCCAGAGCTTCTTTCCCGAAGCGAGGGTGAAAACACCCGACGTGACGAGGACGGAACTGTCGTCCTCGAGAGGGAACAGCTCCTGCCTCGAGACGAGCCCCGGCGTCGCGGCGCCGATGACCCTGACCTTCCGGGTCTCCTGCAGGACGGCCGCCACGAGCTCGGCCGGCCCCATCGTTGCACCGTTGACCCATACAGCGACGGGAAGCCGGTCCAGGTCGGGGGCGGCTGCGCAGGCGACAGGTTCTTTGATCCCGCCCTTCTTCTCGAAGTCGCCGATCTTCGGCGATTGAACGAAAACGTTAAGGAGCTTTTGCGCTTCCTCGATCTCGCCCTCGGAACAGTTCCTAAGGTCAAGGACATAAGGGGCCTTTCTGGCCTTAAGGAGCGGCACGACCTTGGTCCCGATGTCGTCGACGCATGGGGCGTAAAGGCCGTGGATCTCGAGGACGGCGAAGGCGCCCTCCGCCGCGTACGCGAAGGGCTCGGGGAAGATCACGGCCCGCGGGACCGTGATCTCCAGGGTCTTGTCGTCCCGGACAACCTTGAGGGCGACCGGCTTCTGTTCGAGATCCTTGAGGTGGAGATTGGCTTCCAGGGAACTCATGTCGAGCGTGCCCCGGCCGTCCATGGCGCTGATGGTATCGTCGAGCCGGACCCCGGCTTTTTCGGCTGGAGAGCCCTCCACCAGCCCCGCGACCTGAGGGAACAGCCCGTGGGACCGCTTGAAGAGCACGACGCCGATATCGGCCCAGCGGGAATCCCGCCGGAGATACTTGGCCGTGGCGTCGCGGCCGAAATAGCTCGAGACGGGGTCAAGGGAATCGATGAGGCCCCGGCAAGCCCCCTCCAACGTCCGGGCCGGGTCCCTCTCTTCGAGGTAGTCGTTCTTGACGAGACGCGCAACGGAGCCCAGCAGGTCGAATCCCCTGAAGGACGGCCTCTGCGGGACGCCGGGAAGGAAACTCCTCTCAAGGACGAAGAAAAGGCATAGCCCGATGCAGGCCGTGAGGAAGATGAGTCGAAGGCGAGGGGATTTCATGGTTTCAAACAATACATTATATCACTTTCGCTTGAGCCATTTCAAGGGATCGAGGGCCTTCGTCCTGAACCGGATCTCGAAATAGAGGCATTCCCCCTTGAGGGAACCTGAATCCCCGGACAGGGCGATGGGTTGCCCCGCCTGGACGGCGTCCCCCTTGGCGGCCAGGAACTCGGAACAGTGGCCGTAGAGGGTGTAATAGGTCAGGCCGTGGTCGACGATGATCAGGTTGCCGTACCCCTCGAAGGCGTCCACGTAGACGACCCGGCCCGGATGGACGGCCAGAACGGGGGCGCTCTCCTTCTTCGGGGAGATCTCAACGCCGTTATTCGTGGTGATCGTGTTGAACCTGGCGTTTTTCTGAGGCCCGAAGGGGGTGATGATCCTTCCCGAAACGGGCCAGGCGAGCTTCCCCATCCTCTCATAGAGGGGGACGAACGGGTAGGGGAGTTCGTACTTTTCGTCAACGATCCTCTTCATCAGGGCCTGGAGCTGAAGGCCGCTTTCCGCGAGCTCCTCGAGGGCCTGGGCGTAGGACCTCTTGTGGCGCTGGATGCCGGCAACGAGCTCGCGGTTTTTCCGTTCCTCGGCCTCAAGCTCTTTCTTTTTCTCTCCTGCTGTCCGGAGGAGGCCGGTGATCTCGCCCTTCTTGGCTTCCAGCTTGGCTTCGGCCGCGCCCAGCTCGAAGAGGGAGGCCAAGTAACCCGCGACGACGTCGTTCCGGTGGCGGGCGAGGTAGGCCAAGCTCTTGCTCTCAGCAAGGACCGCCTCGATGTTATCGGACCGCAGGATGAATTGAAGGAGGTCGAACCGCCCGAACTTGTAAAGCGTCACCAGGGTTCTCTCGACCGAACGCCTCTCCGACTCGAGCGCGATCCGCCGGAACACGATCTCCTTCCTGAGGGCCTCGAGTTCGCCGTCCGTCCGTTCGACGGAGACGGCGCCGGCCGCCAGTTCCGCGCGGATCAGCCGCTTCCTGAGGCCGATTCGCTCGAGCGCGGACAGGATGGACGATTCCTTCTTCTCCTCGTCTGCGAGTTTTGCTTGGAGGTCTCGGATCTGCGCGTTTATCTTTGCGATGCGGGTCTCGAAGTCGGAGACGTCCCGCTGGAGAGCAGGCGCTGAGTTTGCGACGATGACGAGGAGGCCGAGGCCGAGAGCCTGGAAGGGGAGGCGCGCGTTCATTTCCTGAAAGCGTAGATGATCCCGCCGACCGCCCCCAGGACCAGCCGGAAGCCCACGTCCACGAGCGAGAAGGCGACGGCCGTCCCCGCGGGGATGAGGTAGAACCTGAAGATCTCGACGGTCGATCCCTCCCGGAGGCCCAGGCCGTTGATGGTCACGGGGATGGCTTGGACGAGGAGGACGATGGGAACGAAAATGAAGTAGTCCGGGAACCCGATATCGAGCCGGAAGGCCTTGCCGATAAGGAAGAAATAGAGCACGACGTTGGCCTGGAGGACCAAAGCCCAGAAAGTGGCCCGGAGGAACGGGCCTTTATGGTGCCGATAATCGAGGATGATCGTGCGGAAGGCGAGGACCTTTTCTTTCGGGGCCCTGAGGAATTTTCCGCCGGGGAGCCCCCGGATGAGGCGTTCCGCGAAGGGCGTGAAGAACAGGGCCGCTAGGGCCAAGCCGGCGAGCCCCAGGACGAGCGCCGCCCATATGATCGGGACGTCATTGGCCATGTCCAGCCTGAAGAGCGAGCCGATGAGAGCGAAGAGGAACAGAACGATGATCCCGGTGGCCCGTTCGACGACGACGACTGCCGACGCCCGGACCAGGGACCGAGAGTACCGAGAGCCGTCCCAGATGCGCACGATATCGCCCCCGAAGCTCGACGGAAGGAAATTGCTGAAGAACGTCCCTACCAGGTAGGATCTCATGAGGTAGCCGAGGGGGATCTCGTCCCCCTGGGCCCGGGCCAGGATCTGCCATCGATAAGCGCTCGCGAAGATCCCGATGGAGTGGAGCGAAAAGGCCATGGCAAGCCAGCCGAGGCCGACCGACCATAAGACTCCCAGGATGTCCCGGACCGGTGCCTTATAAATGAGAATGAGGGAGAGGATGGAGACGCTGAAAAACACTTTGAGAACCAGGAGGAGAGTGCGCCTCTGCGACGGCGGCCTGCGTTCGGGGAGTAAATTCATCGGGACAATTCTTATCATAAATCGGCGGGAACCGCAAAAAGTGGCCTGTTCAACGAACGCGGCCGGCCTCTTGACCCGTTCGCCGACGCTACCCCGCCATGAAGGGCGGGAACGCGAAGCGCGTAGCGAGGCTCAGGGTTAACCCCGAACAAGCCCCGGTCCCTGCCTTGCCAGGACCGGGACTGGGAAGCCCGGCCCCGGCATTCATGCCGGGGAGTCAAGGGATTGACTTCGGCCGCCGTTTTGCCCAATCTAAGGGCGCCATGGATGTTCTCCTGATCCGCCTGGGAGGCCTGGGCGACCTTCTCGTCGCCCTGCCCTCGATGACCTACGTGCGCCGGACTATGCCGGGGCGCCGATTTGCGCTCCTGTGCAGGGGAGAGTACGGGGGGCTGTTCCTCGATGCCGGGATTACGGACGGGATAGTCCCGGTGGAGGGCCGTGAGGCCTCGGCGCTTTTCGCGGACGCGGGCTTTCCGCCGTCAGGCCCCCGGCCGGAGTTGTCCCTCGCCGTCGGCTGGATGCAGAAGCCGCCCCCGCCCGAAATGGAAGGGGAATTGAAGTCGCGGGGAGCCCGAACGGTCCTTTTCACCGCGCCGACCCCTCCCCATTCCGTTTCAATCAGCCGACGATTTTTCGCGGTCACCGAATCCGGATTTCCTCTTCCGGACGGGATCGTGCCCGATTTTGACGAGTGTTCCCGGCTTCGATCGAAGAAAGGAGGGATGACCGCGGCGCGCGCCGGGCTCCGGACCGATCTGCCTAGCGGAGGCCGGTTCGCCGTCGTCCATCCGGGAAGCGGGGGCAGGGCCAAGCTTTGGCCTTTCGTAAATTTCCTTGAGATCGCCCGCCGGCTGGCGGACGCAGGGATCCCCGGCGTTTTCGTCACAGGGGAAGCGGAGGAACGGCCCGCGATCGCCGGGCGCCTCGCGGGGGGGGCTCTCCCGCACGGCTGGACCTGGGCGCGGAGGCCGTCGATCCTCGGGCTCGCGGGGCTCCTGGCTGAGGCCCCACTTTATCTGGGAAACGATTCGGGGATCACCCATCTGGCGGCGGCATGCGGCGCGCGCGTGACGGCCCTCTTCCTCGAAGAGAACATCCCCGCTTGGGAACCTTTCGGCCGGACCCGTGTGCTAGCCGCTCGCGCCCTTTCGAACCTCGACGCGGAAGTTGTTTGGGGGGCACTCCGCGAAAGCGGCGAAATTTATTAACAACAAAAATATCCTGCGTTTCTTCTTGCGTTCGCCTTCGGCTCTGATATAATGGGAATGGCTCTCTTTGGCCGGCTGGAGAGGGCTCCCTCAAATTTTCAATCATCACCCCCCTTTTGCTGACATCAGCCGGCACCAACCCCCCCGGGGGGTTCTTTCTCCTTAAACTCCGTCCCGGAGTGTGCTATCATTCGTATATCTTAGGAAACGGAAGGGCCCATGTCCGGAGAAACCTGGAAGGACGAGCTAAGAAAGCACTTCGATGCCTTTAAGCTCATAGAGAAGGCCAAGGCCGATACCTTGGAGAGCTTCGCCCAGTTCTGCGAATTCATCGCTGAACCGGCCTTCGAAAGCCTTAAGGAAGAGATGCGGGATTACGGCGTCAAGGTCCGTTTCCGCGAAGACAAGGGCCGTTCCATCAACTTCGAACTGAGCTTTCCCGGCTCGAACACGGACAACCTCCACTATCGGGTCGTCCTTCCGAAGAACGCCTACGAACTCAAGCTTGGGCTCGTTCTCAGAGGAAGAAAGTCGAAGTCCGCCGTCTTGGAAGAGAGGGCCATGGAGTTCATGAAGGAACTTTCCCCTGGGGAGATCATGAAGATCACCAAGGAGGCCCTCATCCTGGACATCCTTGAACACTATAGGGACTTTACGTTCTCGGCGCTGACATCTCCTGTTTGACCGGCCGCGCCGCTCTAAAAAATCATTTCCGGTCCCCGGGTTCGGCCAGAGCTTCCGAAAGGCGGGCCCGCGCGATCCCCGGGTCCGGCTCTCCGATGATCAGAGCGGCGGTCTTCCCGGACACGCCGAAGAGACAGACGCCTCCGGCGACATCGGCGCCGGTCACGACGCCGCCCTCTTCCCGGACGTCCTCCAGATATTCCTTGAAGAGCTCGAGGGCGCTTCGGGCGAGGCCCTCAGGCAATTCGACGAATTCCACGACGATGAGCTTACTGTCCTTGGGCCTGTAGCGGGCCGTGAAGGCCCGGCTCGTCCCCGTCCGGAATCCCCAGAAATCCCTGTTCAAGAGCGGAGATTCGGCCCCGGCCGTGATATTCCCCCGGATGTAGCGCTCGCTTCCCGGGACGATGTTCGACCTGGGGAGTCCAGCGATTCCGGGCGGGGGCGGGTCCGCGGGAAGACCGATCCGTTTGGCCGCGGCGGCCGCGATCTTCTCAACATCGACCTCCTCGCACCCCTTTGTCCGGATATTGACATAGACGTAACCTTTGACGAAAGCGGCCCTGTCCGGCCCGGTTACGTTCGGCGCGGCCACGGCGGCCGACGCTCGGTCCGCGTTCCGGCGCCCGAGAGAGAAAAGGCCAAAAGCGTCGGCGGCTGAATCCATCCGGAACAGCTCGAGGGTGAATTCCCGGCCAGCGGTCTTCTTCGTGCGGGCCGCCGGCCTGAAGCGGTGGACGGAAACGTCCTTGACTCCGTACTGCAGGGCCACATCGGCGGCCCCGCCGAGATAAGCGACA
Organism: uncultured Eubacteriales bacterium; assembly: GCA_964585685.1. GTDB lineage: Bacteria > Acidobacteriota > Aminicenantia > Aminicenantales > Saccharicenantaceae > JALHVH01. The sequence goes on along the minus strand of CAZPEP010000044.1, from coordinate 9,944 downwards.
AGAGCCTTGCCCGTCAGCTTTTTGGCCGGTGCGCCGGACACCCAACCCGTGAACTTGAACGATAAAGGGACGGTGGCGACCAATCGCTTCCCGGCCGTCCGCGTCCTTTTCGCCTGGGCGGACAGAGGTCCAACGATCAGGAGGATCGCCGCCGCAGCCAGGATCGTTGCACGTCTCATTGTAGGGGTCAGGCCGGAAACAAGTATAGGCCGGAACGGAGAAAAGTCAATGAAACGGGTAGGTTTTCAGGGAATGAGATAAAATTGACATCCCGGACGGTCTCATATTATATAGATTTGGAATTTTTCAATGCGGAGGGGAAGCAGGGTCATCATTCTTCTGGCGGGGGCCCTCGCCGGGTTCGCGGCCGCGACGGGGACGGACCTCCCCGACAAGCCGGGGGTTCGGGACAATGGAGCCTACACTCTGGCTTTCCGGAAGGGGGAAGAGGCCAGGGCCCGCGGCGATTTCGAGAGTTCCATCGACCGGTTCCAAGAGGCCTTGACGATCTCGCGGCAAGCGAACGATACGGCGGCCGAAGCCGCGTGCCTGATGAAGCTGGGACTTCTCCAATGGAACCTGGGGCGAATCCGCGAGGCCGAGGGGAACTTTTCCGAGGCCTCCCGGAAGGCCGGGACTCCCGGCTCGGACGGAGTACTTTTCATCAGCCGGGCGGCCCTGGACATCATCCGGCTGTACAATCAGGGGAAGGACCTCCGTCTCTCGAACGCCCTGCCCCGGTCCCTGGAGGCGTTCTCAGAAGCGCTCGCGATCGGCCGGAGGATCAAAGGCGAGGAGTTCGTCGCCAAGTGCCTCCGTCAGATGAGCGGGACATACTGGCAAATGAACGACCTGAAGAGCTTCCTCTCGAACAATGAAGAGGCCCTGAAAATCGCAATGAGACTCAACCTCAAGATCGAACAGGGGCGATGCCTGAACAACCTCGGCCTCTACTTCTGGAAATCGACGGACTATTCAAAGGCCCTCCGACATTTCCAGCAGGCGCTTCTTATTTTAAGGCCGCTTAATGACAGCCAAACCGAAGCAGAATGTGTTAGCAATATTGGTCTTATTAGCATGAATCTTGGTGATTATGATAACGCGCTCATTCACTTTAAGAATTCATTGTCTATTGACTTAGAGAATGGGCGAGCACTTGATGTATGTAAAACATACAACAACATTGGTGTGGTACTCGAGAAGAAAGCATATCAGAGCAACATTAGGTCCGATTTTATTGAGGCTCTTGGCTATTTTAATAGATGCTTGAACATGCTGAGCAAGTCTCCAGATGTCAAAACCGAAATTGAAGTTTTAAATAATAAAGGGACGATATATATAAATCTTAATGAATATGATACCGCAATCAGCTTTTTTAAATTAGCACTATCAAAGGCAAACGAGCAAAAAAACATAGAGGCTATTGGCAACATATATAATAATTTAGGAAATGTTTTTCTTAAAATGAATAGATTGAACGAATCTCGAAAGCTCTTTTCAAATGCGGTTGATCTTCCTGCGATTCATCTATTTAAAGATACCGTCTGGGAATCCTACTTTGGGCTCGGTCAATGTCTCGAAAAACGGGGAGACCTCGTCAACGCCCTCCATTATTATCAGAAATCCGTGGACGTGATCGATACGATCAGGAGCCGGATCTTCCTGGAAACGTTCAAGGCCGGCTTTGCCAGGAACAAGCTCGGGATCTTCGAGAGCCTTCTGAATCTTTTGTTTAGGCTCTCCCACGAGGACCCGTCCGGGACCCGCCTCGAGGAGATGTTCGTCATCGTCGAAAAGGCGAAAGCCCGCGCTTTTCTCGAGTGCCTGGGAGAGGCCAGGATCGATTTTCGGGTCGGGTTGACGCAGGGCCTGAAGGAGAGGGAGGAAGAGATATCCAGGGAGATCTCGGCGCTCATTCTGGAGTTATCCAATCCTGCCCTGAGGCAGGCGGAGCGTGGCGAGAAGCTCAAGAAGCTCGGCCGCGCCGAAGACGAATCGCTGAGGCTCATCTCCGAAATGAAAGCCGAACAGCCCGGACTTGTGGGCTTGGTCTCGTCCGATCTTTATTCGATCCAAAGACTTCGGAACGAATTTCTGGACGAAAAGACGGGTCTGATCGAATACTTCCTCGGCGATGCCCGGTCCTACATGTTCTTCATCACCAAGAACGGCGTGAGGCTCTTCGATCTCCCTCCCAGAGAGGTGATCGAAAGGTCCTTGAGGGGCTATCTCAAGGCCCTCTCGATTCCCGATAGGAAGGGGTTTACTGGGAGACTCGCGGCGGAAAGGATCGCCGACGAGCTCCTCCCGCCCCTCGCCGGCCTTCCCGTCGAGGGGCTCAAACGACTCATTATCGTCCCTGACGGCATCCTTTACTACCTTCCGTTCGAGACGCTGCGTCCGTCCGGCGCTCCGGTCTCGGGATATCTTATCGAACGATTCGAGATATCCTATGCCCCTTCTTCTTCTTCCCTCGTTTTCCTTTCCCGGAAAGCGGCTGGGCCGTGGCGCAAGACGCTTCTGGCCCTCGGCGCTCCCGCCTTGACAAAGGCGGGGACGGTCGATAAGGAAGGGCATGCCACGGCGGGATGGACGGTCGGTGAGATCTATAAGGGACAGGGTTTCGATCTTTCCCAGTTGCCGTTCAGCAAGAAAGAGGTCTTGGATATCGCCGGGCATTTCCCCAAAGGGTCCAAAGACATCCTGCTTGGGACCCGGGCCGCGGAGGAGGACCTGAAAGTGCTGGCCCTTGAGGATTACCGGATCGTCCATTTCGCTTGTCATGGGCTCTTGGATGAGAAGGTCCCGTTTCGATCAGCCCTGATCCTCTCGGTCGGTCGGAACGACGGGGAGGACGGGATCCTTCAGGCACGGGAGATCTATAACCTGAGGTTGGACGCCGACCTCGTCGTCCTGTCGGCCTGTCAAACGGGACGGGGCAGTCTGGAGCGAGGCGAAGGGCTTTTGGGGCTCCCAAGGATGTTCTTCTATGCCGGATCAAAATCGGTGGTATCGACGCTCTGGCCTATCGGGGACAGGTCTACGGCCTATTTCATGGATGGTTTCTATGAATACCTGTCGCGGGGCTACGGCAAGGCCGCGGCCCTGAGGTTTGCCAAGGTCCGGATGCTGCGATCAAAATATGCCCATCCGTTCCACTGGGCCGCGTTCGTTTTGAACGGGGATTTCGGCCCGGATTCCTCACGCGAAGGGAGGGGGCGGGGAAGCGCCTCCGTGGGTCAGCGATCGAGGGAGAAGGCTTCGAACTTCGATTCGCCGATTTTCCCTTCCGAATCGAGCGCCAGCACCGACCAATAGTAATTCTTGTCGCTCGAAAGCGCTTCCTTTAGCGGATCGGGAAGAATCGCCACTGTGGTCGAGACCGGGGGGCTTTCCCAAATAAGCTGCAGGGACTCATCGTAGATCTCGACGACATAGGAGGCGGCCCGAATGACCGGCTTCCACCTGAATATCAGGGGGGGAGGAGCCTCGACGAATCCGGACGGGGAGAGGGCCTCGGGGATCGTGGTGGACCCGCTCCGTCCCTCGTCTTGGGCGCGGTCATGCTTGAACACGATGACGCCCGAGATCACGACGGCGAGCATCAGCATTCCGAAAGCATAGCCCCGGAGGGGCCGGGAAAGGAACAGGATGGGGGGGCGGCGGTGCCGGGTGAGCTCCCGTATCCCCGCGGCAAGTTCCTTTTCCCTCGCCCGAACCTCTCGGATGAACTCGAATTCCCGGGCGCAATCCGAACAGGCGGAGATATGATCGACGATCTCGTACTTGGCCGCTTGCGGTGTCGTGTCCTCGAAGGCCTCCCGGAGGTCCTCGATAGGAGGGCATCCTTCCCTGGCCGCCAAGGTCCTTCCCGAGACGTAGGACCGATAGATCCGACGAAGTTCGCTATCGCTCATGCCCATTTCCGATATCCGCCCTTTTTAGGGACCTTTTCAGGTCGGCCAGGCCCCTATACAGAAGATTGCGCGTCTTGTGCAGACTCCAGCCGTAAAACCGGGAGATCTCCTCGATGCTCAGTTCGAAAAGGTAGAGCTTGACCACGTTCCTTCGGCTCTCGATGAGGGATTCGACAGCCTTTCCGACGGCCTCCTTCATCAGGGCGTTCCGAAGGACCTCGGGCCTGTATCCGTTCAATTGCTCTGCGACCTGTTTTTGCTTCTCCATTCTATAGAGCTGTTCGTCCTTCTTCAGCAGCCGGAGCTGGTCTATCACCACGGTATCCACGATCTTCTTAATATAGGCCGCATAACTGCTGATATTTTTCTCACTCTTGATGAGTTTCCAGATCTTGATCCGAACCTCCTGAGCGATATCGTCCGGATCGATCCCGAACCTCTGGACCTCGAACTTCTGGATTTGGGCCCGGATGAAGTTCGTGAACCGGGCCAGAAGGGCTTCGAGATCCCTGTCCGAGGACCATGGGCCGGCCATAGAAGTTGTTTCCTTCCTCTTAATCCACGTTCTGATTATGACTTCATTAATATAGATGGTTCTCAGGGCGATTTTTTCTCACTTTATTAAAAAAAATATTGAGAAATATCCGAGGGTACGGCCGTCCTTTCCTATATGGGCGGAACGATCATGAAGAATCGGACCGGGGAAGGGCCCGTTGTCCTTAGAGAGGGGGTCGGGGTCATCGAGAAAGCCGCGCGCTGCGATAAGAACGTGTTGATCCTGGGAGAAACGGGAACGGGCAAGGAGGTGACGGCGCGGAGGGTCCACGAACTGAGCGCCAGACGGGAACACCCTTTCGTCGCGGTGAACTGCGCGAGCCTTCCTGACGAACTCGTCGAGGCCGAACTGTTCGGATACGCCCGCGGTTCGTTCACCGGTGCCGTGCGGGACAAGGAGGGGCTTCTCGAAGCGGCGGGGAACGGGACCATATTTTTAGACGAGATCGGCGAGCTCCCGTTTCGCCTCCAGGCCAAGGCTTTGAGGATGATCGACAAAAGAGAGACCCGAAGGATCGGGGAGACGGCGACACGAACGGTCGCCGCCCGTTTCATCTTTGCGACCAACAGGGATCTGGAGGAAGAGGTCAGGACGGGAAGGTTCCGAAGGGACCTCTACTTCCGGATCAACGTGGTGCGGATCCGGCTCCCTTCGCTCAGGGAGCGCAGGGAGGATATCCCCCGTCTTGTCCATCAGATCCTCGAGCGGGAGAACGAGCGCGACCGGACCCGTAAGGACCTTTCGCCGGAAGCCTTGGGGAGGCTGATGACCTACGATTTCCCCGGAAATATCCGCGAGCTGGAGAATATCATCGAGAGGGCTTTCGTCCTATGCGAGGAGGAGATCATCAGGGATGAGGACCTGATCTTTGAAGGATATTCCTGGTCGCCGGAAAAGGACAGCCCCGTCACGCCCGAGGCGCTCAGGCGGACCTTGGCGAGCTGCCGTTGGAACAAGACCAAGGCAGCCGGGGAGATCGGCCGGAGCCGCCGCCAGCTCTACAGGCTCCTCGAAAAGTATCGCATGGACGACTGCATCCGCAGGATCTTCTTCCCCTGAGCCCGAAAAAGGGAGGGGGGCCGCCTAAGGCCTTCTTCGTTTTAGGTTTCGAAGCGCGACGAGGATCATGATCCCGGCGCACAGCGAACTCACGAGGAGGACCCAGCGCTTAAGGGCTCGCGGGAAGATGACCGCGTCGCTCTTCCCGTTGACGATGAACCCGGCCCAATAATAGGGGTGGGAAAGCACGTCGGAGCCGATCATTTCCAGTTTCGCCCTCCGGAGAGCGTTCATGGGCGTCTCGGAGTCCACGAGGTGGCGGTAGAATCTCTCCATGAGCTGGTACGTGGCCTCGTCGTTGACGGCCCAAAGGCTCATGAGCACGGAGGATGCCCCGGCATAGAAGAACGCGCGGCTCAGTCCCTCGATCCCCTCGCCCCGGATGAACTGCCCCAAGCCTGTTTGGCAAGCGGACAGGGTCACCAGATCGGCGTTCATCCTCAGGTTGAAGATCTCCCGCATCTGGAGGAACCCGTCCTCTGCGGGATCCTGGTCGAGGGCGAGGATGATGGAGGATCGCGCCGGTTTCTTGTCGTCGATGAGGCCGTGCGTTGCGAAGTGGAGGATCCGGTAATCCATGAGAGGCGCGGCCTTGAGCCGGTCCTCGGTCGCTTCCTGCCGTCGGAACGCGTCCGTCCGGGAGGGCTTGAAGGCGGCCGCGATCTTCCGGATCTCGAGCCCGCTGTATTTCAGCCGGAAGAAACTGATCAAGGAATTCGAATAGAAATCCTGGAAGATGTCTTGGCTCGCATTCCTTTGATCCTCCTCGTTTGCCCCGTAGAACGGGTCGCCGAATGCCAAGAGGTCCTTATGAGGCCGTATCCGGGATGCGGACCTCCTCCTGTTCAATTCGCGGAGGGAGGAGAGGGAAGGGATATAAGAGACGGGATGATCTTGAACGAGCCATCGAGTCGTCCCCGCGTCGGATACGAGAGTCTCGAAGGGGAGCAAGTTCAGAATGTCGTCCGGGACGAAGACGATCCTTTTCGTGCTTTTATCGAGCCCGGGGAGGACGAGTTCCTTGAATAGAACGTGGCCGAGGCTGAAGTCATGGTTGTCCTTGTCGGATATGACTTTGCGGTACTCGGCAACCTGCTGTTGAAGGGCCTTCCTGGCCGGAGCCGCGAAGACCTTGAGTCCGCTTTCGCTGAGGACGAAAACATAGGACCTGTCTTTGCCTAGGGAGTAGGCAAAGAAGGTTGTGTCCTTATCGACGAGTGAATTCTTCGCCTCGTCATAGGTGATGACCTCGGGGTACTTGAGATTGGCGTAGGCAGGGCTCGTCGTCCTAATTTCACGTTTTAAGCGGTCCGATTCTTCCTCAAGCTCTTTGATCCTTAACGATGCGTTGTTTTTTACCTCTGAACCCAACTTCGGAATAAGCAATTGCGTATATGACTGAGATATTTGACGCATTATTTCTTTTTCTTTGTTGGCTAACTTCAAATCAATCCCTTGAGATATATTTACTTCCGAAACCTCAAAGCTATCAAGGAAGGCTCTCGCTTTTGCCCTTTCTAGATAGTTAAAAGCTTTAGCGCTACAAGCCCTATCATTAAGCAGGACAGATTGATTGGCTAAAAGATCGATCAAGTTTTGGTATGCATCTATTCTTTTATCCGAGCCTAGGTAACTCGCTTTTAATTCTTCCAGATTTATTGAAGATCTAATGCTCTCAATTACAGCAATTGAGCTCTCATAATTTTGCAAAGCCTCCTTGAGGCGGTTTTGCTTTTTATAGGCGTTGCCTATTTCAAAGTATGCTTCCCAAAGAACTTGGCCGCCGCGGATCTCTTGTGCAATATTAATTGCTTGTCGGAAAAAGCTTGTTGATTCCTCAATATTCCCAATATTGAATTGCACGATTCCCAGATTGTTGAGAATCATACTCATGGCTTCTTTATCCTCGATTGCTTGGGCAATATGATAGCCTTGTTTAAAAAATTCTGATGCTTCAGAAAAATTCGAAAGATCAGAGTATACAGCTCCGATATTGTTTAGTACCCGGATTTCAGTATTCTGATCACCTAAATTCTTTGCTAGTTCTAAGCAATGGTTGAGATTGGTCTTGGCGGATATGTAGTCTTCTTGCTTTCCGGATATAAGCCCCTTATTTCTATAGGTGGCACCAATGTTATTTAGGTCGATAGATATTTTTTGTTTATTACCGAGGCTTTGATCCAGTTGTAGCGCCTGCAAAAGATAATCAAGAGCCTTATCATAATTGCCCATATCGCGATAAATCAACCCCATATTGTTAAGGCAATCGGATTTATTTTGTGCGTTATTAGTGCCGTTTGCTACTTTCAACGCCTTCTCATAAAAACTTAAGGAATTTGTATAGCTATCAATTTTCCAATAATATAGACCGATATTATTATAACAATAGCCCTCTTCCTTTTTATGCTTTAGAGATGTAGCAAGTTCTAGGGCTCGGCAGCTTAGTAAGTAGAAAGAGTCATAATCATTAATTTGCCAATAGGTCGAGCTAAGCTGTCTTAAGCATTTTGCTTCGTGATCGGGGCTATCCGCACTTCGGGCTAATTCGATGGCGGCTGCAAAGCTCTTAATTGATTTTGGGTATTGCTCCCTGGAGCGGAAGTCCTTGCCCTCCTGATACAAACGGAAAACCTCGAGCAACTCCGTGCACCTTTTTTCCATTTCTTTGTTCGATAATCTTTTAGATAGATCAAGCGCGGCTTTGTAATAATCTGTGGATTCTTGAAGCCTTCCGGAATTCCAGTTATCAAGGCCAAGGTTCAAGAGGCAACTTAATTCATTGGCTATTTCTCCGGCCCGTCGTGAAAGTTTTAAACCTCTTTCAAGAACCAAAGAAGATTTTTCATACTCTCCTTCAAGCCGGAGTCGTTCACCTTCAATAATCAAGCTTATTGGCGTTTCTTTTAAAGTTACATTGAGAGGAGATAATTCGTTTTCTTGAGCAAAGGCTATAGAACTAGCGAGGAATAATAGAAAATAATACAATAATGCTATTGGCCGGAGAGGATGATTCGTGCGCAATGTCGAATTATTCACGTGCATCCGGTCGGCCTTGTTGCTCTTTTTAAGAGGACCGACGAACATTTCAAGAAAATAGTATCGTCTGCGAATGAACGGGTCAATCCCCTCTAAAGGGGAAGAAAGGGGTGGTTTATTCTACTTTGAATAACCCCTTGAGGTGATAGGAAAAATGCCGAAATTAGGAACTGCTCTTTTTGTCGAACTAATCTCCCGTGCTAGGTCTTCCGATGACCAAATCACCGGTGGGCTTGACGATGGAGCTGGAGCTGTCGCCGGAGTTGATCGGGGTCTTGCGAAGATTGAAGACGGACCCGAGGGCGGGGAAGACGGAGATCAGGAACTGAACGGGTCTCTGGAGAAGGAGACGAGCATCGATCTTGGATACCCTTTTCTCAGCGGCGAACAGGCCGGCCGCCGAGACACCGATGAAAACCAGGCAGAGAGCGAGAGCGACGGCTTTGGCGACGAAATTTTTCCGCATAGCGACCTCCTCATTATGGTACGGCTTGCCTCGGGAAATGATCAGAGAAGTAAGGCGATTAAAACAGCTCCGCGGAGAATTCTCTCCATCATTCTCATCCAAGGCTTGGGAATAATCTAGGACACGGGCCCAGAAATGTCAAGATAATATTTCGCCTGACCGTTTCATAAGTTGTTCATTAATAAGGGATTAGATAGCGCCCCCCACAGCATTTTGTGGTTCCGGAGAGACTTGACTCAATATATAGAGGAGAAAAAAAGACTGAAAAAAGGAGAATTCAGGAGGAGAACCCGGCTATCTTTTGAAGAAATAGCCGATTTCCCATTCGGCTGTTTGGGGGGCATCGGAGCCGTGAACGGCGTTCCTCTCGATGGAGAAACCGTACGCCCTCCTCAGGGTACCGGCCTTGGCCCGGGCCGGATCGGTTTCCCCCATGATCTGTCGCCAATGGGATATGGCGTTCTCCCTTTCCAGGGCCATAATGACGATCTCTCCCGCGGACATGAAATCCGTGAGGGGTTCGAAGAAAGGCTTTCCCTTGTGGACGGCATAGAAGCTGCAGGCCTCATCTTTTGTCAGGCGGGCCATCCTTATTTCGGCGATTCGGAAGCCCTCCTCTTCGATCTTCTCAATGATCTTGCCGATGATTCTTTTCTTAACGGCGTCCGGCTTGATGATGGCCAACGTTCTTTCGATCATTTTATCCTCTTCGTTCCGAGCAGGTACTGATATACCCCAACCCGAGTCAACCGTCAAGCCGACCCGGAGCCCAGGACTTCCCCCAAAAAACAGGGCTGATTTAGCCTAAGTTTTGTTTTATCTATCAGATGCATGGGATTCCATGTGGAATCGTAAAAATGGGGGTACTTTCAAGTAAAATGGGGTCTCACACCATGCCAAGCCTGACCGC
>CAZPEP010000043.1:0-49317 GCA_964585685.1 uncultured Eubacteriales bacterium | reverse complement strand
CGTGCCGCGGGCCGGCCTCGTTCCAGACGGCCTTCCTCGACGCGCTTTATAACCTGGGCGACGCCGAGATCCGGCGCCGTCTCAGGATCGAAGGCGCCTGAGGCAACCCTTAACCGCTCCTATTTTTCGGGGACGACGTTGCCGTCGCCGTCGATGATCGTGACCTCGGTGATGCCGAGCTCGCGGATCTTCGGTTCGATGAGGGCCCTGTCGCCGACGACGATCCAGATCACGCTGTCCGGGCGGATCGTCTTCTTCGCGGCCTTGGCCATGTCCCCGATGGCCAGCTTCCCGACCCGGCCGGAGTACTTCTGGAAATAATCGTCGGGCAGGCCGAACTCGACGATCTCGGACAGGGACCCCCCGACCGCCTCCATGGTCTCCCACTGGCCGGGCAGGCCGAGGACCTTGCTGTTCTTGACGTTGGCGAACTCGTCGGACGTGACGGGCTTTGCGCCCAGGATCCCTTCGAGCTCCTTCCGGATCTCGTCCATCGTCTCCTTGGTCTTATCGGACTGGACGGGAGCGAAGGCGATGAAGGGCCTGGGTCCCCGGGCGGGCAGCAGGATCGACTGGGCCCCGTAGCTCCAATGCTTCTCCTCGCGAATGTTCATGTTGATGCGCGAGACGAAGTCGCCGCCGAGGATCGTGTTCATGGTTTCGATGGCGATGGCGTCGGGATCGCCGGAGGGCGGGGCCGAGTGGCCGCCGACGACCATCGACTGGGGCGCGCCGGGCTTATCCATGATATAGACCGTGGGCTTGGCGGCCGGTGGGACCGCCGCGATGTTCTTCTCCGGGACCTTGCCGCCCTTCCAATCCTTGAAGAGTTTCTCGAGCTTAGGACGAATCTCGGTCAGGGTCGTGTCCCCGACGACGATCAGGGTGGCGTTGTTGGGCTTGAACCATGTTTCATGAAACTTGACGAGGTCCGCCCGCGTCAGCTTGCTCACGGCGGCTTCGGTGCCGGAGCCCGTGAACGGGTTCCCGTAGGCGTGCCCCGGGCCGTAGATGAGCTTGGGGAACACCCGGAGGATCATGGTGAGGGGCGAGTCCTTCTCCTGGGCGATCCGGGCGATCTGGAGCTTCTGCAGGCGTCGGAAATCCGCGTCCGGGAACGCGGGGTTGAGGATGACGTCGGCGTAGATGTCGAGGGCCGCGTCGAGCTTGTCCTTGAGGGTGTTGAGTCCGACGAACGAGGTGTCGAGGTTCGATCCGGCCCGGAGCTCGGCGCCGAGCGAATCCAACTGGTCGCTGATCTCGAGCGACGTCCGCTTCACCGTCCCCTCGTCGATCATATTCATGGCGAGGCTGGCCGTCCCGGGGACCGCGAACTGGTCGGCCGCGGACCCGGCATCCAGCATGAGGTTGAAATTCACGACGGGAACGGAGTGCCGCTCGGCTAGAAGGATCTTCAGGCCGTTGGCCAGGATCGCCCGCTGGACGGCGGGAAAATTCACTTCGGGCGGGGTGCCGACGGCCGGCATGGTTTTCCGGTCGACGTCGCTCTTCCCGGCGGCGAGCTGGGGATAGGGCGTGACCGCGAGGATATAGACGCCGTCGGAGAGCCACCGGACCGACGTCTCCTTGACGCCGGCGGCCGTCGTCTTGTTCATGTGTTCGATGGTCGTTTTATAGGCGTCCGGGCTCCCGCCGTACACCTGGCTCGAGGCGAGGATGTCGGACTTGCCGCCGAAGCCGCCGATGCGCTCGATGCCCCGGACGAAGCGGGCCATGTACTGGGTCCGGACCCTCTCGAGCTCCTTATCTGTCGGCCCTTCGGCGAGGAACTTCGCGAGTTCCTCATCGATGGCCTTCTCCACCACCGCGAGAGCCACGCCAGGCTTAGCGTCGGCCTGGATGGTGAAAACGCTTCCGATCTCGCGGACGTTAATATAGGCGCTGACCGACGTGGCGATCTGGTCGTCGTAGACGAGGCGTTTGTAGAGGCGGGAGTTCTTCCCGTCGGCGAGGATGGAGCTCGCCAGATCGAGGTTGTCGGCGCAGACCGTTCCCCAGCCGGGTGCATTCCACATCTTGTAGATCCGGGGCTGGGAGATCCTATCCTGGACGCTCTCGCGATGCGAGCCCGTCCGCTTGGCGACCCAGGCCGAGTGGCGGGAGATGGGCGGCGAGGGGGGGATGTCACCGAAGTATCTCTGCACCTTCTCGAGGGCCGTTTTGGCGTCGATGTCGCCGGCGATGGCGACGACGGCGTTGTTCGGGCCGTAATAGGCCGCGAACCACGCGTGGACGTCCTCGAGCTTGGCGTTGCCCAGGTCCTCGAGCGAGCCGCCGACCGACCAGGAGTAAGGGTGGCCGGGGGGGTAGGTCCCCTTGACGATAAGGTCCTCGGTGACCCCGAACGGCTCGTTAAGCATTTGGCGGATCTCGTTCTGGACGACACCGCGCTGCTCGTCGAGTCGAGCCTGGCTGATGGCCCCCTTGAGGTGGCCCATCCGGTCCGATTCCATCCAGAGGACGAGGTCGAGGGCGGAGGTCGGGACGTTCTCGAAGTAGTTCGTCCGGTCCTCGTTGGTCGTGCCGTTGAGGTCCGTCGCCCCGATCTTCTGCATCGGCTTGAAGTAGTCGTCGTTGTAGTTCTCACTCCCGTTGAACATCAGGTGCTCGAAGAGGTGGGCGAACCCCGTCCGGCCGGGCTTCTCGTTCTTCGAGCCGACGTGGTACCAGACGTTGAAGGCGACGATGGGCGCCTTGTGGTCCTCGTGGACGATCAGGGTCAGTCCGTTGTCGAGGACGAATTTCTGACAAGGGATGTCGATCTTGGCCGTCTCGGCCGCCCGTGCGGGCGCCGCCGAAGCCAGAACGACGAAGAGGGCCGCCAGGACGGCCGTGCCGAACTTCATGTGACGCATGCGTTTGCCTCCGTTGTTGTTTTCAGAAAGTTGAAAATATTCCCTAAGATGATATATACGCACGATGCCCCCGCCGCGTTATATCCTATCCTGATTTCGCCGTTTCCGTCCAACGGGAAACCCGGAACGATTCCCGCCCGTAATCCTCCCGGGCTCTCGAAGCCGCCCGGCGCAATTCAAAATCATCTATGCGCCGAGCTTCCTGCCGAGGGCGTAGGCTTCTTTCATGAGGCGCTCATTCGCCCGGACCTCGCCGGGCTTGTCCGCCGTCCCGTAGACCATTCCTTTGATCGGGGCGCCGACATAGGCAAAGGCGTCCTGGAAGGACCGGAGGGCGTTGACCGCGCCCGACGAGAAGGGGTCGGCGTCGCCGTAGGTCAAAATGATGCCGATGCGCTTGCCCTTGAGCGGCTTGTATCCTTCCGCGCCGAACGCATAGAGCCGGTCCATGAATAGCTTGATCTGAGCGCTCATCGTGAACCAGTAAACCGGGCTCGCGATGAGGAGGGCGTCGGCGTCGCGGAGCTTGGCATGAAGCACCCTGATATCATCCTTCCGGACGCAGCCGTCGGCGCCGGGTTTTCGACATCCTTCGCAGGCCAGGCACAGGCCGATGTTCATTTTGACAAGGCGAAAGGCCTCGACGGTCGCGCCGGCATCCACGGCACCTTTTACGGCCTCCTCGGCCAGGATGGTGCTGTTGCCCCGGGCCCGCGGGCTCGCCATGAGGACTAGGATCTTTTTATGCTTCATCGAATCCCTCCTTAAACCTCGATCGTCCCCGTCATGTAGGTCACGGCCCGGCGAACTCCAGGTGTTCAAAGATAACGTGGGCCGTCGCGAGCGTCGGTCGTCCTCTATGGAATTACCACGGATGCCGCGCGCGGTTCAAGTCCGGAGACCCGGGCCGTCCTTTTTGACAGTCCGCCGCCGCTCTGTTATACATGGGCGGAACAGCACAGGAACGATACGGAGGACGGACATGCGCAAGAGATTGGGATCAGTTTTTCGGCCCATCGTCCTGATCGCCGTCGGCTTCTTCGTCGCCTGCGCGCCGCAGAAAGGTCCGGAAGCTGACCTCGTCCTGAAGAACGGCGACATCTATACCGTGGATGCCGCCCGCAGCCGGGCCGAGGCCGTGGCCGTCAAGGACGGCCTGTTCCTCTTTATCGGAACGAACAAGGGCGTCGCCCGCTTCGTCGGAAAGAATACGCAGGTCATGGACCTTGGCGGTAAGCTGGTCCTTCCCGGCTTCATCGACGCCCACTGCCATCCGTCGGCGGCCGTCGAACAGTTCGGCGCTGTCGCCCTGTTCGGCCTACGTTCGATCGCCGATTATCAAAAGGCCGTCCGGGAATTCATCGCGGCCCACCCCGGCCTTTCGGTCGTCCGCGGAGGCGGCTGGAGCAACACCGTCTTCGACGGGAACGGCCCGCTGAAAGAGGCGCTCGACGCGGTCGTCGCGAACCTCCCGGCGGCGCTGTCCTCCGAGGATGGGCACTCGACCTGGGTGAACACGAAGACCCTCGGGCTGGCCGGGGTGACGAAGGACACGCGCGACCCTCCGGGCGGCGTCATCGAGCGCGACCCGAAGACCGGCGAGCCAAGCGGCACCCTGCGCGAGAGCGCGGCCGGCCTCGTGGATAAGGTCATCCCCGATTTCACCGCGGACGAGATAGCCCGGGGGCTCGAGGAATACCAGAAGATGGCCCTGGGCTTCGGCATCACGACGGCCCACGAAGCCTCTCTCGACCCCGGCGGGAATTCCCTCGCGGCCTACAAAACCCTCGAGCGCGAGGGGAAGCTCCGGATGAGGTTTCGCGCCTCGCTCTACGCGGACCCGGAGAAAGGGATCGCCCAAGTTTCCGGGCTGGAGGCGGAGCGGGCGAAGAACATGGGGCTCCTCTTCCGGACTGAGGCCGCCAAGATCTTCGTCGACGGCGTCGTCGAGGGGAGCACGGCTTTCCTCAAAGAGCCGTATATCCATAAGCCGGGCTTCCGGGGTGAGCCGCTTTGGACGCCGGAAGCCCTTGACGCGGCGTGCGTTGCCCTGGACAAGGCGGGCTTCCAGCTCCATTTTCACGCCATCGGGGACGCGGCCGTAGCCGAGGTCCTCGACGGCATCGGAGCTGCCGCGAAAGCCAACGGCCCGCGCGACGCCCGACCCCTCCTCACGCACCTCCAGCTGGTCGCTCCGGCCGACATTCTCCGATTCAAAGCGCTCGGCGCCGTCGCCGTCACCCAGCCGTTCTGGTTCATGAAGGACGACTACTATCGAAACCTCCAGGTCCCTTACCTGGGGCAGCCGAGGGCCGACGCCGAATACCCCATGGAGAGCTTCTTCAAGGCCGGCGTCCCCGTGGCTTCGTCGAGTGATTACACGGTAACCATTCCGTGCGATCCCCTCCAGGCCATCCAGATCGGGATGACCCGCCGGGCCCCCGGGACGACGGGCCCCGACGACGTCCTCTGGCCGGAGGAGCGGGCGACGCTCGAGCAGATGATCGCAAGCTTCACCATCTTCGGGGCCTACGCCAATTTCCTGGAAAGGGAGACGGGCTCCATCGAGCCGGGGAAGTCGGCCGACCTCGTCGTCCTCGACCGGGACTTGTTCGAGATGTCGCCGGACGAGATAGGGAAGGCCCGTGTCATCATGACGCTGTTCCGGGGCCGCGAGGCCGGAACAGAACGAATTCATTGATTTTTCGCTCTATTCCGTGAATTCGGTAAGACAATTATACGTTCGGAAAGCCACGCCGCCTGAACGAGCTAGGCTGGGACGGCGAAATTGGCGGACCCATCAGATAAGACAGCTCGGAAAGGACGGACGCATGCACGGCGGGATGAAGGTTAAGAATAAGAGCATGTTACGGCAATACGTCGAGCTGTTCGCCGAGACCGCGCTCTTCGTCCTTTTCGTCAATACGTTCGTCGCCCAGACATCCCAGGTGCCGACGCCGTCGATGGAGGATACGATCCTCGTCGGTGATTTCCTGTTCATCAACCGTATGGCCTATGCCCGACCCTTCCTGCCTCTCGAACGAGCCATCATGCCCCGCAGGGACGCGGCCATCGGCGACCCGGTGACCTTCAAGTTCCTCAAGGACGGCGGGAAGGAGCTCGTGAAAAGGGTCGTCGCGACGGAAGGAGACACGGTGAGGATCGTCGACAAGCGCGTTTTCGTCAACGGAAAGGCCCTGGACGAGAGATATGCCCGTCATAAGGACGCGATGATCATCCCGGCGGACGCCGCGCGCTTCGGCGAATCCGGGCGCCGGGACAACTTCGGGCCGATCGTCGTCCCCCCCGGGCATCTCTTCGTGATGGGCGACAACCGGGACCACAGCTACGACAGCCGTTTCTGGGGATGCCTTCCGGTTTCGGCCGTCCGGGGCCGTCCCTGGGTCCTGTTCTTCTCCTACCGGGCCGAGGAGAATGTTCACCTGAAGACGGGCCTCAAGGACAAATTACGCCGCTGGACTCAGTATTTCCCTCGCGCCCGGTGGGGCCGCATCCTCCACGTCATCCATTGACGTCGGGCGGATGCCCGGGCACTATCGCGATTTTCATCTTCCCCTTTATACAACCGAAATTCGCCTCTGGCAGGGATGGATCGCTGCACCTTGTATCCTTTGAAGGCAAGCCCGCCGGTTTGCCTGGCGGGTATCGATATGGTACAAATATACGGAGGAATTCTGTCATGTTCGAAGAACTGCCGAAGCTCTATGACCACAAGCTCCACGAAGGGCCGATCACGAAGCGATGGCTCGAAGCGGACGCGTTCGCCGCCGTGCCGGACCTCCGCGCCGAGCGCTATGTCATCATGATGCCCCTGCCCAACGTCACCGGCGCCCTCCACATGGGCCATGCCATGGACAATGTCATGCAGGATCTTCTCATCCGGTGGCACCGGATGATGGGGGCCAACACCCTGTGGATGCCCGGGACGGACCACGCCGGGATCGGCACCCAGGCCGTCGTCGAGAAGCGGCTCTTCGAGCTCGAGGGGAAGACGCGCCACGACATCGGCCGCGAGGCCCTCGTGGCCCGGATCCAGGCCTGGAAGGACGAATACCGGGAGCGCATCATCCGCCAGCAGGAGAGCATGGGCTGTTCCTGCGACTGGAAGCGCCAGCGTTTCACCATGGACCCCGTTTGCGCCCGGGCCGTCCGGGAAGCGTTCTTCCGCCTGTTCCGCGAAGGGCTCATCTACCGCGGCAACCGCATGGTCAATTGGGACTGCCAGCTCCAGACGGCCGTCTCGGACGACGAGATCGTCTATGAGAAGGTCCATGGCCACTTTTGGCACATCAAGTACCCGATCGTCGACCCCGGGCCGGGCGAGCCCGCCTTCCTGACGGTCGCGACAACCCGGCCCGAGACGATGCTCGGGGACACGGCCGTGGCCTGCCACCCCAACCCCGCCGGCGAGCTCGAAAAACAGGTCCGGGCCCTCCGGGAACGGATGGAAGCGGCGTCGAAGAAGGAGAAGGCCGAGCTCGTGGCCGTCCTGGAGCGCGTCGAAGAGCGCCGGACGACCGTCCTCCAAGGGCTTCTCGTGCTCCGGGACATGGCCGCCCGCGGCCGGAAGGTCCTCCTCCCGCTCCTCGACAGGCCCATCCCCCTCGTCCTCGACGAATGGGCCGACCCCGCCCTTGGCTCCGGGTGCGTGAAGATCACCCCGGCCCATGACCCCAACGATTACGCGGTCCGGGAGCGCCACACGGACATCGTGGAGCTCATCAATATCCTGAATCCCGACGGCACGCTCAACGCCAATGCCGGGCCGTATGCTGGCTTAGACCGCTTCGAGGCCCGGAAGAAGGTCGTCGCCGATCTCAAGGTCCGGGGACTCATCGAGGACATCGAGGACCGGGTGATCGAGATCGGCCATTCCGACAGGTCGAAGACCCCCATCGAGCCATACATCTCCAAGCAGTGGTTCGTCCGGATGGGCGAGATTGAGGGCGGCATCCTCTGCGGCTCGGGGACGGGGAAAGAATTCCGCGCCGCGGGCTTGGGCCAGGCCGCCGTCGACGCCGCGGGCGACGCTTACCTCTCGCCGAGCGGGAAGCGGCTGGTCTTCCACCCAGACCACGCCCGTTACGCGGGAACGTACCGGAACTGGCTCGCCGAGAAGCGCGACTGGTGCATCAGCCGCCAGCTCTGGTGGGGCCACCGCATTCCCATCTGGCACGCGAGCTTCGATGGTTCTGCGATCGAAGGCGCCGTCGCCGCCCTGCCCGGGCTGGAAGCTCCGGGACTTTACGCCTGGATCGCCGACGCCGAGGGACGCCTGTACCCGCTCTCTGAGCGGGGCCGTTTGAATAAGAGCCAGAGGTACGACCTCCTCGTCTCGCTCAGGGACGCGCAGTCCGAGAAGGCGTTCGCCGCCTCCCTTGAGGCCGCCGGCCTCGAACAGGACCCCGACGTCCTCGACACGTGGTTCAGCTCCGCCCTCTGGCCGTTCAGCACGCTCGGCTGGCCCGATCCCGCCACGGCCGAGCTCGACGCCGGCCAGCGGCCGCTTGGACGCGTCGACGGACGCGAGGATTGCCTGAGCTATTATTATCCGGGGTCCTGCCTGGTCACGGCCCGAGACATCATCACCTTGTGGGTCGCCCGGATGCAGATCATGGGCCTATACCTTCTCGGCGATGTCCCGTTTACCGACTGCTTCATCCACGCCAACATCCAGGACGGCAAGGGCGAGCGGATGAGCAAGAGCAAGGGCAACGGCATCGACCCCGAGGATATCATCGAAAAATACGGCGCCGACGCCATGCGCTACGTCATTTGCGACATGCAGACCGGGACCCAGGACATCCGCCTGCCCGTCCAGGCGATCTCGCCGTACACGGGGGAGCTCGTGGACCTGGCGACGGCCAAGCACGGCCGGTCCATCTTCACCTATCTCTGTCCAAAGACCGGCAAGGAGTTCGACGTCCTGGGGACGATGGCGGACATCCCGATGGCCAAGGTCATCAGCGAGCGCTTCGAGCTCGGGCGGGCCTTCTGCACCAAGCTCTGGAACGCGGCCCGGTTCGCTCTGATGAACCTCGGCGAGCACGGCTTCCTCTCCCTCGCGCCCACGGATCTCGAGGAGGAGGACCGCTGGATCCTGTCCCGGCTGTCGAGGGTCACGCGGAAGGTAACGGACGAGCTCGGGGCCTACAACCCGTCGGCGGCCATCGGCGCGGCCCGGGAGTTCTTCTGGTCCGAGCTTTGCGACTGGTACCTCGAGATCATCAAGCCCAGGCTCAAGGATGAGGCGGCGGCGCCCGTCGCCCGGTCCGTCCTGGCCTTCGCCCTGGACCAAACCCTGCGGCTCTTCCACCCCTTCGTTCCGTTCATCACCGAGGTCCTCTGGGATCGTCTGAACGTCCAGTGCCCCGTGCGCGGTCTTGTGAGCCCGCTCCCGCCGTCGCCCCTCCTGATCGCGGCTCCCTGGCCCGCGCCGGCTCCGATGCGGGAGGACGACGGCCTCGAAACGAACTTCGCCCTCGCCCAGGACCTCGTCCGCGCCGTCCGGGAGATCCGGGCCGTGCATCATATCCCCCCGAGCCGCCGGCTTGCCGCGTTCGCCAAGGCCTCCGGCCGGCCGGCGGACATCCTGACCCGCATGAAGCCGCTCATCGTCCATATGGCCGCCTTAGAATCGTTCGATATCGCGGCCGACCTGGCCCGGCCGGCGACCGCGGCCGCCCACGTCGTCGGAGACGTGGAGCTCTTTCTGGCCGGCGTCGTCGATCCGGCCAAGGAGCGCGAGAGGCTGGAATCCCGGCGCCGGAAGCTCGTCGAGGACCTGGCGAGGATCGAGGGACGCCTCTCGAACGACGGCTTCACGGGGAGGGCCCCCGCCGACGTCGTCGCTAAGGAGCGGCAGAAAGCTGCGGACCTAAAGGCCGAGATCGAGCTCGTCGACGCCAGCCTCGCGGCCCTCTGACCCGGCCTCGCGGCTTTTCGGAAGGGCCTTCGACGCCCGCCCCGGGATTCTCATTCTCGTCATCCCGTTCCGGCGCGGTCCGTGCCCGGGGCTGAACGCGCCGCTCCGGTTATCCGAATATGGTAACGAGATCCTCGGCGTGATATAGTGATCGGAGTTCTATGGAGGTGCGCATGGCCCCTGTACTGAAGGTGGAAGGGCTGAAGAAGCGCTACGGCGGCTTCGAGGCCCTGAAAGGCATCGATTTCGAGGTCAAAACCGGCGAGGTCTTCGCCCTCATCGGGCCGAACGGGGCGGGGAAGACGACGACCCTGCGCATCGTCGCGACGCTCCTCACCGTGACCGAGGGCAAGGTGACCTTTCTCGAGCACGACCTGAAGAAGAACCCCGAGAAGTTCCGCGAGGGCATCAGCTATCTGCCCGAGGAGGCCGGAGCCTACCGGCACCTCAAGGGCATGGATTACCTCCGGTTCATGGCGAAGTTCTACGCCCGGTCCGCCTCCGAGCTGGCCGTGTTCCTGAGCCGGGCCGAAAGCATCGCCGAGTTGGGGCCGCGCCTCAAGGACAAGGTCGGGACCTACAGCAAGGGCATGGTCCGCAAGCTCCTCCTGGCTCGGGCCCTGATGACCAAGCCCGCCTTGGTCATCCTGGACGAGCCGACCTCGGGCCTCGACGTCATCAACTCGCTCGAGGTCCGCGAGATCATCAAGAGGTTTGCCAGGGAGGGGATCGCGGTCCTCCTCTCCTCCCATAACATGCTGGAGATCGAGTTCCTCTCCGACCGCGTAGCCCTCATCAACAAGGGCCGCTTCCTCGACCAGGGGACGTCCCAGGAATTGAAGGATAAGTACCAGGCGGCCAATCTGGAGGTCGTCTTCAGGAGCGCCCTCAGATGAAGAAATTCTCCAATCTTCTCTTCAAGGAAATCAAGGAGCTCATCAACAAGCAGCTTGTCTTATCCCTGCTCATGATGGTGGCCATCTTCTATTTCGTCGGCCAAATGGCCAAGACGGAGATGAAGAAGGCTGCCGCGACCCAGAACATCTCGGTCCTGGACCTGGACGGGTCCGAGCTCTCTAAGGGCCTCGCGGCGGGCTTGAAGGCCGCAAACTTCAAGATCGAGCAGAGCGGGGAGACCGATGCGGAGGCGGCCGTCGAGGCGGCCAAGCGCGGGGAGGCCTATATCCTCCTTGTTATTCCCCGGGGGTTCGGAGAGTCCGTGGCCCGGCTCGAGCCGATCGAGATCTCGACCTACACTTTCCTCAGGAGCTTCTCCATGGGAGGGATGAGGAAGTCCGAGATTCTCCGGGCCGTGATCAGCGCGACGAACTCTTATCTCTCCGACAACGTTCTCCGGAAGAGGGTTCCCGATTTCCCTCCGGACGTCCTGAAGAACCCGATAAAGAGCAAGGATTTCATCATCGTGAGGGACAGGATGGCCGAAGGCTCGGCCTCGGTCATCTCGGGATTCGTCTTTTCCCAGTCCTTCCTCGTCCCGATCATCTTGTTCTTCATCATCATGAACGCCGCACAGATGGTCATCTCGGCCATTGCCATGGAGAAGCAGAACAAGACCCTGGAAACCCTGCTGACGGTCCCGATCCCGCGAACGTCCATCGTGACGACGAAGATGCTTGCCGCCGCCATCGTCGGCCTGCTGTCGGCGGCCATCTATATGATCGGAATGAAATCCTACATGAGCGGGATCATGGGGGACGTCCAGGCCAGCGCGGCCGTGAGCGGGGTCATCAAACAACTCGGACTGGCCCTCTCGGGCAACGGCTATCTCCTCCTCGGCATCGCCCTGTTCATGGCCATCCTCTGCGGCCTGGCCATGGCCACGATCCTCGGGGTCCTGGCCGAGGATTTCCGGAGCGCCCAAACCCTGACCCTCCCTCTGATGCTGTTGATCCTCGTCCCCTATCTCCTGACCATCTTCACGGACGTCCAGTCTCTGCCTCTTCCCGCCAAGATCCTTGTCCTGGCCATCCCGTTCTCCCATCCCTTCCTGGCGACACCCAATATGATGCTGGGACATTACTCGGCCGTCCTGTACGGGATCCTCTACATGACCGTCGTCTTTCTCGTGCTGGTCGTCATCGCCGCCCGGATCTTCTCGACGGACCGCGTGCTGACGATGAAGCTCCGGTGGGGGAAAAAGAAGATCGTCCTATAACGTTCGCGGACAGGCCGGAGGCCCGCCGGACCTATCCCAGGACGTCGGTCCCCCTTAGAGGTGAGGCCCGACGGTAAAATATCCCCCCCGTAATCATCCCGACGGGCGATGGACCCTTTGTTAGGTCGGGCGCATCCTGATGCCTAGGGTCGAACATGAAAGAGCAAAGACGCGACGTGAGGGTCGACGAAGAGGACCGTGTCGTCATCGAGCTGAAGAGGCAGCAGGGCGGCGAGGCCATCGAGACCTTCGACGCCTTGACCCGGGACCTGTCCTTGGGCGGCGTCAGGGTGCAGGCCGACAGGCCGTTAGACGAGGGCGTCGATCTCACGCTGACCATCGCTCTGGCCAGGTCCCGCAAGTTCATAAGGATCCTCGGGCGGGTCCGATGGGTCCGGGAGGTCGAACCCGGGCTGTTCGAGGCGGGCATCGAATTCCAGCACCAGATCCCCGGAAGCGTCATGTCGCTCATCAACCATCTATTCCAGAAAAATGGGCCGCCCCACCGTCGTCTCCCGCTAACTGGGGGGGGGCCGGGGGCCGCCGAAGACAGGACGGGAGAGGAACGATGACAGTAACGGAACGAGGGACCGAAGAAGATCTTGAGCGATGTATCGAGGATCTGATCGCGCGGAAGAAGAGCGACATCGAGAGGTCGCTCGCCGAGACCATCGAGCAGGAGAATGAGAAGGCGCGTCAAAGGATCGTCGAACTCGAGAAAGAATTCCAGAAGGGGAGAGAGGAGATCGGCAGCTTCCAGTCCATGCTGGAGGAAGTGAGGACCTCCACGGAAGGCGTCCGAGAGCGGATTGGGAAGCACGTCGAACAGGCCGTCCATTGCAGGGTCATGGTCCGGCGGATGGCCGACAAGATCGGCGAGGAATGCCGGAACGCGGAGGAACTCGGGAAGGAAATCGTCGGCCTGCTCCGGAAGGCGGACGAAGAGACGGCCCGTGTCCGTTCGGAGTTTGAGAGCCGATACGGATTGAGCGTTCCCTTTGGGGAGATGGCGGCCCTTGGCGGCCTCGGTACCGACCTGGAACAGGCCCTGGGGAGGCTCTCCCGGTATCGGGACGGCCTGATAGCCTTGGACGAGGATGAGCGTCCGGTCGAAGAGGCCCCGGCGTTCGGCCCCGGCATCGGGGGGAACGGGGTCGATCCCGAGGCCGTATCCCGAATCCTGACACTCCACCTGAAGACCGAAACGATCCCCGATGTCGGCGCGTTCCGGGTGTATCGGAACGACGGATATGCGGTCCTGGACGCCGGGTCCATCCTTGAGGAGACTAATCGTTTCATCGGGGAGGCTCGGGCCCTGCACGAACGGCTTGCCGAGGCGAAGTCCGCAAAGGAAAAATACTTCTTCAAGCGGGATATCCTAAGCCGGCAGGATTCCCTGAGGAAGATCGTTCGGAGGGCGGTCGAGATCTGCGAGCAGGAGACCTGCGACCTGCCTCTGCCCACAAACGACGTCCTAAGCGTACGGACGCTCATGGACATCGAGGAGCGCCTGAATACCGGCAACTGGAGCGACCCATGCGACCTGAGGTCGTTCGAAGACGAGATCGCGACCCTGAGGTCGGCCCTGTCCCCGAGGCTTACTGACATGGAGAGCTACGGAAAAGCCATTCTCGAACAGCTCCACGAGACATTTTGATCTGGAGGCCTCTCCGGACAGGTCCAGCCTAGCGACCAGCGAGGCCGGCCACGTGGCCGGACGCCCAGGCCCAGGCCAGGTTGAACCCTCCCCGTCCCCCCTGGACGTCCAGCATTTCCCCGGCTAGGAAGAGCCCCGGTTGGAAGTTCGATTCAAGCCTCCGGGGATCGACCTCACGCGTGTCCACCCCGCCGCTCGTGAATTCGGCCTCGTTCCAGCCCCGGGTTCCCAAGACCGGGAAGAGCTTCGCCTTGAGGCCGGCGGCTAGCGCTCCCACAGCGTCGCCCGGGCCGTGTCCGGCGGCCAGCGCGGATATGACGGGGGCGAACTTTTCGGGGAGGATGCCTACGGCAAGGCTTCCGTCAGGCCAGCCGGCCTTCGCGCGCCTTCGGAACTCAACGGCGAGGGCTTCCGTGCTCATGAAAGGAACGAGATCGAGGACGAGGGCGGTATCCGCGCGGCCCTCCCTGTGAATGGCGATCGACAGGCTTTCGCTGACGTCAAGGACGGCCGTCCCGGAGAGCCCGTATTGGGTGAACAGGACCTCTCCTTCCGCCCGGCCGGCAGGATTTTCTCCGACGAGCGCGACGGCGGCGGCTCTGACCCTCTGGCCCTGCAGGAAGTGGCACATCCGGTCCTTGGCAAGGATGGAGACGGCGCTGGGAACGGGCGTGACGAGGCGATGTCCGAATCGCCCGGCCAGCTCATAGGCGCTCCCGTTCGAGCCCAGCGCGGGGTACGACCGCCCGCCGCCGGCAAGGACAACGGCCCGGGCTTCGATCCGGCGGCCGTCGCCCGCTTCGACGGAGAACGAGATTCCCGAGCGCCCGATGCGGATCACCTCGAAGCCGAGCTCGGCCGTGACGCCGAGGCGCCCGATCTCCATCTCGAGGACTTTCAGGACCGACAAGGCCTGATTGGTCGCCGGAAAGACCCGGCACCCTTCGGCATACGTCTCGAGGCCAAGGCCCTTGAAGAAGCCGCGGATGTCCTCTTTCCCGAAGCGTCCGAGGACGGAGGCGACGAGCCCCGGGCTTCCGGACGTGAAGGCCTCCGGCCCGAGGTCCTCGTTCGTCAGGTTGCAGCGGCCCCCGCCGGTGACGAGGATCTTCTTCCCAAGGCGGGGCATCCGTTCGCAGATGATGACGGAATCTCCCCGTCTCGCGGCGCTGATGGCGGCGACCAGCCCGGCCGCCCCGCCGCCGACGACGGCGACGTCGAAGCGTTTAGGCATAGGATAAGCTTAACCCAACAACCGCGGCGCCGTAAAGGGCAGAGATGCGCCCGGGGCTCCCCGTGAGGCCCCCGACGCGTTCATGAGGCTTGGGCAAGGGACGCGAACGTCGGAGAAACCGACGAAGCGCAGGGCGCCCGGGAGTCGCTTAAAGGACGAGCTTGAACGTCCCGCTGCTCCAGCCCTGGACGGAAGCGCCGACGGCCCTGACGCATATGGAATAGCCGATGCCCTTGCCCGCCGAGCCGCCGATTAGGGATCCAACCGTCCACGTGTAGCTTAGATCCGTGACAGGGAGGTCGTCGGCGATCTGACCCACAAGGATTCCGTTCCGGTACAGGAAGATGTCGACGGCCCCGGACACGGCCGAGAAGGTCCAGGTGATCCTCTGGGCAGAACCGATCTTCCAGGAGATCCCGTTGATGGGGGCCTTGACCGTGATCTTGGGCTTGACGATGCTGAAATATGCGGCGCTGATGGCGCTCACCTTCTTGTTGAGCACGGAGACGACGGACACCTTGTAGGTGCTGCCGACGGCGACCTTGGTGCCGTTCTTGAGATAACCCGTTCTCCAGTCATAGCCGCCGTTCCCGACCGGAACGCTCGAAGCGATCAGGCCGAGATTGGTCGTCCCCTTGTAAAGGTATAGGTTCAGGCCGCCGCTGATTCCGCTCGAGCTCCAGGCGATCCGCTGGGTGGAGCCCAGGATCCACGACTCCCCGCCGGTGGGGGTGTTCAGAGCGAGAGGCACGGTTTGGATATTCAGCGTGAAGGTTCCGTCGCTCGAGTCCACCGCCGCGGCGTCGGTCGTCTCGACACGGATCGCGTAGCCGGTCCCGGCCTCGGCCGTGCCGCCCTGGTAATTCCCGACCGTCCAGGAATAGGTCCCGGCGGCCGCGGCGATCCCCGTGGCGATCGTCCCCACGGGCGAGCCGTTCCGATCCAAGTAGACGTTGACGTTTCCATTCCAGTTTGCCGACGACCAGGTGATGGCGTGGCTCGAACTGAGAACCAGGGACTCACCGCCGTTGGGGGAGGCCACGGTGATCGTCGGATCGACGGCCGCCCCGATGGTGAAGGCGCAGTTGCCGAGGTCCTGGTACTGTCCGTCGGAGGTCCTGACTCGGACCCGATACCCCTGCCCGTCGGGCGCGACCGCGCCGATAACGTTGCCCACGGTCCAGGCGTATGAGCCGGGGCTGGAGGGGAGGTCCCGGGCGATCGCGCCGACCAAGGCGAAGTTCCTGAACAGATGGAGGTCGACCGTCCCGGAGATGTTGTTGGTCGTCCATGTAATGGACCGGGTCGAGCCGGACGACCAGTTTTCCATGCCGTTCGGGGAGGTGATGGTAACCGAAGCCGAGGGAGGAGGAACGGCCCCGACACCCAGCATGAATTCGCCTGTCCCGGCCCGCCATAGCCCGTAGACCCCGGCGGCCGTGGCCGTCATGGAGGTCTTGTAGTGCTGGTTGTAGGTGGTGCCGCAGCCCGGGTCGACGATGTACTTGGTCCAGGTCCCGTCGTCCAGAATGGATAGATAGGTGACGGTGTTCCCGCCGACGTAGTCCCTGAAGGATACGAAGACTTGTCCTGCCGGGGCGACGGCGACGGAGGCGTTGGAATCCAGCTCGGTGACAAGGTCTCCGATGCTGGGCCGGGTCGGGGTGGTGAACGAGCCGTTCAGGTTCTTATAGGAATAGTCGATGCTCACGGAACTCCGTTTGGTCCAAGTGGCAATCGGCCGGTGGACGCGGCCGTCCTCGTCCACGAAGAGGTCCCCGAACGCGTTGTGGGTGACGTCGGAGGCCAGCGGGATAAATTGTGTCGTTGCAGCCTCCAGGCCGGTCCCGGCCGGGGCGTACCGATATGAGGCGGAGGGCAGGGTCATCAATCCCCGCCAAGAGGCGTGGAAGCCGCCGTAGGCGTCCATGAACACGGACGGGTCGCGGTATTCGGCGTTGGCGCTCGAGCCGATGGAAAAGGAGGCGCTCCAAGCCCCGCCGCTCGGCTTCCGGAGGTACATCATCGGGGCGGCTTCTGCCTTGGCGTTCCAGTACTGATAGAGGACATGCACGGTCTCGTCCTGAGTGACGGCGCAGACCGCCATGAGGTACTCGCGGTTGAGCACGGCGCCCCGGACCGTTTCCACCCGCCAAGTCCCTCCGCTGTCCCTCCAGGCGTGGCTCAGCGTCGTCTTGCCCCAGACGATATGGATCGTCTGGCCGTCGTTACGGACCGCCACCCGGGGCCTGCCGTAATAGGCCTCGCTGGCGGCGAGGGTCGTTACCTTGACCTGGTTCCTGACCTGGTTGCTGACGATCCGCCCATAGTAGAGCTCATTGGCGTTCGTGACCCAGATGATGTGGAGGCTCCCGTTCTTGTCGGCCGTGATGTCGGCGGCCTTACCCGTGATTCCTAGGGGATAGGGCTCATAGTTCTGGGCTTGAAGGAGAGGGACGAAGATCAGGAGGGCCGCCAAGGCCATCAATACACGTGCGCTATTGCCTTTAGTATAGTTTATCATTTTCTCCTCTTGTTCCCTCCGTTCTTACGCGTACACTATGAAGCTCTGCGGCGGGGCTGACAATGCCCTTTAGAGGCGAATTTCGGGGGGATAAAGGGTCGCCCCAAGGGGGCAGACCAGGCGAGATGACATAGGCCGGGAACGGCTCACCCATTGTTGGCACTTCCGAGCGCCCCCCCGGGGGGCCGGGGACCTGAAAAATACACATTCCGTAAGAATATAGCTATCGAGGAGCATTTTGTCAATATGTGTCTACGAAAATGACAAAGATTGTCATTTTGTGAATCGGAATGTTCCGGCCATATGAGAAGACCATAACAAAAGGAATCAGAACTTAAAGATGAGGCCGGCCCCGAATTCCTTCCCGCCGAGATCCAGTTTGGAGCTCCCGTCGGGCAGTGGGTTGTCCAGCGACTTCTTGACCCCGTTCAGGCGGACGAAGACCTTGCCGTCCAGGGACTTGAAGATCTTGACGTAAGTTCCGCCCTGCACGTGGAATCCGAAGGCGTTCCCGCTCGTCCCAGGGAGGTCGTCCCCTTCGATCTTCTCGGAGTAGGAATAGATCTCGACGCCGGCTCCGACGAACGGCTCGAGAATCCTCCAAACAATAGGCCGGTAGACGAGGCCGAGGGAAGCCTGGTTGAGCTTGAACTTGTCAACATTGCCGAAGAAAGTCGTCTTGGTCTCGTCGGTATAGATCCGGTACGAGGCCCAGACGTCGATGTTGTACAGGGTGTGCACAGAAGCCTCGAATCCCGGCAGGTTTCTCTGCGAGTGGCCGAAAAAGTTCGTCAGGTTCTTGTCATTGAGCATCGAGCCTTCGTAATAGGCTCCGATCCGGAACCTCGGCTGGTCCTGTCCGGCCGCCGCGACGGGGACCGCGGCCAGGAGGGCCGCCAGCAGGCATATGGTGACTGTTGATCTCATGGTTATCCTCGTTTCGCGTTTCCCGTCAGTAGACGGGGCTCTCGTTGCCCTTGTCGTCGACGCAGGTGACCGCGTAGACATAGCCGCTGTCCTTAGGCAAGTTGCGGTCCTCATATTTCAGGACGGTCCCCGCCAGCTCGGCGATGCGCGTCCAGGCGGAATCCGCCTCGGTCCGCCCCTTCCGGTAGACGCGCTGGGCAGAAATCGTGATATTGAGCGTGATATTGGCGGGATTGGCCTCCCAAGTGAGGGCGTTCAGGTAGTAGCCGCGGAAGAAGCCTCGTTCGATGCGGTTTTCCACCCTGAGGTTGGCCACGGAGCTAATGGGCGGGAACGCGGCGTAATCCTGCCCCGTTTGAGCCTCGGTGACGTTTGCGTAGGCGCGGCTCGTCGGGGAGAAGGCGTAGCCGGTCTTGCTCGGCACGACCGTTCCCGACCAACCGGTTTCGACGAACGCCCGGTAGGTCCCCGAGCTGTCCGTGACGGTGTCGCCGGGGAAGCCCGTCAGCGTCACTCCACTCAGGGTCTCCGAATCCGCCAGCACCTTCCCTGAGATCTCGACGGGGGGAGGTCCGGCCGGCGTTATGGCGACCGTGGTCAGGAAAACGTCGGACGGCTCCTGGTATTCGCTCCAGGCGATGAGCAGCTTGTCGTAACCCGCGTACATGTCGTGGTATTCGACCCCTCCTCGGGAGACCACTCCGAGGTCGTCCCATTCCATGGCCTTGGCATCGAACTTCAGAAGGCGGAGGACCCGGGCCGAGTCCATGACCGCCCAGTAGAAATCCTCGCCGTGGGCGACCATCTTGGACCAGAACGTCGCCCAGGGGCGGAGAGGGATGCCAGGTCCGGCTTGGTGGACCTCGGACCAGTTCCTGGTCTTGGTGTTATAGAGCCGCCATTCGTAGGATTGGTTCTGGGTGTGCGCCCACCCCATCATCAGCTGGCGATCGCTGTTGATCGCGGCCTGGGGCCAGAAGTGCCAGCCTTCGGGATCGGTAACCGTCTTTTCCTCTACCGTATCATTGTTCGGCCTGTAGTGGCGCATCCTGATGACAAGCTCGTCGCTCCCCACCTTGGGTTCGGACTTGTAGGCAAGCCAGATGTGGTCCTCGATATCAACGGCGAGCGAGGGCTGGGTCGAGGACGGAGGGTCGTTGATCATGTTCATCTTCCGGAAGTCGTCTTCGCCCGGGCGCTTGAAGAAGAAGAAGATGTCCTTTGTCAGGCTAGGGGCGCGGATGACGTTCGCATTGGCGATGATGATCTCGTCATCGGAGCGGACGGCGATAGAGATCCCCATGTCGTGTTTCCCGGGGAGGGGGAGCTTCTCGGGCATCGTCCAGACGCCGTTGAGGAAGCTCGCGTAGACGACGCAGACGTCTGGCTCCTCCCAGACGCAGTGGAAGCGGCCCGAGCTGTCGGCTTCGATGTCGACGTGGGCGTGGTCATCGAGCTTCATCTGGTTGGGGATGGCCACCGAGTTGCTCCAGGTGCCTCCCTTGCGGTAGAACGAGTACCAATATAAGGAATTCGGGCCCCTGAAGATCACCAGGCGATCTCCTTTCCGGTTCTCGCCGACGCCCGGAAAACGCTTGTTCCCGGTCTGGTCGCCCGAGATCTTGATGATGTCCATATCCAGCGCGGCCTCAGTCCGGAACCGCTTCCCACCTGGGGCGACGTCCCGCTCGGCGGCGGGCCTGCCGGTTTTTACGGTTGGTATCTCCTGGGTTCCGTCCTGGCTGGATAAGGCCGCTCCCGCCGCGGTCACGGAGACCGACATCAGGATAGCCAAGGGTAAAACCGCTCTTCTCATGCTCACTCTCCTTTTGGGGTCAAGGCACCTTTTATAGAGGAATTTAGGGGGAAAGTCAACCGACCGAATAGATCCGTCCCCCACCCCCACGGACCTTGGGCTGCCGAGTTGAATCGCTGCTCGTAGGACAGAGGGGAGAACGGTGATGACGGCCGCCCTCAAGCCCCCCGTAGCGGAGGGGGACCCGCCGGGACTGGTTCCAGGGTGTCGGGGGGAGAGGGGCAGTCGTCATCGCCACGGGCCGTGTCTTTCGAAGGCGATCCCCGCTATGACTAGGATCGGGCTAATTGGCTTTGGGGCGCAGGATATATATGTTATCGGTTTCGAGGAAGGTTTCGACGCGGACAATCTCGAAGCCGGCCTCTGCGGCCTGCCCCAGCATCGTCTCCCGGGACGTGGCTTCACGGAGGAAAGCCGCGCCGCTCTTCTCCGGGTCGTGTTCGACGATGGCCACCGTCGCGCCGGATTTGAGGGCTGGAACGAGGTTCCGGAGGAGCACGACGGGCCGGGCCAGGTGATGCCAGGTGTTGACCATGAAGACCAGGTCCAGGCCGGCCGGCGGGAACAATGGATCGTCCATTTTCCCGAGGATGGTCACGATGTTCCCGACCCCGTCACGCTGGCATCGTTCCCTGAGGTAGGCGAGGCTCCCGGCGTCGATGTCGTTGGCATAGACCCGGCCCTCCGGGCCGGTGCCCCGGGCCAAATGCACGGTATACCGGCCGCGGCCCGCCCCCACCTCGCCGATGACCATGCCGGGCCGGACGCCGACGGTCTCCAGGACCTTGTCGGGGGGCTGCAGCTCGTTGAGCCGGCGTTCCCAGGCGTCGGCCGGATTGACCTGGCCGCTGACAAAGGCGGGCAGGCCTTGAACGACGAGGAGGGCGAAAAGAAGAAATTTGAACGCTCTCATGTTCGGTCTCCCGACCCGCGCCCGTATTATACCCAATTTTCCCATCCCGCGGGTAGGGGGTCTTTCCGGAGGCCGCGGTTGCGCAGAGCAGGCCGACGGTCATCAGGTGTGATCCTGTTTGTGCTTTGACCCTTATTTCGCCGACTTGATCTCGTCCCAGATCCTAACGTAGAGGACGTTGGCTTCGCCCAAGTCCGCGAAGACTTCGCTTTTCGCCCGCAGCTCCGGGCTCATGAAGACCGCAGGGTCGTTCCGCATGTCGGCGGGGAGGAGGGCATACCCATCCCTGTTGGGGCAGACGTAGCTCAGGAACGCCGAATTTTCCGCGGCCACGGCCGGGTCGTGCAGGAAGTCGATGAAGGCGTGGGCCAGGCCGACCTCACGGGCCGACCTCGGGATGACCAGATCGTCGACCGAGATGGCCGTTCCTTCCCGGGGGATGGCGAACGCGACGTCGGGGTTCTCCCTCCGCACCTGGAGGACGTCGCCGCTGTAGGAATGGACCATGAGGAACTCCCCCGACGCGATGCCCATCTTGTACTGCTCGTTCTCGAACTTGGCGATGTTCTTTTTCCAGCGGAGGACGACGTCGCGGGCCCGTTCGAGTTCCGCGGGGTCCGTGCTATTCAGGCTGTAGCCCAGCGACTTCAGGCCCGCCCCGATGGTCTCCCGCATGTCGTTGAGCAGGGTTATCCGGCCCCTGAGGTCCACCCGGTCGAGCATCGACCAGGAGGGGACGAAGTCTGCGACCCGACTCTTGAGGTAGGCGAGGCCCGTGTTCACGACCATGTAGGGTACGGAGTGGTCCATTTCCTTGTCGATGGCGATCCTCAGGTATTCGGGGTCGACATGGGCCAGGTTGGGGAGGAGGGCGTGGTCGAGGGGTTGCAGCATCCCCTGGGCATGCATCAGGCTGACCATGTAACTCGACGGGGTCAGGAGGTCATAGCCGAATGCTCCCGCCTTAAGCTTGGCATACAGGACCTCGTTCGAGTCGAACGTATCGATGACGACCCGGCAGGAGCGCGCGGTCTCGAAACGGCGGATGATGTCCGGCTTGAAGTAGTCGGCCCAGGCATAGACATGTAGGACGGGGCCGGTCCTGCCGCAGTCCGCGATCGTCGCGGCCGCGGCGAGAGCGATGAGGATTGGGACGATCTTCCTCATGGATCACCTCCTCGGGTTCGAGATCCTCTGGCTTAAGATCACGGCCGTGAACGTGACGAGGAGGAGGATCGTCGAGAGGGCATTGATGAGCGGCGGGGATCCGAACTTGATCATGCTGTAGATCCGGATCGGGAGCGTCGTCGACCCCGGCCCGGCCACGAAGAACGTGATGACGAAATCGTCGATCGACAGGGTGAACGCGAGGAGCGCCCCGGCGGCGATCCCGGGGGCGATCATCGGCAGGATGATCCTGCGAAAGGTGACGGCCCAGCCCGCTCCGAGGTCCCGGGCCGCCTCGACGACCGTATCGTCGAAATCCTGGAGCCGGGCCAGGACGGTCATGGCCACGAAGCTGACGCAGAACGTGACATGGGCCAGGAAGATCGTCCCGAGTCCGAGCTGGACACCCGTCGCGGCGAAGGCCATGAGCAGGCTGATCCCCATCAGGATCTCGGGGACGACCAGGGGCATATAGACAAGGGCATAATGGAAGCGCTGGAGCCGGCTCCCCGCGAACCGGTGGAGGGCGAATGCCGCCGCCGTTCCCAGGACCACGGACAGGGCCGTGGCGCCGAAGGCGATGAGGAGCGAGTTGCGCGCGGCCAGCCAGATCTCCGGCTCGCGGAGAAGCTGGGCGTACCATCTCAGGGAAAATCCCTGCCAGCCCGTCCCGAAGCGCGAGGCGTTGAACGAATTGGCGACGAGGATGAGGATCGGCAAATAGAAGAAGACGAAGGCTCCGACCGTGATCCAGATGGGGAGGCGGCTGCGTTTCATGCGGTCTCCTTAGAGGATCTGCGGCCTTTCCCCCTTGCGCTGGAGGAGCAGGACGGCGACGAGGGGCGCGAGGACCGACAGGATGAGGACAACCGACAGGGCGCTGGCCAGCGGCAGGTTGCGGTCGACGAAGACCCTTTGGGCGATCTTGTTGCCGATCATCTCGCCGCCCGGACCGCCGACGATGTCCGGGATGACGTAGGAGCCCAGCGCGGGGATGAAGACGAAGAGGACGGCCGTGACGAGGCCCCGTCGGATCCCCGGCAGGAAGACCTTGCGAAAGGCGAAGAACGGGCGCGCCCCGAGGTCCCGGGCCGCCTCCATCAGCCGGAAATCGAACTTTTCGGCGGCGGCATAGATGGGCAGGATGGTGAACGGCAGGAATGTATAGACTGAGACCAGGACCACGGCCTCCGGCCGGTAGAGCAGGGCCCCTCCGGGCGGGACGAGGCCCAGGAAGACGAGGATATGCTTGATCGGCCCTTCCGGGTGGAGGAGCGTCTTCCAAGCAAAGACGCGGATGAGGAAATTCGTCCAGAAGGGAATGATGACGAGCATCAGGAAGAAGTTCCGCCATTTCGCGGAGACCCGGGCGAGGGTGTAGCCGACGGGGACCGCGAGCACGAGGCAGATGAGGGTGGTCGAAAGGCTGATCCCGAGAGTCCGCTGGGCGACCGCGAGCAGGGCAGGATCGGCCAGGCGGCGGATGTTGCCGATCGTCCATCCCGAGCCGATGCCCCCGAACGGGTTGGCCGGACGAAAGGCGAGGACGAAGACGAGGAGGGTCGGGACGAGGAAGAAGAGGCCGAGCCAAAGAATCGAGGGCCCGGAAGTAAGCCATTCCGCGGCCCGCTTCCGGGCTCCGGCCTTCAACGCCCGTTCCCTCTGTCGGACTCGCCCACCTTGCGGGGCGGGACCGCCAGGAGGTCCTCGTCGACCTCCCGGTAGCGCTCGAGCATGAAGCCGTCGTCGCCGTGCCACCAGACCCAGACCTCGTCGTTCCAGCGGATGGGTTTCTCGTCGAGAAAGAAGCGGGAGTGCTGGCGAAGGACTTGGATCCGGATCTCCCCGGCCCGGACCCAGTACTTGGTTGTCGAGCCGAGGTAGATGACATCTTCGACGACGGCGGGAAGCATGTTCCGGCGCTTCGCCTCCTCCGGCCTATCCCGGGATATGTGGACTTTTTCCGGTCGGATGCTCAGGAAGACGGGCTGGCCCGGCCCGATCGCTTTGTCGTTGAAACAGACGATGCCCGGGACGCCCGCGATCTCGAGGCGGCTGTACTCCGCGTCCTCGAGCCCGGTGACCTCGCCTTCGAGGAAATTCGTGTCGCCGATGAAGGCCGCGACGAAGCTCGTCCGCGGCGCCTCGTAGATCTCGACGGGAGTCCCGATCTGTTCGATTCGCCCCGAATCCATGACGGCGATCCGGTCGCTGAGGCTCATCGCCTCGCCCTGGTCGTGGGTGACGTAGAGGAACGTGATCCCGACCTCATCGTGGATCATATCGAGCTCGATGAGCATCCGCTGGCGGAGCTTGAGGTCGAGGGCGGCCAGCGGTTCGTCGAGGAGGAGCACCCGGGGCCTGTTGACGAGGGCCCGGGCGATGGCGACGCGCTGTTTCTGCCCCCCCGAGAGGAGATCCGGCTTCTTCCCCGCCTGGTCCGTCATGCGGATGAGGCGGAGCATCCGGTCGACCTCGTCGTCCATCTCGCTCTTCGGTCTTTTGGCGACGCGCAGTCCGAAGGCGATGTTCTCCCGGACGGTCATGTGGGGGAACAGGGCGTAGCTCTGGAATATGGTGTTGACCTTGCGCTTTTCGGGGGGGAGGTCGGTGATGTCCTCGCCGTCGAGAAGGACGCGGCCCGTGTCCGGGCGTTCGAACCCGGCGGCGAGGCGCAGCATCGTCGTCTTGCCGCAGCCGCTCGGCCCGAGGAGGGAGAAGACCTCGCCCTTCCGGATCTCGAGCGAAACGTCGGCGACGGCCTGTACGGTCCCGAATCGTTTCGAAACGCCCCGGAACTCCAGGAACTCGCTCAACCGCCCGGTCTCCTCATCGGTTCCTCTCCTCCGAAAGTTTTTTCATTATGGCCCAACGCCCCACGATTTTCAAGAACGTTTTGGCATGGCTCTTGCAATAGTCTTGGAATGACGGGAGAGAGAGAATGAACAAGAAGAAGACCGAAGCCATGGTTTTTCTGGACCTGTGTGCGTTCGCCTGTTACACGGACGACGGCGTGGATGCCCGGAGAGCCTTTGAGACGGCCTGCCTGCTTGCCGAAGAATATTCTTTGCCCGAACTCGAGGCCTATAGGGATCTTGTCATGAACATCGATTCCGGTCGGGGTCCCGACGAAAAACGTAAAGAAAATTGACGGCCCCTCGGCCTTCTGGTATCAGACCGAGCCGCACGCGAAGTTTCTGCCCCTGCCGGAGAAGGATTCCCTGGAGATCATCTAGGGAACGGAGCCGCGTTTCAACGATTCCCGGATCTCGAGAAGCGGCCGGAGGGGCTGGCGAACACGGCCCTTCTTCCCCATTTCCGCGCCGGGGCCGAATAGGAGCACCCCGGTCTTGTCGCCCCTTCGGTGCGAGGTCCCGCAACGGTATTCGACGCCCCACTCCTGTCTGCGGCATACAGCCCGTCGTCCGCTTTCTGGACAGGGATCTTCATGCCAATGAAGGACTCGATGGCCGCGAGACGGTCGGCTGTGCCTTCGCCGGCCAGGGATATGGCCTTGCCCGAATTCCCGGCCCGGGCCGTCCGCCCGATCCGGTGCACGTAGTTCTCGATGTCCACGGGAAGATCGTAGTTGATGACCATTTCCAGGCCATCGATGTGAATCCCGCGGGCCGCGACATCGGTCGCGACCAGGAATGGGAACCTGCCGGCCGTGAAGTCCTCGATGATCCGAATCCTCCGGTTCTGGGGGAGGTCTCCGGTCAGATAGTGGCTTACCAAGCCGTTGGCCTGCATCTTCTTAGCCAGCTTGGAGGCGTGGTGCTTCATGTTCGTGAAAATAAGGGCGTTGTGGGGCGCCTGGGCCTTGAGGATCCCCATCATGAGGCTCGTCTTGACCTGGTTCTTGACGTGATAGAGCTCCTGCACGGTATTGCTCACGGTCAGACGCTCCGGGGTGATCTCGATGTATATGGGGCGGTTCATGTTCCCGGCGGCGATCTTTCTCGAGACGCGGTTCAGCGTCGCGCTGAACAGCATCGTCTGCCGGGCCGCGGCCGGCGGCATCTTCTGGAGGAGCTTTTTAATGTCCGGGAGGAAGCCCATGTCGAGCAGGCGGTCGGCCTCGTCGATGACCAGGAATCCGACTTCTCCGAGCTTCAGGGCGCCACGGTCGGAGAGGTCCATCAATCGCCCCGGCGTGCCGATGACGATGTCCAGGCCCCTTTTCAGGGAAGCCAGCTGGCCTTCATAGCCCACGCCGCCGTAAAAACTGCCGATGGCGAATCCCATGTAGCGGTTGAGGAGACGGGCCTCTTTTTCGATCTGAACGGCCAGCTCCCGGGTCGGCACGATGATCAGCGCCATCTTCTTCTGCGCCGTGCCGTCCGCGCCCATGCGATGGAACAGCGTGACCAGGAACGCGGCGGTCTTGCCGGTCCCGGTCTGGGATTGGACGGCCACGTCGGCGCCATCGAGCGACCGGGCCAGGGTCTTTTCCTGGACGGTCGTCATTTCCGTGTAGCCTCTTTCCGAGATCCCCCTCAGAAGGCGAGGCTCGATGTTCAATTGATTAAAATTCATCATTCTTCCTTTAGCCTAAGTTAAAACATGCGGGGGGATCGTCGAAGAAATTATCGTTCGGGTTGGAAAAACAATTCGCTGGGATCGATTCCTGCCAGATGTTCGAGTCCGCAGTATACTCCATCCGGGGGGATTAGGCAAATCCGAAGACCATTTTATCCGGATTCATCCGGGGCAAGCCCGACCGGCCTTTCGGGGGGGGCCGCCCCTGTGCCGGATAGCGTCGTCCGGCGGACGACGGGGCCTTCGGTTGACACGAAATATGCTAAAGTGCTAGGCGATGAGAAAATTCGTTTTTTTGACCGCTTTATGCATCCTCGCCGGCAGGCTCGGTTCCGAGGAGATTACGAAGGGAAAAATCGTCGACAGGGTCGCCTGCCGGAACGCCGCGGGGCAGAGCTACGCCCTCTATGTCCCTCCCGACTACGACCCCGCGAAAAAATGGCCCATCCTTTACGCCTTCGATCCGGGTGGGCGGGGCCGTGAGCCTCTGATCCGGTTCAAGGACGCGGCGGAAGCGCGCGGGTTTGTCATCGCCTGTTCCTATAACTCCCGGAACGGGCCTTGGAAACCTATCTTCGAGGCCGCGGCAGCGATGTGGGAGGACACCCACGCGCGTCTGGCCATCGATGATGAACGCGTTTTCGCCGCGGGATTCTCGGGGGGCGCCAGGGCCGCTTCCATTTTCTCCAAAATGATCGGCAGGCCGATCGCGGGCGTCATTGCCTGCGGAGCGGGCGTTCCCGAGGGGTTCGGAATCGATACGCTTGAAACCTCTGCCTTTTGCGGGATCGTCGGTACGGCCGATTTCAACTACCGGGAAGTGACGGACCTCGAAGGGCTCCTGGACCGGCGCGCGGACATCCGGCACTGGATCAGGACCTTCGACGGCGCGCATACCTGGCCCCCCGCTCCCGTATGCTCGGAGGCCATGGAATGGCTCGATCTCATCGCCGCGAAACACGCCGGCCTGCCGCCGGACCGGACGCTCGCGGACGCTTTGATCACGAGGACGGCCGTGCGAGCGTCCGCCCTCGAAGCGGCCGGGGACATTTTCCGCGCGGTCTCCGAACTGGACGCCGCCGCGTCGGCGTTCGCCGGGATCGGCGATACGGGCGAGCTCGCCGGGGTCGCGGTGCGGCTCCGGCAGACCGACGCCTTCAAGCGTTCCGCGAAAAAGGAAGCGGAGCGCGGCCGGAAGGAAGAGACCCTTCTGACGGAACTCTACAAGGTCCTGACCGCGATCGAAAGGACCGTGGTCCTTCGCCGGGACCTCACGGAGCTCTTTTCGGAGATTGACGGGTTGGTCAAGGACGAGAAAATTACCATCGACGTCTCGGAAAAGGACTTTGCCCGACGCGCGCTCCTGACCGTGACTGTCGACGCCGCGGACCGGGGAGGAGCCTTCCTCGGTTCGAAGGCTTTCGAGAAAGCGGTCCTTTGTTACGAGATCGCCGTTCGGGCAAGCGTCCACGACGCCGTCCGTTATGGGGTCAATCTCTATAATCTGGCCTGCGCCCACGCGCGGAGCGGCAACGTCCGGATGGCCCTTGACAGCCTGCGGCGGGCCGTCGAGAACGGGTTCTCGGACAGGGCCCTCGTCCTCAAGGACACTGACCTCGACGCCATCAGGGACAGGCCGGAATTCCAGGAGATCCTTGCGAATATCCGCTGATGGGCGACGTGGCGTCATATCCCAGCAGGGGGTTCAGCGCCGGATTGATGCGCTCTCCGGCCTTAATCCTGCCCGCGCGCGCGATGCCCCGTTGGGCGCGGGCCACGTCCATGTCGGGGCTATAGTAGAAGGCGGCCAAGGTCAGGGCCTCGGGCGATAGCGGACGCACGAGGCCGCGAGAAGGATGGCAAGGGCGGAAACGATGATCGTCTGCGCCCGGGAGCGTTTCAGGTAAAACATTGACCTAATATAGCGCTTATAGAACGCGGGGCGATAATTGGCTAGGTCGGGAGCCGTCAGGGCCGGATCGATAAAGAGATCTTGAAGACCCCGCGCTCCCCGAGGGGGACGAAGCGGCTCGTCGGGTCCCATCGTCGCTCCCAGTTCCTGTTGTAGATGAAGTAGATCTCGTTGCCCGGGGAGACCTGCCAGCGCAGGCGGGCGCTCCAGCCGAGCTCGCGGGAGATGTTGTCGTACTGGATGTAGTTCATCAGCCCGAGGTCGGGCGACAGGAAGATATCGGCCTTGACCTGGTAGACGTTCTCACTGAACCGCCCCTGGGGCAGGCGGCCGCGGACAAGGTCGACGTCGATCCCCAAATTAGCGGTTCCTTTGAGCTTGATCGTCAACCCGGCCTTTGTCTCGTCGAGACGGCCGGAATAGAAATTCCCCGTGGTGAAGCTCAGGTTGAGGGCCGCCGGCCGGTGGGTCGCCGTGTTGAGAGAGACCAGGTAGTTAGTGAAGTCGTAAGGCCCGACGGGCAGGATGACGCCCCGGGATACCTCGAACGGGTAGGGCAGGACGTCGCGGTTGGGAACGATCTCGAACCGGAACTGCTCCCCGCTCTCGGTCCGGAAGCTGAGCGGGACCAGGTTGATCCGCCGGGTCTCCAGCCTCCCGGCGAGGTCCCAGTAATAGTCGACGCTTGCTTGGAAGGAGAACTGCCGGACGAGCCCGTCCAGGAAGCCGGCCCGCGGCCTCGGCTGGTAGGACGCCCTCACGTAGAACGTCTGCATGCTCTTCCGCATCATGTAGCCCAATCCGGGGTCGAGCGCCTCTCCGTAATAGGCGTACGTAATCTCACCGTTCCAGAGGTCGTTCGGGAACTCCGCCCGGGCGCCGAACCCGTGGTGACGCCCTTCTTTCTGCTCGTTCCAGTTGTAGGCCGCCCAGACGGCGGACATTAGGTTCTTGTTCCCAAGGAACCGGGACGTGGAGTAATTCAGGTCGACCCCGGCCAGGGTGTTTCGCTCGCCGGTTGGACTGCCGTTGGTCAGGATCCAGCCAATCTTGCTCTCGGCGAAGATGTTCCGGGTCATCCGGGCGGCGAAGAGGTTGCGGCCCGCGAAGCCCTCGAACCGGCCGGTCTGGACGTCGATGGCCGAGAGGTTCCAGTCGCCGATCTTGCCGTAGAGCTTGGTCCCAAACACCACGGGGGCCTGGCGGCCCTCGTAGAGCCCGATCTTACGGCTGATAAAGGGAATGAAGCTGATGCTCGAGCTGAAGCTGAACGTCTCCGAACCCTCCAGGAAGAACATCCGCTTCTCCGGGAAGAACAAAGGGAACCGGGTGAGGTTGATGCGGCGCTCATCGGCCTCGGTCTCGGCGAAGTCCATGCTATAGCTGACGGCCCCGACCAGGTTGGGCGTGAAATTCTTATAGATGTCGAAACCGCCGTCGGCCTTCCAGTCCCCGGGCTTCGGGCGCTCCTTGGCGGCGCTCACGAGCCCATAGGGCCGGAACGTGATGCCCTTGCCCTGTTCGACCCCTTCGATGCCTTCCAGGGCCGACGCCTCCATCGGGTTCTCGAACTTGCTGTCCCGGTTCGTCCCCGAGAGTCGAATGGTTTCCTGCTTGCGGGCAATGACGCGCTCGACGTTGATGCCCCAGACCGCGAGGCCCGGCTTGAAGGAGATCGTTTTGAATGGGATCCTCAGCTCGGCGCTCCAGCCGTCTTTGAGGACCTGCCCCTTCGCTTCCCAGATGCCGTCCCAATTGAGGCTGGCTTCGCCTGCGTAGGCGAGCCCTTCGCCCCGAGCGCCGAGCGGGTTGACGAAGAAGAGGTAGGCGGACCGCTTATCCTGGAACGGGTCG
Source organism: uncultured Eubacteriales bacterium (assembly GCA_964585685.1). Taxonomy (GTDB): domain Bacteria; phylum Acidobacteriota; class Aminicenantia; order Aminicenantales; family Saccharicenantaceae; genus JALHVH01. Next base: position 18,773 of record CAZPEP010000043.1, on the reverse strand, counting down.
AGGAGCACCCGGACGAGGTCGTCGCTCGGCCCCTGCGGCGTGTGCCCGTAGTGCTGGCCCTCCTCGGCGCTGCCGCCGTCGCGGGCCATGTTGTTGGCTGAGATACGCCCAGGCTCACTGTCGCGGCACAGGACCCCGATGTACAGGTTCGCGTGGTCGTAGAGGACCCTGAGCTCCGTCGATTCTGTCGGGTCCTCGCCGGGCCGGGGTTCGGCCTGACGGAAATTCGTGAACGGTTCGGCCGACAGCCAGATGGGGTCGGTGACGAGCCCGTCGATCTTCGGCCCCTGGGGGACGCGGACGGCCTTCAACCCCTCGGCGCGAAGGCCAAGGACGAGGGCGGATAGGGACAGCATGAACAAGAATGCGGCGTGGGTCTTCTTCGTCATGATTAAAGTCCATCCATCTTAGCCTCGCGGGCGCATTTTTGCAACAGCTTCCCTGAACGCGAGCCCTTGCCAAGCCCGGCGGAAGGACCCCAGGTACAAGAAGGCCGGTCCGTAAGGAGCTGCTGAGCCCGGAGCGGGCCGAGCGCAGCTCTCCTGGCGGCCGAAGAGAACGTGGGCTATCAAGCCGGTAGATTTCCTTTGACAGGAGCCGCCTCCTATGGTAATTAGTTTTCCTTTCTATCTCGAGGAGGTCTCATGATGCAAGGCCTGACCACTACCGGCTGGTTTTTCCTCGTCTTCGGCTGGGGGTTCATCCTGGTCCTGACCATCTACTGCTTCTCCCGCGTCCTCTTCGGCAAGAAGCCCGATGTCGTCGTCGAAGCGGGCGGCCGCGAACAGTGGGGCTCGCGTATCGGTCTCATCCTGGCTGTGGCCGGTAACGCCATCGGGCTGGGCAATTTTCTCCGCTTCCCGGCCAAAGCCGCGGCCAACGGCGGCGGCGCCTTCATGATCCCCTATTTCGTCGCCTTCATCCTCCTCGGCATCCCGATGATGTGGGTCGAGTGGACGATCGGCCGCATGGGCGGGGTCAGGGGCCACGGCACGACCCCCGGCATGTTTCACGTCATGTGGAAAAAGGCGCCCTCGAAGTACCTCGGCGCCCTGGGCATCGTTATCCCCTTCGTCATCGTCATCTACTACAACTTCATCGAGTCGTGGTGCCTGGGCTACTCCTGGTTCTCGGTGACGGGCAAGTACTTCGGCCACGCCAATCGCGACGCCATGGGCCAGTTCCTGAGGGGCTTCCAAGGGGTCGAGTCCAACCAGTTCTTCAGTTCCCTCGCCCCGGTCCTGATCTTCTGGGGCATCACCATCGCCCTCAACTTTTATTTCCTCTATAAGGGCATCTCCAAGGGGATCGAGATCCTGGCCAAGTACGGCATGCCGCTCCTCTTCATCTTCGGCATAATCCTCGTCGTCCGGGTCCTGACCCTGGGCACGCCGGACCCGTCACAGCCGGAAATGAACATCGCTAACGGCATGGGCTACATCTGGAACCCGGACTTCAGCCGCTTGGGGTCGGCTTCCGTCTGGCTGGTCGCTGCCGGCCAGATCTTCTTCACCCTGAGTTTGGGCCAGGGCATTATCAACACCTACGCCTCCTACGTCAGGGAAAAGCAGGATATCACACTGAACGGCCTGACGACATCGTCGACAAACGAGTTCGCCGAGGTCATTCTGGGCGGCACGATCGCCATCCCGGTCGCCGTGGCCTTCTTTGGATTGGCCGAAACCCAGGTCATTGCCCAAGGCGGTGCCTTCAACCTCGGCTTCCAGGCCCTGCCGGTCATTTTCCAGAAGATCCCGCTCGGCCAGATCTTCGGCGGCATGTGGTTCTTCCTGCTCTTCATCGCCGGCATCACTTCGTCGGTAGCCATGACCCAGCCGGCCGTCGCCTTCCTCGAGGACGAGTTCAAGTGGAAGCGCGGAAAGGCCGTCATCGTTGTCTTCTCCGTGCTGGTCACCATGTCCGCCTTCGTCATCGCCTTCTTCAAGTTCGGCTTCCTCGACGAGCTCGACTTCTGGGCCGGCACGTTCGGCCTGGTCGTCTTCGCGGCCATGGAGATCATCCTCTTTTCCTGGGTCTTTAAGATCAAGAACGGCTGGGAGGAGATGCACAAGGGCGCCGACCTCAAGGTTCCCAAAGTCTTCAAGTTCATTCTCACTTACGTCACCCCGGTCTACCTCCTCATCATGCTCGGCGTGTGGACCTACCAGGACGCGGTCAAGGAGTTCCTGATGGAGGGGAAAGACCCCGCCAACCGGCCTTACCTTTGGGGCGCCCGGGTCATGATCTGCACCCTGCTCCTCGTCATGCTCCTCCTCATCCGCAAGGCTTGGAACAAGAAGAAAGAACAGAAGACGGAAGTCCAGGAAGCCTAGACGGCGCGGCGGGTTACGGTTCGATTGCCTCGCAGACGACCAAGGAAAGACCTATAATTAAAAAATTCCGAAGAAGGAAGCATTACCCGATGAAAAAGATCCGATCATTCATAATGCTCGTCCTCGTCGTCTTTGTTCTCTCCGGTCCGGCTTTTTCTCAAACTCAAGGGCTTGCCGGCGATCCGCGCGTGGCATCGGCCCTGGAGTTTCTGGGTGTCTGGCTCGAAGCCCAGCGGGCCTACGGCCAGATCCCGGGTGTCTCCGCGGCGGTGATCCATGACCAGCAGCTCCTCTGGACCGGAGGTTTCGGATACGCCGACCTCTCGCGCAAGACGCCGGCGGCTCCGGGCACGATCTACAGCATCTGTTCGATCTCCAAGCTGTTCACCAGCATCGCCGTGATGCAGCTGCGCGACGCCGGGAAACTTCGCCTGGATGACCCGGTCGGCAAACACCTGCCTTGGTTCACCATCCAAAGGACGGAGCCCGAAGGTCCCGAGATCACCATCGAGGGCCTTCTCACCCATGCCTCGGGGCTTCCCCGCGAGTCCGATTATCCGTATTGGACCGGCCCGGGTTTCCCGTTCCCCACGCACGACGAGATCGTCGAGCGGATCTCGAAGCAGCAGACGCTCTATCCCGCCGAAGCGTATTTTCAATACTCGAACCTCGGGCTCACCCTGGCGGGCGAGGTCGTTGCCGCGGCCTCCGGAATGCCCTATGACGAGTACGTTCGGCGCAACATCCTGGACCCGCTCGAGCTCACGAGCACGACGCCCGAGATGCCGGAGAACCAACGCGGAGCGCGGCTCGCGACCGGCTACGGCTGCATGACGCGCAACGGCGATCGGCCCCTGCTCCCGTTTTTCCAGGTGCGCGGCATCGCCCCGGCGGCCGGGTTCGCTTCGACGGCCGAGGACCTTGCCCGTTTTGCCCAATGGCAGTTTCGCCTTCTCGGCACGGGAAGGACCGAGGTGCTCAAGGCGAACACGCTGCGCGAGATGTACCGCGTCCATTGGGTCGATCCCGACTTCGAGACCGTATGGGGCCTGGGCTTTTCGGTCATGAAAGGCGATGCGAACGCCTTTGTCGGTCATGGAGGGTCCTGTCCGGGCTATCGCACGGGGATCCTTCTCAAACCGGACGAGCGGGTCTCCACCGTATTCATGTCCAACGCCCTGGGCGTGGATTCGGAGGGGTTCGCCCGTCGCATCTACGACATCGTCGCGCCGGCGATCAGGGCCGCGGTCAAGGACCCGTTGGGTGCGAAGCCGGTCGATCCCGAGCTAAAGAAATATACAGGCTCCTATACCGGCGCCTGGGGCGAGATCGCGATGATCGTCTGGGAGGGCGGCCTCGCCGCCGTGGATCTGCCGACCTGGGATCCTGTCAAGGAGATCACGAAGCTGAAAAAGACGGGGGAGAACATGTTCCGGCGGGTCAGAAAGGACGAGGTCCTCGGGGAAGAGATCGTCTTCGAGATGGGCCCGGACGGGCGCCCGATGCGGATCAAGTGGCATAGCAATTATTATCCCCGCGTCCGGTAAAAGGGGTGCTGTCAGGAGGCCGGGGCCAGGCGGTGCCGGAGCTCCCCGCCCGTCAGATGACGAACCCGTCGTCCGGTTTCCTATCCTTGGCGATCTCGCCGGCAATCTCGATGAAATGCTGAACGACCTCCGGGTCGAACTGGATCCCGGAGAACTTGATGATCTCCTTGACGGCGACGCTATGCGATTCCGCTCCCCGGTAGGGGCGCACCGAGGTGATGGCGTCGTATGTGTCGGCGACCGCCATGATGCGGGCGGCAAGGGGGATTTCCAGGCCCCTGAGCCTGTCGGGATATCCGGTGCCGTCGTACCGTTCGTGATGGGCCCGGACGATCTTCGAGATCTGGTTAAGCTCGACGACGGGCTTGAGGATGCTTTCGGCGTGGACCGGGTGTTGGCGGATCAGGCCCATCTCCTCTTCGGTCAGTTTGGATTTCTTGTTCAGGACATATTCGGGGACGCCGATCTTGCCGACGTCGTGGAGGAGCGCCGCCAGCTCGAGGTCGGCCATCTCCCGGGCGCCGAAGTTCATTTTTCCGGCGATTTTGAGGGTGTACTCCGTGACCCGGGTCGAATGATAGCGGGTGTAGATGTCCTTGGCGTCGAGGGCCGAAACCAGGGATTTGACCATGGCGATGAACAGGGTTTTCTGGCGCTCGACGAGGTCGTTCGTTCTCATTTTGAGGTTCCGGTTGGCGAGGGCGAGCTCGGCTTCGACGCTTCGGATGCGGAGAAGGGCCTGGATCCGGGCCTTGAGCTCGGTTCCGCTGAAGGGCTTGGTGACGTAGTCGTCCGCGCCGGACTCGATGCCCTCGGCCATCAGATCGGACCCGGAGCGCGCGGTCACCAGGATAACCGGCGTGTGCTTGAGGACGTCGTCGCCTTTGACGGCCCGGCAGAATTGTTGCCCGTCCATTCCGGGCATCATGAGATCGCAGAGGACGAGGTCGGGGGACTGTTCCCGAAGAAGGGCCAGGCCCTCGACGGCCGAGGTGGAAAACGTCAGGTCGAACTCGTTCTCGAGGAGGAGCTTCATGAGCTTGAGGACCTCGGGGTTGTCGTCGAGGACCAGGAGATGATAGTCGTGCTTGCGTTCCTTCCCGGCGTTGTCGTCCAGGAAGTCGATTTTATCGAGGTCGGCGAGCTGGAGGTCACGGAAGTTCGTGATGATATCCTGGACCCTCGGCTCCTCCAAATCCGTCGCGCGCTTTCTCAGGACGACGGGTTGGTCGGTGATCCGGCGGTCGAGGACATCCTCTCCGAAGTGGGCGTCGCCCTTTCTGAGCTCGACGATGAAACGCGATCCCTGGTTGAGCTTGCTCTCGGCGTGGATGCGGCCGCGATGGAGGAGCGCGATTTCCTGGGCCAATGACAGGCCGATGCCCGTTCCCTCGTGCAACCTTGATAGGGAGCCGTCGACCTGGGAAAATCGGTCGAAGATGCTCACCAGCATATCCTCGGGAATGCCTTTCCCGGTGTCCGCGACGGTCAGGATAACCGAGGTCTCGGTTTCCTCGATATAGATGGTGATCCGCCCGCCTTCGGGCGTGAATTTCACGGCGTTGGACAGGAGATTCATGACGACCTTTTCGAACTGGTCCGGATCGATGACCAGATCGACCTTGTGCGGCGGGTGCTGGAGGAAGAGCTTGATCCGCTTCCGGTCGGCCAGCGGCTTGATGGTCGCGAGAAACGCCCCCGTGTATTCGATGAAATCCACCGTCTTGACCTTGAGCCGCATCTTCCCTTCCTCGAGCTTGGCCAGGTCGAGGAGATTGTTGATCAGCTTGAGGAGCTTGACGCCGTTGCTCCGGATCGATTCGAGGGTTTCTTTCTGCTTGGCGGAGATCGGGCCCATCTTCTGATCCAGTATCGGGGCCAGGGGCACCAGCATCAGGGTCAAGGGCGTTCGGAGCTCGTGGCTGACGTTCGAAAAGAATTGCGTCTTGAGCTTGTCCAGGCTCTGCAGTTTGAGGTTCGATTCCTTGAGAACCTCCGTCAGTTCCTCGAGACGGATACGGTTTTTAAGCTCCCGGCGGCGGATGTTGTCCGTCATGAAGGACCCGAACGTGCCGATGACAATGATGGACGTCAGAAAAAACAGGTTGTTGACGACGAACCGCCAGGAGCCGGCTTCGTTGGGCATGTTGATGAGGCTGGGGAAGGCGTAGCTTGCCCAGATCAGGGCATAGAGGATGGTCGTTTCCTTGAAAGCGAGCGGGATCACGACGACCATGCCCATGATGATGATGGTCAGTCCCTGGTAGTAGCTTGTCAGGAAGCCGCCGAGGATCTGGATCATGATGGCGATCCCGGCGGCGTCCGAGAGACACATGATCATGCCGAGGTTGATGAAGCCGCGATTCGACTTGGTCCTGGAGAACGCGATGAGAAGGAGGACGTGGATGGCGACGACCGATAGGCGGATGACAAGGAACTGCCTGAAGAACATGGGGGTGTAAATGGCGTCGAGGATCAGGAACGCCGGGTACAGGATCATGCTGATGATGATCGCTAAACGGGCCCTCGCCCGCAGGTTGTTTTCGTTGTTCAGTCTTTCTTCAAACGCGCTTCGTTCGTTATCCATGGGTCTCTCTCACTTTGGCGGCTACGACATATCCCTGGGGGGGGTCGCCGAAGGAGGGGATCGTCCGGACGATCTCCCATCCCGCTTCGTCCAGGAGCCCTTCGAGCTTTTCTGGATCGAAGAAATCGAACGTTCCCGCTTCCTCCAGATCGACCAGGGCCTGGGCGTCGTTCAGGAAGGAGCGGAGGGAATGGAGGAGGAGATCCTTAGGCCATTCTTGGGGCAAATTTTCCGGAGCCATGGCTTCGATCTTGGCCATCAGCCGGGTGAACGGGCCCGAGGCGTCCGTATCGGGACGCATGCTCGACAGAACGAATAGACCTCCGGGGCTGATGATCCGCCGGATCTCGCGGAGGGTTTCGACGGGATTGAAAAGGTAGGACAGGACCAGGCTCATGAGGATCTTGTTGTAGGAGCCGGACTTGAAAGGAATGTGGAAAGCCGTGTCGAGGCCCCCCGGGAAGGCCATTTTCCTGAAAGCCGGCTTCTCGACGACAAGACCCCGGACATGCCGCGTCGCTTGGTTGAAATCGACGATGATCCTGTACTCGGGCAGTTCAAACCGGCTCTTCAGCCAGCGGTCGATCTCGGGCGAAAGCGGGTCGCCCCGGAGGATCCGGTGGAGACGGGGCGAGAAGGACTCGTCGATTTTCCTGGCGCTGTGAAGCGGAAGGTCCTCGATCCGCTCGGCCAGATCTCGGAACCTTCCGATTTCGCCCTGCAGGAATCGGCGGACGGGGATGAACCGGTTGAGTTCGAGATCCAGGCCGACAAAGTCGGGCCGGCCGTTTTCTTTTCTTGCGCCGATGAGGGAAATGAGTTTGGAGCGGGCTTTGAGCATGGCCTCGGGAATGAGGTCTGCGATGGTCATCCGGTTCGGCAGAGGGTGATTCCGCTCGAGGAGATGCTTGACGAAATTCCCCGTTCCCCCGCCGAGGTCCAGGAGGCGGTCCCCGGGGGAAAGCGCCAGAGCTTGAAGCTGGTCTTGCATGAGCTGTCCGTAATCGTCGCCGAGGCTCATGATGTCAAACCCCAGAAGGTTATCCTCTCCCACCAGATATCTCTGCCAGTAGCTCTTGCGGTTGCTCAGGTTTCTCGCCGGCAGCCTGTCCTTCTCCGCCCGGCGCATCGTGTCCATATCCTTCTTTTCGGGCTTGATAGGGTGGAACATCTCCCCATATAGAAACCTGTGGATCAGGGAAGTGATGGTCCCAAACAGATGGAGAGCCTCATCGGAAGTCCGGGCGTTGTGCCCGATGGGAACCGGGATCACGTCGCGAGGGGCGGGAGCCCGGACGCTCATCACGTCACGGATAAATCCGGCCTCGACCCAGTGATCGTGTTCGCCATAGATCCAGGTGATGGGGATCTCGATCCTTCGGATATCGTCGCGGGCCTGCTCCAGGGTGGCGACTCCGTTGGCGACTCCGTCGGCGACATAATTGTCGACGTTCACGAGATTCCCGAGGACGGGCATGATTCCCAGTTTGAGACCGAGCTGGTATTGCTCAAGGAAATCGAGTCCGCAATTGACGCGGATCATGAGGTTCCGAAACTCGGGCGTGCCCATGCAGGAAATCCAATAGTCGATCCGCCGGCGATTGGCTTCCTCCTTCAGGGCGACTCTTGCCTCCAGGGCGGAAAGCGAAAAAGTGACGAGGACGACCGAGCTGGCCTTCAGCTTCCGTGGATTAAGGTGGATCCAATCCAGGACGGCCCGGATGTCGTCCGCGCCCTGGCTGAAGCTCGCATTCAGCATCTCGTAGGGCGGCGCCGAAGCATCGGGGTCCTTGTGGCTTTCTCCCTTCCGCCGAATACCGTCAAAACGGATGACGGCCAGGGGTTTGCCCAGGAGATGAAAATTCTCGATGAGGGTCAGGGCCAAGCCGAAAAGAGTTTCTTTCGTCTTGCCGAACGCGGGCGGGATCACGACGACCGGAATGGGCCGGTCGTCCAACGGGAAGGAGGTGTTCAAGAGCCCTATGATCTCTTCCCCCCTGGTGGTCTCCAACCGGATGACGTCCGGAGGGCTTTGGACGATCTCGCTCAGGTCGGCTGCCCTTCTCATCCGGGGACGGAGCGTCTTTTCCGCCGTCCCTTCTTGGACGGCATGAGGGTCGGGTTCCAGCGGTCGGGTGGATTGGATGTTCATCCGGCCGATCCCGAATTGGACGCCGTACCGGAGCAGGCCGGCCGCGTCCCCGTTCCAGCCGACGACGTTCCGGATCTCCCCGATCTCGTTGCGGACGAGATTGTCGCCATCGAAGATTTTGATCGATTCGAGGGGGGTGCCGGCCAGAAGGGCGATGCCGTCGGACTCGGCGATGAAGCTGGCCCCGCCTTCGGAGAAGTCCGTGATCCGGCCGTGGATTCTCTTCTGAAAAGGAGCGGGGATGTGGATTTCGAGGCGAAGGTTCCCTTCGTTGCCCTTCCGTTTGATGGCCCGCTTTTCGGAATAGAACATGATCCTGGGAAAGAAGCACTCCATCGCGGTGCCTTCCTTCCGGATCCGCCGGACCTTCGTCTCGAAATTGTAGGTTGCGTAGCCGGCCTGGAACGAAATGAACACCGAATCCGAGGTCTTGAATTTAATGTCCAGGTCCTTGCCCTCCAGGACGCAGGTCTTGCCGGGCTTCAGGTCGGAAAAATGGAGGGTCGTCGACGCCCGCGTTTGCGGGGAGATGGCGATGATCTCCATCTGGGACCGGAGGGCGATCATCAGGAAGGATTCGATCCGGCCCTCGTCCTGGAAGGCGATCATGTCGTCCGTTTTGAGAAAAGGATACCGTTCCTTCAGCTCATCGAGGTCCTGGAGGGAGGAATGGTCCCGGAGAAAGTCGAAAATCGCGTCCCGGGCGCCCTTTCCGACGGTCTGGAACTGGATCCCGAGCCCTGACCGGGCTTCGTCGCGACGGGCCACGTTCCCGAGGACGAGATGCGAATCGGCCCCGGGCATATTCAGGATGAGGGGGAGGGTTTTTCCCACAGGATAGGGGAATCGCGTCTTGAGGAACAGGCCGCTCTCACCGATGTCTCCGAGTTCGGCCTTGCCTTTGAGGCCGATCTCGATACCGATGGCGTTATTGCGGGGCAAGGTGATCCTCATGGATGCCCGCTTCTCGCGCGAGCGCCTGGAGAGAAGGCGGTTGATCTCGAGGAGAATGGCCGAGGCGCGAAATTCTCCGGGGATGAACGCGTCTATGGAGCCCGGGGCGGGCGGTCCACCCAGGTTTTCCTGACCATCCGAGCCTGTGGCCAGCACCTTGACCGTTTTCTCGAGCCCGCCGAAAAGTTCCTGAGCGATGCGCAGGAAATCCACTCCGGTCATGGGCCGCATATCCTGCTGAACGAGGAGGACGTTCACGGAGGGGATGTCCCTGAGGAGCTTGAGGGCCTCCGTTCCGTCCGTCGCGCCATGGATGACGAATTGGCCTTCGAAGGCGCTCTTGAGAAGGGCCACCTGGTGCGGGGCGAACCCTGCGATCAAGACCTCCCGCGGTCCCTGGGGTTCCGTCCGGACCGAGTCCTGTTGTATCATTCAGATTCCGAGATTCTTAGAGGGGCCAGCTTTTTTGTCCTATACATCAATATCTATCTATAGACTTATACCTATCCACTATATTTAGTGTCCTTTTGTCGCTTTTGTCAAGGATTTCCGCGTCCCGGCGGGAAGCGATCCTCATTCTACTCTCCCGATGAAGCACAACACCATACGTTGATTTTGTCGGAGGTGGGAGCAAAAAATGGAAAGCGTCCGGTCAGAATCAATATCTTATCCCCCAACCTTCTTTCAATAAGGGGTCTAGTCAGCAGGATTCTCCCGGGACGCCCCCGAATCAGTCTGGAGATCTTATCCCCCCGACCCCCCTTACAATAAGGGGGGATTTGTCAACGTCCCGGGCAAGGTGTGGTGGGCGATAGAGGAATTGAACCGCTGGCTTCTACCGTGTATAGAAGGCGTGTGAAAAGCGCAAAGCGAACAAGATAATGGATATCCACAGTAAAACACGCGTTATTAAGGACTCTAGGATATCGATGGATTTCGATATTGTTAGATACAGTTTGATATTCCTGACATATTTTGTTCACAAATCGGGCATAAGCTAAGGCCATTCAGGGACTGAAATCAAAGCTATTTCTTCGGAGGGACGCGGTCTCCCTTGGATGTGTCGGGCGGAAAGACGTCCTGGACCGAGAAGTCCACCCAGATCAGCGTCTCGGTGTTCGGCGTTGCGGCCAGAATGCGGGCGCCGATCTCCTTGACCGGGTCCTTCATCTGGCCCCACCACGGCTTGTCGGTCAGGTAGCCGTATTGAAACCCGACGGGCGCCGGGGCGAAGGTCTTACCCCACTTGGCGAACTCGTCGATCATCTCGTCCGCCGACTTGAAGATCTGGCTGTCGTCGACAAACATGATGCCGTCGCGGACGGTCGGGGGCATGACCTTCTCGCGGAAGTGCTTCAGGAACATGCGGTAGGAGGGGTTATGAGACCGGGCCGCCGCCAGCCAACTCCTGGCCATCTCGTCGGTCACCGGGTCGCCGAGGTCGGGGTTATTGGAGCGGTGCCACTCGATGTCGACGCCGACCCCGATGACGCACTTGTGATGGCCGTAGCGGTCGAGCATCACGTCGAAGGTCTTTTCGACGGGCGCCCAGCCCGGCTCGGTCTGGAGCCAGACGCGGTAGCCGAGCTTGTCGAAGAGTTGGAGCACGGGCTCGCTGATGTCCTCGGGCATCCCCGTGATGAGCGGGTCGCCGCCGGGAGGGACCGGGAACGACATCTCGGTGCCGCGGCCCTTCAGCCGGCTTACGATCCAGATGGCTTCCGGTTTCGCGCCGGGGAACTTGGCCGCGATCTCGGTCCCGGTGCGCGCCCAATACCCGGGGCCGGGGTCATTCTGGCGGCCATAGGTCGAGCTTCGGATGCCGGCACCCTGGAGTTTGTCTGTCCGCGCCGCCAATGCGGACACGCAGATAGCCATTGCCAGGAGGACCGTCACCCCCGCCGCCGTCCTCGGCGACGCCCCGCGCCTATTCGCCCGCTTCGGGGTCATGGCGTTCTCCTCCGAGATCCGGTTCGATGATATCCAGAATTCGACTATATCATCGGAAAGGGACGGGTTCAAGGTTCCGCTCCGTAATGGACTTTAAGGGCGATTCTGCGTACAATTTCACGGGTATTGCGGCCGACGCCGGGCGCAAGTATGGGGAATCTCGAAGCACGATGAAACCGGATTCGGAGGCGGTCAAAAGATCCGCGGCAGGTCTCGGAGCGGACCTCTGCGGGATCGCCGCCGCGAAGCCTGTCCCCGGCATCGCGGAACGGGACGAATCCGGAATTCGGGCGATCGAGGGGATTAGCGCAAAGCCCATGGTCCCAAAGATGCAGGATAGATCCTCAAAGCTTGTCCTATGGGTCCTCGTGACCTTATCGCTCGCCCTGACATCTTGCGGAGGCCGGGAAGGAGCGAGCCCGACCTTGCCATTATTGGTCGCCGGAGGTAATCACACCGTAGCGATCAAGAAGGACGGAACGCTCTGGGCTTGGGGAGCGAACCGCTCCGGCGAGCTCGGGAACGGGACAAACAAGAGCAGCTATACCCGTGTCCAAATTGTTACGGACACCAATTGGCTATCCGTGGCGGCAGGCTGGTATACCGTGGCGATCAAGAATGACGTTACGCTCTGGGCCTGGGGACATAACTACTTCGGCCAGCTCGGGGACGGGACGAACATGAACAGCCCTACGCCGCTCCGGCTCGGTAAACGAATATAAGGGAGATCCATAAATGGATCAAAAGTCATCTATCACAAGGCTGTTCTTGATCGGCGCAATTCTGATGAGCCTCAAAGGATCTGCTCAGGAAGAAATGCAGTTCCCGGAAATTTCAACGCCCAAAATTGAACACATGATCGACGTGGGTGGGCGAAAATTGGATTGTCGCGTGTTCGGCAACGGCTCGCCCACAGTTGTCCTGGTCAGCGGCCTTGAAGCTCCCAAGGAATATTGGAATTCCGTGATCCCGAACCTAGCTGTAAAAGCGACGGTTGTGACGTTTGACCGAGCAGGTATTGGCAAAAGCGAGATCGGCGATCTGCCGGCTCATGGCGAGCAATCCGCCAAGGACCTTCAAGTTCTGCTCGATAGATCGGGTGTTCCCAAGCCCTACATTCTGGTCGGTCATTCTTATGGCGGAAGCGTTGCCCGGCTCTTTGCATCCCTGTGCCCTGATGACATGGGCGGATTGATCCTGGAGGACACCCAGCATGAGGATGTTCTGAACGAAATGAAGAAGATCCTCAAAGGAAAGGACCTCGAAGCGTTTGAGCAACTCATGGTCGACAGGTTCAATGCGCCCGAAGATCCCAAAACCGAAGCCGATTATCGGAATATTACCAGGGAACAGTTAAGGAAGAGCAAGCCTCTGCCCCGGATACCGTTTGTGATCCTGACTTCCGCCGGTCGAGCAAAAGCCATGCCGCCAATATTCAGCGATGAGGCGATAGAAGAGATGGCAAAAATGGACCTTGCTTTGAATAACAAATTGGCCGCTTTGATTCCCGGAGGAAGGCAGATCATCGTCGAGGGGACAGGACATAATATTCATGTGGATAAGCCTGAAGCCTTGATTACGCCCGTTTTGGAAATGGTTAGGGAGGTAAGAGAGAAGAAGGGGGGATTTGTCAGAAAGAATTGCCATTGACGCCCCCGGATTTACGGGGTTTCCTTTTCCCCCTGGCCCCCTTGAGAAACAAAGGGGATCAAGGACGGCGTCACTGGTAAGGTGTGGTGGGCGATAGAGGAATTGAACCTCTGACTTCTACCGTGTGTAGGAAGCGGCGGAAAAATATAAGGTGTAGAAAATAATGGAATTACTCTGCAAAAAGCCCGTTTTTAAGGGCTTCCGGGTTTCGATGGAGTTCGATATTGTTAGATATGTTTTGATGTCTCTGACATATTTTGGGCACAATATGGGCACAAATGACGGGTTGTGTTGTGCGGTTGACCGGCTACTCCGCCGGTGATATAGATTGAGCATCCTGAGGGGAGGGCGAACCATGGAATGCCCCAACTGCCATTCCGAGAACAAGGACAGCTCGAAGTTCGGCAGCAACTGTGCGACGCCCTTGAGCCAAGCGGGGTTGCCCCCGATCTCCCTGACAAAGACCATCGAGACTCTGGCCTACGCCGTCTCCAAGGGCAACCTTGTCGCTGGAAAGTACAATATCGTCGAGGAGATCGGCCGGGGCGGCATGGGGATCGTCTACAAGGCGGAAGACATCAAGCTCAAGCGGTGCGTCGCCCTCAAATTCCTTCCGCCGCACCCCATGGACTTGCCTGAGCTCGAGGAGCGGTTCCTCATCGAGGCCCAGGCAGCCGCGGCGCTGAACCACCCGAACATCTGCGTCATCCACGAGGTTGGCGAGAGCGAAGAACGCCCCTACATCGCCATGGAGTACGTGGAAGGGGAGACACTGCGGGACAAGATCAGGAGGGGCCCGCTGAAAGCAGAAGAGGCCCTGGACATCGCCATCCAGATCGCTTCTGGCCTGGGAGAGGCGCACCGGAAGGGCATCATTCACCGCGACATCAAGAGCGCCAATATCATGGTCACGGAGAAAGGCCAGGCCAAGGTCATGGACTTCGGGCTGGCTAAGTTCCGCGGCGGGAGCTCTCTCACCAAGAGCCAGACCACCCTGGGCACGGTGGCCTACATGTCGCCGGAACAGGCACAGGGCGAAGAAGTCGACTCGCGGACGGACCTGTGGTCACTTGGCGTCGTCCTTTACGAGATGTTGACCGGAGAACTTCCGTTCAAGGGCGACCGGGACCTCTCTGTCATCTATTCCATCGTCCATGCAGAGCCGAAGTCGCTCCGGATCCGCACGCCGCCGGTTCCCGAGGAGCTTCAGCAGGTCATCGCCCGGGCCCTCAGGAAACGGCACGAATCACGGTACGGCTCAGCCGAGGAGATGCTCAACGACCTGAGGGGTTACCAAACGTCGCTCCAGTTGGCGAAACCCGGGGCCCTGAACCTGAAGACGCTCGCCCGGCGCCTGCGGAAGCCCAAGGTCGCCGTGCCGACAGTTGCCGCGCTCGCGCTTCTGGCTATTGCCGGCGTCCAGTTCTTCAAGCACCAGGCTCGCGTCCGCTGGGCCAGGAACGACCTGTTGCCCAGGATCGGCCAACTGGCCGAGTTACGAGCCACGCTGGACTACCAAGGCTTGTTGGCTTACGCGAAGATCTACGAACTGGCCGTTGAAGCAGAAAAGTCCATCCCCCGCGATCCCCAGCTAGCGAAGATATTCGCCAACTTCTCCACGCCCCTGAACATCCTGACGGACCCTCCTGGAGCGAAGGTCTATGTCAAGTACTATCATGAACCGATGAAGGAGTGGGAATATCTTGGCGAATCGCCCATTAAAGATGAAAGAATGCCTATCGCATTCCTGCGACTCAAAATAGAGAAAGAGGGGTATGAGCCCGTGATGGCAGCCGCCGTGTCCTGGGGAAAGATCGACTTGAAGGCGAGGAAACGGCTTCCGGGTGAGATCTCCGCTATTCTCGATAAGAAAGAATCCATCCCCCCAGGCATGGTTAGGGTGAGCGGAGGAGAGATCAAGGGAACCGGTTCGTTTGAAGATTTCTTCATGGACCGCTTCGAGGTCACCAACAGGCAATACAGGGAATTTATCTTGAATGGAGGGTATCTGAAAAGGGAGTACTGGAAAAACAATTTCGCCAAAGAAGGGAAGCCCATGAGCTGGGAACAAGCCATGGCCGCTTTCGTGGACAAGACCGGTCTTGCAGGTCCCGCGACCTGGCAGGGCGGAGATTTCCCCGAGGGAGCGGATGATTACCCGGTGTCAGGGATCAGCTGGTACGAGGCCGCCGCGTATGCCGAATACGCGGGCAAGGCCCTGCCCAGCGGATCTCACTGGGAGATCGCCAGGGGCAACCTCACGGAGTTGATCGCGAGCAAGTCGTTCAGCGAATTCTTTGTTCCTCAGAGTAATTTCAAGGGCAAGGGGCCGGAGCGGGTGGGGAGCAATCCGGCGATCACGCCCTTTGGACTGTACGACATGGGCGGGAACGTACGAGAATGGTGCTTCAATCAAACGCAAATGGGAAGGCTCGTCCGGGGAGGCGCTTGGGGCGATGCCTCTTACATGTTCGGCAACTTGAGCCAGCTCCCTCCATTTGATCGTTCCGCCAAGAACGGGTTCCGCTGCTGCCTTGACATTCACCCTCAGAAGGTTCCCCAGGCCGACCTGGCTCTCATTAAGATCGAGGGATATCCCGATTTCTACAAGGAAAAACCCGTATCCGATCAAGTTTTCCAAGTTTATAAAGAGCAGTATGCCTACGACAAGGTCGATCTGGATGCCCGGCTGGAATTGCGCGACGATACCGCCAGAGAGTGGATCATCGAAAAAGTCTCTTTTGCCGCTGCCTATGAGAACGAGCGGGTCCCTGCTTTTCTTTACCTTCCCAAGAACAGCTCTCCTCCTTTCCAGACCCTCATATTTTTCCCCGGCTTGGACGTGACATGGGGCGGGTCCAGCAAGGACCTTGAAAATCTCTCGGGTATCTTTGAAAAGATCTCGAGCTTGTTCTTATTCCCTTCCCTAGTTAAAAGCGGTCGCGCCGTAATGTTCCCGATCTACAAGGGGACATTTGAACGGAAAAGCGACGCCCTCCAGGGCATTCAAGCGGGCGCCAACACGCGCCAATATTCCGAGTATTTCATCAAGGTGGTCAAGGATTTTAGAAGAAGCGTTGATTATCTGGAAACCCGTTCCGACATCGACATCCAGAAGCTGGCCTATCTGGGTTTCAGTTGGGGAGGGATCTATGGAGCCCTCATACCGGCCGTCGAGGACCGCCTGAAAGTGAGCATCCTGAATGGCGGAGGCATGTGGGGAAACACTCGCCCTGAGGTCGATGGAATAAATTACGTCAACCGGATAAAGATCCCCACCCTGATGCTCAACGGCAGGTACGACATGACCTTTCCCTTAGAGCTCACGGTGAAGCCGATGTTCGACCTGCTGGGTACTCCTGAAGCCGACAAGCGGCTGATCCTGTACGATACAGACCACATCATCCCGCTGACGGAATACATCAAGGAAAGCCTGGCTTGGCTTGACAAATATCTGGGGCCGGTGAAGAGAAAATAAGCGCAAGGCAAAGAAATCCGAGGTGCGCTCCCCAAAGCTGCTTCGAAAACGTCTTTAAAAGAGGGCTGGTGGGCGATAGAGGAATTGAACCTCTGACTTCTACCGTGTGAAGGTAGCACTCTACCTCTGAGTTAATCGCCCACGGCGCATTTATTTTACGGGAAACGGGGTCAATGTCAACCAAGGCCGGAAAGCGCGGAACCCCAGCTTCAGGCCTGCGGGAAACGGGCTCTTGTATTAGGCAAACCGCGCCGGCGCGAAAGTCCGGTTGACAAGAGGCAAAATTCTCAATATAAATTGATTAATGGCCATCAAGCGGTGTCCCTACTGCCGGGCGCTCATCGACGAGAAAGAACAGTATTGCAACAATTGCGGGACCCAGCTGCTCTTCCCCGATGACGGGGCCGTCGAGGAGGAGATCCCGGGCGACAAGATCATCGACGCCGACATCGAGGAGAAAGACTACGAGATCCCCGAGCCCGGGGCAGATAAGCCCGTCGAAAACCCCGAGGACGAGGATGAGGACGAGCTCGAGGACGACAAGGGCAAATCGCCCGATTCGGACATAAAGCCGCCCCCCGAAGATGACGGGGCGCCTGAAAACGAAGATGAGGATGACGAAGAGGACGAGGAGCCGGAGGAAGTGGTGCTTGTCGATGAAGCGGAACGCGATAACATTCCCGAACTTCCCTTCACCACGAGGCCCGGGACATCCGAGATTCCGGTGATATTCTCCGCTCCCGGGGAGGAAGAGCCCCCGCCCGGAGAAGAGCCGAAGCCCGAACGGGAAGAAGTTGCCTGGGAGCCGGAGGCCGAAGCGGCGACGCCTCTCCCGACAAAGAAACCGCTGACCTTCGATACGAGCGACCTCGACAAGATAGGCAGGACGGCGGAGCTCGGAAAGGAACAGGTCGAGAATTTCCTGGAGGTCCTCAAGAAACGTGAGGAGGAAAGCCGGTTGAGCCGGGCCGGAACCCGGGAGGCCGAGGAAAGCCTGCCGCCTTGGGCGGCGGAGATCAAGGACGGGAGCGTCGAGCCGAGTCCCGAAGTGAAAGTAGAAATGATGCGCGAGGATGACATAGAGGACCGGGAGCTCGAAGAGCCGGAGGCTGTGGACGTAGACGCCGAGCTCGAGGAAAAGGAACCGGTCCGGCCGCCCCGCGCACGCGTCGCCGATTCCGGGATGGGTCTTCCCGAAAAGGTGACCCAGGCCGCCCTGCCGTTCGAGCGGGAAATCTCGCGCGAAGATGAACCGGAGCGGACCGCCCCGCCCCCCGCCGCGGGTCGGCGGCGGATCGTCCGCGAAGATGAAGGGGCCGAGGAGTTGGAAGAGGAGACGGAGGAGAGGAAAGAGCGGCCGCGTCCGCCTTTCAAGCTCTCCGTCTTCCTCAAGGCGAAGTCCTTCGACGTCCTCTTCGTAGCCGTCTTCTGGCTGGCGTCATTGTGGATCGCGGCGCGATCCATGGACGTGACCCTGTTCCAGATGCTCGGGAAAGCCTCGTCCGGCCTGCTGGCCTATTTCGCCGCGCTCCTCGTCCTCTATTTCTTCCTGTTCTATTTCTTCCTCGGGGAGACGCTCGGGGACAGGCTCTTCCGCGACGAGGACTAGGAGCGGACCTCTTCCCCCAGCTCGAATCCCTTGCCCAGGAACCGTTCGCGTGCCCGCCCGTCCGCCGCGACGGCCGTCGGCGTCCCCTCGATGAGGATCTCGCCCTCGTCGATGACATACGCCCTGTCGACGATCTTGAAAGTGTCCCGGACGTTATGGTCGGTGAGGACGATGCCGATCCCCTTGTCCCGGAGGCGGGCCATGATCCTCTGGAGCTCGAGGATGGTCAGCGGGTCGATGCCGGTGAACGGCTCGTCGAGCAGGAGGAACTTCGGGTCGAGGACGAGGGCCCGGGCGATCTCGAGCCTCCGCCGCTCGCCTCCGGAGAGGCTGTCGGCGGACTGGCCGGCCAGGTCGAGGAGGCCCATCTCCTCGAGGAGCCCCCGGGCGGCGTCCTGCCGCTCCCGCCGCGTCCGGGGCTGGAGCTCAAGGACGAGGTTGAGGTTGTCGGCGACCGAGGCCTTGAGAAAGACCGATCCCTCCTGGGGGAGATAGGTTATGCCGTTAAGGGCC